>JAKFEW010000084.1:0-82537 GCA_036675505.1 Candidatus Sericytochromatia bacterium
ATCCCGACCTCGCCACCTGCGCGCGAGGCAGACAGCCACGCCCCCACGACCCTCGCTCGGGACCCCGAGGTGCGCGCCAAATCCGCCGGCCGCGACTTGGCCGCTAGAAGAGAAGGTTCTGGCCTGCTCAATTCCCTTAACCGTTAGTACTCCTCACCTTAGTCAAGCCTTAACCGAATTCGCACCGGCTAGCAGCGATAAGGTTGCTACCAAGTCCACCGTTTCAGGAGCCGAACCGCATGAGCGATTTGATCATCAACGGCCGCGTCACCCAGCCGCACGACGTCCTGCGCCTCAAGCGCGGGCAGGAACAAGCCGCGATCGCCGCAGCCAGGTCCAACGGGGCGGACGACGTGTTCTTCAAGCTGGGCGACGACACCTTCGTGGCGTCCGCAGCCTCGATGAAGCTGACCGGCACCAAGGCCGGCGGCGTGGTGTACCTCGACGGCAAGAAGGGCCAGGTGGTCGCTGTCGACAACCAGCTCAACAGCCTCAGCGAAGGCCTGCTGCATCCCGCCGGAGACGTGGTGGCGGTGGGCGGCATCGTCTACGGCGTGGCGACCGCGATCAAGTACGCCGCGACCGGCTGGGGTGGCCTGGGCCTGCTCTACGGCCTGATCGGCGTCGGCGCCGGCCTGGCGATCAACCTCGTACCCACCTTGATCGGGCGCTTCAAGACCAAGGACTTCGACGCGCTCAAACGCTTCGGTGCCTAGGTTTCGGAGGCCGCGTGCGTGTCGTACACGATCGCGGCCTGCGGCGCCGGGGCAGCGGCGCGGAGCATAGCGGCTTCGGCCGCGGCCGAGGCGAGCAGCGGGAAGTGCACCCAAAGGCGCTCGCCCTCGCTGCGCTCCACGTCGACCTCACCACCCAGCCGCACCAGCGCGCGTAGATCGACACCCGTCATCAGGCGTCCCGCGGGTTCTTCCGCCGCCACCCGTAGCAGCGTCCGGAAGCCGCGCTCGGCGCGGTGGGCCCACCAGCGGCGCATCCAGCTGGCCAGGCGCGCGAGCGTGGGGGCCAGCACGGCGAGGTAGGGGTAGACGCCGAAGCCTTGCATGAACACCCGCATTCCTTCGTCGCGGGCCAATGCGGCCCAGGTGCCCGGGCCCGGAAACCACGTCAACTCGGGATCAGCGGCGAGCCCCGCCAGGCCGACGCCCATCGCCGCGAAGGCACCCGCGGCGGCCCACCACGGGCAACCCCATAGGCGCGGCGAAGCGTCGCGCTCGTAGGACGGGCGTGTATCCGCCTCGAGGACCGGTTCAGCTGGGGCCTTCCACACCTTGGCGGGATCGAGACCCAGCGCCGCGGGCTCGACCCCCAGCGCCGCGAGCTCGCGTCCCAGCGCCGTGGGCTCCGGCGCCACCTCCGTGGGCGCCTTGCCCATCGGATCGAAGCGGCAGACCAGCCCGCCGTGCTCCGTGACCACGAGCTCGCCGCCGTAGTCCACCATCAGGCGCGGGAGGTGGGCGCTCGCCGTTTCGGCGTCCCAGCCGAAGAGGCCCATCAGGTCGCCGGGCGTGGCCACGCCACGGTGGTGGACCAGGAACGCGGTCAGGCGGCGCTCGTCGGCGAGGGCGTCATCAGGCGCTCGCGGCGGGCCGAACAGGAAGCCCTGCACCGCCGCCCGGATCGCCCCGGCGAACGCCACCGGGTCGAGCGCCCTGGCGGCCCGCTCCTCGGCCCTGGCCGGGTTGGCGAGGGTGCCGACCCAGGCCCCGGCCAGGAAGAGGCCCTTGTAGAACAGGATCACCCCGGCGACGACGAGCCAGGCCTTCGGGTGCCCGAGCACGAGGCCCAGGACCAGGGCTTCGGCGACGATCACCAGGGAGTTGTAAGCCGCCATCACGAGGCCGAGGCCGATCGCGAGGCCCGAGAGCAGGCAGGCCATCACCACGAATGCCGAGCCGATCGCCACGCCCTGCTGCGCGGCGTCGTACACGGCCAGCGCGTTGCCGGCGATCGCGAAGAGCGCCAGCGGCGCCAGCATGGCGGTCCCGACGGCGAGCAGCTTCACCTCCTGGCGCCGGTACCAGCCGCGGAGGCGTCGCAACCGCCGCGCGAAGGGCGTCTCGGCCGCCCGTGGCCGCAGCGAGGCGAAGGTGAAGCGGATGGTGCCGGCCTCGTCCACGCGCAGGCGCGCCGGGAACGCCTTCGCCAGGTGGAACAGGGCCTCGGAGCAGAGCGCGATCGGCAGGCCGCTCGCCGCCGCGGCCTCGGCCGGCGTCACGTCGAGCAGGCGTTTCTCGCGCAGCACGCGCCGGAGGGTGCGCGCTGCCTCGTGAGCACCTTCGCGCTTGCGCTCGATGCGGATCGCGGCGCGGGCCATGGTCATCCTCAACGCCCCGCATGGAGAAACGCCAGGTCGGCTGGCGTGAGGTGCCTGGCGAGCGCCAGCGCCTCCACGGTGCGGTGCAGATCCGCGATCGTCCGCGGGCCGATGATGAGGAAGTCGGTGCGGGGGTGGGCCAGCACGTAAGCGTTCAGCACCTGGTCGAGGGTGTAGCGCGTATGGTGGCTCGCGTTGAAGCGGGCCGTGAATTCGACGGCGCGCGCGTACCGCGCGGCGTTGGCATCGTGGAAGAGGGCGTCGTATACGTGTCCCCAGTAGCGGTCATGGTCGTTCTTCAGCGCCAGCGCGCGCGCTTTCGCGGCCTTCCAGCCCGGCCTGGCGATCGAGAACCCGCCCAGCGGCGAATAGGTCATGAGCTTCACGCCCGGCTGGAAGTCGCGCCGCATCATGTCGGCGTGCGTGACCTGGACCCCGCCTGAGTGGATGGTGACGGGGCCCATCTCGAACAGGGAGAAGTAGGGGCTGTTGCAGACCGGCCGGAGCAGCTCGGGGCGCTCGCGGGCCACCTGCCGCGCTTCCTCGACCCGCGGCGTTTCCCAGTTCGAGAGGCCGATCTGCTGATAGTTCTCCCGCAGCGCGGGGTCGGAGAGAGCTTCGAGGATGGTCACGGCCGGCGTCTGAGGCCTCGCCACCCTTTCGTAGTCCAGGTAGTCGGCGTCGTCCCGGTGCATCAGGTAGATGGCGATGGGCTTGTCGTACCGCGAACGCGACCCGCGGGCCTCCTCCAGCACGTTGGCGGTGATCTGGCTGCGCTCGCCCTTCAGGCGGCTTTGGTAGGTGCCTGGCCCGAGGTCCCGCGGGAAGCCGCCCTTGGTGATCACGTGCAGGTCCTGGCGGTTCATGGTCTTGAGCCAGGCGCCGAGCTTCGCCTCGATGCCGCCTTCGTAGATGGGGGCCGTGTCGAAGGCGTTGATGCCCAGGCGCACGGCCTCGTTCAGCACGGCGAGCGTCTGCGCTTCGGGCACCTTCCCCAGGTGATCGGTGCCCATGATCAGCCGGGACATCCGCCGGACGTCGCCGGGACGTTCGCCGACCTCCAGGTAAGGAATGGCCTGCGGCGCCGCAGTGGCCGGGACGCCGCCCGCCAGGACGGCGAGCTGGAGCACCAACAGCAGAGGCCAGAAGGGCCGTACCCTATGCTTGGACATCTCAGGCGCCCATATGAAACTGCGTACGCCCCGGCACGAAGGTGATGTCCAGCTTGAACTGGGAGTCGAGCGTGCCGACGCTGCGCAGGGGCACCTCGATCTGGAGCTCCCACCATTCGTCGTCCCGGTGGCGGTTGAAAAAGTAGTCGATCATGCCGCGTTGCAACGACGCGATCGGGTTGCCCATCGGGTTCGGGACCTGGAAGCGCCAGGTGGCGACGAGCTCCTTGCTCTTGAAGGACGCCTCGCCGTCTTCCAGCTGCACCTTTTTGACGACGTTCTTGAATTTGCTGCCATGACGACCGCCGAAATGCCCGTGCGCCACCTCGTAATGCACCAACGCGGCCTTGATGTCGCCCGCGGGCATCCCGCGGTGGAAACGGCGCCGGTAGGTCAACTCCAGGTGCTCGCCCGCGGCCAGGGGCCAGTCGGCCACGTTGATCTCGCCGCGATCGGCGTGCAGGGCCTCGAAGACCTTGCGGCCCTGGACCCAGAGCAACCAACCGTAGAGCGCGGCCACGACCAGGATGCCGAGGAGGCTGCCACCGGGATTCTTCGGGAGGATCTCCAAGAATGCCTTCCCCACGCCAAGCGCCCACTGGGTGCCGATCAGGAGGGCGAAGAAGGCGAAGACGCTGCGCAGCGTGCCGTCCGAATGGTCGGCCACTTGCCAGTCGCCGCTCTCGAGCTGCTTCGGGCGGACGCTTCGGAGATACAGGAAGAACGCGACGATCGCGATCAGAATCAAGATATTGGCGTACATGGTCGGTCTCATCTACCCTACCCTGCGCGCGGCCAACCAGGCCCCGGCGCTCGCGCCCCCGATGACACCAATTCCTGCGCAACATGGCCTATCTGTGGCGTGCCACTTCCGGTAGCATAGCCACCATGTTGGACCATCGCGCATGCGTTGACGCCTTGATCGAGCGAATGGGCCCCGACCTTCCTGCCGATCGCCTCCTCGCCGTTTTCGAAGCCGCTTTCAACGCCATCTGGCGGCGGGCCGGCGTCACGCTGGGCAACGTCACGCTGACGGCCATCGTCAACCGCGTGCTGTACAGCGCGACCGAGCAGTTCCCGGCGCTGTCGGCCCTCCGGCTCGGCAGCGACGGGATCGATTGCCACGAGCTCGCCGGGCGGCTAGACCGCCTGGAGCGGCAACCGCTCGCGGAGGGCCTGCATTTCATGGTGGTGGAGCTGCTCACGGTGATCGGCAGCTTGACCGCGGAGATCCTGACCCCGGCACTTCATGCGGCGCTTGCCACGGTCACCGTCGCCGAGGGATGCGTAGAAACCGGTGATTCGATCCTAACCGGTGATTCGATCGTAAGGGAGCAGACCAATGAAACATGAGCGTGCGCTGGCGCGAATCGAAACGGGCATTCCGAACCTCGACGCGCTCCTCGGTGGTGGCTTGCCCAAGGACTCGATGATCGTCATCTCGGGCCCGCCGGGCTCGGGCAAGACGATTCTCGCCCAGCAAATCTGCTTCCACAACGCCGGCCCCACGCAGCACGTCCTCTACTTCAGCACGCTCTCCGAGCCCTCGGCGAAGCTGCTCCGGTACCTCACGCCTTTCAGCTTCTTTTCGGCGGAGAAGCTGGACGACGGGATCCAGTTCATCGACCTGGGATCGGTGCTGGTCGCCCATGGCATCCACGAGGCCGCCCGCCAGATCATGGAGCACGTCAAGAAGACCAAGCCGATGCTCGTGGTGATCGACAGCTTCAAGGTCTTCGACGATTTCGCCGAGTCGTCGGAGGAGCTACGGAAGTTCCATTACTCGCTCGCCGTCAACCTCATGGCCTGGGAGGCCACGATCCTGCTGCTCGGCGAGTTCGAGGCCCAGGAGATCCAGTCGAACCCGCTGTTCTCGATCATCGACGGCCAGATCTTGTGCTACCAGCAGACGAAGTACGACGAGGAGCTGCGGAAGCTGCGGGTCCTCAAGATGCGGGGCACGCAACACAGCCGCGACAACCATTCGTTCGACATCACCGCAGGCGGCATCCAGGTGTTCGCGCCGCGCGTCACGATCCGGCGGCGGGAGGACGGCTGCAGTAAAGGCGAGCACATGAAAACCGGCATCTCGAAGCTCGACGACCTGCTGGGAGACGGCATCCCGTTCGGCTCCAGCCTCCTGGTCTCGGGCGTGGCCGGCACCGGGAAGACGATCGTCTTGCTGGATTTCATCATCCGCGGCGCCGAGCGCGGGGAGAAGGGGATCCTCTTCTCGTTCGAGGAGACCGACGAGCGCCTGCGGGCCGCCGCCCGCGCCTTCGGCTGGGACATCGACGGGGCGATCGCCAAGGGCCTGATCGAAATCGTGTTCATCCCGCAGCCGGACATCCTGGTGGAGTCCGGCATGCTGATGATGGAGCGGCGCGTCATCGCCATGGGGGCCAGGCGCGTGGCGATCGACTCGGTGTCGGTCTTCATGCACAAGCTGCGGGATCCGCAACAGGTGCGCGAGAAGATCTTCCAGCTGGCGAGCATCGTCCAGAACGCCGAGGCGGTGGGCTTCTTCGCCACCGACATCGCCTACGGCTCGAGCGACATCAGCCGCTTCGGCGTGGAAGAAACGGTGGTCGACGGCATCATCTTGCTCACCTCGACCTCGGAGGGGCTCGAGCGCCAGCGTTACCTGGAAATCTACAAGCTCAGGCGCGCGGCCCACCTCAAGGGCCGCCACAGCATCGTCATCAACAGGAACGGAGTCGAAGTCTTCCCGCGCTATTCCGAAGAGGTCGCGCCGAGCCAACCGCCTGCGCCGCTGGGACGCGAGCGGCTGCCGAGCGGCGTGCCGGGCCTCGATCCGCTGCTCGGCGGCGGCTTGCTCAAGCGCAGCGTCACGCTCGTTTCGGGGAGCAAGGGCGTCGGCAAGTCCACGCTGGGCCTCCAGTTCATCGCCGAGGGCGTGGCCCTGAATGAGCCGGGGATCTACGTCTCGCTCGATGACGGGCCCGACCAGATCGCGCGGAGCGCCAAGGCGTTCGGGCTCCCCTGGGCGCAAGCCACCGAGGCTGGGCTGATCGAATGCAGGTACCTCTCGCCGGAGAGCGTCCGCACCAGCCAATTCTTCTCGGTGCTGGGTGACCTGATTCGCGTGCAGAAGACGCGCCGCCTGGTGCTCGATGGGGCGGCCTACCTGGCCCAGGCGAAGATGCCACCCGACGAGCTGCGGGAAATGCTCCTGGTGCTCGTCTCCCAGTTCAAGCTGCTCGACGTGACGACCGTGTTGCTGCTCGAATCGGAGTCCCTGTATTCGACCGAGACAGCGCCGGCACAGAGCTTCGCCTCGGTGGCCGACAACTTCCTGGTGCTCAGGTACGCGCTGATCGCGGGCAAGCTCGAGCCTTACGTCCTGGTCGTGAGCACGCACGATAGCGCGCATAACCGGCGCGCCCATGCCTACACGCTCGATAAGCATGGCATTCGGATCGGCGAGCATTTCGACCCGGGCCGCACCGCGCTTGGTCCGTCCACGAACGCGTGAGCGTGAACCCGCCTGGAGGCTCGGGCCTGGAAGACCTCGCGGATGCGAACCGGCGGCTCTCGACACTTTATGGAATCAGCCAGCTGATCGTGCGCATCGAGAGCGTGGAAGAGACCGTTCGCGCGATCATCGGCCTGTTGGCGCGGGCGCTCGCGCTGCGCAGCGTGGTGGTGGTCCTCCTCGGGCCAGGCACCCCGCGGACGATCACCCACGCCGCCGAGGGCGCCGGCGGCTCCTGGGCCGAGGCCCATGCGTTGGCCTCCTACGCCTACCTCACGGGCGCCGCGCCGGCGCAGCGGAGGCGGGCCGTGGCGGGGCCCTCCGGCGCCGGGCCCGGCCACTTGATCGCGCTGCCGATCGTGGTCGAAGCCCGGCCCACCTTCGGGGTCTTGCAGACCGAATCGGCCGCCCGCCCGAGCGAGCAGGACCTGATGCTCATCAACGCCGTGGTCAACCAGCTCGCGAACGCGCTCGAATGGCGCACGATCGTCGAAACCCGCCAGTCGAGCGCCGAGGCCCTGGCCCGCGAAAACGCCCGGTTGTTACGCAAGGCGAACCAGGCGATCCGCACGCGCGAGGACTTGATGGCCATCGTCTCCCACGACCTCCGCAACCAATTGAACGTCATCCTGATGAGCGTCACGCTGTTGCTCCGCAAGCGGCCGCGGGGTGACCAGGAGCGGCGCGCCACCAAGAACATGGTCACGATCCAGCGCTCCGCGCAGGACATGAGCCGCCTGATCGGCGACCTGCTGGACCTCGCCAGCCTCGAGACCGGCAACCTCGCCCTGACCCGCCTGCCGGAATTGGTGGGCCCGCTCGTCCATGGCGCTCTCGAGCTGCAGGAGGAGCTGGCGGCGGCCCAGTCGCTCCGCCTCGAGAGCGAGGTGATCGGGCCCGAGACGTTGGTGCTATGCGATCGCCAACGGATTCACCAGGTCCTCTTCAACCTGATTGGCAACGCCATCAAGTTCACGCCGCCGGGAGGCGTTGTCGGCGTTCGCGCAGTGCCCCAGGAACACCAGGTGCGCTTCGCCGTGTCGGACACCGGGGCCGGCATCCTGGGCGACGAGCTGCCCCATGTCTTCGAGCGCTTTTGGCGCGGCAGCCGAACGACGCAGGCGGGAACCGGGCTCGGCATGACCATTGCGAAAGGGATCATCGAGTCGCACGGGGGGACGATCTGGCTGGAAAGCCAGGTGGGGGTCGGCACCACCGTCTACTTCACGCTCCCGATCGCCCCGTCAGCGTAAAGCGCTCCCCCGGGGGGGCTCCGGCAGCGTGAACCAGAAGGTCGAGCCGGCGCCGGGCTTGCTGCGAACCCCGATCTCGCCGCCGTGGGCCTCGACGATCGCCTTCGCGAGGCTCAGGCCCAGGCCGCTTCCGCCGACCTCGCGCGTCGAGCTCATATCCACCTGCTTGAACTGCTTGAAGAGCCTGCGCTGGTCGTCCGGCTCGATGCCGATGCCGGTGTCGGTCACCTCGGTCACCAGATCGCCATCGCGCAGGAACGCCTTGATGACCACCTTGCCCCCGGCGTCCGTGAACTTGAGCGCGTTCTGGACCAGGTTGCTCAGCACCTGCACGGTCCGCTGCTCATCCAGCTCGACGGGGTCCGGGACGTGGAGCTCGGTCGAGACGGTGATCCGCTTCTTCTCCGCGAGCGGGCGCACGGCGGCGACGGCCTGCGCGACGATCGGTTCGTAGCACTCGCTGCGTAGGTTCACCCGGAACTTGCCGGCCGCCATCATGCTCATGTCGAGCAGGTTGCTCACGAGCTCCAGCATCCGCTCCCCGCCCAGCGAGATGTTCCTCACCATGTTGAGCTGGCTCTCGGTCAGCTCGCCGGCGACGCCGTCTTCGAGGCTGGAGGCGTACGCGATCATGACCCCCAGGGGCGTCCGCAGCTCGTGGCTGACCACGGAAAGGAACTCGTCCTTGTAGCGGTTGGAACGCCGCAAATCCTCCACGGCGATCCGCAAATCGCGGGTGCGCTCGGCCACCATCACCTCGAGGTCGCGGGTCCTTCGCTCGGCGGTCTCCCGCGCTTCCTTGAGCGACAGCATGCTGTGGATGCGGACGTTCAGCTCGTCTTCGTCGAAGGGCAGGCCCAGGAACTCGTGGGCTCCCAGCGTGAGCGCCCGCAGGCGCACCTCGCGCTGAGGCGCGCCGGAACGCACGATCACGGGCAAGAAGGGGCCTGGGTGATCGGCCAGGTGGCGCAAGACGGCGAAGCCGTCGACCCCCGGCATGAGGAGGTCCAAGATGATCAGATCGGGGCGCGCGCGGTCGATGGAGGCGATCGCCTCGGCTCCGTCTCCGGCCTCGGTGATCCGGTACTCATGCTCCAGGAACTGCTTCAACAGGTCGCGGGTTTCTGCCTTGTCGTCGACGATGAGGATGTGACTCTTTTTTGCCATACGCTGCCCACCTCCCCGAATGGCGCCACAGCCAAGGCCCCGAATCGCGGCCTTGTTATGTTCCATAGGTAGAACGTATCACGAACAGAAAGGGAAATCACGGATTGCGTTCAAATGGGCGGACGGACCACCAGAGCCCAAAAACACCAATCCCCGCGGAGCTTGTGGCTCTGCGGGGGATTGCTGCTTGGGAACCGATCCGGCCGTCGCTTCGGCCTGATGCTTTCGCACCGGGTGCTGCCAGCACCCCTCGTTCCGTCGCAAGTATCTCAACCTACGTTCCAGGGATTGTTCATCCCTTCCGAATTCCGGCTTGGGCGTTGTGCGACGCCTGCTTCGGATTCCGTGGCACTCTCGACGGGGTGCTTCCGTGCTCACACCTGGAGGTGTCAGACCAGTGAACGGCGTCTTCCCTGTTTCCAGGTATCGGGCACACCCCTTCGGGTATCCCCCTCGGCTGGTTTCCCAGCCTCCACCCCGGGCCTTGCGACCCAGCGTCCCGTTCACCTCCCTGGCGAGTTACCTTACCTCTTGCGAGGTCTGGCTCCCTACCCGGGTCGAGGGGCCTTCCGATGTCGATCCATCGGTGCGTTTTGGCAACGCAGGACGCTCACGCGTCCGGTACATCCTCTGCGGATTTTGAAGTCCGCTTCAGGCGGCTTGCGCCTCCTGCGACATTTCCCTCCGTGGCATTCCCCATTGCTGGCGATTGCTCGTTATGAAACACCGCGGCCCATTTCGGTCGGACCCACCGGCCGAATGCTCTTGCGAGCCTCCGGATACCTATCCGATATTGCTACCGAATATTCGATCGCGGATTCAAATCATCCTCACCTTGCGGTGACTCTTCTTTCAATCCGTCGCTCCCTTTCGGAAGCGGCCCGGCTCTCCAGAACCGGTTGATGGATTAATCATAGCAGGTCTCGAACAAGAACGCAAGGTGATTTTAATTCTTTCCTAATATGAACTTAAATAAACCTCGGTCGAACGGTTGCGGGCGAGCCCGGGAAGCGCTTACCATGCCGTCGCGATCGTGGCATTCGGAGGCCTCGGCAAGATGACGCCAGGACCAAAATGGGCAGTCGGGCAGCGGGTCCGCAACGAGGCCGAGCCCTCGCTCGGGCTGGGCGTCATCCTGGGCTTCCCGACCACGCGCAGCGTCGAGGTGGTGTATCCGGGGGCCGGCGAGCGCCGCCTGTACAACCCGGCCAGCGCGCCGCTGCGCCGCTACGAGCTGGGCGTGGGCCAGTCGGCCCGGACGCAGGACGGCCGGACCTTCCGGGTCGAGAAGATCGAGCTGGACCAGGCGGGCCTGCTGACTTACTTCGGTCAGGGCCTGGTGGTGCCCGAGATGCAGCTGGCCGACACCAGCGCGTCGCACGACCCGCTGCAACGCCTGATCGCAGGCGAGCTCAGCGCCCACGAGGCCTTCGACCTGCGGGTGGCGGGCTGGCGGCTGCGCTCCGAGACCCTGCGACAGCGCTGCCGCGGCCTGACCGGCGCGCGGGTGTCCCTGTTGCCGCACCAGCTCGCGATCGCCTACAAGGTCAGCAGCCGCGAGTACCCGCGCGTCTTGCTGGCCGACGAAGTGGGGCTCGGCAAGACGATCGAAGCCTGCCTGATCTACGCCGCGCTGCGCGCCCTGGGGCGCGCCGACCGTGTGCTGGTGCTCACGCCCGTCAGCCTCGTGCACCAGTGGCTGATCGAGCTCTATCGGCGCTTCAACGAGCTCTTCTCGTTGGTCGACCCCGCTGGGGCGGACCCCTTCGCCTCCGCCTCGCGCCTTATCGCGCCGCTGGACTGGCTGTGCGAGCCGGAGCGCCTGCAGCAGGCCCTGGAGCAGCCGTGGGACCTCGTGATCGTGGACGAGGCCCACCACCTGGGCTGGTCGCGCGAGCGGGTCAGCCCCGGCTACGCGGCCGTGGCGGCCCTGGCCGAGCGCAGCCAGGGCCTGCTGCTGTTGACGGCGACCCCGTTGCGCCAGGGCCTGGAGACGGAGTTCGGGTTGTTGCACCTGGTCGACCCGGAGCGCTTCCCGGACTTCGCCAAGTTCGAGGCCGAGCATAGCCGGCTGCGGGAGGTGGCCGACCTGGCCCGCCGCCTCGACCAGGGCGACGACGTCACGCCCGAGTTGCACCGCCTGTTTCCGGACGCGCGCTGGGACGGCACGCCCACCCAATCCCTGCAGCAGCTGGTCGACCGGCACGGGACGGGACGGGTGCTGGTGCGCAACCGCCGCGACAAGCTAGGCGGGTTTCCGGGCCGGCAACTACACCAAACACTGTTGCCGCTGCCGAAGGCGTGGGAGAAGGCCACGAAATGGCCCGAGATCGTCGCGCTGCAGGGCCTGTTGGGCCTGGCGCCGTCGACCGGCACCGAGCCGTCCGCCAAGGACGACCCGCGCTGGGCGTGGGTGCTCAGGCTGGTTCAGGCGTTGGGCGACCAGAAGGTGGTGGTGATGGCCTCGACCGTCGCCGCGGTGAAATGGCTGGAGAAGGTCTTTCGCAGCGAGACCGCGGTCAAGGTGGCCCTTTTCCACGAGCAGCTCGGCCTGATCGAGCGCGATCGACAGGCCGCCTACTTCGCTGAGCCGGAAGGCGCCCAGGTGCTCATCTCCAGCGAGATCGGCAGCGAAGGCCGCAACTTCCAGTTCAGCCACCACCTCATCCTGTTCGACCTGCCGCTGCACCCGGATGCGCTCGAGCAGCGGATCGGCCGCCTGGACCGGATCGGCCAGACCGAGACCATCCAGGTGCACGTGGCCGTGGTCGAACGCACGCCGGGGCAGGCGCTGTTCCAGTGGCATCGCAGCTTGCAGGTCTTCGAGTCGCCACTGACGGGCGGCGAGCACATCATGGATGCCCAGGCGCCGCGCCTGCTCGAGGTGCTCGAAGCGCACACCCCCGCGGGCCTGGAGCAGGCAGGCCTGGACGGGTTCCTGCGCGAGACGGCCGCGGTCATGGCCCGCCACCGGGCGGACCTGCAGGCCAGCGTGGACTTCCTCATCGACTTGAACTCCTTCGACCAGGCGCTGGGGGAATCGCTGGCCGAGGAGGTGAAGGCCCTCGACCACCCGTTCCTGGCGGAATGCGTCAGCGGGCTGCTGGAGCACTTCGGGGTCGTCGAGGAGGACTTGGCCGATCCCCTGATCCACAAGGTCCGGCCCGGACACGCGATGAAGGTGGAGCCGTTCCCCGGCCTGCGGGACGACGGCTACCTGACGACCTACGACCGGAGCCTGGCGCTTGTGCGCGAGGACATCCAGTTCCTGAGCCCCGATCATCCGCTCGTGGAAGGCGCCCTGGCGCTCCTGCTGGACCAGGCCGAAGGCCGCGCCAGCCTCGCGCTCTGGCCGGACGCGCCCGAGCAGGGCCTCCTGATCGAGTTCTTCTTCCTGCTGGAGGGCGTGGGGCCGGGGCGGTTGGGGCTGCCTCGCTTTCTGCCGCCCACGTCGATTTCCCTCACCCTCGACCTCCAGGGCCGCCTGCGCCAGTCCGCCAGGGAAGCGGGTGTCGAGCTCCAGCCCTTGAGCCCGGCCATCTGGCCGCGCCTGGCGGGGTTGCTCCAGGCGGAGCTCCTGCCGCTGCTGGAAGCCGCCGAAGAAATCGCCAATGAACGACTCAACCCGCAGGTGGAAGCCGCCGTGGCCCAGGCCGGCGCGATCCTGGGCGGCGAGCACCGGCGCCTCGCGGATCTGCACGGCCTGGGCAACGTATCGGCCGCGGAGCTGGCGAGCCACGCCGAGAAGGTCGGGGAGACCTTGCGCTGCCTGGGTGAGGCCCGCGTCAGCCTGGATGCGGTGCGCGTGGTGGTCCTGGCCTAAATCCCAGCTCACGACCGTTTGGCGCGTCGCCCGTGACGGGAAACTCCTGGCAGACGGATGGCCAATCGAGTTGGGAGAGGTGCTGCAATGAAGACTTTCCGCGCGCAGGGATCTCGGGCTGGCTTCGCCCGGCCGGCCTTCACCTTAATCGAGCTCCTGATCGTCGTGATCATCATCGGGTTCCTGTTCGCCGTGATCATCCCGTTCTTCCTGCGTCCCGGCCACCCGAAGCCGGCGGCACCCGCCGGCGAAAGTGCGCAGCGTCGCGTCATCCACCGCCCACAGGCCACTCCCTCTGTCCCGATCGCGGCATCGTTGCCGGAACTCGACGAGATCGTGGCCACCATCCAGCTCGCCGTCGCCGAGCGGCGGGTCGGCATCGACGTCTTCACCCATTACGACGCCCGCTATCACGCGCGCTTCCTGGTTCGCCGGCCCGGCGCCTCGGCCATTCGCCTGGAGGTGCCTTTCCCGGAAGGCACGATCGAGGCGCGCGAGGTTGCGCTCCGGATCGAGGGCCCCACGGGCATGCGCGAGCCGGCGGGCGTCGAGTACGGCCCCACCGGCATCCGCTGGGTGGGCCTGCCCCCGAGCGTCGTGACCCCCGTCGAGGTCGACTTCGTGACGCGCGGCGGCGAGACCTTCGCCTATCACCTGCCCCCGGCCGCGAGGACGCGCGTGCTGGACGTGGGCGTCGAGATCGCCGGGGCGAGCGAGTTCTCGGTGCCCGACACGTCGCTCCAACCGACTTCGGTGGGCGCCACCGGGGTGCGGTGGCGCATGCGGGACCTCGTCACCGACCGACCGCTGAAAATCGCGCTGCCCGTGGCGCACACGCCCCTCGGCCAGGCGATGCACCTGTTCCAGCTGGCAGGGGTCGCGTTGTTGCTGTTCGGCGCCGGCTTCTGGTACCTGGGCGATCTGCGCAAGCCGGGCCAGCTGGACGACTTCCGGTGGGGCCAGTTCTTGCTGCTGGCGCTCACGTATTGCACCTTCTTCGTCATCTTCGCCGTGCTGGAGTTCCATGGCCCGTTCGCGACCCCATGGTCCCTGGCCCTGGCGGCCGGCACGTCGCTGCCCTTGCTCTTGCTCCACGTGAGCCGGATCCTCGGCCGGGCCTTCGCGTTCCGCGACGTCCTGCCGCTCGCGACCGTGACCTTCGGCCTGGTGGTCACCGGGATCTATGGCGCCGACCTGCGCGACTACGTGTTCTTGGCGACCGGCGTCGCGGCCGTCGCCTTCATCACCACGACCTACCCCGGGTGGTGGGCGGGACGCCAGGCGGCGTTCGCGCGCGCCGAGGCCGAGGGGCTTCGCCAGGCCGAAGCCCCGGACCTATACTTCGACGGCGCCCCTGAGCAGGCACAGGTCGAATCGCCTGGCTACGCGGTGCCGCATTGCATCGCCTGCGGGCAACCGGGTGGCCCGACGCCCTTCTGTGCCGCCTGCGGGACGCCCCGTGCCCGCGAGCTCACGTGCCCGCGCGGCCATGAGCCGGTCGTGCTGCCGGTCCACCTCCTCGCCGATCTCGGCCCGCGCGACCTCCGCTGCCCGGCCTGCGGCGAACGCCTCGCATTCGGTACTCAGCCGGGGCGCGGGGAGCCTGGGCCTGCTATGCTGTAGCGTGCTCACTCGCCCCCTCGGGAGACCCCCATGGACCTGATCCTAGCGCTCGAAGCCGCCGTGCTCGACGGCCCCGCGCAGACCCCGCCCGACGTGCGCCGGGCGGCCGCCACGCTCGGCCCGTTGCCCGCGCCCCTGGCGGCCTACGTCGACCAGGTGGCCCACCGGGCCACGACGGTCGCGGAGGCCGATCTCGACGCCTTGCGCGCGGCCGGGCACAGCGAAGACGCGATCTTCGACGTGACGGTCAGCGCCGCGCTGGGAGCCGGCATGCGGCGGTTCCGCGCGGGAATGGCGGCGCTCGCCGCGGCCGAGGCGACGCCATGAGGCTCGCCAGGGTCCGCAGCGGGCACCGGCTGCGCCACAAGCTGCTGCTCACGGTGATCCGCGTGATGTCGGGCGCGGAGCCGGTCGACGTGATCAAGGTCCTGCTCTACCGGCCGGCCTTTTTCGGCACGCCGTTCTCGGCCGCGACCCAGGCCGCGCTGCGCGGGCCGTCGGACTGGCGCCTGGGCGAGCGCGAGCTGTTCGCGGCCTTCGTCTCGCGGCTCAACCAATGCCTCTTCTGAGAGGGCTCGCACGGCGCGGTCGCGTCGATCGAGCTCGGTGAGGACCTCACGCTAGCCGTGCTGAACGACTGGCGCACGGCCCCGATCGGGGAGCCGCTGCGCGCCACGCTCGGCTTCCTCGAGAAGCTGACGCTGACCCCCGAGGCGATCGGCCCGGACGACGTGCGGGCCGTGCGGGCCGCCGGCGTGAGCGCCCAAGCGATCGAGGACGTGATCCGGATTTGCACGCTGTTCTGCACGATCACCCGCATCGCGGACAGCCTGGGCTTCGACCTGCCCACGCCGGAAGGCTATCGGCAGGGCGCCAGGACGCTCTTGAAGCGCGGCTACATCCTGTAGGCCCGCCAACCACCGAGGAGAAGACCGACTTGTACGAAGCCATCGCGATCCGGGGCGCGCGCGAGAACAACTTGCAGAATGTCTCGCTGGCGATCCCGAAGCGCCGGATCACGATCTTCACAGGCGTTTCGGGGTCCGGCAAGTCGTCGATCGTCTTCGACACGCTCGCCACCGAGGCCCAGCGGCAGCTCTACGAAAACTTCAGCATGTTCATCCGGAACTTCCTGCCGCGCTACCCGCAGCCGGACGCCGACGCCATCGAGAACCTGAGCATGGCCGTCGTGGTCGACCAGAAGCGGCTCGGCGGCGGCTCGCAGTCCACGGTCGGCACGATCACCGACATCTATTCGGTGCTGCGGGTGCTCTTCTCGCGGCTCGGCCAGCCGCACGCCGGCGGCGCGATCGCCTTCTCCTTCAACGACCCGCGCGGCTGGTGCCCGGAATGCGGCGGCCGCGGGGAGATCCAGGGCGTCATCGCCGATGACTTCCTCGACCTCGACAAATCGCTGAACGAAGGCGCCCTCCAGGTGCCGTTCTTCGTGAGCTGGGAGCTCGGCGCCTACACGGAGTCCGGCTTCTTCGACAACGACAAGAAGCTGCGCGACTTCACGCCCGAGGAGCTGGACCTCCTGCTGCACGCCAAGCCGCGGAAGTACAAGCTCACCATCGGCAGCGGCGCCATGAACGCGACCTACGAGGGCATCGTCGAGAAGATCACGCGCTCGTACATCCGCCGCGACCTCAAGACGCTCTCGGAGCGCACGCAGAAGGCGGTGGCGCCATACATCGCGCTCAGGCCCTGCACGCTCTGCAAGGGCACGCGCCTCAGCCAGGCCGCCCTGAACAGCCGGATCGGCGGGCGGAACATCGCGGAGCTCGCGGCCCTCGAAATCGGCGAGCTGCTCCCGCTCGTCGCCAGGCTCGACGACCCGGTGGCGGCCCCGCTGGTGGCGACGCTGACGGAGCGGCTCCAGGCGATGGTGGACATCGGGCTCGACTACCTGAGCCTCGACCGCGCGACGGACACGCTCTCGGGGGGCGAGTCGCAGCGCGTGAAGATGGTCAAGCACCTGAGCAGCAGCCTGGTGGACGTGATGTACATCTTCGACGAGCCCAGCGTGGGGCTGCACCCGCGCGACGTGCACCGCCTCAACGAGCTGCTCGTGAAGCTGCGCGACAAGGGCAACACCGTGATCGTGGTGGAGCATGATCCGGACGTCATCCAGGCCGCCGACCACGTGGTCGACGTCGGGCCGGGCGCCGGGAGCGGCGGCGGCCGGATCGTGTACGAAGGCACCTACGCGGGGCTATTGAAGGCCGACACGCCGACCGGCCGGCACCTCCAGCAGAAGCTGCCCATGAAGGCCGAGGTCCGTACAGCGCGCGGCACGCTGCCGATCCGCCACGCCCGCGCCAACAACCTGCGCGACGTCAGCGTCGACATCCCGCTGGGCGTGCTGACCGTGGTGACCGGCGTCGCCGGGTCCGGCAAGAGCTCGCTCATCCACGGGGCGTTCTTGCCGGCCCACCCCGACGCGGTCGTGATCGACCAGGCGGCCGTGGGCGCCAACAGCCGCTCGACCCCCGCGACCTACACCGGCGTCATGGACGACGTCCGCAAGGCCTTCGCGGCCGCGAACAAGGTGGACGCCAGCCTGTTCAGCTTCAATTCCAAGGGCGCCTGCGAGGCCTGCAAGGGCCTCGGCGTGATTTACACCGACCTCGCGTTCCTGGAGGGCGTGAAGGCGCCCTGCGACACCTGCCAGGGCCGGCGCTTCAAGGACGAGGTGCTCGCGCACACCCTCGACGGCAAGAACATCAGCGACGTGCTCGGGCTGACCGTCGACCTGGCGCTGGCGCACTTCAAGCAGAAGGAGGTCGTCCGCAAGCTCAAGGCCATGCGCGACGTCGGCCTGGGCTACCTGACGCTCGGCCAGCCTCTGAGCACGCTGTCGGGCGGCGAGTGCCAGCGGATCAAGCTGGCGAGCGAGCTGCACAAGAAGGGCAGCATCTACGTCATGGACGAGCCGACCACCGGCCTGCACATGGCGGACGTCGGCCACCTGCTCGCGATCATGGACCGGCTCGTGGACGCCGGCAACACGGTGGTCGTGATCGAGCACAACATGGACGTCGTGCGGCAGGCGGACTGGGTCGTCGACATGGGGCCCGATGGCGGCACCCGCGGCGGGCAGGTCGTCTTCGAGGGCACGCCGCGCGAGTTGCGGAACGACGTGCGGTCAATTACGGGGCGCTACCTGCAGTAATCCGAGGGACGGGGCGGCTCGCGTGTCAGGGCCCGCCCATGCCGATGAGCCTCTGGCTCATCTCGCCCTCGGGGTGGGCCTCGGTGTGCACGTCGACGTAAAGGTCCTCACCGGTGCTCGTGATGACGCTCGAATAGAACACCACGGCGTCACGCGCTTTCAAGGCGAGGTGAGCCTCGCCGGCGCCTGCGAGCGTCAGCGTCTGGAAGATCGGGCCCGGCTCGGACGAAGTGCCCTTGTGCACATGGACGGCCTGGACCTTGCTCGACAGCTTGTCGACGTTCACGTCCACCTTGAAGGTCTCCTGGTCGCGCGACAGCGTCGCCGTGTAAATGCCGCGCGGGGTGTCGGCACTGAGGCTGGTGAGCACCGGCGGATACATCAAGCCGTTCACCGCCGCGCGCACAGGCTCGAGGCGGCCGCGACAGGCGCCGGTCGTGGCGCCGTCGGGCTGGACATCGACCACGAGCCGACCGGCTTCCAACTTCGTGAGGACCGCGTCCGTGAGCGGTACTTCGGCGCCGGTGCCGCTCACGGTCCCTTCGAATCGGCCGAGGCCGGGCACCCAGGACGACCCAGACCCCTCCTCGGCGCTGAACAGGACCACGCCATCTTCGCCGTCGCGCAGCCGCACGGCCTCGGCGGGCCCGGACAGGCCGATGACGTAAGCATCGAGCCGAAGCTTTCGGCCCATTTCGCCCATGATCAGCGTCGCCCGCGCGGTGCCCACCGCGCCGCCGGTCAGCGCCGCGGCGAAGTGCCAGTCATGGCCGCGTTTGTTGTCGAGGTCCGTCATCTCGGCGTGCGCGTCTTCGATGGCGGGCAGGCCGCCCGGCGCTTTCGTTGGACTCGGCGACGGCCCGGCGGGCGCGGCCGTCGGCAGCGGCGAGGCGGGCCCCGCCGACGCGGGCGGCGTGATCGAGGCAGCGGCCCCGGGCGGGACCTTGTTCGGCGGGGTCGGGGTCTGGCAGCCCACCAGGACCATGGCCAACGCCAAGAACAGATGGTGCTTCATCTCGAACCTCATATTCAGTAGCGCGCCATACCCGCATCGACCTGGCGCGCCCAGGCGTCGAGGCCGCCGGCCAGGAAGCCGACGTCGGGAAAGCCCGCTTGCGACAACAACGATGCGGCATGGTGGGAGCGGGGTCCCCGATGGCAGACCACCACGACCGGACGGGCCCGGTCGAGCTCGGGCAGCCGCGTGCCCAGCTCGCGCAACGGGATCAGGCGGCTGCCCGCGAGGTGGCAGATGTCCCACTCGAACGGCTCGCGGCAATCGATCACCACCAGCGCCTCGTCTTCTCGCATGCGCTGGTCGAGCGCGCCGGCATCGACGGCCATCACGGTGGCCGGCACGGCCTGCGCCGGGGGCGCGGGCTGGCTCACGGCCGGGCGATCGCCGCAAGCCGGGCAGCCGGGATCCTTGGCCAGCGCGAGCTCGCGCCACGACAGCGCGAGGGCGTCGAAGAGCAGCAGGCGTCCGATCAACGGCTGCCCGATGCCCAGCAACAACTTGATGGCCTCGAGCGCCTGGGTCGTGCCCAGGATCCCCGGCAGGACCCCCAGGACGCCGGCTTCGGCGCAGGAGGGGATCTCCTCGGCGGGCGGGACCTCGGGAAACAGGCAGCGGTAGCAGGGGCCCGTCCGCGCGTCGAAGACCGCGACCTGCCCCTCGAACCGGAAGACCGACGCCCACACGTCCGGCTTGCCCAGCCGCACGCAGGTGTCGTTGATCAAGTAGCGCGTCGGGAAGTTGTCGGTGCCGTCGAGAATCACGTCGTAGCCGCCCAGGATCTCGGCCGCGTTGCGGGCATCCAGGCGTTCGGCGTGGGTCACGAGCTCGACGTCGGGGTTCAGGGCCGCGAGGGTCGCGCGCGCCGCCTCGACCTTGGAGGCGCCGACGTCGCGCGTGCGGAAGAGGATCTGGCGGTGCAGGTTGGATTCGTCGACCTCGTCCGAGTCGAGGAGGCCGATGCGCCCGACGCCGGCCGCGGCCAGGTAGAGCGACGCGGGGCTGCCCAGGCCCCCGGTGCCGATGCAGAGGACCGAGGACTGCGCGAGCTTGCGCTGGCCGGCGATACCGACTTCCGGCAAGGACAGGTGGCCCCGGTAACGGGCCAGGTTCGGCTCGGATGGTGGCATGGACGGTTAACCCCCGCTGAGCGCGCAGACGATCATGACCTCGGCAGCCGCCTCGACCGGGCGATCGAGGGCGTTGGCCAGCTGGCCGTCGACGAAGACCCGGATGTGGGTCCGCAGGCGGTCTTGCTCGTCGACGATCCGGAATCGGAGGCCCGGGTACTGCCGCTCGAGGTCGGCCAGCACCTCGTCGAGCGTGCGGCCGGCCGCCACCGCGTCGCTCACGCCGGCGGTGTACGAGTGGAGCGGCGACGGGATGCGGACCCGCACCTAGCCCACCTCGACCGACAGGATGTCCGGCAGGTGGCGGGCGATCAGGAACCAGGAATCGCCTTCGTCGTCGCTGGCCCACAGCTCGCCCGAGCTGGTGCCCAGGTAGAGCCCGACGGTGTCCGCCGCGTCCACGGCCATGCCCTGGCGGTAGACCGTCCACCAGGCCTGGTCGTCCGGCAGGCCGCGATCCAGCCGCTCCCAGCTCGTGCCCGCGTCGCGGGTGCGGTAGACGGCCGGCTTGCCCTTCGGGCTGGTGCGCGGCCAGACGTCGGTGCCGTCCATCGGGAAGACCCAGGCCGTGTCCGCCTGGCGCGGGTGCAGCACGATCGAGAACCCGATGTCGCCCACCTCGCGCGGCATCGCATCGCCGATGCGCTGCCAGGTGTCGTCGGGGCGGTCGAGCCGGTAGATGCCGCAGTGGTTCTGCTGGTAGAGGCGATCCGGCTGCAGGGGGTGGAGCTGGACGCAATGCGGATCATGGCCGTAGGGCGTGTTCGGATCCGGCATGAAATCGGCGGCGACGCCCCGGTTGAGCGGGGTCCAGGTCGCGCCCTCGTCGCGGCTCTCGAAGGTGCCGCCGGTGGAGAGGGCGACGTACAGGTGCCGGGGATCACGCGGGTCGATCTGGATCGAGTGGGTGATCGCGCCGCCCGGGGTCTCGCCGAAGTGATCCTTGTCGAGCGTCGCCAGGTAGGACCTGAAAGCGCCGAGCTCCTGCCAGGTCAGGCCGTCGTCTTCGGAACGGAAGAGCGCATGAGGCGCGGTGCCGGCCCACCACACGCCTGGCTGGCTGGCGTGCCCCGGCTCGAGCCAGAAGACCGCGTCGACGGCCGGACCCTCCGTGCCCTCGGGCGCCTTCGGAAACGCCGGCGGGCGCTGGGCTTCCTGCCAGGTGTCGCCACCATCGGCAGACCGCATGACGGTGGGACCCAGGTGCCCGGTCTTGGCCGCCATCAGGATGGTGTCCGTGCCCCGCCGGTCGGCGACCAGGTGGTTGACGATGGCGCCCAGGCTGATCGGCCCCTTGCGTTCCCAGGAACGGCGGTCGGCGCCCGCCTGGAAGACGAAAGCGCCCTTGCGCGTCCCCACCAGGACCTTGGTCTGCTCCTGCATCGATTGCCCTTTCATGCGGAATGGCGGCTGATGGTCTCGTTCCGCCACGGCTTTGGCCGGGTGGAGCCAGGCCGTCCTATACCCGCGGAAGGCATGCTCGATCGCCAGCGCGCTCGAATTCGGCGTGTTCAGAGCCCGCAAGCGTGGGTACAAGGCGACGAACGGACGTCGGTCCGCGCCTTCGACCCGCGCCGCGAGATTGGATTCAGATGTTCAAGAAGCTCTTCTTCGCCGCCCTGACCCTGTTCGTCGTCGCCGGCGTCGGCTTCGGTGGCTTCATGTGGGCCGGCAAGGCCTCGGGCGAGGCCAAGCTGCGCGAGTTCTTCGCAATGGGCAAGCGAGACAGCCTCTCCCAGATCGAGGCCCAGCTGAGCGATCACCTCAAAGAGCGGGTCGACCCGGAGCTCGGAGCGGCATACGTGAAGGCGATCTCGACGGAGTTCGGCGACTTCGCCTCGGTCAACCTGAACGGCCTCGAGTTTTCGGACAAGCTCGATGGGTCCAGCCGCCTCCGCGAGTACAAGGGCACCTTCGTGTTCGCGAAGCGCGAGGTGCCGATCCACGTCCAGTTCATCGACGAGCGGTTGGCGGCATTGACGATCGTCGATGACCCGATCGGCCCTGAGCTCATCAAGTCGCTCGACCGGGTGCCGGCGAATACGGAGGCCTATCAGCGGGGCGGCGAGCGCTTCCTCACGGCGGTCCTGAACGGCAAAGGCGACGATGCGTTCGAGATGTTGGGCGAGAACCTCCAGAAGCAGGTGGGTCGCCAGGGGTTCGAGGCCCATCTCAAGGAGGTGGCGGGCCTGAAAGGGCTGAAGCGCGTCGAGGTCGTGAGCGCGGCGCCGCGGCCGAACGCCCCGGACCACCTGGATGTGGCGTATCGGTGCGTCTGCCCCAACGGGGTGCTGAAGGCCCGGGTGACCTTCCAGTTCGCCGGGCTCAAGCCGTACCTGATGGGCTTCAAGTACGAGACCGAGTAAGGCGATCGCCCGATCGGTGCGCCAGGGTCGCGGCGCCCCTGGAATCGGCGGCGACCTGAACCTCGTGAACGGCTGATCACGGCCCGTCGCGTGGTACGATCACGGCGCCATGATTACTTCCGACGAACGCCGCGATTGGGCGATGCGGATCGGGGTCGTCGGGACCTCCTCGAAAGCCCATGAGCGGCGGGTCCCGATCCACCCCGAACACCTGAGCCGGATCCCACCGAACGTCCGCCGGCAGCTCCACTTCGAAACGGGCTACGCCGAGCCCTTCGGGCGCTCGGATCAGCAATTGGCGCAGGAGACCGGCGGCGTGGCGCCGCGGGGCGAGCTGCTCGCGCGAATGGACGCGATCATCCTGCTCAAGCCGGCCCCGGCGGATCTGCAGGCCATGCCCGAAAACGGCGTGCTCTGGGGCTGGCCCCACTGCGTCCAGCAGCGCGACCTCACGCAGGCGGCGATCGACAGGGCGCAGACGCTCATCGCGTTCGAGGCGATGTTCGCGTGGGACGAAAGCGGGCGGCCTGGCGCCCACACTTTCTACCGGAACAACGAGCTGGCCGGCTATTGCGCGGTCCTGCACGCCCTGACCTTGAAGGGGTCGGTGGGGCATTACGGCCGCCCACGCAAGGTCGTCGTGTTCGGCTGCGGTGCCGCCGGACGTGGCGCGGTCCAGGGGTTGCTCGCCCACGGCTTCCGGGACCTCACCGTGTGCGTGCAGGCCGGCGAGCCCGACGTGGTGGAGCTGCCCGGCTGCCGCTACCGCCGCGTCCGGCGGGAGGCGCCCGGCGCGGCGCGCATGGTCAGCCTCGCGGGCGACGGGACGGCGCGCCCGCTGCGCGAGGTGCTCGCGGGCGCGGACATCGTGGTCAACGCGATCCTGCAGGACCCGGCCCGGCCCGTCCTCTTCCTCGCGGAAGCGGAGCTTGGCGTGCTCGCGCCCGGCGGCCTGATCATCGACGTGAGCTGCGACGCCGGCATGGGCTTCGATTTCGCCCGGCCCACCTCGTTCGATGCGCCGCTGATCGCGGTGGGGCCTTGCGCGTACTACGCCGTCGACCACACGCCGAGCTACCTCTGGGAGAGCGCGAGCTGGGAAATCTCGGCCGCGCTGGTGCCGCACCTGCCCGCCTTCGCGGCCGGCCGGGCCGGCTGGGCGGCGTCGGCGACGCTGCGCGAGGCGATCGCCATCGACGCGGGCGTCGTCCGCAACCCCGCCATCCTGGCGTTCCAGGGACGCCAGGCCGCGTTCCCGCATGCGCCGCTGGCGCCCACCGGCCACGCGGAAGGCGGGTATAATCCCGCTGCGAAGGGGAGCGACGAGGCGGTATGAGGCGCGATTACGGGGTGGGCATCGTCGGCGTCGGCCATTGTTTGGCGGCGCGCGTCGAAACGAACGAAGAGCTGTGCCGCGCCATTCCGGCCCTCACGCCGGCCGCGATCCTCGACCAATCGGGCATCCAGCGCCGCTACCTGGCCGCCGAGGGCGAGTCGGCGGCCTCGCTCGCGGTGGCTGCGGCCCACCGGGCGATCGCCATGGCGGGCATCTCGCCCGACCAGCTCGGCCTGATCATCGCCTGCACCTTCTCGGCCGACTACGTCTTCCCGCCCGTCTCGGCCAAGATCCAGCAGGCGCTCGGCGCGACCGGCGCGCAGGTGTTCGATCTCCAGGCGAACTGCACGGGCTTCGTCACCGGCCTGACCTGCGCGTCGGACCGCATGCGCGTCGATCCGACCGTGCAGCACGCGCTCGTGATCGGCGTCGAGCTGCATTCCCGCTTCGTCGATCGCACCGACCCGCACACCGCCAGCCACTTCAGCGACGGGGCCGGCGCCGCGGTGCTCGGCCAGGTGGCCCCCGGCGAGGGCATCCAGGACTCGCACTTCTTCACCGACGGCGCTCAATACGAGGCGATGCGCCTCCGCGGCGGCGACGCCCACATCGAAATCGACGGCGCCGCGAGCTGGCAGCCGATCATCGGCCACCTGCCGACCACCGTCCGTCGGGCCTTGGAGAAGGCCGACACCGCGCTCGCGGACGTCGACCTCTTCCTGTTCCACCAGGCGAATTTGAGCCTCATCTACTACGTGATGCGGAAGCTCGGGCAGTCGCTCGACAAGACCCACACCAACCTCGAGGCGATCGGGAACACGGGCGCCGCGTCCGTGGCGATCGTGCTGAGCGAGGCGGTCGCCGAGGGCAAGCTCGCACAGGGCCAGACGTTGGTGCTCGCCGCCGTCGGCGCGGGGCTGAACTTCGGCGCGAGCGTGTGGAAATGGAGCGGCCGGTGATCGCGGGCAAGCCGTTCGACGCCATCGCCATCGGCGACTCGGCCACCCTCGTCAAGCGCATCACGGCGCAGGACGTCGCGCGCTTCGTCGAGCTGACCGGCGACGACAACCCCCTGCATGTGGACCGCGCCTACGCGGAGACGACGCCGTTCAAGGACGTCGTGGTCCACGGCATGCTCGGCGCGTCGTTCGTCTCGACGCTGATCGGCACCAAGCTGCCCGGCGAAGGCGCGCTGTGGGTCTCGCAGTCGTTCGAGTTCCTGCTGCCGGTGCGGCTCGACGACGAGCTGACCATCTCGGTCACCGTCCGCGAGAAGCACGAACGCGAGCGCCTGCTCGGGCTCGAGGCGCGGATCGTGAACCAACACAAGCAGGTTGTGCTCGCGGGCACGGGGAAGGTGAAGATGCTTGCGCCGCGCCCACCCGCGGCGCCCGCGGCCGGTGGGCCGCGCCGACGCGTCGCGCTCGTCACCGGCGGCGCCGGCGGCATCGGGCGGGCGATTTGCCAGCGCCTCGCCGCCGAGGGCTTCCAGGTGGTGGTCAACTACCGCAGCAGCGAAGCGCGGGCCGCCGAGACCGTACGCGCCATCGAGGCGGCGGGCGGTGCGGCGATCGCGGTCCAGGCCGACATCGCCAGCCCCGAAGCGGTGCAGGCGCTGGTGGACCAGGCGGTGCGGGCTTACGGCACCGTGACGCTGCTGGTCAACAACGCGTCGCCGCGCATCCACGCGGTCCCCTTCGACGATCTGGAATGGCAGGACCTGGCCCTGCACCTCGACGTCCAGCTGAAGGGCGCGTTCTCGCTCGCGAGGGCCGTCGTGCCGGCCATGAAGGCCAGCGGCTACGGCCGCATCGTCTCGATCACCTCGCAGGTGGTCGACGGCACGCCGACGCCCGGCTGGACCGCGTATACCGTGGCCAAGGCGGCCCAGGCGGCGTTCACCCGCTGCCTCGCGGCCGAGCTCGGGCCGGCGGGGATCACCGTCAACAACGTGTCGCCCGGCATGACCGACACCGCCATGATCGGCGACCTCTCGGAGAAATCCCGCCTGATCGTCGCGCGGCAGACCCCGCTGCGGCGGCTCGCGGGCCCGCAGGACATCGCCGGGGCGGTCGCTTACCTGGCTTCGGAGGCGGCCGAGTTCATCACCGGCGAGACGCTGCGGGTGAACGGCGGCCTGGTGATGCTGTGACCACGCCAACCTGGCCCGCCCCCGAGCTCCGTGAGCGGCTCGCCGCACCGCGCCAGACGCTGACCGATCTGATGCAGGTGCTCGGCGAGGTGGAGGCGGTCGTCCCGGCGGCGCAGACCTGGAACGTCGGCATCTCGGCGAACCTGACCACCGACCTCGCGGCAGCGTACTTCAAGAAGCACGCCTACCTGCATGGCCTGGGCTGCCGGTTCGAGGCGGGCGGCTACGACGTCCACCTGGACAACGTGCGGGCCTTTCTGGACCAGGGCGTCGAGACCCTGGTGCTGGTCCACTTCTTCGACAACGTCGCGCCGTCCTTCGAGACGCAGCTCGCGTCGCTCGACGCGGCGACCCGCGAGGCCCACCTGGCGCGCGTGGGCGCCGAGCTGCGGCTCGTGCTCGCGGCGGCGCAGCCTTTCAAGGCCGTGTTCCTGCTGCGCTGCCATCGCTTCACGCCGCCGCCGGTCGGCGCCCCGGATCCGGTGGGGGTGACCCTCGCGGCCTTCGACGCGCTGCTCGTGGAGCTGGCCGCGGCGTTCCCGAACGTGCACCTGATTTCGGGCGCCGACATCGTGGCTGAAGTCGGCCGGTCGCAGGCGTTCAACCCGCGGTTCTACTACACCTTCAAGGCCCCCTACGCAGCGGCCTTCTGGGACGAGCTGGCCCGGCGGATCCTGCTCGCCACGCGCGGCGACGGCACCTACTACTTCAAGGCGCTGGTGCTCGACGGCGACAACACCCTCTGGGGCGGCATCCTCGGCGAGGAAGGTGTCGAGGGCGTCCAGCTCGGCCCGCACGACTACCCGGGCAACGTCTTCTGGGTCGTGCAGCAGGCGCTCCGCCGGCTGCGGCAGGCGGGCGTGCTGCTCTGCCTGGCGAGCAAGAACGACCCGGCCGACGTGGACGCGCTGCTGGCCGGCCACCCGCACCAGGTCCTGCGCGACGCGGATTTCGTGGCCAAGAAGGTCGGCTGGAGCGATAAAGCCACGAGCCTGCGGGAGCTCGCCGCGGAGCTCGCGATCGGCCTGGACAGCTTCGTGTTCCTCGACGACTCGGCGTTCGAGTGCGAGGCCGTCCGCACGCAGCTCCCCGCGGTGAAGGTGCTGCAGGTGCCGCGGCACGTCTTCGAGTTCCCGGCGCTGGTGCAGGCGCTGGAAACGTTGTTCGTGCCGGCTGTGAGCGGCGGCGAGGGCAGCGAAGTCGGCGAGGACGGCGAGAAGACCGCGCAGTACCGCCAGCGCGCCCGGGCGATCGCGGCCCGCGCCGACTACGCGAGCCATGCCGCGTACCTGGCCTCGCTGGGCATCCGGGTCGCGCTGCGGCGGGACGATCGCAAGCAGGCGGCGCGCATCGCCGAGCTCACGCAGAAGTCGAACCAGTTCAACCTGACCACCCGGCGGTTCACCGAAGGTGAGATCGCCGCCGCCATGGCGGACGCGGACAGCGCTGTGTACGCGCTCGGCGTCCGCGACCGATTCGGCGACGCGGGCCTGACGGGCGTGATCATCGTCCATTACGCGGGGACGGTGGTCCACGTCGTGTGCTGCCTGTTGAGCTGCCGGGTTCTCGGGCGCGGCATCGAGCTCGCGGCCTGGGAGCGGGTGTTCGCGGACGCGCGGGCGCGGGGCAGCGAGACCGTGGCGGCCGAGTTCGTGCCGTCCGCGAAGAACGCCCAGGCCGCGGATTTCTACGAGCGGCTCGGCCTGACGGTGGTCGCGCGCGACGCGTCGCGCACGACCTACGCCGCGCGGCTCGCCGATCTCCGGGCCGCGTGCCCGGCCCACATCGAGGTGGTCGATGGCGACTGAGGAACGGCTCGGGCGCGTCGTCGCGACCATCCTCGGGATCCCGCGGGAGGCGGTCGGGGCGGACACCAACCGCGACACCGTCGGCACCTGGGACTCGCTGCGGCACATGAACCTGATCCTGGCGCTCGAAGAGGAATTCGGCGTGACGATCCCGGACGAGGAGGCGGCGCACCTGACGTCGTATCCGCTCATCCGGCTGGTTATGCGGGAGCTGTTGGGCGACCGCGCATGAAGCCTCACGAGTCGCCCGACTTGCTCGCGATTGCGCGCTGGCGCGCCGAACACCAGGCCGACCGCCGGGCCTTCACCTTCCTCGCCGATGGCGAGACCGACGAGCGGCCGATCACCTACGGCGAGCTCGACCGCCAGGCGCGGGCGATCGCCGCCGACCTCCAGCGCCACGGCCAGCCGCAAGACCGCGCCCTGCTGCTGTATCCGGCTGGGATCGGCTTCGTCGCGGCCTTCCTGGGCTGCATCTACGCGAACGTCGTCGCGATCCCGGTGCCGGCCCACTTCCACGACCCCGCGCGCCTGCACCGCACGTTGCCACGGCTGCGGGCGATCGCGCGCGACGCCGAGGCCACCGTGGTGTTGACCTGCCCCGAGGTCCTCATGCACGCCGCGCTGATCTTCGAGCAGGCCCCCGAGCTCGCGGCGCTGCGCTGGCTGGAGTGGGCCCTCGACGGGGAGACGGCCGAGGCCCTCGAGCGCCGCGCGGCCGGCTGGCGCCCCCCGTCGATCGCGCCGGATGACCTCGCCTTCTTGCAGTACTCCTCGGGCTCCACCGGCACGCCCAAGGGCGTGATGGTCAGCCATGCCAACCTGATCCACAACGCGGCGGCGATCCGGCGCGCCTTCGGGCACAGCGAGGCCAGCGTCGGCGTCTCCTGGCTGCCCGCCTACCACGACATGGGGCTGGTGGCCGACGTCTTGCAGCCCCTCTACGCGGGCTTCCACAGCGTCTTCATGTCGCCCTTCGACTTCGTCGCGCGGCCGCTGCGCTGGCTGGCTGCGATCGCGCGCTACAGGGCCACGACGAGCGGCGCCCCGAACTTCGCCTACGCGCTCTGCGTGAACAAGGTCGCCGCGGACCAGGTGGCCGCCCTCGACCTGAGCAGCTGGGAGGTCGCCTACGACTGCGCCGAGCCCGTGCAAGCCGAGGTGATCGATCGCTTCAGCGCGACCTTCGCGCCCGCGGGCTTCCGGCGGGAGGCCTTCTTCCCCTACCTGGGCATGGCCGAGGCGACCCTGATGGTGACGGCCGGCCGCAAGGACGCCCCGCCGACCTGCTTGTCGCTGTCCGCCGCGGCGCTGCTGCAGGGCCTGGCCGAGGTGGTGCCGGCCGGCACGACCGCTGGCGCGCGGGTGTTCGTCGGCTGCGGGTCGAGCCTGCCCGACCAGACGCTCCGCATCGTCGAACCGGAAACCGGGGAGCCGTGCGACGACGGGGTGGTCGGTGAAATCTGGGTCGCGGGCCCGAGCGTGGCGCGGGGCTACTGGCGCAAGCCCGAGGCGACCGCCGCGACCTTCCAGGCCCGGCTGGCCGGTGCGGCCGCCGTCCCGGCGGGCGAGACCGCAGCGCCGGCCGACGGGTTTCTGCGCACCGGCGACCTGGGGTTCCTGATTGGCGGCGAGCTCTTCATCACCGGACGCCTCAAGGACCTGATCATCATCCAGGGCCAGAACCATTACCCCCAGGACCTCGAGCGCGCGGCCGAGGCCAGCGATCCGCAAGTCCGGCCGGGCTGCACGGCGGCGTTCGCGGTCGAGCGCGGCGGGGCCGAGCAGCTGGTGGTGGTGGCGGAGGTGGCGGACGCCGGCACCCTGCCTGCCGAGCGGCTCGCAGCCGTCACCACGTTGATCCGGGCGGAGATCTTCGAGGCGCACCAGCTGGTCGCGGCGCAGGTGGTCTTGCTCCCGGCCGGCACGATCCCGAAGACCTCGAGCGGCAAGATTCGACGGCGGGACTGCAAGGACGCGTTCCTGGCCGATCGCCTGCCGGCTGTGGGCAACGACCCGTATCTGGCCGATGGCCTGGCGGCCGGGTGCGGCGAGGCGTCCACCACCGCCGACGTCCTGGCCGCGATCGTGGCGGACCTGCTCGAGCTGGCGCACGTGGGCCCCGGCGATCACCTGCTGGCGCTCGGCGGCCACTCCCTGCTCGCGACCCGCCTCGCGGCCCGCGTCCGCGAGCGGTTCCGGGTCGAGCTGCCACTGCGTGACGTCTTCGAGGCGCCCACGATCGCTGCCCTGGCCACCCGCATCGCGCTGCGCGAGGCCGCCATGCTGCCCCCGATCACCGTGGCCGCGGGGCCTGGCCCCTGGCCGCTCTCGTATGCGCAGGAACGGATGTGGTTCCTGGAGCAGCTGCAGCCCGGCGGCGCGCTGTACGTGATGCCCGCCGTCGTGCGCCTGGACGGCCCGCTCGACGTCGCGGCGCTGGATGCGGCCTTCCAGGCGCTGGTCGACCGCCACGCCTCGCTGCGGACGCGCTTCGAGGCCCGGGCGGGCGGCGAGGTCGTGCAGGTCGTCCAGGCACAGGCCCGCTGCGACGTCGCGCTGGTCGACCTCGCCCACCTGGATGATCCCGAGGCCGCGGCCCGGCGCCAGGCCCACGCGGCGGCCGCGCAGCCCTTCGACCTGGCGCACGCGCCCCTGATGCGGGTCACGCTGTTCCGCATCGGCGAGCAGGCCCACCTGATGGCGCTGAGCATGCACCACATCGTGTCGGACGGCTGGTCGATGGGCATCTTCACGCGCGAGCTCGCGCAGTTGTACGCGGCGTTTCGCCGCGGCGAGCCCGCCACCCTCCCGGCCCACGCGGTCCAGTACGCCGACTACGCCCGCTGGCAGCGCGCGTGGCTGCGCGACGACGTGCTCCAGGCCCAGGTGGCCTACTGGCGCGATCGCCTCGCCGGCGCGCCGTCCGCGCTGGCGCTGCCGACCGACCGGCCGCGGCCGGCGGTCGAGACCTTCCGCGGCGCGAGCCTGCCGTTCGCGCTCGATCCGGCGCTGACCGAGCGGCTGCACGTCGTTTCGCAGCGCGCGGGCGTGACGCCGTTCATGTTCCTGCTCGCGGCGTTCCAGGTGCTGCTGCACCGCTACAGCGGCCAGGCCGACATCTGCGTCGGCGTGCCGATCGCCAACCGCCGGGTTCAGGCGCTGGAGCCGCTGATCGGCTTCTTCGTCAACACGCTGGTGATCCGCGGCGACCTGGCCGGCTCGCCGCGCTTCGCGGACTTCCTGCAGCAGCTCAAGGCGCGCTGCCTGGACGCTTACGCGCACCAGGATTTGCCCTTCGAGAAGCTGGTGGAAGAGCTGAACCCGCCGCGCAACCCCGGCCACCACCCGCTCTTCCAGGTGATGTTCATCCTGCAGGACGGCGCGATGGCGGATTGGCAGTTCGACGGCCTGGAGGCTGAGCCGGTTGCAAGCCCGGCACCCTTTTGCTCCCTGGGTGGGTTCGTGGGGCGGCTTGAAAGGAGGGGAGCGCCACCGCAGGGGGTGAGGGGAGGCCTACAACGGCACGCCAGGTGCCTCGCGGGCCCCCTCACCCCCCTGCGGGGACCTCTCCCCCGGGCGGGTTCGTGGGGGAGCTGGAAAGAGGGAAAGGGTGCGTGGGTGCGACATCTCGTGCAAGCTGCACCAGCCCATACGAGCACCTCGAAATTCGACCTCACCCTCGAGCTGATCCCGCGCGACGGCGGCCTGCAAGGCCGCCTCGAGTACAGCCGGGACCTGTTCGACCCGGCCACCGTCGCCCGCCTGGGCGCCCATTACGTCGCGCTCCTCCACGCCGTGCTCGCCGCCCCCGAGCTACTGGTCGGAGACATCGCCCTGGCCGACCTGCCGGCACCCCGGGCGGCGGCGCCCGCCGCGCCGCAGGCGGCGGCGCCCGCGCGCTCGGATCGCCAGGCGCCGCAGAGCCCGGAGGAGCTGCGGCTGTGCGCGCTCTTCGCCGAGGTGATCACCGACCTGGCGCTGCCCCAGGTCGACGTGCGCGACAGCTTCTTCGACCTCGGCGGCCACTCGCTCCTGGCCACCCGCCTGGCCGCGCGGATCCGCGAGGAGTTCCGGATCGAGCTGCCCCTGAGAAAGCTGTTCGAGGCGCCCAGCGTCGAGGCCCTGGCGGCGACCGTCCGCGCGCTCGGCGGCCCGGCGGCGGCGGCGCCCGAGACGCCGGCGCCGCCCGTCACACTGGCCCCGCGCGACGTGCCCCTGCCGCTGTCCTTCGCCCAGGAGCGCCTGTGGTTCATGGACCAGCTGATGCCGGGCAGCGCGCTTTACACGCACCCGGCCGTCTTCCGCCTGCAGGGCCCGCTGGACCCGGCGGCGCTGGCGCAAAGCTTCGAGGCCCTGGTGGCGCGCCACGAGCCGCTGAGGACGCGCTTCGAAGCCACGCCCGCAGGCCAGGCCGTCCAGGTGATCGACCCGCCCGGGCCCTTCGCGCCCACGCGCATCGACCTCCGCCACCTGCCCTTGCCCGACGCGGAAGCCGAGGCGGCGCGCCGTGCGCACGCGGCTGCCCATGCGCAATTCGACCTCGCGCACGCACCGCTCATGCGCGCGGAGTTGATTGCGCTCGCGGCGGAAGACCACCTGCTGGTGCTGACGATCCACCACATCATCGTCGACGGCTGGGCGATGGGCATCCTGCTGCGCGAGCTCGGCACGCTGTACGACGGGTTCCGCCAGGGCGTGGCGATCGCCCTGCCGGCGCTCGCCGTGCAATACGCCGACTACGTGCGGTGGCAGCGCGCCTGGTTCGGCGGCGACGTCTTCCAGGCCCAGCTGGACTACTGGAAGGCCCAGCTGGCCCACGCCCCGACCCTGCTGGCCCTGCCCACGGACCGCCCGCGGCCGGCGATCGAGCGCTACCACGGGGCGAAGCGCCACTTCCAGCTCGATCGCGGGCTGACCGCCCAGCTGCATGACCTCGCGCGGCGCGAGGGCGTCACGCCGTTCATGGTCCTGCTCGCCGCGTTCCAGGTGCTGCTGGCGCGCTACAGCCACCAGACCGACATCTGCGTGGGCGTGCCGTTCGCCAACCGCCGCCTCAAGGAGGTCGAGCCGATGCTGGGCCTCTTCGTCAACACGCTCGTGCTGCGCGGCGACCTCGCGGGCGCGCCGTCCTTCCGCGCGTTCCTGCACCAGATCAAGGAGCGCTGCCTCGACGCCGACGCCCACCAGGACCTGCCCTTCGAGCGGCTCGTCGAGGCGCTCAACCCACCGCGCAGCACGAGCCACCACCCGCTCTACCAGGTGATGTTCACCCTGCAGGAGCCCGCTCCCTGGGCGCTCACGGGCGTGGCGACCACACCCGTCGACGTGCCGGCCGACCTGTCCAAGCTCGATCTCAGCCTGGACCTCCTGCCGAACGACCTTGGCCTGGCGGGCCGCGTCGAATACAACCGCGACCTGTTCGACCCCGCCACCATCGACCGCCTGGCGGGCCACTTCGAGGCCCTGCTGCGGGCCGCGGTAGCGGATCCCACCGTGGCCGTGACGCGCATGCCCCTGCTCACCGAGGCCGAGCGGCGTCAGCTGCTGGTCGAGTGGAACCAGACCCGCGTGGACTACCCGAAGGACGCCTGCATCCACGCGCTGATCGCGGCCCAGGTCGCGCGCACGCCGGAGTCCGTCGCCGTCGTCTTCGAGGGGCGCGAGCTGACCTACGCGGCGCTCGACGCCCAGGCCAACCGGCTGGCCCACCATCTGCGCGCGAAGGGCGTCGGCCCCGACGTGCGGGTGGGGCTCTGCGTGGAGCGATCGCTCGAGCTGGTGGTCGGCGTGCTCGCGATCCTGAAGGCGGGCGGGGCCTACGTCCCGCTCGATCCGGGCTACCCGGCGGAGCGCGTGCGGTTCATGCTGCGCGACGCGGGCCTGCGGCTGGTGCTTGCCCAGTCTGCCACGCGCGCGCTGCTGGCGGACGAGCCGGTCGAGACGCTGTGCCTCGACGCCGCGGATCCGCCCTGGCGCCAGGAGCCGGACGACGCACCGTTCTCGGGCGTCGGCCTCGACCACTTGATCTCGGTGATCTACACCTCCGGCTCCACGGGCAAGCCGAAAGGCGTGATGAACCGGCACCTCGGCGTGTACAACCACCTGGTCTACCGCCAGTCGGCGTACCCCATGACGCCCGACGACCGGGTCATCCAGAAGACCTCGATCAACTTCGACGGCTCGGTCTGGGAGCTGTTCTGGCCGCTCATGGTGGGCGCCCGCCTGCACGTGCTGCAGCCGTCCGCCCAGATGGACGGCCGCCACCTCTGCGCGTTCATCCAGCGCCACGGCATCACGCTGATCGACTTCGTGCCGTCGATGTTGCAGGAGGTGCTGAACGAGGGCCTGCTGCAGCAGTGCCGGTCGCTGCGGCGCTTCTTCGTGGGCGGCGAGAGCCTCACCTACGCGCACCAGCAGCAGTTCTTCGCCACCCTCGACGGGCCGGCGCTCACGCACGGCTACGGGCCGACGGAGACCACCGTCAGCGTGATTTACTACGACTGCCGGCGCGACGATCCGCGCCCGGTGGTGCCGATCGGCCGGCCGATCGCCAACACGCGGCTCTACCTCCTCGATGCCCATGGCGAGCTGGTGCCGGTCGGCGTGGCCGGCGAGCTGCACATCGGCGGCGACGGCCTGGCCCGCGGCTACCTGGACCGGCCCGCGCTCACCGCGGAGAAGTTCATCGCCGATCCGTTCGCGCCGGGCGAGCACCTCTACAAGTCCGGCGACCTGGCCCGCTACCTGCCCGACGGCAACGTCGAGTTCCTCGGGCGGGTCGACCAGCAGGTGAAGATCCGCGGATTCCGCATCGAGCTCGGCGAGATCGAGAGCGTGCTGAGCCAGCATCCCGGGCTCCGCGACGTGGTGGTGCTGGCGCGGGAAGACCGGCCGGGCGACAAACGCCTGGTGGCGTACGTGGTCACCGGCCCTGGTGAACGGCCAGGACCGGCCGATCTGCGGATGCACCTCAAGGCCCAGCTGCCGGACCACATGGTGCCCGCCGCCTTCGTGTTCCTCGACAGGCTCCCGCTCACGCCCAACGAGAAGGTCGATCGCCGCGCCCTGCCGCCCCCCGACCAGGGCCGCGACCAGGCCGGCGCCACCTACGTGGCGCCGGGCACGCCCGACGAGGCGGCGCTTTGCGAGCTCTTCGCCGAGGTCCTCGGCGTCCGGCCGATCGGCCTCCAAGACGATTTCTTCGACCTCGGGGGCCACTCGCTGCTCGCCACCCAGCTGGCCGCCCGCATCCGCCAGCGGCTGCAGGTGGAGCTGCCGCTGCGCCGGCTCTTCGAGGCGCCGACGGTCGCCGAGCTCGCGGCGATCGTGCGCGAGCTCCAGGGCCGGCTCCTGCCGCCGATCACGCGCGGCACGCAGGCCGGCCCCCACCGCCTGTCCTACGCCCAGGAGCGCCTCTGGTTCATGGACCAGCTCGAGCCGGACAGCGCGCTCTACAACATCCCGGCCGCGTACCGGCTGGACGGGCGGCTGGACGTCGGCGCGCTGGAACAGAGCTTCGGTGCGCTCATCGGCCGGCACGAAGCCTTGCGGACGCGGTTCGTGGCTGTGGGCGGCCAGCCCTTGCAGGTGGTCGATCCCCAGGCGGGCTTCGCCCTGCCGGTCGTCGATCTGGGCGCGCTTGCGGCCCCTGACGACGAAGCCGTACGTCTCGCCCAGGCGGAAGCCCAGGCGGGCTTCGACCTCGCGGCCGGCCCGCTGCTGCGCGCGCGGCTGCTGCGGCTGGCCGCGGACCGGCATGTCCTGCTGTTGAACCTCCATCACATCGTCTCGGACGGCTGGTCCTGGGGCGTGATGATGCGGGAGCTGGCGAGCCTGTACCGTGCGTTCAAGTCGGGCGAGCCGCTCGCCCTGCCTGCGCTGCCGATCCAGTACGCCGATTACGCGCGCTGGCAGCGTGAATGGTTCGACGGCGAGGTCTTCCAGACCCAGCTCGACTACTGGCGGCGCCAGCTCGACGGCGCGCCCGCGCTGCTCCAGCTGCCGACCGATCGGCCCCGGCCCGCCGTCGAGTCTTACCGTGGCGCGAGGGTGGACGTGCCCTTCGCGCGCGACCTCGCGGACCAGGTGCAGGCGCTGGCCCAGCGCGAAGGCGTGACGCCGTTCATGCTCCTGCTAGCGGCCTTCCAGGTGCTGCTGCACCGCCACAGCGGCCAGGCCGACATCTGCGTCGGCGTGCCGATCGCCAACCGCCGGGTTCAGGCGCTCGAGCCGCTGATCGGCTTCTTCGTGAATACGCTGGTGATCCGCGGCGACCTGGCTGGCTCGCCGCGCTTCGCGGACTTCCTGCAGCAGCTCAAGGCGCGCTGCCTGGACGCCTACGCCCACCAGGACCTGCCCTTCGAGAAGCTGGTGGAAGAGCTGAACCCGCAACGCAGCCTGAGCCATCATTCGCTCTTCCAGGTGCTCTTCGTCCTGCAAGAAGCCGGGCTCGACGCCTTCGCACTCGATGAGCTCACCGCCTCGCCGATCGAGCTGGGCAGCCGGCTCGCGCGCTTCGACCTCGCGCTGGAGCTGCTGCCGGGGCCGGCCGGCTGGACGGCGCGCATCGAGTACAACCGGGATCTCTTCGACGCGACCACGATCGCGCGCTTCCTCGGGCACTACGAACAGCTGCTGCGGGCGATCCTGGCGCAGCCGGACGCCCAGGTGGCCAGCCTGAACCTGCTCGGGTCGAGTGAGCTGGGGCTACTCGCGGCCTGGAACGATACGCGGACGCCGTTCGAGGACGCCACCGCGGTCCACCGGCTCTTCGAAGCCCAGGTCGCGCGGACGCCGGAGGCCGTCGCCGTCGTCTTCGAGGGGCGTGAGCTGACTTACGCCGCGCTCGACGCCCAGGCCAACCAGCTCGCCCACCGCCTGCGCGCCGCGGGCGCCGGCCCCGAGGTGCTGGTCGGCCTGTGCCTGGAGCGCTCGCCGGAGCTGGTGGTCGGCTTCCTGGCGATCCTCAAGGCCGGCGGCGCCTACCTGCCGCTCGATCCGGCCTATCCGCCCGCGAGGCTGGGCTTGATGATCGACGACGCCCGGGTTGGGGTGGTGGTGACGCAGGGCGCCTTGCTCGACCGCCTCCCCGCCCACGAGGCCCGCGTCATCCGGCTCGAGGCCGACGCCCCGGACGACACCGACGACACCGACGACGCGGACGATGCGGACGACGCCGGCGTGGCGCGCGACGTATACGCCAGCGCGGCCGGGCCCGACTCGCTCGCCTACGTCATCTACACCTCCGGCTCGACCGGGCGGCCCAAAGGCACGCTCCTGACCCATCGCGGCCTGTGCAACATGGTCGTGGCCGCGCAGCGCGCCTATGGCTTCGATGCCGCGAGCCGGGTCCTCCAGTTCGCCTCGCCGAGCTTCGACGCGTCGGTCTTCGAGATCTTGGCCACCCTCTGCAATGGCGGCACGCTTTGCCTGGGCGCCCGGGACGACCTCATGCCGGGCCCGGCGCTGCACGCCTTCATCCGCCGCCACCGCGTCAGCGTGATCAACGTGCCGCCGTCGGCGCTCGCGGTGATGGCCGTGCCGCCGGCCGACACCTCGCTCACCACCATCATCGTGGCGGGCGAGGCCTGTCCGGTCGACCTGGCGGCGGCGTGGTCGCGCGGCTGCAAGGTCTTCAACGCCTACGGGCCGACCGAGGCGACCGTCTGGTCGACGGTGGCGGCATACGTCCCGGGCGAGGCCCAGGTGCCGATCGGCCGGCCGATCGCCAACGCCCGCGCCCACATCCTCGACGCCGCGCGCGCGCCCGTCCCGATCGGCGTGGCCGGCGAGCTCTACGTCGGCGGGCCGGGCCTCGCGCGGGGCTACCTCGGCCTGCCTGACTTGTCGGCGGAGCGCTTCATCGCCGATCCCTTCGCAGCCGGCGAGCGGCTCTACAGGACCGGCGACCTGGCGCGCTACCTGCCCGACGGCCGGATCGCGTTCCTGGGCCGCGTCGACCACCAGATCAAGCTGCGCGGGTTCCGCGTCGAGCCCGACGAAATCGCGCACGCCCTCGCGAGCCACCCCGGCGTCCGCGAGGCCCTGGTCATGGCCCGCGACGAGCACGATCGCCAGGCGCTGACCGCCTACGTGGTGCCCGGCCCGCTCGCCACGACCGAGGACGTGGAGCGGGCGCGGGTCGACCAGTGGCGCAGCCTGTACCAGGCGGCGGACGGCCAGGCCCCGGCGGCGGAGGTGGCCGACGCGACCCTGGGGTCGGACTTCACAGGCTGGAACAGCTCCTACACCGGCGCGCCGATCCCGCCCGACGAGATGGCCGCCTGGCGCGACGCCACGGTCGCGCGCATCCGGGCGTTGGCACCAAATCGCGTCTACGAGATCGGCTGCGGCACGGGCCTGCTGCTCTCCCAGCTCGCCCCCGGCTGCGAGGCCTACTGGGCGAGCGACTTCTCGCAGCCGGCGCTCGCGCAGGTCGAGCGGCTCAAGCGCATCGGCGCCGGGTTCGCCGGCGTTCATACGCTGCTGCGCAGCGCCGACGACTTCGCCGGCATCGCCCCCGCGAGCTTCGACACGATCATCCTCAACTCCGTGGCGCAGTACTTCCCCTCGGCGAGCTACCTGCGGCGCGTGCTCGCGCAGGCGGTACAAGCGCTCGCGCCCGGCGGGCGCATCTTCGTGGGCGACGTGCGGCACCTGGGCCTGCTGCGCCCTTTCCACGCCTCCGTCGCGTTGCACCGGGCGCACGGCGAGGAAGCGGCCGGCGTGCTCGCCGCCCAGGTCTGCGAGCGCGTCCAGCGCGAGGAGGAGCTCTGCCTGGCCCCCGCGTTCTTCGCCAGCCTGGGTATTCCGGGCCTGGCTGTGGAGGTGCTGCACAAGCGCAGCGCGGCGCACAACGAGCTCAACGACTTCCGCTACGACGTGATCCTGCACCTCGACCCCGCGCTGGCGGTCGCGCCGGTCAGCTGGCTGGAATGGCAGCCCGGCGCCTCGGCCGCGGACCTCGTGGCGGCCTACGCCGGCCAGGTGGATGGCGGATCCTTGGGGTTCCGGAACATCCCCAATGCGAGGATTGGCAACGCGCTACGGGCCAGCGAGCTGCTGGCGCGATCGGCTGAGCTGGAAACCGTTGGCGCGCTGCGAGATCAGGCCGCGGCGGCCGACCAGGAGGGCCTGGACCCGATGACGTTCTGGCAGCTGGATACGCCGCATCCCGCGGCGGTCCGGGTCTGCGTCGCCGACGATCCCGCGACGTTCGCGGTGGTTCTCTCGCCACCCGACCTGCTGCCGCTGCTCTTAACCGCCACCAGCCACCAGCCTCCCGACAGCCTCGCCAACCACCCGGTCCAGGCCGAGGCGAGCGCCCAGCTGGTGCCGGCGCTCAGGGCCCACCTGGCGGCGCAGCTGCCCGAGCATATGCTGCCCGGTCACTACGTGGTGCTCGACGCATTCCCGTTGACCCCCAACGGCAAGGTCGATCGCGCCGCTCTGCCGGCGCCGGGGATGGCACGCCAGCCCGTGACCGAGGGCTTCGTCGGCCCGCGGACCACCGAGGAGACCGTGCTCTGCACGCTTTTCGCCGAGGTGCTGGGCGTCGAGGCGGTCGGGATCCACGACAGCTTCTTCGAGCTCGGGGGCCATTCCCTGCTGGCGATCCGGCTGATGGCGCGCATACGAGAGCGCTTCGGTACGGACCTGCCGCTCCGGCGCCTGTTCGAAGCCTCGACGGTGGCAGCGTTGGCTCAGGGGCTGCGTGCGTCCCCGGCTTCCTCCACCGCCCCCGACCCGGCGCCGCAAATTGGCAAGGCACCCGCCAACGCGCCGCTCAAGCTCTCGCACAGCCAGGCGATGTGGTGGACGCTGTTCCCCGGCCGCGCGCAGCTCGAGCATGGCATCCAGAACAGCTTTGCGGCGATCGCGCTCGAAGGCGACCTGGACGAGGACGCCCTGGCGCGCAGCTTCCGGGCGGTCATTGCCCGGCACGAATCGTTGCGGACGACCTTCACCGGCATCGAGCGGCGCCCGCGCCGCGTGGTGCATGCGATGATGCCGTTCGAGCTGGGTCGGGTCGAGGCATCGTCCGAGGCTGATGCCCGCCGGCAATTGCAGCACAACGCCCAGGTCGCCTTCGACCTCGAGCGGGGGCCGTTGATCCGCGCCTGCGTGTACACCAGCGGCGCGAAGCGGCACCTGCTGATGGCCTCGGTCAGCCACCTCGTGTTCGACGGCTGGTCGCTGAAAATCCTCCTGCAAGAGCTGAACCTGTTTTACGCGGCCTTCATCGCAGGCACCGAACCGGGGCTGGAACCGCTTCCCGTCCAGTATTCGGACTATGTGCACTGGCACCGCAGGCGGGTCTCGCGCACGGTGCTCTGGCGATCGCTGCCCTACTGGCTGCTCAAAGGCCTGAACATGCCGACGGTGCTCGACCTGCCCACGGACAAACCCCGGCCGGACGTGCTGACCATGGCAGGCAGGAGCGTCATCTTCGACCTGCCGCCCCCCCTGGTAAGTGCCCTTCGGGACATGGCCCAGCGCGAAGGCGTGACGCTGTACATGCTGCTCCTGGGCGCCTTCCAGGTGTTGCTGCACCGGTACAGCGGCCTGAGCGACATCTTCGTCGGCACACCGGTCGCCAACCGGCCCACGAAGGAGACCGAATCGCTGATCGGCCTCTTCCTCAACTTCGTCGTCCTGAGGGCCGACCTGTCCGGCGCGCCGCGATTCCGCACATACTTGCAACGGGTGAAGGACACCTGCCTCGGCGCCTACGCGCACCAGGATCTGCCGTTCCAGGTGCTCGCCAGGTGCTTCGAGGCCTACGTCGCGCTGACCACCTTCCGGAGGTTGAAAACCGAGCAGACGGCGCGGTCCAACGTGATGTTCAATCTCGTCGAGGACATCGACGCCGAAGTCACGCTCGGCCCCCTCAAGGGGCGCCTGGTCCCGCTCGAATCCGAATTCGCGTCGCAAACGTTGCACCTGGTGCTGATACGCACAGGCGATGCCCTTATGGGCCACCTCGTTTACAACGCGGACCTGTTCCACCACGAGACGATTGTGGAACTCACAAAACGGTATCGAGCGCTCTTGGAGAGCGTCTTGATCGATCCCGACCAATCGGTGAGTCGCGGGAATCCAGGCTAAAAGCGAGTTCGCGTGCGCCGCGAATGTAGATTCAGTGGCGAACAGGTTCCTCCTGCTCGTGGGTGCTCGCGCATGCGGCGCCATCGACGCCGGGAATCGTGACCGTCACGACCCGCTCCTGGAAGGCCCGAACGCGCGGATCCATGATCCGGTGCCAGATCGGCGGGATCAGCGCCAGCGGCACCATGCCGCCATAGCCGAGCGGCAGCTCGGGGCCCTCCGCGAACGCCCGTAGCGTCTGGTACCGACGCCCCGGGTTCACGTGGTGGTCCGAGTGGCGCTGCAGCTTGAGCAGCAGGTAGTTCGTGAGCCGCCGGCTGGAGTTCCAGGAATGTTCGATGCCGACGCGCTCGAACTGGCCCGGCGCCACGAGCTGGCGTTCGAGGCCGTAGTGCTCGAGGTAGTTGACCGTCTCGAGCACGAGCACCGCGGCGGCGGCCTGCACCACGAAGAAGCCGGCGGCAGCCACACCCCAGGCCAGGTACAGCGCCAGCGTGAAGGCCACCGGCAGCGCCGCGTACCAGAGCATCTGGTTTCGGGCCGACACGAGCGGCAGCCCGAGCTGCCGGAGGCGGTTGGTTTCGAGGTGCCACGCGCTGCGGTAGCCGCCGACGATGCTGCGCGCGTAGAACGCGTAGACCGACTCGCCCAGGCGCGCCGTGGCCGGGTCCGCGGGGGTCGCGACGCGGGCGTGGTGGCCCAGGCGGTGCTCGATGTGGAAGTGCATGTAGCCGACCGTGAACCACAGCACCTGCGCGAGCCCCTGCTCCAGCCGCGAATGGCGGTGGCAGAGCTCATGCGCGACGTTGATGCTCAGGCCGCCGTTCACCACGCCGACGGCCATCACCAGCGCGGCCCATTCGGCGCCGGTCAGGGGCTGGTGAGCAGCCCACCAGCAGGCCCCGACCAGCAAGGCCAGCTGCAAGGCCACGAACGGGTAGAGGAGGCGCCGCCAGCGCGTCTGCCCGGCCAGGCGCTCACATTCGTCGTCGGTCGGGTTGCGCTCGTCCTGGCCGAGCACGAGGTCGAGCACCGGCACGAGCACGCCGGCCAGCGCCGGCGACAGGAAGGCCCACGGGCCGCCCCAGAGCGTTCCCAGCAGCGTGGCGAGCGGGAAAAGGTAGAAAAGCCCGTAGGCAGGCCAGCTCATCTCCCTCATGTTACCCGCGCTTGCGCGATCCGATTACGCGACGGGAGGGCGAGATGGTCCATGGGGGGAGAGAGTGCGGGCGAGGTAGGGGGCGGTGCGGCTCGCGGGGGCGCGCGCCACCTCGGCGGGGGTGCCGGCGGCCACCACGCGGCCGCCTTCGGCGCCAGCGCCGGGGCCCATGTCGATCACCCAGTCGCTGGCGCTCACCACGCGCATGTCGTGCTCCACCACGACCACCGTGTTGCCGGCTTCGACCAGCCGATCGAGCTGGGCCATCAGGCGGTCGACGTCGGTCGGGTGCAGGCCGGTGGTGGGCTCGTCCAGCACGTAGAGCGAGGTGCCGCGCTGGACGCGCTGCAGCTCGGTCGCGAGCTTGATGCGCTGGGCCTCGCCGCCGGAGAGCTCGGTGGCCGGCTGGCCGAGCCGCAGGTAGCCCACGCCCACGTCGCGCAGCACCGCGAGCGCGCGCATCACCGTCGGCTCCTCGGCGAAGAAGACGCAGGCGGCGTCGACGGTCAGGCCCAGGACGTCGGCGATGGTCCGGTCCCGGTAGCGGATCGCGAGCGTTTCGGCGTTGTAGCGGGCGCCGTGGCAGGCGCGGCACGGCGCGTAGACGCTCGGCAGGAACAGCAGCTCGACGGAGACGAAGCCCTCGCCCTCGCAGGTCTCGCAGCGGCCCTTGGGCACGTTGAACGAGAAGCGGCCCGCGTCGTACTTGCGCGCGCGGGCCTCGGGCGTCGCCGCGAAGAGCTTGCGGACGTGGTCGAAGAGCCCCGTGTAGGTCGCGAGGTTCGAGCGCGGCGTCCGGCCGATCGGCTTCTGATCCACGCGGACCAGCCGCTTGAGGCCCGCCAGGCCGTCGACGATCTGGCCGCCGCGGACCTGGCCGGTGGCGGGGTCCTGGTGATCGCCCTCCTCGTCCTCGGCCACGATCTCCTGGCCGAGGTGCTCGGCGACGAGCTCCACCAGCGCCTGGCTCACCAGGCTCGACTTGCCGGAGCCCGAGATGCCGGTGACCGTGGTGAACACGCCGAGCGGGAACGCGATGTCGAGCCCGTCGAGGTTGTTGCGCGTGATGCCCGCGAGCCTCAGCCACCCCTTCGGCGGGCGCGGCGCGCGCGGGATCCGGGCGTTCGTGTCGAAGAGGTACTCGCGCGTGCGCGAGGCCGCAACGTGCGCGAGGCCTTCCAGCGGGCCGCTGTAGAGCACCTCCCCGCCCTGCTCGCCGGCGGCCGGGCCGACGTCCACGATCCAGTCGGCGCGGCGGATCACGTCGAGATCGTGCTCGATCACGAAGAGCGAGTTGCCGGCGCGCTTGAGCCCCTCCAGCGCCGCGAGCAGCGCCTCGCCGTCGGCCGGGTGGAGCCCGGCGGATGGCTCGTCGAGCACGTAGACCACGCCGAACAGGTTCGATCGCACCTGGGTGGCGAGGCGCAGGCGCTGGAGCTCACCCGGCGACAGGGTGGGCGTGCTGCGATCCAGCGACAGGTAGCCGAGGCCGAGCGCCTCGAGCGTGTTGATCCGCGCCAGGAGGTCGCGCGCGATGCGTTCGGCGACGAGCTCTTGCTCCGAGGCGTCGGCGGACCGCGCGGCGTCGCCCTCGGCGGCGGGCCTGAGCAATTCGGCCAGCCGGCCGAGCGGCAGGTGGGCGAGCGCGCCGATGTCGTGGCCCGCGAAGGTGACGGCGAGGGCGTCCGGGCGCAGGCGCTTGCCGCCGCACGCCGGGCACTCGCTGCTCACCATGTACTGCGCCACGCGCCGCTTGTTCAGCTCGCTCTGCGTGGTCGCGAAGGTGTGCAGCACGTAACGCCTGGCGCTGGTGAAGGTGCCCATGTAGTCGTGCGGCCGCTTCTGGGCGATCGCCCCGCGCGTCTCGGCGGGCGTGAGGCCGGGGTACACCGGCACGACCGGCTGATCGTCGGTGAAGAGGATCCAGTCGCGGTCCGCGCGCGGCAGGTCGCGCCAGGGCGTGTCCACGTCGTAGCCGAGCGTGACCAGGATGTCGCGCAGGTTCTGGCCGCCCCAGGCCTGCGGCCACGCGGCGATCGCGCGCTCGCGGATGGTCAGCGCGTCGTCGGGCACCAGCGAGCGCTCCGTGACCGCGTAGACGCGGCCGAGCCCGTGACAAGCCTCGCAGGCGCCGGCCGGGGTGTTGGGCGAGAACGCGTCGGAGTCGAGCCGCGGCTGGCCCGCGGGGTAGGCGCCGGCGCGCGAGAACAGCATGCGCAGGGAGTTCGAGATCGTGGTGACGCTGCCGACCGAGGAGCGCGAGGTAGTCCCGCCGCGGTGCTGCTGGAGCGCCACGGCGGGCGGCAGGCCGTCGATCGTGTCGACCTCGGGCACGCCGACCTGGTCGATCAGGCGCCGGGCGTAAGGGGCCACGGACTCGAAGTACCGCCGCTGCGCCTCCGCGTAGAGCGTGCCGAAGGCCAGCGACGACTTGCCGGAGCCCGAGACGCCTGTGAACGCCACCAGCGCGTCGCGCGGGATGTCCACGTCGACGTTCTTGAGGTTGTGCTCGCGCGCGCCGCGCACCTGGACAAAGCCTGCGAAGCGGCCGTCGGATGGCGGGTGGGGGTGACGGGGGCCGGGCTCGGACAAACGGCGATCCTCCTGGCGGGGACGTCAGCGCCAGATTTCGATCATACCGCCATGGCCCGCCTTGTTGTGCGCGAAGTGGTTCAGCTCGCCGTCGTTCCAGCGCGTGATGCCCGGGCGCCAGGGATCGCAGACGATGAAGCTGCCGTCCGCGTTGAGGCCGGCCACGTAGATGAAGTGGCCGCCCGTGCCCAGCGAGCCGTTCAGGACCACGCCGTGTCCCTTGCGCAGCGCCTCGCGCACCGCACCGGGCGTCGAGTCGCGTGACGGCGTGGCCTGCAGCCCGATCGCGCGGGCGGCGTTCGGGATCTGGTTGCGGTCCGGCACGCCGACGTCCGGGATGGTGTGGGTCAGGCGGGTCAGTTCGTTCACGGTGCCGACGCCGAGCGGCTTCACGCCGAAGGCCGCGGCGGCCATGGTGAGGCTGGTGGGGCCGCAGGTCCAGTTGTTGGGCTGCTTCATGTAGATCCGGCCACGGTCCGTGACGGGGCCGTTCGACGGGCCGGGTGCGGCCGCCGGCCCCTCGGCGCCGCCGGGCAGCTTGAGCACCTGCCCGGGATAGATCAGGTTGGGGTCGCTGATCTGGTCGCGGTTCAGCTCGAAGATTTCCGGCCAGCGATCGGCGCTGCCGAGCAGGCGGCCGGCGATCGCCGACAGGCTGTCGCCGCTCTCGACGGTGTACGTCGCTGGCGCCTGCGTGGGCGCCGGCCTCGCGACCGGTGCGGGCGGCGGCGGGGGCGGCGGTGGGGGTGGCGGCGGCGGCGCTGGGGGGGGTGGCGGTGCCATTGGCGGCGGAGGCGGCGCCAACGGCGGAGGCGGGGGCGGAGGCGCGACCGGGGCGGCGGGCGCCCAGGCGGGAGCGGAAGGCGCCCAGGCGGGAGCGAACGCCGTCCAGGCCGCAGAAACATAGGCATCGGGGGCGTAGGCCGGCGACGCTGCAGAAACATAGGCATCCGGCGCGTAGGCGGGCGCCGCTGCCGCCGGCGGCGGCACAGCGGCCACCCGGGCCGCCGCCAGGAAACCCGGCAACGGCGCGGCACCGCCGCGCACGCCGAACGAGGCGCCCACGGGGCGCCGAGCGGACCATGTCGCCATGTCCGTCCACCTCACTCCAGAAAACCAAACTCCAACCACCCTCTTTATGGGCGGCCTGGCCACAAGATCGGTAAAGGAACCGTGATATTTGGATTAAACGTGGGTTGCGCTCAGCGGGCGCGCTTGAGCGCGCTCCAGCCCCAATCCACGAGGCTGTGCGAGGCGCCGCCGATCCAGAGGCCAGCAAGGGCGAAGCCGACGCAGGCCCAGCCGCGCGCGTCGAGCCGGGCGGCGGCCGTGGCGAGGTGATCGACGCCGGCCCAGCCGAAGCCCCAGTGGCCGCTGTACAGCCGCATCGCGACGGCGGCGATCGCCATCAGCACCCCCGCCAGGTAGGTCAGGCGCAACAACGGCCCGACCAGGATCCCGTGCGACAGCACCGAGCGGTGCGGCACCAGCCACTGGTAGGGCTTCCACAGCCAGCGCAGGCGGCCCCAGCGGTGGTACTGGCGGCTCGGCAGGTCCAGGTCGCCGCTGAACATGATGCCGGCGAAGGCGAAGGTCGTGGCCGTGAGCGCCGTGCCGACGGCGTCCTGGGTCAGCGCCCAGGTGGCCAGCGCCACGGGCGTCACACAGAACCAGGTCACGGCGTCATGCGTATGGCCTGAGGGCATCTTGGACCCACTATAGCGCGCGAACCGCGTGACGGCGCGGTGCCGCCGGTCACCCGACGCTCACCACCGAGACGGGCAACTCGAACCAGAACGTGCTGCCCACACCTGGCTCGCTCCGCACGCCGATGCGGCCGCCGTGCGCGTCGATCAACGATTTCGTGATCGAGAGCCCCAGCCCGGTGCCGCCGGCGCGGCGCGTGTTGCTCATGTCGAGCTGGGTGAAAGGAATGAAGAGCTTCGCGATGTCCGACTCGGCGATGCCGATGCCGGTGTCCTCGACCTCGCACAGGACCACGTCGCCGCACGGGCGGAGCCGGACGTCGATCGCCCCGCCTTCGGGCGTGAACTTGATCGCGTTGTTCACGAGGTTCACCATCACCTGGCGCACGCGCTGGGGATCCGCCTGGATCGTCGGCACCGCGTCCATCTCCGGGCACCCGAACCGCAGGGATTTCTGCTCCGCCAAAGGCCTGAGGCTGTCACACACCTCGATCACGAGCGCGCCGAGATCGAGCGGCCGCGGGCTCAGGTGGAACTTGCCGGCCTGGATGCGGCTCATGTCGAGCAGGTCGTCGATCAAGGTCAGCAGGACGTCCGAGCCTTTCAGGATGCGCCCCATGTACTGGTGCTGCTCGGGGGTGAGCGCGCCCACGACCTCGTCGTCGAGCACCGACGCGAAGCCCATGATCGCGTTGATCGGCGTGCGCAGCTCGTGGCTGAGGATGCTGAGGAACTGCTCCTTGAGCTGGTCGAGCTTGCGGCGCTCCGTGATGTCCCGGACGATCGCCGTCGTCAGCACGCCCTCCTCCGTCTCGAGCGGCGAAAGCGCGATCTCGACCGGGATCTCGGTGCCGTCCTTGCGGAGGCCGGAGAGCGCCCGGCCCGCGGCCATCGGCCGGGTGCGCGGGTGCGCGAAGTAGCCGTCGCGCTGGTGCACATGGATCGTGCGCACGCGGGCCGGCACCAGCATTTCGATCGGCTGGCCGAGCATCTCCTGCTCGGAGTAACCGAAGATCTGGGTGACCTGCGCGTTCGCGAACACGATCACGCCGTCCTTGTTCACGGTGATCACGCCGTCCGGGGCCGCTTCCAGCAGGCGCCGGAAGCGCGCCTCGCTCAGACGCAGCGCCTCCTGGGCTCTTCGGCGATCGGTGATGTCGCGGATGATCGCGGTCGTGACGGTGCCGCCCTCGAGCTCGAGCGGGCTCAGCGCGATCTCGACAGGGATCTCGCTGCCGTCTTTCCGCCGGCCCGCGAGCGACATGCCGGCCGCCATCGGGCGCGTGCGCGGTTGCGCGAAGTAGCGATCGCGGTGCCCGACGTGCCCCTGGCGGTACCGGTCGGGGACCAGCACCTCGATCGGTTGCCCGATCAGCTCGCCCTCGTCGTAGCCGAACATCTTCTCGGTCTGCGCGTTCACGAACACCATGCGCCCTTCGAGATCGACGATGACCACGCCGTCCGGCGCGGCCTGCATCAACTTCCGGAACGCCGATTCGCTCAGCTTGAAGGTGTTTTCATGATCCACGGTGCACGTATGTTACCCAGGTACGCACCGGGGCGATAGCCCAATAGGAGTCGTGTGAGCGGGAATGAAGAGTCCGATGCCAGGCAATCACCCTTCGTTCGACGGCGAGCGAGGCGACCGGATCGCCGCCGCGCTGGATTTCATCGCAGGGCACCTGACCGGCGCCCCGTTTCCTGCGCCAACGGCGCTCGAGGACTTCTCGCTGCGCCACCTCGCGAAGGGAGCCGGCACCACGCGGGCGGCCCTGCGGCTCATGCAGGACGCGTCCTGGTCCGACGCGTGCATCCTCACGCGCGCGGTGTTCGAGCAGCTGTTCACCTACCTGTGGGTGGTCCAGGACCCGGGCAAGGCCGACGTCCGCGCCACGATGGTGACCATCAAGCAGGAGTGGGCCAACGCGAAGTATCTGGAAGGCCTCGCGCGGATCGCGGACGCCGCTTCGGAGGCCAGGCTGCTTGCTGAAGCGGCGCGCTACCGCGCGGTCGCCGAGGCCTTGCTCGCGCAGCTTGCGGCCACCCTCGGCACCACTGAGAAGAAGGTGCGCGACGAGGCCACGTTGCGCGTGAGCCTCAAGGCGATGGAAGTGAACCTCGGGCCGCGTTTCAGCGTGCCCTACGCCTACTACTCGGGCTTCGTCCATTCGGACGGCAACGCGTTGGCGGCGTATGGTCACGAAACGCCTGCGGGCATGGTCTACATCCCGGCCGGCGGCCCGATCGACCTGCCGCTCGCGAGCGATTTGCACCGGGTGCTGCTCCAGCTGGTCGCCGAGGTCAGGCCCCGCTGCGATCGCTTCGCCTGGCCGGACGCCGACGCGTTTTTCGCCGGGCAAGCCGCCTGGCTGGCCGCTGCCGACGCGGCGGCCGGCCGGCCGGATTGAACAAAAACTCAAGACCCCTCTCCGCGTGCGGCCGATTTTGTGAGACGATAGGGGCCTAGAAGGAGGCGCCTCCCATGACCGACGAACAGACGCCCGCCGAGCCCCAGGCCGAGACCCCCGCACCGAAGATCAAGGCGATGCGTCGCCAGCCCTGCCCGTGCGGCAGCGGCAAGGTCTTCAAGAACTGCCACGAAGGCGACCCCGGCTACGAGGTCGCGACCGACGCCACGACCGCGACCACGGCTGCGCCCACCAAGGCGGGCACCACCACGAAGCAGCCCGCGCACGCAGCTTTCCAGAACCCGAAACAGAAGGCCAACACGGCTGCCCGGAATACGGGCATGCCACACCGCCGCAAGGTCTGACCCGCGGCGAACGCGCAAAGCGTTGACGCAACCTTAACGCCGCAGCCGGCAAGCCGTGGCGCGGCATGGCGGATATCCATGGGGAACCCCGTCGTTCCCCAGGAGCCCCTCATGTCCGGCACGATCGCCCTACCGAAGCCCCTCAGCGCCTACGCCGCCAACCCGGCGAGCGCGGCGGGCGGCGGGCGCTTGCCCCAGGGCCTCGTGGCGCCCGCGCAGGCCAGGGCCCAGGCCCAGCCGGCCAGGCCCGCCGCGGCCCCGCCGCCGCCGGGCGCGAAGGGCAAGTCGCCCTTCGAGCTGCTGCTCGTGCAGTATTACCGCTCGCAGGTGAAGCCAGGCCAGACCCGCATCACGATCCCGATGCACGAGGCCGCCCAGCACTTCAACCTCTATCCGGCGCCGGCCAACATAAAGGCTTTCGGAGATTGGTTCAACCAGTGCGACCGCGCGGGCGTGCTCGGCCCGATGGAGATCAAGCTGAGCGCCACGGCTTCGGTGCGCAAGGATCTGCCGAACGACGCGAACAAGGTGCGCGCGCTGCAGGCCGCGCTAGCCCGCCGCGGCTACGCCGTCACGCCGAACGGCGTCTACGACGGCGCGACGGAGCGGGCGGTGCTGGCCTTCAAGAAGGCTTATGGCCTCACCGAGGCCTACCGCACGCCCGATGGTCGCCCGGCGGTGAACACGTTCGCCGACGAGCGCGTTCAGGCCGCCATCTTGAAGGTGAGTTGAGCCGTCCCCATGATCAAGTCCATCGCCTCGCCCCCTTCATCCCCAGCCCCCACCCCGGCCGCTTCGCCAGCCGTGCCGGCGCCTTCGGCATCGTCGCCCGCCTCATCGCCGCCCGCGCAGCAGGTTCCGCCCGCCGACGTGGTGCGCCACGCGTCGCCGAACGACCGGTTCAAGGCGTTGAGCCAGGGGAACCGCGCCCAGGTCGCGCTCGTGAAGCAGGCCCAGGTGGACGCCAAGCTCGGGACGCCGGAGGCGATCGCCGCCTTCGAGCGCCAGAGCGCCGCCCTGCTGACCTGGCTCGCCGATCGCCAGCGCCTGCCCGAGCACGCGGCCTACGACGAGTTCTTCCGCTCCTGGCTCGCCAACGCCGCCGACCTGTGGATCGCGGCCCGCCCGCTGCCCACGCTCGCGGCCCGCCACGATCGCTATGCCCACCTCGACGCGGCCTTCCAGGCTTCGCACACGGAGGTCGACCGCGCCTTGCTGGTCGCCGCCGCGAAGGAGCTCGCCGCGAGCGGTCCCGCCTTCGCCCCGGGCGCCGCCAGCCAGGACGTGCGCGCCGCGCTGGCGCCCGCGATCGGGCACCTGGCGCGATCCCGCGATCCGGTCGCACGAGCGCTCGCGCGGCGCATCACGGCTGGCGAAATCCCCTTCAAGGTCACCAAGGGCGGACAGTTCGGCGTGCAATACTTCGCGATGGTGGCGATCGCCGGCATCAACGTGAGCAACGGCGAGGTCGGCCCCGATTTCTTCGCGCTCTCGCCGCCCTACCAGGCCGCCGTGCTGCGCCACGAGTACACCCACGTGGAGCAGAAATCGCGGGTCAGCGGGTTCCTCCTGGTGATGGGCAGCAACCTCGCGCAGCGCTTCCTGGCCCTCGCGAGCCGCCTGCCGTTCGTGGACGCGGACCGGCTCGAGACGCTGGGCCGGCGCTGGAACAAGGCCGAGCAGGAGGCCTACATCGCCGAGAAGGAATTCCTGCGCGAGCTGGGCTGGGGCGAGCGCGGGCTGCTGCTGCCCGACCACGGGATGCTCGAGGGCGTCGACACCTGGCTCGAGGCCGGCGCGCCGAAGTAATTCAGGTCTCGAGCGAAAACGGCGTGAAGCTCACGTCGCGGTCGAAGTGATCTTCCCCTTCCGCCCGCTTCAGCCACCCGCACACCGCATACGTGAGCGGCGTCGCGACGACCTCGCCGCCCACCTTGATCACGTACTCCGTCACCATCACCGTGAGCAGCAGGCCCGGCGACCACTCGCCCCAGAAGGCCAGCGGATAGAAGATCAACGAGTCCACCCCCACGCCCACCAGCGACGACCCGATCGTCCGCACCCAGAGCAGCGCGCCGTCGGTCATCACCTTGAGCTTCGCCAGCACGAACGCGTTCACGAACTCGCCGGCCACGAACGCGATCAGCGACGCCAGCACGATGCGCGGCGCGAGCCCGAAGACCTTCTCGTAGGCGGCTTGGTCGGGCCAGTCGGGGGCCGGCGGCATCGCCGTGATCGTCGCGGTGACCAGCGCCGCGAAGACCAGGCCCGCGAGCCCGATCCACACGGCCCGCCGGGCGTGGGCGTAGCCGTAGACCTCGGTGAGCACGTCGTTGAAGAGGTAGATGAAGGGATAGAAGAAGATGCCCGCACCGACCGTCAGGCCGCCGATCTGCGTGACCTTCGGCCCGCCCGCGGTGGTCGAGACGACCAAGACGATGACGAACGCCGCCGCCACGAGGTCGTAATAGCGATATTCGTGCCTGGCGCGCTCGGGCATGGGCCGTCCTCCGGACGTCAGGATCCCATGATCGTGCCCGCGACGAGGTTAAGGTGTGGTAAAATCCGTGGACGTCGCTCAGCCGCCAGTTCCCGACCGAGGAGTTCGTTCCATGCGCAAATTGTTCCTGCTGCCCCTGGCCGCCCTGTCGGCCTTCCTGCTGACCGCCACCCCCGCGCTCGCCTGTGGCACCGACAAGAACTGCGGCGGCGTCTGCACCACGGAGTCGATCAAGCTGCCCGCGAAGGCCGTGAAGGGCGAGGTCGTGAAGTCGGTCTACGCCGTCTCGGGCCTCAAGTGCCAGAACTGCGTCAACGGCGTCACCAAGAAGCTGCGCGACGTGGACGGCGTCGCGCAAGTCGAGGTGAGCCTCACGGCCCACACCGCGACCGTGACCCACGGCAAGGGCCAGGCCGATCTCGCCGCCCTGAACGCGGCGCTCAAGGGCCACTTCAAGCTCGCGGCCAGTGGGTCCGCCCCGGCGGGGGTGCCCGCTGCGGCGCCCGCCGCGGCGCCGGCGGCCGATGTCGCCCCGGCGGCCTGCCCGGTCGAGCAGAAGGCCGAGCAGGCCCACTGACCGCTGGGCTCGCGGGGGGCGCTGCCCCCCCGCGGCTTATTGGCTCTGGACCTTGTCCTGCAGGTTGGTGCGCACGCCCGTGTTGAGGTAGTACTTGCCCGCGGCGGTGCTGCGCGGAATGAGCGCACCGAGGCCATACATCACGAAGCTGGAGCCGTCGCTATCGTAGATGACGGCGCCTTGCAGGTCCTTGGCGTCCGTGGTCGGCACCTCCGTGAACGCGCCGGGCGCCGGCAGCTCGGCGCCTGGCGCCGGTGAGGCCCCCATCTTCGGCCAGGTCCCCGTCTTGAGGGTGCCCACGCCGCCGTTGGGGCGGGAAACCCAGCTCTGCTGCTCGCTCGTGGCGTAGAAGAACGAGCCGCGCACGATCGCTTTCGAGTGGCCGATGCCCGAGTTCGGGTAGGGGTTCGGCGGCATCTTGCCTTCCACCATGTAGTCGGCGAGGCCCACGTCCTTGGCGGTGAAGGCCTTGTTGTAGAAGGGCGGCTTGGGGATGCGCGAGTCGTTCTCGCCGGCGTAACTCTCCAGTGAAATCGCGAGCGAGGCCACGTTCGCGCGGTGGCTGGCGGCGCGGGTCGAGTCGATCGCCCGTTTGTAAGTCACGCGGCCGATCGAGATCAGGGTGCCGATGATGAGCACCACGACCAGGATCTCGAGCAGCGTGAAGCCGCCGCGCGTGCCGCAGCGACGGTCGCAGGCGCGCAAGCTCATGGCACGCGCACCTGGATGACGACGGGCATATCGCCGTACACGGCCACCTCGCCGAGCTCGTTCAACAGCTCCAGCGCGGGCGCGGTCGGGGTCCCCGCGAGCCTGAGCGCGTGCGGCTTCTTCTCGCCCGGCCCGACGATCGGGACCTTCGGCCCGCGGTCCTTCGCGATCGCCTTCGTGAGCTCCGCAGGCGTCGGCGGGCGATGCTGTTTCGTGTAGAAGGCCTCGAAGGCCATCTGGGCGCGTGGAATCATGGCGATGTCGGCCACGGCGGGGCGATCGCCCTGGAGCGGGTCCGGCGCGCGGCCGGCCACGGCGGCGGCGACGAGGACGCCGCCTGCGGCCACGACCAGCACCGCGATTCGAAGGCGCAGGGCGCGCCGCTGATCGGGGATCGCCGCCGCGGACAGATCGGGCGCGATCGTGGGTGGGGATGGGTTCACGTCTGCGGTGGTCATCAGCGGGCCCTCGTCAGGGCGCCTTGCCGTCGGGCGCCGGGTCGGGGATGTCGATCTGGAGCGGCGGCGTCGCATCATCGAAGGTGACCACGTAGGTCACGGACGCGTCGGCCCGCGTGGTGAGAGTGGCCTGGCCGATCGGCGCGCCGTTCAAGGTGAGCTTGCCCTGGTAAGGCACCGTGCGCGAGGCGCGCGCGAGCTCCAGCGCGTAGCCGTCGCGCAGGGTCAGCCTGAGCTGATGCTCGCTGCCCGCGATCGTGGTCCGGCGCTCGAAGAGCAGCGTGCCATCGTTGGTCGTGAAACGGCTCGCGCCGCCCAGGGTGGCGAGCGGATCGGCGAGGTCGACGCCGACGCCGCGGTCGGCGACGTTACGCACCACCTGCGAGAACGTGCCCTGCTCGACCGCGCCCAGGTGCTCGAAGCGCACGCTGAATTCGCCCGCGGGGGGCTCCACCGTGAACTTGAGCTTCTCGACCACGATCTTCAACTTGGAGTTCGGCTCCTCGAGCTCCGAGGGGGCGTGGGTGAGCGAGAGCAGCTGGCCGGCCTCGTTGTAAAGCTCGTCGTAGGCGAGGAAGCCGCGGCGGCGCTGATCGCCGCCGTAGACGAGCTGCCGCTCGGTGTGGCTCGAACGCAAGGAGCCGTCCGCGTGGTTCGCGATCTGGGAGACGAGCACCTGCTCGAGCGGCCGGCGTTCAGCGTTCACGACCACGATGCGCTGCGTGCCGTCGGCCCGATCGAAGGCCACCGCCGTCGTGCCGTCCGGTAAGGCGATCTCCTGAGGCACGGTCTCGCCGGTCGCAGGTGCGAGCGAAAAGGCCGGGGGCGCAAGCTGGGCCAGGCGAAAGGCCGCGCCGCCGTTCGAGATGGCCTGGCCACCATTGTTGCTCATGACCCCGGCGGCGTTGTTCGCGAGCAAGCCGCTCGCGTTGTTCGCGAGGATCGCGCCCGCGTTGTTGGAGACCACGCGCGCGCCGTTGTTCGAGATGATCTGGGCCGCCGCCCGCGTGTGCCCGATCGCCGCCAGATCGCGGAGCTGCACGGCGAAGGTGGCATGTGGGCCCGTGAAAGAGCCACCGCCATTCGGGATGATGTTGCCGCCACCGTTCGGCACGATGTTGCCGCCGCCGTTCGGCACGATGTTGCCACCGCCGTTCGGCACAATATTGCCGCCACCGTTCGGCACGATGTTGCCGCCACCATTCGGCACGATGTTGCCGCCACCATTCGGCACGATGTTGCCGCCGCCCTTGGAGACGATGTTGCCGCCCCCCTTGGAAACGATGGCCGCGCCGCCGGCCTTGCCCGGCGAAGGCAGGGCCTTCGGCAAGGTGCCGGACGGCGTGAGGGTGCAAGCGGCGAGTAGCGACGTCAGCGCGCTTGCGGCCAACAAAGGCCCGCCGCGGTTCCATGAAATCGTCGATCGATCCGGCACGGGTACCCCCTCGATCCCTTGCTCGCTCTGGAGATGTACCCGAGATATGTCACCTTCGACCGGAATGCGCGACGATCGCAGCGCGGCCATCGCGTCGGGGTACATGAAACGCACGCCCGCCCGCACACCCAGGAGCCTTCCGGCATGATTCCGGCCTCTCGCGTGGCCCGTTCGCTGGTTCTCATGTTGCTCGTCGCGCTCGCCGGCTGTCAGCCGCCCGGCCAGACGGGCGGCGAAGTCACGCTGGCGCGGCGGCATGCGGGTCCAGGCGCCCACCCGACGGCGCCGGCCGGTGAGGATCCACCCCTGCGCGGGGGCCCCTTCCTGCCGCCCGATCAGCCGGCACCGCTGCCGAGCGCCGCGCCCCGACCGTCCACGAGCCCAACGACGAGCCCGGCCGCGAGCCCGGCCGGTCTCCCGGCACCCGACGCGCCGGCGAGCCCCGCGGCGCTGCCCAGCGCCGGCGCGGATGCCTCCTCGCCCGCGCCGGACCCGTCGCCCACACCGGCCGCCACACCATCGCCGCCGCCCGTGGCCTCGCCTTCGCCCACGGCTGCGGCCTCCGCGCCGCCCCCTTCGCCGACGCCCGTGCCGACGCCGCGTCCCTCGCCGCTGGCCCGCTCGGAGGAGGACCGCGTCGACGACGAAGCCGGCTATCAAATCCATGTGGTCTACGCCGTGCCATCGGACGGCGACGACCGCGGCTTCGACACCGACGGCTCGATCACGCGCTCGGTCTACACCTTCGACGACTGGCTCTTCCGCAAGACCAAGCGGCAGCGGCTGCGCTTCGATCGATCGGGCGGCGCGCTCGACGTCTCCTACGTGCGCCTCACCGAGACCGACGCGGCGCTCGCCGCCAACCGGCGCCGGCTGCGCGACGCGATCGAGCGCGGCCTGCGCGAGCGCGGCTTCCGGCATCCGCAGAAGATGTACGCCGTCTACTACGACGGGACCAACCCCGAGGTCTGCGGCGGCGCGCCCTGGCCGCCCACGGTGCCGGGCACGGTGGCCGCGCTCTACCTCAAAGGCGAGCCGGGCTGCGACAGCACCGGCTGGACCCCGGACGGCGTGGAGATGACCTACCGCGAGTTCGCGATGCTCCACGAGCTGGTCCACGGCTTCGGCTTCGTGCCGCGTACGGCGCCCCATCACACGATGGAGGGGCACACCTCGGGGTCTTATGCCGACCTCATGTATACCGGCAGCGAGACCTGGATCCCGCGCGTGCTCGACAGCACGAAGGAAATCTACGACCACGGCCGCACGGACACGCTCGACCTCGCGAAGAGCGTCTTCCTCACGCCTTCGGCGCCGGATGCCGCGCCGCCGCCGATCTGGAGCACCTCGGTCGGCAGTCCTTAGGGAGAAGGCACCTCAGGCCTCCGGCGCGAATTCCTCGAGGTGCAGGCGGGTCTTGTGGCCATGCACGCGATCGCCGGTCATGGTCTTGCCCTGGAAGTAGTCCTTCTGCCAATCGGCGTCGGTGCGCGTGGGGTCCTTGAGGAAGTCCGTTCGGCTCGCCGACCAGCGCTTGAACGCCTCATGCAGGTCCGGGTTCGACGTGAGCGGCATGATGCGCGGGGCGAGTGCTTCGAGCAGCGACGTCGGGTACGGCAGGAGCTGGCAAATCGGCGCGCCCTTGCGGAAGCGCACGGGCCGGCCGGCCGTCGCGAGTTTCCAGTCCATCGCGAACCCCGCCTGGGCCTCGCCGGTGTCGAGGTACTGATCGAGCGCGTGCGCGCCCGGCACCGCGAGATTGGTGGGGCCGCGCACCAGCAGGCCGTAGCCGGGATCGGCGCGGAACAGATAAGGGATGCGGAACGACACCACGCCGCGGTCGTAGCGCTCGCCGATGAACCCGGCCCAGCGCGCGGCCTCGGCCGGGTCGTCGGCCTGGAAGTCGATGGCGGTGCCGTCCCAGGTCGCCTCGAAATCGAGCGGGCACGTGATCGCCCAGCCCGCCTGGTTCGCCATCGAGAGCGGCAGGCAGCGGTAGGCGAAGCGCGACACGGTCTCGTCCATCCATTGCCGGCCGATGTCGGCCGGCACGAGGTCGAAGCCGGGGGATTCGATCTGGGCGTAGCGCGTCGCTCGCAGCTCCATGGCCATTCTCCTCGCTCAGCGCTCGAAGCGCTTGAGGCGCAGGCGCGCCTTGCCGGGGGCAGCCGCCGTGTCGAGGCCCGGGCCCTCGGCGGGCAGGACGTTCCGCCAGCGTCCGTCCTGTGAGACCACGGGCTGTCCAGGCGCACCGGCGGCGGCCGCCTCGAGCAGCTGCGGCCGGGTCTCCTCGAGCAGCGCGAGCGGATAGGGCACGATCATGCAGATCGGATCGCCCTTCTTGAAGCCCACCGATCGGTTAGGCTCCAGGATCCGCCAGTTCATCGTGAAGCTCGACTCGAGCCAGTCGGCCTCGACCAGGCCGTCGAGCGGCTGCATGTGCGCGATCCAGAAGTTCGTCGCGCCGCGCACGAACAGGCCGTGGCCCGGCGGCGTGCGGAAGAGGTAGGGGATGCTCACGGTCAGCACGCCGTGGCCGAAGGCATTCGAGAAGAACCCGTAATACAGGTCGCGATCGCGGTCGTTGGAGTACGACGTGATGCCCTGGTGCGGCCGTATGTCACCGTTCCAGGTGAAGTTGATGTCGATCGGGCAGCGCAGCACCCAGCCGGCCTGGTTGGCGCGCGCGATCGCAGGATGACGGGCAGCCGTCAGGCGCTTCTCGCCTTCCATCCAGTCGCGCTTGAGGTCCGCCGGCTCGAGCGGCAGCGGGGTGACATCGGGAACGGCGTACGCGATGAAGTCCAAGGGACGCGGTCCTCGGCGGGCCGGGCGGGAACGAGCGCATGTTACCCCGTCCGCCCGGGAAAAATCCGCCGGGGCGTCGCGGCCGTATGACAGGGCGTGGACCCCGAGCTTTTGCGAGAGGAATTTGCTATGCGCTTGCGCTGGGTGGCTGTCGCCATGACGTTCCTGGGACTGGCCGCGGCGTTCCCGTTCGGCGAGCGGTCGGCGGCGACGCAGATCATGAAAGTCGAGCAGGCCACGCTCGGCGGCGGGTGCTTCTGGTGCCTCGAGGCCGCGTTCGAGCAGCTGCGCGGCGTCGATTCCGTCGAGTCCGGCTACGCCGGCGGGCGGCAAGGCGAGCCCACGTACGAGCAGGTCTGCGGCGGCCGCACGGGCCACGCCGAGGTGGTGCGCATCAGCTACAATCCCCGCGAGATCGCCTACCGCGACCTGCTGCGGGCGTTCTTCTTGATCCACGACCCCACCACCAAGGACCGCCAGGGCAACGACGTGGGCTCGCAGTACCGCTCGATCGTGCTCACGCACACGCCCGCGCAGGCCGAAGTCGCCCGCGCGGTCATCAAGGAGCTCGCGCCGCAGCTCGGCAAGCCGATCACCACCGAGGTGCGGGCGCTCGACCGCTTCTGGCGCGCCGAAGCGCACCACCAGGACTACTTCGCGCGCCACCCCGACCAGCCCTACTGCGCCTTCGTGGTCGCGCCAAAAGTCGAGAAGCTGCGCCACGCCTTCGTGGACCGGCTCAAGCGGTAACGGGGCGAAGCACTGCAGCAAAAATTAAAGCGAAGTTAACGAGCTTCCTTTCGGCTGCAACCAAGTTCCGAGGGGGACGGGGCGATAACCACCTCCGAGCGTGAGAGGAGCCCCGCGATGATTCGATCGATCGATTTCGCCACCATCCCGCTGGTGTTCCGCGCCGGCCGGGCCGCCGCGCCCGCCGCCGGCGCCGGCCGCCTCGCGTCGGACGTCGTCTCCGTGAACCCGCGCCCGCGCGACCTCACGGGTTATGCGCGCTTCCTCGAAGACCAGGGCAACACCAACGGCTGCGGCACGACCTCGCTCGGCTCGATCATGAGCTATTGGCAGAACCAGCCGGGCAGCCACACCCGCCGCAAGCTCGACCAGGTGTGCCGTGCCGGCGACAACACGACTTCGATCCACCGCCTGCTGAGCTACGCGAACGACCACGGGATGCGCGCGGGCGCGAAGAACCATGCGTCGCTCGCGGATTTGCGGCGCTACACCGACCTGGGCTGCCCGGTCCAGGTGCTGATCGAGCCCAAGAGCGGCAAGGACGGCATGCTGCACTACGTGACGGTGATCGGCGTCGACACGGACGCGCGCGGCAACGTGACCGGCGTGAAGCTCGCCGATCCGGACGGCGGGGCGATCAAGACCCTGCCTGCGGCGAAGTTCGAGCAGCGCTGGTCCGACCTCGCGCTCTGGGGCGTCGGGACCGGCATCGACCGCGTGATGCTCGTGCACCTGCCCGAGACCCCGGTGACGGTGCGCGGGCGCGACGGCAAGCTGCGCTCGACGGCCGACATCGCGGTGCCGAAGGGCCGGGGCCTGGGCTTCCGCGCCTTCCTCGGCCACCTGGTGCTGGAAACTAAGAATCTCTGGATCCGCGCCTTCGGCTGATCGCCCTCCCGCGTCAGGGAGCGAGCGCCGGGCGCGCCCGGCTGCCCGGCTTCATTGCCGGAACACCCGCCGCGCAGGCGGGGCAGAGGTCGGGCGTCCAGGTCTCGACCGTCAGGGCCAGCAGCGCGTGAAATGGCACGTCGAATGCCACCGTCCCCGCGCTGCGGTCCACCAGGCTCGCCACGGCAACCACCTCGCCGCCCGCGGCCCAGGCGCAGTGCGCGGCTTCCCTTACGGACAGGCCCGTCGTGACCACGTCCTCCGCCACCAGCACGCGCTCGCCGGGCGTGATCGTGAAGCCCCGTCGCAGGCGGAACTCGCCGGCCTCGCGCTCGGCGAAGACCGCCCGCACGCCGAGCGCGCGCGCCAGCTCGTGGGCCACGATCACGCCCCCCAGGGCCGGGCCGAGCACCACGTCGACGCGCGCGGCGATCCGGTCGGCCAGGGCGCGGCAGGCCCATTCGGCGTGCGCCGGGTGCTGGAGCAGGCGCGCGCACTGGATGTAGCGGTCGCTGTGGCGCCCGCTGGACAGCAGGAAGTGGCCCTCGAGCAGCGCGCCGGTCGCGGCGAGCCGCTCACGGAGCGACGCTTCGATCGCGGCGAGGCGTGCGGTGTCGGTTGATGGCATTTCTGACCTCCCTGGCGGCGCCGCGGGCGGCGGTGGCGAAATCGTCCCCGGTGGACGCGTAAATCACGGCGCGCGAGGCGCTCACCAGGACGCCGCGGCACCGGTGGTCCAGGCCGGCCACGAGGCTGCGCGCGAGGTCGCCGCCCTGGGCGCCGACGCCCGGCACCAGCAGCCACGCCTCGGGCGCGTCGGCCCGCACGGCAGCGAGCCGCGCCGGATCGGTCGCGCCCGCGACCAGCCCCACGCGCCCGGGCCGGCCGTCGAGCTCACGTGCCAGGCGGGCCACCCGCCGGTAGAGGGGCACGCCGTCGGGGCCCGCGACGTCTTGAAACTCGCCGGCGCCCGGGTTCGAGGTGGCAGCGAGCAGGAAAGTCAGCTTGGTCGGGTGGTCGACGAACGGCTGAATCGCCTCGCGCCCCAGGTAGGGACTCACGGTGGCGGCGTCGCCGCCGAGCGTCTCGAACAGGGCGCGGGCATACATCCGCGCCGTATCGCCGATGTCGCCGCGCTTGGCGTCGAGGATCACCGGGATGTCGCGCGGCACGAGCGCGATCGTGCGGGCGAGCGTGTCCCAGCCCGACGGCCCGAGCACCTCATAGAAAGCAAGGTTCGGCTTGTAGGCGCAGACGAGATCCTTCGTCGCGTCGATGATCGCCGCGTTGAAGGCCAACACCGGGTCCGCGGCGCCACGCACGCACGCCGGCAGGCGCGCCGGGTCGGGGTCGAGGCCGACGCAAAGCAACGAGTCGTGGCGGGCCACGGCCGCCTCCAGCTTCTCGATCGCGGTCGCGCAGCCAGCTCCGGCGCGCGCGGTCATGCGTCCACCGCCAGGACGTCCGCCAGCCGGGCCACGCCCTGCTCGGCGAGCCAGGCCGCGAGCTCGTCCACGAGCCGTGCCGCGAGGCCCGGCTCGACGAAGGTCGCTGTGCCGATCTGCACGGCGCTCGCGCCCACGGCGAGGAATTCCAGCACGTCCTGGAGGCCCATGATCCCGCCCACGCCGATGATCGGCAGCCGGCAGGCGGCGCGGGCCTCGGCCACGCAGCGCAGCGCCACCGGCTTGATGGCGGGTCCCGAGAGGCCGCCGCGCAGCACCTCGGCGCGCAGGCGCCCGCCCGCGAGCGCCGGCCGGATGGCCAGGCCGGTGAGCGTGTTGATCGCGGCGAGGGCATCGGCGCCGCCGGCTTCCGCGGCCCGCGCAAGCTCGCCGATGGCGCCCGTGTTCGGCGTCAGCTTCACCACCAGCGGCAGCCGGGTGCGTGCCCGCACGGCCAGGACGAGCCGCTCGAGCACGCGCGGGTCGGTGCCGAATTCCAGGCCGCCATGGTCGACGTTCGGGCACGAGACGTTGAGCTCGAGCCCTGCGAGGCCGGGCGCGCCGTCGAGGCGCTCGGCGATCGCCTCGTACTCGTCCATCGTCGCCCCCGCGACGTTCGCCACGATCGGCACGCCCGTCGCCGCGAGCGCGGGCAGCTTCTCGGCCAGGAAGGCCTCCACGCCCACGTTCTGGAGCCCGATCCGGTTGAGCATGCCGCCCGCCGTCTCGGCGATCCGCGCGGGCGGGTTGCCGGCCCGTGGCGCGAGCGTGAGGCCCTTGGTGAAGACCGCGCCGAGCCGCCCGACCGCGAGCAAGCCGTCGAGCTCGACGCCGTAGCCGCAGGTGCCCGAGGCCAGCGCGATCGGGTTGGGCAGCCGCAGCGGCCCGAGGGCCACCGCCAGGTCCGGCGTCGCGAGCACGGTCACCAGCGCACCGCCTCGGCGTCGAAGACCGGCCCTTCGTGGCACGCACGGGCATACACCAGGTCGCCCGCCGGTCCGCTCACAGGCACCACGCAGGCGAGGCACACGCCCACGCCACAGCCCATCGGGCGCTCGACGGCGACCTGGCACCGCACGCCCGCGGCCCGCGCCGCCGCCGCGACGGCCCGCATCATCGGGTCCGGCCCGCAGGTCAGCACGCGGTCGACGCCGGTGAGATCGATACCGTCCGTGACGCGCCCGGCCCGGCCCGCGCTGCCGTCCTCGGTCACGACCTCCACGGCCCCGCCGAAGGGCGCCAGGCCGACCACCTGGGCGGCGCTCCGGAAGCCCATGACGGCCCGAGTACCCTGGCTCCCGAATGCCTCGACGAACCGCGCGAGCGGCGCGACGCCGACGCCGCCGCCCACGAGCAGCAGGCGCTCGCCGGGCGCCGGCGGCGCGAAGGGGGTGCCGAGCGGGCCGAGCACGTCGAGCGCATCGCCGCGCGCCACGTTCGCCAGCCAGCGCGTGCCGCGGCCGACGACGCGGTAGAGCAGGGCGATCGCGGCGCCGTCCGCCCGGTAGACGCTGAAAGGTCGCCTGAGCAGGCCGTCGCCGACCCGCACGTGGACGAACTGCCCCGGCAGGGTGCAGGCCGCTGTGGGCGCCTCGCCCCACAGCTCGAAGAGGCCCTCGCCGACCCGCCGTTGCCGCGTGACGCGCATAAAAAAGCGAGAGGGGCGTTCCCTCTCGCACGACCGGCCTTGAATGGAGACACCACGCCCCGGCTCGGGGCGGCTCAAGCTGGGATCGCATCCACGCTGCAGCATCGACGTCTCCTGGTATTCGTCGAAGTATAACCACGTCCTTCGGATGCGTCAATCGTGCATAACTGATGACACTTCGCGTACGCATGCGGCCCAGGCTGTGCAATTTTGGCAGTGCTGGACAAAGTGAATTATCGTGCTATACTCCGCCCTAATGCGACACCGATTCATCGAGCCGAGCCGTCATCGAGACCCGCGCGAGTCATTCCGCGTAGCGGGCGGCGATGAATTCATTTCTCATTCGTTCATCTAAGAGGAGCTTTGGCTCCTCTTTTTTTGTGCTTTGAATCCCATTCGACCGGAAAGGAGTTCGCGATGCGTCATTCCAGTTTGTCCCCGATCCGCCCCGCCGCGGCCGCCCACCAGGATATGCATGACGAGCGCCGCATGGCGCTGGTCCGCGTCTGGGATGCGATGTTCCGCGGCGCCCGCCGGTACGTCGAGGCCAATGGCTTCATCGGCGTGCACAACATGCCGGAGATCGTTGGCGTGACCGGCGCTTGCGAGAACGTCGACACGCTCTTCAAGCTGGACTACTTCGGCAAGCAGGCCTACCTGGCCCAGAGCGACCAGCTCTACCTCGAGCTGCTGACGCCGCACCTCGGGAAGGTCTACGCGGAGATCCAGAGCTTCCGGATGGAGCCCGAAGCCGACGATCGGCACCTGTGCCAGTTCTCGCTCTTCGAAATCGAGCACCTGGGCGGCCTCGACGAGCTGATCGGCTACCTCACCGGCATCGTGCGCAGCGCCTGCGCCCAGGTGGCGGCGGACTGCGGCCCGGAACTCGCGCTGTTCGGTCGCGATCCGGCGGCCTTGCGCGATCTGCGCTTCCGTCGCATCACCTATACCGAGGCCGTCGCGGTCCTTGCGCCCGAGTTCCCCGGGCTGGCCTGGGGAGACGACCTCAAGGCCGACCATGAACGCCGGCTGACCGAGCTGATGGGCCCGGTCTTCCTCACCCACTATCCGCTCCCGATCAAGTTCTTCAACATGCGCCAGAATGACGCCGACCCGCGGGTCGTGAATTCGACGGACATGCTGTTGCCCTTTGCCGGCGAGTCGGCGGGCGCGGCGGAGCGCGAGCACCGCCACGACGAGATCGTGCGTCGCCTCGAGGCGAGCGCGATGTACGAGCGCCTGATCGCGCTGGGCGGCACGGACGCGGACTTCGCGTGGTACCTCGACGCGCACAAGGACCGTGACATTCCGCTGCACTCGGGCGCGGGGATCGGGATGGCCCGCGTGGCTCAGTTCATCCTGGGGCTCGCGGACATCCGGAAGGCGGTGCCGTTCGTTCTGAATCGCGAAAACCTGCTCTGACCGATGGCCTCTCCCTCTCCGGGTGGGTTCGTGGGGCGACTGGAAAGGGGGAGAGGTCCGGCGCAGCCGGGGTGAGGGGGCAGGGGAACGCCGGGTGCCTCGCGCGGGTCCCCCTTCGGTTGACGGCCGGGGGTCGGGGACCCGTTCCGCTCGCTGAGCTAGTCGGGGGCCCTGACCGCTATCGCGGTCACCCCGACTCCCAAGGCTCGCTACACGGGCCCCCTCGCCCCGGCCTGGTGGACCCGACGGGAGTCCCAGGCCAGGCAGCCGGCGTGCCGCTATCTCTCCCGACGCCGAAACGGCGTCGAACTCTCCCCGCAGGGGAGAGGGTGGAGCTCCCTTGGTTAGCGCTTCTTCGGCGGCAACGCCCTCACGAAATCCGCCGCCATTTCGATCCACCCCCTCAGCGCCGAATCATCAGCCACCCCGGCCGACCCCACGAACACGTAGCCTCTCATCGGTCGCCCGGTGAAGTCCATCGGCCGCGCATCCGGCATCGCCAGCGCCCGCGCCAGCGCGTCCGGTCCCACCCGGGCCATCAGCTCGCCGCCGACCACGCCGACGGCCATGTGGTCGTCCAACATGAACGCGATTCCGCCGAACATCTTGCGCTCGGTCACGCCCGGCCGATCCGCCATCGCCACGCGGATCCGGGCTGCCAGGGTTTCGTCGTATGCCATCATTCCCTCCCGAGTAGTGCCGCGCGACAGCGCCAGCCCGATTGAACCGATGATCGCACCCGAAGCTCACCCCGTCCATGATCCGGCCCGCGAAGGGCAGGCGGGCGGCGCGCGCGGGTATGTCGTATCGGTCGCTCGTCGTTCGGAGAAGCTCAAGTGCCCAACACCTATTCGCCAGACGCCCTGTCGTTCTCCCCGGCGGAAGTCGCGCAGCTCGGCGCGACGGACGCCACCTCGGCTCCCGTGGACGAGGTCGTTCAGGTGATCCGGACGGCGTCCCGTTGGGAAGCCGAAGCCCGGATGCGGCGGATCCAGACCTACAACAGGCTCTGCGAAATCGGCGACGGCGCAATGACCCACCTCGCCACCAGAGGTGAAGCGGGCCTGGCCGCCCTTCAGGCCCTCGCCACGGAAGGAGATCCGGGCCTCTCCAGCTCGGCCATTTGGTCATTGGTTCGAAGCGGCCACGAGGATGTCGCCGAAGCCTGTGCATCGGCGCTCGCGCAGACAGGCGCAGCCGACGATCGCCGAGCCGCGAAAGCCACGGAAATCCTGGCGGATTGGCGGAATCGACCGTGGCGCGACGAGCCGCCCGGCGCCGAGCGCGGTGAGGCTGGCGCGACCCGCCCGATCACGGACTACGGGCCTCCGGCCATCGTGACAATCGAAGAAATCGAGGCGGTCGCGGAGGAACTCGGGGTCGCTCATATCACGCCGGCCGCGATGATGTTGATGCGGCGGTCCTTGATGGCGGTTCCGACGATGACACAAGTTGACGCGCTTCCGCTGGGTGCCAGCCGGTTCGGCGGCATGCCCGATCTCCCGGCCGACGTGCCGTGGCCGCGGTATGCTACCGCGCCGTTGTCGTTCCTCGCGCAGATCCGCCTCCAAGATGTCCACGACGTAATGCCCGAGGCGGCGGTTCCCGCGACAGGGTGGCTGCTCGCCTTCTTCGACGTCGATGCGAGCATGAACGACGACGACCCGCGCCGTTCGCGTGTGATTCACGTGCCCGGAGACGCGGAGCTCTCGCGCCGGACCTTTCCGGACGACCTGTATGCCGCTTTGCGATTCGGCACGTGCCAGGTCGCGTTCATTTCGGACATGACCGCGCCGGACACCTTCGAGGAGCCGGCGGCGGGCGACGCCGAAGTCCGAGCGGCGCTGTCGTTCGAGGACGCCGATGCCATCACCGACGTGTTCACCGAGATCGTCGGCGCGCGCGAGTCCCGACCGCTCCACCGGATGTTCGGCTATCCCCAATGTTGGCAAAACCCGGTTCTGGCCCAGGCGGGCCAGGACCCCGACGATTCGGTCCTCCTCCTGCAGCTCGACACCGACGAGCGCATGACGGGACCGGGGAACGACGGCTTCTTCTGGGGCTCGGGCGGGCGTCTCTACTTCGTCATGATGAAGGCCGATCTCGCGGTCGGCGCGTTCGACAAGGTGGAGGCGGGCCTGCAGTACACTTGACGGTGATCGCCTACATGCTCGCCGGCGTCGTCGGCGCCGCCGCGCTCGCGGTCGGCGCGATCGGCTTGCGCCGCGCGCGCCTGATCGGGGCCACCCGAGCGTTCCTGGCCCGCTTCGACCACGTGCCCGCCCTCGGCGCCTACCGTGAGGGCCTGCCGCGCACCGCAATCCCCGGCCCGAAGCGGCCCCACGCCGTGCTGCTGCTGCACGGCTATTCCGCCTCGCCCGCCGCCTTCGCTCGCCTGACCCCGCTCCTCGACGCCCGTGGGGTCGCCTACCACGCGCCAGCGCTCACGGGCTTCGGCCTCGACGATTTCCGCCTGCTCGCGGCCGTGCGCGGCGAGGATTGGCGCCGCGACGTCTACAACGCTTACGACCTGCTGGCGCAGGTGGCGGACGAGGTCAGCGTGGTGGCGCTGTCGTTCTCGACCTTGATCGCCGCCGAGCTCGCGCGGGATCGGCCCGTGAAGCACCTGGTGCTCGTCGCGCCGTACTTCAACTTGCAAGGCGAGACCGATCGCCGGATGCGCGCGGCCTTCCGCTCGCCCTGGAAGCGCGCCGCGGCGCTCGCGCTGACCCCCTGGGTCGCCAAGCCCGTGAGGCCAGGCCGGGCCACGCCCGTGGACCTTTGCGACCCGGCGGCCGCGGCGCGCTTCTTCCAGTACCCCACCTTGCCCCTCGCCAGCCTGATGGCGGTCTGGGACTACCCGCGCGAGCCGGACCTCCGCGCGTTGCGCTGCGAGACCCTCGACGTCTTGTGGGGCGAGCAGGAGCAGACTTCCGACGTGCCGGCGTTCCTCGCGGACCTCGACGCAGCCGGCGTGCGCTTCCGGTTTCAGGCCTTCCCGCGCTCGGGCCACAACCTGCTCGACGACTTCGACGGGGCGGGAGCGGCGGGCGCGATCGCCGCGGTGATCGCGCCCGCCGCCGCAAGCTGATCGAAAATCGACCTCCGCCCGAGCGCTGACGTGGCGGGCCAGATCGCCGCACGATAGGCCTTGCAGACCAAACGGGAGGACAAGGCCGATGCCGATCACCATTTTGCTCGACCAGCACAAGCTCGACCGCATCGACGACACCCGCGACATCATCGCCGACTTCGGGCACGAGAGCTACTACGAGCTGTACGAGCGGTTCAAGTACCTGGGTGACGACCACATCTTCGTCACCAAGCTCGATGCGATGGCGGATGCGCGCGTACGGGTGGGCGACAAGGTCGCCTTCGTCGACGAGTCCGACGCGGAATATCAAATCTTGGATCTGGTGAAGGACCACACCTCCGGCGAGAACGACGTCATCTCGCCCGGCCGCCTCGCGATCCTCCAGATGGTCGTGGGCGTCTACGGCGAGAACCCGGCGGGCGCCGGCGTGCAGTTCGTCGCCACCGAGCCCGACCGCCGCGATCGGCGCGAGAAGCGCCCGCCGAGGTCGGGGGCGCCGTCGATCGAGGCCGAGGAGTAACCGCACGGGCAGGCCCGCGCGCAAGGGCAGGCGGCGCCCTGGTGGGCGGGTATGAGACCGAAATGGCTTCCCGCTCGCTTTGCGCGCCCGTCCTCCTGATCGCCCTGCTGACCGCGGCCTGCCAAACGCCGGCGGCCGTCGGGCCTGCGGGCGCCCGCGGGACGCGCGCGACGCCCACCGCCAGGCGTGGCGGCGACGGCGACGCGGCCACCTCGTCACCGCAGCCGCCCGGTCCCACCGTGATCGCCGGCCTCACGCCCAGCCCAGGCGCTTCGCCGACCCTGGCGCCGGCGCCGGCCGTCGGCCTCGCCGGCAGCGTGCGCGCACCCGCGACGCTGCTCGCCAACAACGGCGCGGGGCTCATCTCGGACCGCGGCGCCGGCATCGTCGCCAACCACGGCGCCGGCGTCGTCGCCAACAACGGCGGCAGCATCATTGCCAACAACGGCGGCGCACTCATCGGCAAGACGAAGTACGGGCAGGCGGCCTATGGCCTGCGGCAGACCGTGAACATGAAGCTCGAGCAGTTCCTCCTCACGGGCGTCGAAGTTGCCCTCGTGGGCGCCGACGGCGTGCCGCTGAAGGACGGCGCGGGCAACCCGCTCGTGGCCCGCACGGACGCCGAAGGTCGGTACGCGCTGCCGGCCGCGCCGCCCGACCGCAACGCCGTGCTCGTCGTGAAGTTGCCCGGCGACAAGGGCGAGCTGCGGGCGATCGCGCCCCGCGCGGCCGGTGGCCGGACGGTCGAGGTCGACGTCGTGAGCACGTTCGCGACGTCGTACATCCTGACCCAGTACATCGGCACGCAGGCCGACAAGCAGGGTACGCTCGACAAGCTCCCCGCCGACGCGGAAGCCGAGACGCGGCGCCGCACGGCGCAGGCCTACGCGGCAGCGGGCGCGCCGCCGGCCGCCGTCACGGACGCCGCCGTGGTCGCCGCCGTCGACGCCTTGCGCGGGCAGAGCGGCGAGCTCGACGCGCAACTCGAGACCGTCAGGCGCCTGCTGATTCCGGCCGGCCAGTCCGATCTCGGCGCCGGACTACCCGGCACCGAAGTCTCGCTCGCCGGCGTGGGCCAGCTCGCGCTCGCGCCCGACGGCACGCTGCTCTTCGCCACGAGCCAGCGCGCAGCGACCGTCGGCAACCGGATCTGGCGGTTGGGAGCGGATGGACGGCTCGCCAAGGTGGCCGATGTCCAGGCCCGCGGCCTGGCCGTGGCGCCCGACGGCACCATCGCCTGGACCGAGGTGACCTCCGTCGAGAATCCGTTCGTCCCGGGCCGCGTGCGGTTGTGGCGCCAGCCACCGGGCGGCGTGCCCACGGCCGTGGCCCAGGACGTAAAGGCGGGCGACCTGCCCCTGTTCGGACCGGCGGATGCGCTGGTCCTGTTCACCGGCCTCTTCGGCTGGGGGACGCCCCAGGCGCTCGTATACCAGGGCGGCGGCGCACCGCGTGAAGTGAGCATGAGCGCCGGGTCGCCCGGCACGCTCGCTGGCGGGCCGGTGGCGCAGGACGCGGCCGGAGGCACCTGGATGCTGAGCGGCCGCGGCAAGGACGCGGTGCTCTGGACGATCGATCTCACCTCCGGCGAGGCGGTGGCCCGCGCTACCGGCGCCGAGCTCGGCGCCCGCTCGCTGGCGCTCGATGCGCGCGGCGACCTGATTTACCTGGCTGCGGGCGGGCTCTTGCGGCGGACGCCCGCCGGCGCGACGTCGGTGCTGTGGGCTGCGCCCCCCGCGGCCCTCGCCCTCGAGGGCGGCGTCGCGCTCGCGCCGGACGGGAAATTGTTCGTCGCGCAGGGTGGCAGCCGCATCTTCGCGCTGGCGGCCGGCGAATACCGGGCCGTGGCCGGCAAGGCGGCGGACGCCACGGCAGCGACGGCGGCGCGCCTCGACCTCGTGGCGGCGTCCGGCGTCGGCGCCACGGTGGACGGGACGCTGTTCGTCGCCGACGCCGGGGCCCACCGGATCTACCGCGTCGGGACCGACGGCGCCGTCACCACCTTCGCGGGCACGTCCGCGGCCGGCAGCGCGCCGGACGGCACACAGGCCGCCGCCGCGTCCCTCACGAGCCCCTCCGACCTGGTGATCGACCAGGCCGGCCGGCTCGTTTTCATCGACGGCAAGGCGGTGCGCCGCGCGGATCCGGCGGCGCCGGGCGCGCCGCTCGAGACGCTGTTCGCCGCGGAAAAAACCACGCCGTCGCTGCTCACCTGCGGGCCGGATGGCATGCTTTACTTCCGGACCGTCACGACGGCCACCGGCGGCGCGCCGAATCCGTTCGACGTCGGCACCTTCAAGCTGCAGGCCGTGCGGCCCGACGGCACCCGCCAGGACTTGCTCGCCAGCGACCCGGCGCTCGAGGGCTTCCACGAGATGGCGGCGAGCGCGGAGGGCCTGGTGCTGCTCGACGGCTACCGGATCGATCGCTGGACACCGGCGACGGGCCGGGTGAGGGTCGCCGAGTTGCCCGGCAAGCCGGCGAACGGCTTTCCGCCGATGCCTGCCGAGCTCGTGGTGGGGACCGAAACGGTGCTGGGGCTCCCGGGCGGCCTCGCCGTAGGCCCGCGCGGCCTGCTGTATCTGACCTTTCCGGCCGCGGGCGGCAACCGGGTGGTGCGCTTCGACCCTGCCACCGGCGCGCTCGCGGTGATCGCGGGCAAGGGCGCGGCGGTCTTCAACGGGGATGGCGTGGACGACGGGCTGGACCAGCCGATCCGCCCGGCGTTCGATGCGGCGGGCCACCTGCTGGTGGTGGACGCGAACCACCGGCAGATCAAGCGGATCCCGGCGGAAAAGCTCTGAGAAGCCACCCTCGGCGGGGGACCTTCAAGGGGCATACACCCCCATCACCCCCAGGAATCGCCGCAAGCCAGGCTCGAGCGTGCGGCCCGGCCAGTCGGTCGCCACCGTCAGCACCCCGTACCGATGCCCATACTCCGTCACCACCAGCGGCGGCCGCGTCGGCGCCGGGTTCCAGGGGCTGAACGCGCCGGCCTTGCCGCCGTAGGGGCTGCGGGGGTTCCAGATGCTGCGCGGGCCGTCGAGCCGCCCGTAGGGACCATCCGGGTTCAGGATCGCGTCCTCGGCGCCGGCCGGGCAGCTCAGGCAACCCAGGTAGACTTCATGGGCCGGACCGCCCATCAGGCGCAGCACCGTGCCACGCGTTCCCACGGGCGCGAGCCGCAGGGCGTCGACCACCTCGGTCGGCACGGCGGCCGGGCCCCAACCCGGAACGCCGGCCGGCCACAGGGCACAGCCGGCGATCAAAAGAACCACGAACACGGCCAGGGGCATGGGCCTCCCATACCCGCGCGGCTTAGCCGCTGGTCGCTTCCTCCACCGCCGCGACGGCCGCCGCGACGTCGGCCTCGGTAAGGAAGGTGCGGCCCTCGAGGGGCGCGAAGACCACCCGCAGCGTCATCTTCTTGTTGCCCCACGCGAGCGTTTCGACGCCGCGGGCCTCCGCGTGACGGACGACGTCGGCCGGGGTGACGGGGAAATCGAGGCCTTGCAGCGCGTCGTGGAGCGTGCCCGTGCGTTCATTGCCGGTTGCCATGGCTACCTCCTGTCCAGATGTGTATGGCCAAGTCTAGCCCGCGCGAAGACGAAGGCAACGGTCGTCAGCCGATCTCGACCTTTTCCTCGGTCGGCTCGCCGCGTGTGCCTCAGAAGGCGTACCAGCGCAGCCCGAGCTCGTAGTTCGGCTTCAAGCCACCGGCGGCGGGGGTCACGACGCCGCCGCGGTCGACCGAGACCCCAGGCACGAAGGCCGCGCCCAGGCCTGCCAGCAGGCTGAACTGCGGGAGCGGCCGCCACTCGTAGCCGACGCCGGCCAGCACCGCGGTGCCGCTCGCGCGGTTGGTCGCGTCGGCGGCGATCGTGAACCACGAGGCACCGAGCGCGACGTAGGGGCCATCTTGCGGGCCGAGGCTCAGGCGCAATAGGGGGCCGATCCCGAAGCCGCTGCCACGCGCGTCGGCGAACCGGCCGCCCTGAAGGCCGAGGGCGACGTGTGGCGCGACGCGGACGCCGCCTTCGACGCCGTAATCGTTGCCATTGCCCGCGATTGCGCCCAGGAAGAAGGCGGGAGCCGCGGGCGGGTTCGGCCTGGGCTGGCTCGGCAGGGGATCGGGCGTGTCCGCATAGGCCTCGCCGTACGGCGCGATCGCCCCGAACATGACCGCGGCGAGGACGACAGCGGCCACGGCGGGACGCAAGGACATGGGGCGGGGTTCCTTTCGAGAACGGGGCAGCGACGTGGAACGGGGTCCCTCGCTCGCTAGATACCCGCCTCGCGCGATTCGAAACGCCCGCTGGCCGGCGCCAGCCGGGCGCCCGTGAGGCGCAGCCGCACCTCGGCGTCGCGCCCCTGCACGGTCACAATCACCCCGTCGCCGCCGCGCGAAGGCTCGACGCGGGCGCCGGCCGGAAGGCCGCCCACGCGGCCGGTGGCGGGCTCGTACCAGAAGCGCAGCGCGCCGGTGGCCGTGAGGTCGACCTTGTCGTCCCTGGCCGGGAAGTCCTGGTCGAAGAGCGCGTATTCGATCGGCACGCGGCGCGTGCCACGCGGCACCACGGCGAGGGCCGCCCAGGCCGGCGTGGACGCGTCGCGATCGATCTGCGGCGCCTCGACGAAGGGCTGACCGGCCACGGTGATCCGGCTGTACAGATCCGGCGGGCCGACCAGATCGAGGCCGCGCCTGAGCGCGCGCACGGCCAGCGTGCGCACGACGACGGCCCGCCCGTCGAGCGGGTGGCCATCCACGCCGCCACCGCCGCCGGTGGCCGCGAGCAGGGCGATCACGCGCGGTGGCGTGTTCCACCTCGCGAGGCCCTCGACGAGCTGCGGGGCCAGGGCGATCGCCCGGTCTGCGACCACCGAGCTGCGGGGGCTCGGCCCGCCGATCGCGGTGAGGATCGTGCCGACGAAGCTGCCGCTGCCGTTGCCCTTCCAATGGCCATCGACGCCGGTGGGCACGACCTGGCGCACGAAGGCGAAGTTCGACAGGTAGCCGAACGAGCCCCAGCTCGAGAGCCGGCGCGCCACCACGACCTGGCGCCGCAAATCGCGCTCGAGCGCCTCGCCGGGCCGCCAGCTCGCGCATGCCGACCAGATGCCCGGGCGCTTGGCTTCGGCCCAGCCGCGCACGGCGTTCACCCACTCGCGCGTGCCGGCGTGCGCGAAGACGTACGCCTCGCTCCACCCGCGCCGAACGTGCGAGTCCTTGTTCATGCCACGGTAGTAATCGCCGTGGGCCTGCTCGGGCACGGCCGCCCGGTCCGGGTGCATGGACGTCCGCAGCGGCACGCCCGGCATCGGATCGCTGAAGAAGGTCTCGGTGCGGTAAGCACCGTCCGGCCCGCGTGGATGGGCCTCGACCCAGTTCGAATGCGAATAGAAATCCTGCACCGCGTGCAAGGTCATGCCGAGCGCCGTGAGCACGCCCTCCGCGTCGTCACGCGCGGCGGCGGCCTCGACGACCCGGCGGGTGTTGGCCACCGTCCCGGCCCAGCGCGCCCGCACGGCCGCGTCGCTGGGCAGGTCGTCGAAGTGCATGAGGTCGAACTGGCGCGCCAGGGTCTGGTCCGGATAGACCGGCGTGTTCAGGTAGTCCGTGACCCAGTTCGCGATCTGCGCCTGCCGCACGGCCGGACCGCCGAAGCCCTGCTCGACGAGCGCGGCGGCGGTAAGGTCGAAGTGATGGCCAGTGTCGAACGCCGCCGCCGGCTGCGCCAGCGCGAGCACGGCGGCCAGCGCCAGGGGGGGCGCGGCGAGGCGCATCGGAAATCCCGATGGAGCCATGGGGAAACCTCCAGGAGTCTTGTAAAAGATTCTTACCCGAGGCTCGCTTCGCTGATTTGTCGCTTGGGTTAAAAAACTTAGTACGTATCGACCAACCAGCGCTTGGCCTTCACGAGCTCGGGCTTGAGCGCCGCGAACTCGACGCCGCGGGCCTGGAGGATGGCCTCGCAGGCCGCCTCGACGCCGGTCTCCATGCCCTTGAGGCCGCACTGGTAGACCATCAGCTTGCCTTCGGCGAGCAGCGGGCCGACTTCCTCGGCGAGCTCGGTGAGGCGATCGCCCACGTACATCCGACCGCCCTTGGCGTTCTGCTGCTCGCGCGAGATGGCGAGCAGCAGCCGGTCGCCTGGCCGATCGAGCAGCGCGCGCAGCTCGTCGGCATACAGCAAATCGGCCGAGGTGCGCACGCCGAAGAGCAGGAACGCCGGGCCACGGTGCTCGAACTGGGCGCGCTGCTTGAGGAAGGCCCGGAAGGGCGCGATGCCGGTGCCGGTCGCGAACATCAGGATCGGCTCGGCGGGATCGGGGGGCAGCAGGAAGTGCTTGCCGATTGGCCCGCAGATCTTCACGGGGTCGCCCGGCTGCAGGTCGTTGAGGTGGTTCGAGCAAAGGCCGAGGACCTCCTCGCCGGCCTCGTCGGTGTAGAGCGTGCGCTTCACGCACAGGCTGATCGTGTTGCCGGCGCCGTCGTCGCCGTCGCGCGACGAGGCGATCGAGTAGAGCCGCAGGCGGTGCGGCTTGCCAGCCGCGTCCTGGCCAGGTGCGATCACGCCGATCGATTGGCCCTCCAGGTAGCGCAGCCCGCTCACGCCGAGGTCGAAAACCAGGTGGCGCACGTCCTCGCCGCTGGTGGGCGTGAGGTCGACGTTCTCGAGCACGGTGGCGGTGTAGGGCGTGCTCGGACGGATGAGGTTCAGCGGGATTTCGACGGCGGCATGCGACATGGCGGGCGGTCCTTTCGGCCCCCAGTTTACCACGCCGCTCGCCCGTTTCGCCGCGATCAGCGCGCCGTCAGCATGGCCGGCATCCCGCCCGCGGGACGCAAGGTGATGGTAGCCTTCGGCGTCACCCGCGCGCCCGGCACGAGCGCGACGTCGAAGGCCTGGGCGATCATCGCGAGGATCAAGCGGGCCTCCATGAGCGCGAAGTTGTTGCCGATGCACAGGTGCGCACCGCCGCCGAAAGGGAAGAAGGCGTGCCGGTGGCGCGTCTTCACGCTCTCGGGCGCGAAGCGCTCGGGCCGATAGGCCTCGGGCTCCTCCCAGAACGCCGCGTGCCGGTGGGTCACCCAGGGCACCACCACCACCAGCGAGCCCGCCGGCACGTCGAAGCCGCCCAGCACGTCGTCCGCCAACACCCCTCGGGAGAGGCTCGGCACGGGCGGATAGAGCCGCATGGCCTCGTCGATCGCCATGCCCGTGAAGGGCAGCGCGGCCAGGTCGCCCGCTTCGGGCGTGCGGCCGCCGAGCGCCGCGTCCACCTCGGCGCGCACGCGCGCGAAGGCCTCCGGGTGCTGGGCGAGCAACCAGACCGTCCAGGCGAGCGCCGCGGCGGTGGTCTCGTGGCCGGCCACGAACGTCGTCACTGCCTCGTCGCGGATCTGGCCGTCGTCGAGCCCGGCCCCGGTCGCCTCGTCACGGGTGGCGAGCAGCATGGCGAGCAGGTCGGGCGCCTCATCGACGGCGGCCCGGCGCTGGGCGATGATCTCGAAGATCACGCCGTCGAGCGCGCGGCGGGCCCGCGCGAAGGCCAGGTTCGCGGGCGTCGGTAGCCAGGCCGGCGCCTGGACCAGCGAGAAGATGCGCCGGGTCGAGATCTCGAGCGAGGTCGAGATGGCCGCGCCGGCCTGCGCGCCGTCGACCCTGTCGATGTCCGTGCCGAGCAGCGTCTTCGTCACGATCGCGAGCGTCAGCGTCGTGATTTCCTCGGCCAGGTCGATCGGCGCGCCGCGTGCCGCCAGGTCGCGCCAGCGGCTGATCGCGCGGCCGGTCAGCTCGGTCATCACGCCGGCGAGCCCGGCGATGCGCTGGTGGTGGTATTGGGGCTGCATCATGACCCGGCGCTGCTTCCAGCGCTCGCCCTCCAGCGTCAGCAGGCTCTCGCCCACCATCGGCTTGAGCCGGTCGGAGTTCCGGCCGCGCGGGTAGTTCCGCGCATGGTCCACGAAGACCCGGCGGACGTCGTCAGGATGGAAGATCGCGGTGCCGACCCGCCGCGCGCCCATACGCAGCGCGATCACGTCGCCATGGCGCGCATGCGCCTCACGGTAAAACGTCAGGCGATCGCGGGCCAGCGCCGGGATGTGGCCGAAGAGCGGATGAGCGGGTGGTTGAGGCGGTCGCATCCCCCCATCATACCCTCGCTCGCCTGCCAGCCTGCCCGCGGGCCGGGCATAGGCCGCCTGCTGGTGCGCCGCCGCCCGGCTCGTAAGATGGGCGTAGGGAGGGATCGCCCATGCCTCGTCCCCTCGCGGATCAAGTCGTGGTGATCACCGGGGCCAGCAGCGGCATCGGCCGCGAGGTGGCCCGGATGTTCGCCATGCGCGGCGCGCGGGTCGTGTTGGCCGCCCGCCGCGCGCACGCGCTCGCGCAGCTGGCGGAGGACATCCGGCTCGATGGGGGCAAGGCGATCGCCATCCCCACCGACGTCGCCGACGCCGAGGCCGTGGAGCACCTCGCGAACCGGGCGGTCGAGACGTTCGGCCGCATCGACACGTGGGTGAACAACGCGGCCGTGATGCTCTACGCGCCCGTCGACGCGCCGGAGCTGCCCGCGATGCGGCGGCTGATGGAGGTGAACTTCTGGGGCGCCGTCCACGGCCTGCGCGCGGCGATCCCGCGGATGGCGAAGACGGGCGGCGGCGTCGTGATTTGCGTCGGCTCGGTCGGGTCGGAGGCGGCCCTGCCGCTGCAGGGCATCTACGCGGCCTCGAAGCATGCGCTGCGCGCGCTCTGCGAGTCGACGCGCATGGAGCTGCGGCGCACCGGCGTGCCGGTCCAGGTCGCGCTGATCAAGCCGGCCAGCGTGGACACCCCGCTCTACCGCTACGCACGCACCGCCGGCGGCTACCGGCCGGGCGCCGTGCCGCCGATCTACGATCCGGCGCTGCCGGCGCGCGCGATCCTCGAAGCCGCCGTTTCGCCGCCGCGCGAGCAGCTCATCGGCGGGGCGGCGATCGCCGCCGTGGCGCTGCACAAGTGGGCTCCGCGCCTCTACGAGGCGTTCTTCGCGCGCTACGCGCCCGCCTACGAGGAGTCGGACGAAGCGCGGCGGGCGCCCGACAACCTGTACCTGCCGGTCGACGAGCCAGCAGCCGCGCGCCTGACCGGGCGGGGCTGGAAACACAGCTGGGCGACCTGGACGCGCGACCACGCCGGCGCGATCGTGGCGGGGGTCGCCGTCGCCGGCGCCGCGGCGGCGGCCCTGAACGTGGCGCGGCCGGCGATCGGGGCAGCTCTCTCCCCGGCGTGGGGCAGGTTGCACCTCCGTCCCCCGCACAGCTGAGGTCACTGCGCCGTGTAGCCGCCGTCCATCACCACGGCCTGGCCGGTCACGCCGGCGGCGGCGTCGCTCGCCAGGAACATCGCGTACGCCGCGATCTCCGCGGGGTCCAGCAGCCGGCGCTGCGGCACCAGCGGGTAAATCACCTCCTCGAGGACCTTCTCGAGCGGCACGCCTCGCGTCGCGGCCAGGTCCGTCAGCTGGTTGCGGACCAGCGGCGTATCGACGTAGCCCGGGCAGAGCGCGTTGACCGTGATGCCATGCGGCGCGCCCTCGAGCGCCGCGACCTTGGTCAGGCCGATCACGCCATGCTTCGCGCTGTTGTAGCCCGCCTTGCCGGCGAAGCCCACCAGGCCGTTGATCGAAGCCATGTTGATGATGCGCCCGCGGCCGCGCGCCTTCATCTGCGGGAAGACGTGCTTGATCGCGACGAACGGCGCCACGAGCATGATCTTGGTGATCAGCTCGAACTTCGCCGTCGGGAACTCCTCGATTGGCGCCACATGCTGGATGCCGGCGTTGTTGATCAGGACGTCGATCGGCCCCAAGCGCGCCGCGGCGGCGTCCAGCGCGCCGGTCAGCGCGGCCTCGTCGGTCACGTCGCAGGCGAGCCCGAGCGCCTGGGCGCCACAGGCCGTGGCCGCGGCGGCGGCCTGGTCACCGTCGAGGTCGGCCACGGCCACCTTCGCGCCGGCGGCCGCGAAGGCCTCGGCGACGGCCCGGCCGATGCCGCTCGCGCCGCCGGTGATGAAGACGACGCGATCGCGCATCGCGCCTGCGCCGAAGATGGACATGGGCTGGGTCAGGGTGGTCATGGTTCCTCCAGGGCGGGCTAATACAAGCCGGTGAGGCGGAAGAAGGCGATCGCCACGAAGACGGCCGCGGTCTTGATGAGCGTCATCGCGAAGATGTCGACGTAGCTCTCCTTGTGGGTGAGCCCGGTGACGGCGAGCAAGGTGATCACCGCGCCGTTGTGCGGCAAGGTATCCATGCCCCCGCTCGCCATGCTGGCGACGCGGTGCAGCACCTCGGGCGGAATGTTCTGGGCGGCGGCCTGGGCCAGGTAAGTCGGCCCCATCGCGGCGAGCGCGATGCTCATGCCGCCCGAGGCCGAGCCCGTGATGCCGGCCAGCGTGGTCGTGGTGACCGCCTCGTTCACCAGCGGATCCTGGAAGGTCGAGCCGAGCGCCTTGTTCACCACCGCGAAGCCCGGCAGGCTCGCGATCACGCCACCGAAGCCATACTCCGAGGCCGTGTTCAACGAGGCCAGCATCGCGCCGCCGACCGCCGCGTTCAGGCCCACCGACAGCCCCCGGCTCACCGGCCGGAAGGCCAGCAGCAGCACGGTCGCCACGCCGACGAGCAGCGCGCCTTCCACCGCCCAGACGGCGGTCAGCTTGGTCACGTCGAGCGCGTCGACCTTCGGGATGCCGAGCGCCGCGAAATCGAAGGCGGCCCCGTAGTGCCTGGGGATGAGGTCGGTGAAGACCCGATTCAACACGAACACCACCACCAGCGGCACCAGCGCGAGCGCCGGGTGCGGCAGCACGTCGCTCGCGAAGGGCTCGGGCTCGTTGCGGTGCCCCTCGCCGTAGCCCTCGCTCGCCGCCTGGGCCCGGCGGCGGCGCCATTCCAGGTAGGTCATGCCGAGCGCCAGCACGAAGAGGGCGCCCACCAGCCCCATGCGCGGCGCGGCCCAGGTGGTGGTGCCGAAGAACGTGGTGGGAATGATGTTCTGGATCTGCGGCGTGCCGGGCAACGCGTCCATCGTGAAGGTGAACGCGCCCAGCGCGATCGTGCCGGGAATCAGCCGCTTCGGGATGTCCGCCGCCTTGAAGAGCTCGGCTGCGAAGGGGTAGACCGCGAAGGCCACGACGAAGAGCGAGACGCCGCCGTAGGTGAGGAGCGCGCAGACCAGCACGATCGCGAACATCGCGCGCTTCGCGCCGAGGAAGCCGATCACCGCCCGCACGATCGCCTTCGCGAAGCCGGACAGCTCGATCAGCTTGCCGAAAACGGCGCCCAGCAAGAAGACCGGGAAGTAGAGCTTCATGAAGCCCACGAGCTTGTCCATGAACAGGCCCGAGAAGAACGGCGGCACCCATTCCGGGTTCGTGAGAAACACCGCGAGCAAGGCGCAGAGCGGCGCGAACACGATCACGCTGAAGCCGCGGTAAGCCACGAACATCAGCAGGAACAGGGCCGTGAGGGTGATGAGGACGTCCATCGAGGCCTCGGGCGAGCAAGCGGGGCGTGCGCCCCTCAGGCTACCACGCCACCCCGTTTCAAATCCGTTTCAAGCTCGCCGGCCCAGGCCGATTGAACGCCGACCGCGGCCGGGTAAAAGTAGCTATGGCGCCCCCGCGTTTTCATGTCGCGAAGTTGATGACCGGCGCCCTGGTGGCGCTTTCGGCGGCGTGCGCCACGCTGCCCGTCGGCGGCGGGCCGATCAAGAGCGGCGGCTCGCCGAAGGCCGGCAAGTCCACGGCGCCCGCGCGGCCGGGCTCACCCACGCCGGGTGTGTCGGCGCCCGCCAAACCCGCGCTGCCGGCGACCGGCAAGCTCACGCGTCCGGCCACCGGCACGATCGCGATCGGCGGGCGCGTCCGCGTCGATGCCGCTTATGCCGTCGGCCAGGGCGGCAAGCTGATTTCGGACAGCGGCGCCGGGATCGTCGCGAACAACGGCGGCGCGGTCGTGGCGCTGGGCGCGAAGCTCGAGGGCGGCCGGTTGCTCAGCGACAACGGCGGCGGCGTGATCGCCGAGGGGGCCGGCAACGTGGTGGCCCCGGGCGGCGCGGGCATCGCGGCGGACCTCGGCGGCGGGCTGCTCGTCGCCAACAACGGCTCGGCGCTCGTCGCGAACAACGGCGGCGCGCTGATCGCGAAGAACGAGTTTCGGCTTTCGCAGGCGGCGGTGCAGCCCGCGGGCGCAGAGGCCTCGGCGGCGGGCATGCTGGTCTCGGTCGTCTCGCTGCGCGATCGCCAATATCTCCCGCTGGGCGTCGACGCGGCCGGCCACCCGGTATACGCCGTCTATTCCAACGCTGAAGGCGCCTATGAGGTCTACGTGCCTGCGGCCGAGAAAGGCAACCTGCTCGTCGTCGTCGGACCGCCTGGCGGGCAGGACCGGCGCCTCGCCTACAACCTCGTCACGCCCGCCGCCCAGGCCGCGAACGCCCAGGTCGACGAGCTCTCGGCGCTCAGCTCACGCTACCTGCGCGGCAGTTTCACCGGGCGCCTGGCGGACCTCGTGATGATGCCGGCATTCGCGAAGGAGATTCTCGCGGGCGAGCCCACCACGACCGAAAAGGCCAAATCGATCATCGGCGAGGCCGCCGATCTCCTGGCGGACGCCGCGGCACGCGCCGGCATCGACGGCTCGTCGGACGCCGCGGTGGTGCGTGCGAAGGCCCAGCGCATCGTCGACGTCGGGCTCGCGGATATGGACCTCGAGGCGATCATGGTCGACGGCACGATCGTGGCGGATTGGCGGTCGCCGCCAAAGCCCGCCATGGCCGCCATGCGCGCGCGCCTCGGCCAGCTCCTGACCGGCACCGCGCAGCGCCTCGCAGCCGACCCGGCCTTCTACTCGATGGATTTCCTCGAGCACACGATCAACGCGCCTCTCAACGATGGCTTGCGCCGCCCGCCGTTGCAAGGTCCCTACGAGATCCTCAAGCCCGCGGATTTCGGCGAGTTCATGCTGAGCGAGTACTTCGGCAACCTGCGCCTCGGCACGGTCATCTCGGTGGAACGCGCGTTCCGCACCGCGCTGGGCTCGGCGTCGCCGCGCGATCGCGACCCGGATCCCGCGCTCGAAGCACGCGTGGACGAAGCCAACAACGAGTTCCGTGGCGCGGTGGGCGCGGTGATTTGCGCGGTGTGCCAGCGCATCGTCGCCGACCCCTCCTTGGTCGATCGGGCCGAAGAAATTTTCAAAACGCCCATCGCGCCCTGAGCCCGTGTCGCCGCGGCACCCCTTGGCGGTGCCGCCCATTCGCCTTCGGTCAATCCGCCCAGGCGACCCCCGCCCGTCCGGTGTTTCCATCGCAGGAGAGAGTAGACCTGCGATGTGACACGAAAGGACCCGACGATGCGGAAGACGATGATGATGGGGGCGATCGCCCTGGCCTTGCTCACCACCTCCGGCTGCGCCCCGATCCAGCCCAACTACCCGGACCTCGCGACCCCCGTCAACGACGCCAACGACTTGCTGCGCCGCGGGCGCGCCGTCGCCGCGGCCCAGGCCGTGATCACCACCCAGCTCGCGCTGCACCACCTGCTCGCGGCGGTGAACGAAGCGGCGGCGAACGAGCTGGGCGGCGCGCGGCCGTTCCAGGCGCTCGGCACGCCGGATCCCACCGCCACGGCGACTTACACGATCGACCCTGCGACCGGCAGCGGCACCATCAACGTGGTGCGCGACGGCCAGAGCGCCATGGACGTCACGTTCCGCTTCACCCGCGAAGCGGTCGCCGAGGGCTTCCGCATCGATGTCACCGAGGCCCAGGGCCAGGTCGAGGGCTTCCAGTTCACCAACGAGGGCCTGAGCGTGCTCTTCCGCGACGCCGCGGCCGGCTGGCGCGCGGACATCGACCTGCGGGCGCGCCTCGCGCACGAGGACACGGACGTGCGCACGGCGATCGCCAAGCTCTCGCTGCCGGGCGGCACGGTCGAGCCTGGCGTCGTGCTGGGCTCGATCGAGATTCAGGTGCCGAAGCATGACGCGCTCTTCAACGGCACGCTGATGGCGGCGGCCGGCACCCCCGTGACGCGCGGCGGCCTCGACGTCGCCGGCGTGCGCGAATTCGACGTCCGGCTCGCCGGCGACAACACGGTCGAGATCACGCCCACGGCTTACTGAAACGATCTCTCAACAATCGGCGCGCACGCGGCATAGATGCGCGTGCGCGTTTCGTTTGAGCAGGCGTCCAGGCAAACGGACGTTGCGCGGCGTCCATTATGATAGTGGGGCCCCCTTGTTCGCCGGAGCCCCATGGACGTCGCGTCCGCACCCCCGTTCACGCCTGCGCACCACCGCGCCGTCGGCCCCCTGCGGCCTGACGGCACGCTCTGGCGCCTGGTGGACGAGCGGACGGGCGAGCCGGTGGTCTGCCGCCTGCTGCCGCCGCCGCGCGACGAGGACGATCCCGCCGCACCGCTGCGCCTGCGGCAGGGCCTCTGGACGCTCTCGCAGCCCAGCCACCCGGCCCTGATCGGCGTGCGCGATCACGGGGTGGCGCCCGACGGAACCCGCTGGCTGACCACGCCCTGGATCGACGCGCCGCGCCTCGCCGACGCCGGGCCGCTCGCAGCGAGCAGCGTGGCACGCCTGCTCGGGGATCTGCTCGGCGCGCTCGATTGCCTGCACCGCAACGGCCTGGTCCACGGCGGGTTGGATGCTCGCCGCGTGCGGGTGTTCCCTGACGGCGCCGCCATGCTGATGGACCTGGGCCGGGCCGCCGAGTTGCTCGATGGTCGGGTCGGCGGCCTCGGCGGCCGGCCCGACGCCGACCCGCGCCGCGATCTGCGGGCGGCCGGGGCGATCGCCCTCGCTGCCCTGCCGGACGCGCCGCCCACGCCCGATTGGCTGCCCGTCGGCACCTTGCCCGGGGCGGCCGACGCCGTCTTGCGGCGGCTGCTCGCACCCGACCCCGAGGCGGGCTTCGGCTCGGCGCGGGAGGCGCTGGCGGCGCTGGGCCTCGCCGCCGAAGGCGGTGATGCGCCGCTGCCCGCCGCCCCGTTGATCGGCCGCGCCGGCGAGCGGGCCCGGCTCGGCACCGCG
>JAKFEW010000060.1:0-82487 GCA_036675505.1 Candidatus Sericytochromatia bacterium
GCCGACCAGCGCACCCGCGCGCAGCCCGAGCGGCGGCGCCGCTTCCTCGGGCTCGCCCGCGAGGCGCGCCGCGACGGCCCGCGCGGAGGCGGGCCGCAGGGCTGGATCCTTGGCGAGCAGGGCCGCGATCAGGCCAGCGAGCGCGGGGTCCTCGTCGGTGGGGAGCGGCGGCGGCGCGAGCGTCAGGTGGGCGCGCACCAGGTCGGCCGGGCCGCCCGCGAAGGGGGGCTCACCTGACCAGAGCTCGTGGCCGAGCGCGCCGAGGGCATAGAGATCGCTCGCCGGCGCGACCGGCGCCTTGCGCAGCGCCTCCGGGGCGAGGTACTCGAGGGTGCCCGCGATCGTCTCGCGGCGCGCGCCCACCGGCGCGACCAGACCCACGTCCAGCACGCGCACGCGGCCGTCCGGCGCGAGGCGGAGGTTCTCGGGCTTGAGGTCGCCGTGGACCAGGCCGAGTCCATGAAGGTAGGCGAGCGCGTCGGCGAGGCCCGCGAGCAGGAGCCGCACCTCGGCGGCGCTCATCGGCCCGGCGGGTTCGCTGCCCGCGACCAGCTCCATCGCGTAGAAGGGCGCGCCGTCCGGCGTGCGGCCTTCCTCGACCGCCCGCGCGAAGGCCGGGTGGGCCAGCCTGGCGAGCGTGCGCCACTCCGCGGCGAAGCGCCAGGCGGTCTCGGGCTGGTCCGCGAGGCCGGGCGCGAGCACCTTGACGGCGACCGGCGCGCCGGCGAGCGTCGCCGCGTACACCCGCCCGAAGGCGCCCTCGCCCAGCGGGCGGACGTCGCCGTAGCGGGCGGGCAGGGGCGCGGGGGCGTCGTCGGTGGGCAAGGCGGCGGCTCCTGGAACGGCGGGGGCCCCATGCTATACTGACGGCCCCGCTTTGGCCATGCGTCCGGAGCACCGCTATGACCACGCCCGCGCCCGATGACCGGAGAGAGCCAGCGAAGCTGGATCGCCTCGCCACCGCTCGCCAGCGCCTCGTCAGGGGCCTGGGGTTCGCGCGCGAGCTTTTGCGGGCGGTCCGCCGCGATTTCGGCGCGCTGTGGCTGCCTTCGTCGGCAGGTGCCGCGCCGCCGGGGCCGCGGGCGGCGGGCTTCAAGCGCCGTGTCGAGCAGCTCGCCGAGCAGCTCGCGGTGGGCGATCGGCTGCTCATGGGCCTGGCGGCGCAACCGCCCGCCGAGGCGCTGCGCCTCGCGGAAGGCTTCAATCTGCAGGCGCTGGTCGCGGCCGCGCAGGCGGTCGACGCCGAGGCGCGGGCGCTCAAGGGGGGCACGGCGGGGCCGGCGGGCACCGGGCCGCTCGGCCAGGCTGGGGCAGGCCGCCCGAACACGGCGCCGCTCAGGTCGGCACCTCCTGACGCCGGCGGCCCTCAGCCCCCGGCGCGGCCGGGCACCGGCCCGATTGGGGGACCGCAGCCTTTGTCGAGCCCGGGCACCGGCCAGATCGGCGGCCCACAGTCCCCGTCGCGGCCGGGTAGCGGTCAATCCGGTGCTACTCAGCTTCCGGCGCGGCCGGGCTCCGGGAAAATCGGTGATCCTCAGCTGCCGACGCGACCGGGCACGGGGCCGGTGGGGCGCCCTCAGCTCCCCTCTCGGCCAGCCACCGGGCAGATGGGCAGTCCGCCGCCGCCGGCTCGCCCTGCGACCTCACCCCTACCGGCCCGACCCCAGCCGCCCGACGCAGCCCGCCCCGCGACGCGGCCGCTGCCAGGGCTCCCGCCGCGCCAGCAGCTCGAGTCGTCGCGTTCCGCTACCCGGCCCTTGCCGGCTGCCCCGGCGCAGCCGGGTGCGGGCCCGCTCAACCCCGCGTCGGCCCAGTCCGCGGCGGCGACCCAGGCGGCCGCGGCGGCGAGGGGGGCGATCGCCTCCGCGAAGCAGACCGGCGCCGACTCGGTCGGCGGCCTGCTCAGGCGCTGGACCGCGCCCGCCCAGGTGGAATCCCAGGCCGCGCCGCCGCCTGCCACGCCCCCGGTCGTCGACGCCGCCCGCCGCGCCTTCGCGGCGGCCCACCGGCTCGCGAGCGAGGTGTTGGCCTACGTCTCGCCGCGGCTCGCGATCGTGAAGGTCGCGCTCGCGGCCACCGGCCTGCCCGGCCGGCGACGCGAGATGACGGAGATTCAGGAGACGTTGTACGACGAGAGCGTCGCAGCGGGCGTGCCGGCACCCCAGATGGGCTTCATGCCGCCGCTCGCGACCCTGCTGCACGGCGACATGACCGCTGCGCAGCGGGTGCATGTGGCGCTCACGCAGTGGGGCGAGGCGACGACCGTGCATGCGGACGCCGAGCGGGTCGCAGAATCGCTTTTGGCGGCAACCTCGGGTAGGTGCTCGGCACTCGAGGCCTTCGACCTGGGACGCTACAGGGCCGCGATCTTCCCGGTGAGCCACCTGCACCTGTCCTTCGCGCCCTACCCCTGGTTGCGCGACCTGTTTCCCTCGCCGACATAGCCTCTGACCGTCCTTCCATCAAGGTCAACGACGGTTGAATATCTAGGTTTTGAGATTTGAGTTTTGAGATTTGAGTTGAGTCAGTGTTCGTTGCTTGTTCGCGAGGGGATGTACTGGAGATGGGCGATTAGCGCGCATGGGGAGGGCCGTCTGGGACGATGATCGCCTTCGGAGGGCCGATGAGCACGATCAAACGCTATGAAGACATCGAAGCCTGGAGGCGCGGTAGGCAGCTGACCGCGGCGATCTACCCCGCAACCAGCTCGCAGGCGTTCAGCCGAGACCGGGCCCTGTGTGACCAGATGCGGCGCGCGGCTGTCAGCATCGTCTCGAATGTGGCGGAGGGCTTCAATCGCAACGGCGCCGCGGAGTTTCGGTAGTTCCTGGCCCAGGCCAAGGGTTCCGCGGCCGAGTTGCAGGCCCAGCTATACGTGGCGCTCGACGTCGGCTACCTCGACCAAGCTGGATTCGAGGACCTGTACCGCCAGGCCGGAGACGTGCAAAACCTCCTCGGCGGGTTCATCCGCTACCTCGCCCAACCCAAGGTGCGTGGCTCCAAGTTTTCCGTTGCCCAACTCAAAACTCAAATCTCAAAACTTGATCCGTCTACCCCGTCCGTCATCTTGATGGCTGGCCCACCCGACCTCGCGCTACAAACCGGCCAACCACGGGCATAATGTCGGGACGCGGGCGCGTCGCGCCGCCCGGAGGCTGGAGGGTTGCAGATGACCGACGTCAGGGGGCCCGCGAAGACCGGGCCGATCAGCGACGCCGCGGCGAAGAAGGCCGCCGAAGAGGCCGGCCGGCGCGCCGCGGAGGCCGCCGCCCGGGCGGCCGCGGCCGCGGAAGCCGCGGTGATGGCGGCCACCAGGGCCGCCGAGGCGGCGCGCGTCACCAAGGGGTTGGCCGATGGCGGCGCCGTAAGCAACGCGGCCGGCCTCGAGGCCAACGCCGGGCCCGTGGGCGCCAAGGCGTTGCCCGCGCTGCCCTTCGCGCCGCCCGGCTTCGAGGCGTTCAAGAACTTCGGCGGCGCCATCGGCGAGGCGGTCGTCGGCGCCGTCGGGGCCGCCGTCTCCGCGGTCAACGACGCCCGCGTCAACACAGGACCGCCGGTGGTGGCGGCCCCGACGCCGGTCCCCAGGACGCTCGACGAGGTCAAGGCCTTCACGGCGCGGCTCGCCAAGGCCGACCCGGGGCAGATCTCCGCGCAGGACCGCGCCGCGCTCGCCGAGCTCGGTAAGTCCGCCGATCCGACCACGAAGCGCATGGTCGCGGACCTCGCGCGCGGCTGGGTGAACGACGCGATCAAGGACAACCTCGCCGGCAAGAAGGGCAAGAGCGGCGTCGAAGCGGCCATGAAGGGCTTCCGCGAGGACGTCCGCGAGCTCGCCAAGGCCACCGGCCTGAGCGCCGAGGTGCTCCAGACCGCCGTGAAAGACGGCATCACGCAGAACAAGGGCGCGATCGAGGACGTCGCCGAGAAGGGCAAGAAGTGGTGGCAGAAGGCGCTCGACGCCGTCGGCGACGTGATCGGCGACGTGGCCGATTTCGCGGGCGACATCGTCAAAGATGTCGCCGACGTGGCGGGCGACGCCGTGAACGCGGTGACCGACGTGGCGGCCGACGCCATTCGCCTGGGCGGTGAGGTCACGGGTGCCGTGGCGAACGCCGTGATCGACACGACCGGCCAGGTGGTGGGCGCGGGCCTCGACGCGGTGGGCGCCGACGGCGCGGCGAGCGGGGTGCGGGCGGCCTCGGACGCCCTGGGCGACGTGGCGAAGGCCGGCTTCGAGATGCAGGGCAAGATCGTCGGCGGCGCCGTCGACATCGCGGGCGACGTCGTCGACGGTGCGCTCGACATCGCGGGCACGGTGGTCGATACAGGCCTCGACGTGGCGGGCGCGGTGATCGCGGACGGCCCGATGGGCGCGGCCGAGCGGCTCGCCGACGGCGTGATCGGCCCCGAGATCCCCGAGTTCGCCGGGCAGGTGGATGGCTTCACCGGCGTCGTCACCAACCGCCTCGACAAGGGCGACAGCGTCTTCGTGCGTGGCGAGGCCGGTGCCGAGGTGGGCGTGGGCCTGTTCGCCGGTGCCAAGCTCACGGGCGGCGCGGTGCTCGGCCGCGATCCCAAGGGCATGATCACGCTCTCGCTCGAAGTGGGCGGCGAGCTCGAGGGCGGCGTGAAGGCCGAGTTCGGCGCCAAGGCCGGCACGAGCCTCGCCTCGGTCGGCGCGAAGGCCGAGGCCAGCGCCTCGCTCACGGCCGGCGCGAAGGGCAAGGTCAACCTCAAGTTCGATCCAGACAAGCCGGAAGACGTCGCGCGCCTCAAGGCGCTGCTCGAGCCGACGCCGCTCAAGCTCGCGGCCGCGGCCGTGAACCCGCTGGCCGTGGCGGCCCTGTCGGGCCCGGCGCTCAAAGACGCGCTGGAGAACAACCTCGCCTCCACCGAGGTGAGCGGCACCGCCGGCGGCAAGGCGGGCGCCAAGGCCAGCGCGAGCGTCGGCCCGCTCGCGGCGGAGCTCGGCGTGGGCGCGGACGCCGTGCTCGGCGCCAGCCACAAGCTGAACAAGGACGGCAGCACGGAGACCACGCTCTACGTGAAGGTCGGCGCCAAAGCGTCGGCCTCGGCGACCGTCCAGGGCACCGGCCTGGGCGTCGAGGCCGGCGCGGGCGTCGACGGGGTGGTCGCGGTCAAGGTCAAGAAGGACAAGGACGGCAACATCACCGGCATCGCCGGCGAGCAGGACGGCCGCTTCTCGACCAACGCCGGCCTGATCCACAAGGACAAGTCCAAGACCGACCTCAAGGACGGCGAGAAGGGCCTCAAGGGCACGAAGACCAGCGCGGGCGCCGGCCACAGCGTGACCTCGACCGTCGAGCAGGAGCTCAACGCGACGGGCCTCGCCGAGGCCAAGGCGCGCCTCGCGCGCGGCGAAAACGTCATCTCGGTCTTCCTGGACCTCAACGACGAGCCCGGCAAGTTCACGGAGATCCGCACCACCACCGAGACGGACTCGGCCTCCTTCGGCTTCGGCGCGGAATTCGCGGTGGGCGCCAAGCTCGGCCTCAACGCCAAGGTCACGGTGGGCAAGGCGCACACCACCTCGGAGCGTGATGAGGCGCCGGGCCTGCACACCGACCTCGCCACCCAGGCCGCGCCCTTCGGCGGGGCCGCGGGCGACCACAACTGAATCCAGGAGGACCTCGATGACCACCATGAACCTCCGCGAGCCCGGCGGCGAGCGCGAATTCGCGATCCCGATGGACGGGCCGCCGCCCGGCGGACCGTTCAAGACCGGGCGGGCCGAGCTGGTGATCCAGCTGGCGCCACCGGGCGATCGCCCGACGGGTGTCCTGCTGCGCGTCTTCCCCACCCAGTTCGAGTTCCAGGCCTGGATCCCGCGCCTCATCGAGATCTTCGCCCTGCCCCACGACCCCTTCGACCTCGGTCGGGCGGCGGCCGAGGGGCGCCCCGTGCTGGTCTTCGCGGGCGAGCCGGAGGTGGTCGCGCGTGTGCCGACAGGCCTCGCCAGCCTGGCGGCGATGAACGCCTTCGTCGAGACCGGGCCGGCGCTCTTCGACCTGGGGGAGTACAAGCTCCAGTCGATCGATGTCGAGTCCGACGTCGCGGCGACCTGACGTTATGTTAATTTATCTTGCGAGCGGGGGTTGAGGTCGAGACGTTCCGGGTACATGTCTGAGGCGCCGGCCGGTAGCAGCCGGACGAGAGAAAGGAATTTCATGCCCCCCGCCCCCCGACCCTCCTCCACCCACCGCGCCGAGACCCTTTCCTGGCGCGTCGTGAAGCCCAACGCCCCCGTCCCCGGTCGCAACCCCGCACAGGCCCCCGTTGCTCTCCGATTCCTCTCGGCTCCCTCGCGGCCCGTGGCGCCGGATGCGCCCGCCGCCGATGCCCCGCTCGGCACGGTCTTCCAGGCCTCGGGCTCGCTGCTGATCGAGGTGCCGCTCGCCAACGAGTTGTCAGGCCCGCCGCCGATCTTCGGCTTCGTCGCCCGCCATCAGGCCTGAGCCGCCTCGCGGAGGTCCGCCATTACGCGGCCGTCCGAACCCCGCCGCCCGTCGCCCGCCGACGCCGGCGCCCAGGCGCTCGCCGACGAGCGCCACAAACAGCTCTCGCGCGTCGTCGCGTTCGCGGGGGAGCTGCTGCTCGGGCTGCGCCGCGATCACGGCGCCGTCTGGCTGCCCGGCCGCCGACGGAACGCCGATGAGGAGGCCTTTGCACGCGCCGCCGAAGCGCTCGCCGGCCACCTCGGCGAGCTGGACGAGGCGCTCAAGCGGATCAAGGCGCGCCCGCCGCGCGAGGCGCTGACCGCGCTCGCGGCGTTCGACGGCGGCGAGGTGCTGGCCGAGGCCCAGCGGGTCGACGCGTCGGCGCGCAACCTCCGGCCGCCAACCTCGCGGCCGGCTGCTCCGCGGCCGACGGGCCCGCCGCCGCCCGGGCCGGCGTCCAGGCCCACGGCGCCGGGCGGGCCGGCGGGCGTGATCGGCCTGCTCAAGCGCTGGACCACGTCGCCGAGCGTCGAGCGGCTCGCGCCCGCGGTGCCGGGGCCCACGCCCCAGGCCGTCGCCGCGGCGACCCGGGCGCGTCAAGCCTTCGAGGCCGCCTACAAGCTCGCGTGTGAAGTGCTGGCCTACGTATCGCCGCGCCTGACGGTGCTGCGCGTCGCGCTCGAGGCCACTGGCCGGCCGGGGCCCGCGCGGCCGATGGACGAGGTGAAGCGCACGCTGCATGCGTCCGGCGTGGCGGCTGGCGTGGCCGCGCCGCAGATGGCCTTCCTGCCGCCGCTGGTGAAGCTGTTCTACGCCGACGACACGGCCGTGCGGCGCGTCCACCCCGCGCTCGTTCAGTGGCAGGGCGTGCAGGCGACGACGGCGGAGGCCGAGGTGTTGCGCGGCGCGCTGCGGTCCGTCGAGGGGGACCGGGGCGAGGCGCTGGTGCAGGCGTTCGAGACGGGAAAGTACAGGGCGGCGATCTATCCGCTGACGCACTTGCACCTGTCGTTCAAGGGGGTGCCGCTGGTGTCGGAGCTGTTTCCGGTGCCCGCCGACGTGGGAGCGGGTAAGTAGAGGATCGGAGGATCCTCGCCATGGAATCGACCGGGAACATCGGCGCGAAGCGCACCGACGAGCTGGCCCGCCGCGCCGTGGTGCCCGCGGCGCCCAGGCCCGCGCAGGGGGGCCCCGCGGTCGTGCCGGGCGGGCCTGCCGACGCCGCGGGGCTCGCGGCCGGCACCGCGCTCGAGGCGCAAGACGGCCCGCGGGGCCGGGTCGCCATGCCGGGTGGGCCGCGTGGGGCCGATGCCGCCGATTTCGACGGCTTCGACGGCTTTGGCGTCCCCGGCCTGTCCGTCGCCGAGGCACGTGCCTACGTCCAGGACGCCCTGCGCGCGCTCGACGGGCCGCCGGCAGGCGCCGTGCAGGCCGCCGCCGGGCTGCTCGGCGATCCCCGTCGCTTCACCGACGCGCTGAGGCAACTCGCGACGCTGCGCGGCACGCCCGAGGGCGCGGCCGTGAAGGCCGAGCTCGATCGCCTCGCCGCCAGGGCCACGCCCGCCCTGCTCGCGGCCAAGCTCCTGGCCGTGGCGGATCCGGCCGCGCTGCCGCCGGCCACGCTGGCCCAGCTCGGGCGCCTGCGCGCGGTGGCGGACCCCGCGCTCCAGGCGGCGCTCGACAGGACGGCGGTGCAACTGCTGCCCCAGCTGTCGCCCGAGCGGCTGGTGCGCGACGACGCCCTGGCAGCCCTGGTCGCGCCGCTCGCGAACAGCCACGATCCCCAGGCCCGCGCGGCGCTCGCCCGCGCGGTGGGGGGCTGGACGGACGCGGCGCTCACGCGCGCGCTGGCGGGCAAGACCGACGCGGCCGGCGTGAAGCAGGCGCTCGGCGATTTCGAGGCCGAGATCGTGGGCCTGGCTCGCGCGACCGGCCTGGGCGCGCCGCTCCAGGCCGCGGCCGAGCAGGCGCTGCAGCAGCGTTCGGGGGCGATCGAGGCGATCGCCCAGCCTAAGAAGAAGAAGGGGTTCTGGGGCAAGATCACAGGCGCCGTCAGCGGCGTGGTCGAGGGCGTGTCGAACGGCATCGGCGGCGCGCTCAAGTTCGCGGTGGACGGCATCGGCAAGGTCGCCAAGGTGGCGATCGACGTGACGGCCAAGGTCAGCACGGTCGGCCTCGACCTCACGGCCGCGGCGCTCGACGCCGCCGGCGCGGACGGCGCCGCCGCCAAGGTGCGCGCGGCGGACCGGTTGGTCGAGAAGGCCTACGCGGCCGTGGGCGACCAGGTCCAGCTCTTCGCCGAGGGCGTCGGCTCGGCCTTCCGCGACACCGTGGTCGGCATCGGCAGCACGATCGCGCACCCGATCGAGACGGTGAAGGGCATCGCGCACCTCGTGACCCACCCCGGCGAGATCCCCAAGGTCGCGAAGGCGCTCTGGGACACCGCCACGGAGAAGGGGCCGGCCTACGCGCTGGGCTACGTGGCCGGCAACCTGCTGCCCATGGTGCTCAGCGGCGGCAGCAGCTCGGGCGGCAGCCTGGGCGCGCGGATCGGGGCGATCGCCGGCGAGTCGCGCCTAATCGGCGGTGCGCTCAAGCTCGCCGGCGAGTCCAGGCTCGTCACGGGCGCGGTGAGCGTGGCGAAGGCATCAGGCAAGGCCGTGGCCGCGACCCGGGCCGGCCGCGTCGCGATCCAGGGCTACGAGGCGTTCGCGACCGTCGCCGGCAAGGCGCGCAAGTTCACCACGGTGCCGCGCGAGTTCGTCGGCCGCCTCGCGGCGAAGAGCGAGACGATCCAGCGCGCCGTGTCGTACGTGAAGGGCGTGGGCGCCCGCCTCGAGCAGACGCCGGCGGTGCGCGCGATGCAGCGACTCAAGCGGGCCTACGAGGATCGCGTGGTCGCGCTCAACGACAAGGTCGACGGCGCGCTGCGCGCAGGCCTGGCGCGGGCCGAGGGCAGCGGCGTCGGCCAGCGCATCGTCGGCAAGGCTCTCCCCGCGCGGGCCGAGCGGATCGTGCAGGGCAACGTGCAACGCGACCTCGCCGCGGGCCGCGAGCTCAGCCAGGCGGAGCGCGACATCCTCGCGCGGCGCGGCGACTCCCTCGCGGACGTGGAAGAGGCCAACCGCGCGGGCCTGAACAAGCTGCCCGACAGGCCCGAGCAGGAGCAGCTGCTCACCTCGAAGGGCAAAGAGAAGACCCGGGCCATCTACGAAGACCGCGACGGCGCGCGCGGCCGCGTGGGCCAGAACCAGATCGAGGACGGCGTCATCTTCGAGGGCGCGCGGCCGCACGGCGACATGCCGAACGTGCGCGTGGATCTCAAGCACCCGAAGCTCGAGGCGGCGCGCGAGAAGGCCCTCGCGATCGGCCGCGACGCCACGCTGAGCACCCAGCAGAAGATCGACAGGATCGTCGAGCTGGTCCGCGGCGAGGGCGACGGGCCCGGGCTCTTGCGCGCGGCGTCCTCGTCCGAGGGCACCAACGCGCTCTTCGAGGGCATCAACGGCAAGCTCAAGGGCGCCCAGTTCCGCCTCGAGGATCTCGGCACCTACCTCGACTCCCAGGTCGGCGACTGCCGGCACTTCGCGCTCACGACCCAGAGCCTGTTGCAGGAGGCCGTGCCCGAGCTGCGGCCGCGCGTGGTGTACGCGAAGACCTATGAGACCGTCGCGAACGGCGTCACGGAGGGCGTGAACCATGCGTTCAACGTGATCACGATCGACGGCAAGGACGTGGTGGTGGACGCGATCCTGCCGCACTTCACCGGCGGCCTGGTCGACGACTACGTGAACCGCGGGCTCTTCGGCCGTGAGGCGCGCTTCGTCCAGGACCGTTTCCAGCCGCTGGCGGGGCGCTGGTCGATGGGCGCGGGGGCCAACGCGGGCACGGCATTCAACTCGACCGTCGGCTGGGCGAGCCTGCCGGGGCGGGTCACGGAGGCCTGGAACGAGGCGCGGTAGGCTTTCCCGGGGACGGCGTTACGGCTCTTTGTCCCAGGCGGCTTGCACGAGGCCCTTCAGCGACGACACCACCGGCGCGGGCACCGGGAAGTCCTTCTGGGGGTGGGCCTCGGCCAGGCGCTCGGCCAGGTCCGTCAGCCGCTCGCGGTAGCCTTCGCGAAGCTCGATGTTCATCATCGGTCCCAGCTGGTCGACCAGCGCGCCGGCCGCCAGCAGCGCGAACCAGGCCTCGATCGGGTCGCGCGCCGCCGCGGCCAGCGCGCGGCCGTCCGGCAACGCGTCACCGAGGTTCAGCGCGGCCGCCGAGATCAGCGCCTCGAGCGAGGTCACGACCACTTCCGCGACCTTGAACGAGGCCATGGGAAGGGGCTTGTCGGGCATCAGCGTGCTCCTTCGTCGGGCTCGGGCGGTTCGGCAGGGGCGATCGGGAGCGTGAACCAGAACGTACTACCCTCGCCCGGGCGGCTATCCACGCCGATCGCCCCGCCGTGCGCCTCTACCAGCGCCTTGGCGATCGAGAGCCCCAGGCCCGTACCCTGGCCCTGTCGCACGCCGTTGTCGAGCTGCGAGAAGCGCTGGAACAGCCGGGGACGGTCCTCGGGCGCGATGCCGAGGCCGCTGTCACGGACCTCGATGCGCAGCCAGTCGCCGTCTCGCCGCGCCGAGACGCCGATCGTGCCGCCTTTCGCCGTGAACTTGAGCGCGTTGCCGGCCAGGTTCGTGAGCACCTGATCGACGCGCTTGGCGTCGCACCACGCGAGCGGCAGGTCGGGCGGCAGCGCCGCGGTGAGCGATACGCCCGAGTCCGCGGCGAGCGGCCCGAAGCCGTCGACGACGTCGCGGACGATCGCCGCGAGATCGCGCGCCTCCGGCCGCACCGCCTGGTAGCCGGCGTCCAGGCGGGCCGACTCCAGCAGGTCGTTCATCAGGTGCTGCAGCCGGCGGATCTGGTGTTCCATGCGGCGGATGAACTCTCGCTGTTGGCCGTTCAGCGCGCCGACCTCGCCGAGGAGCTCGGAATAGCCCTGGATGGCGGTGAGTGGCGTGCGCAGCTCGTGCGAGACCGAGTCGACGAACATCGCCTTGAGCCGCTCGAGCTCACGCGCCTGGGCGAGCTCGGCGGCATGGCGGGCGATCAGGGCCTGGGCCGCCTTCATTTCGGTCACGTCCTGGACCGTGCCGACGAGCAGGGCCGGATGGCCATTCCGGTCCGGGATCACCCGGCCGAGCTCATGCACCACGCGCTCCTCGCCGTCCGGCCGGGTGATGCGGTGCTCGACGCTGTAAGGCAGGCCCGAGGCGATCGTGAGGGCGACGGCGCCTTCGACCGCCGGCCGATCGTCCGGATGGAGGGCCGCGATGAAGCGATCGAGCGTGATGGGACCCTCGGCCGGGTCGATGCCGAAGATGTTGTAGGTTTCTTCGCTCCAGACCAGGCCCGTGTGCTGGCTGTCCGCCCAGGCGTCGTCCGCCGGCTCGGGGCCGAGGCCCGACTCCCAGCTGCCGATGTGGGCGATGTGCTGGGCCTCGAGCAGGCGGGTCTGGAGCTTGCGGTGCGCGTCGGCGAGTGCGCGCAAGCGGGCGCGCCGGGCCCGGCGCGCCCGTTGGAGGTAGGCTTCGACCAGTTGACCTCGGGCGCGGGTACGCCCGGCATCCGTGGACATGCTCACGATCCTCGAACCGATGCTAGCACGGTCGTTCGTCGGCTGTCTGTTAAGGTTTTTACATAGGGGATCAGTGCGGGCGGTCGCCGCAGGCGAGGGAAACGGCGTGCGGCAGCGCGGGCAGGATCGTCTCCAGGCACTCGCGGGCGCCTTTCGGGCTGCCGGGCAGGTTGACGATCAACGTCGCGCCGCGCAGGCCGGCCGCCGCGCGGCTGATCATCGCCATCGGCGTCTTGGCGAGGCTGGCCGCCCGCATAGCCTCGGCGAGCCCAGGCACGAGCCGGTCGCACACCGCGATGGTGGCCTCCGGCGTCACGTCGCGCGGCGCCACGCCGGTGCCGCCGGTGGTGAGCACGAGGTCGCAGCCGACCGCGTCGGCGAGCCGGATGAGCGCCGCCTCGATGTCCGCCCGCTCGTCGGGCAGGATGCCGCTCTCGACGACTTCGGCGCCCGGGATCGTCGCGATCACCTCGCGCACGACGCGGCCGCTCTCGTCGGTCGCGGCCGTGCGGGTGTCACTCAGCGTCAGGATGCCCACTCGCATAAGACTCGATCTCCTCCAACAGCACGACCTCCACGGCGTCGCCCGCGGCATAGCGCCCGGGGCCCTCCGGCAGGACCACGAGCGCGTTGCCCCGCGCCATCCCCGAAAGCTGGTGCGACCCCTGCCGCGCCTCGAGCCGGGCCACGAAGCCGCCCACCTCCCAGGTGACCTCGGCGCGCAGGAATTGGCGGCGATCGCCCCGCTTCACGTGCTCGGCGGCGAGTGACGCGCGCACCGGCGGCCGGCGCAGGTGCGCGTGGCCCTGGAGCTTCCGGATCGCGGGGCGCACGAAGAGCTCGAAGCCCACCAGGGTGCTCACCGGGTTGCCTGGCAGGCCGATCACCGGCGTGCCGGCGACGTGCCCGAAGGCCAGCGGCTTGCCGGGCTGCATGTTGATGCGCCAGAAGGCCATCTCGCCGCTCGCCGCGAGCACTTCTTTCACGAGGTCGTGGTCGCCCACCGAGACCCCGCCGGTCGTGATCAACAAATCTGCGCGCGCGCCCTCGGCCATCCTGGCCGCGAGGTCCGCGCGCGTGTCGCGCGCGATGCCGAGCTGGATCGGCTCGGCCCCGGCCGCCTCGACCAGGGCCTCGAGCGCGTAGCTGCTGCTCGCGCGGATCTGGCCCGGGCCGAGCGCGTCGGCGAGGCCGACCAGCTCGTCGCCGGTGGCGAGGATGGCGACGCGCGGCCGGCGTACCGCGAGCACCTCGGCCGCGCCGATCGACGCGAGCACGCCGATCACGGCCGGCTTGAGCGGGGTCCCCGCGCGGCAGACGACCTGGCCCGCCGCCACGTCCTCGCCGGCCCGCCGCACGTGCTCGCCCGGCGCGGCCGGGCAGCGCACCTCGACGCGGTCCGCGTGCTCGTGGGTGTCCTCGCGCATGACGACCGCCTCGGCGCCTTCCGGCAGCGGCGCGCCGGTCATGATCCGCACGGCCGTCCCGGGCTCGACCCGCACGCCGGCCGGGTTCGCGCCTGCCGGCAGATCGCCCGCCAACCGCAGCGTGGTGGGCGCGTCCTCGCGGGCGCCGGCCACGTCGGCGACGCGCACGGCGTAGCCGTCCATCGCCGAGTTGTCGAAGGGCGGGATCGCCTCGCGCGCGATCACGTCCTCGGCCAGCACGCGGCCCCGCGCGGCCGTCAGCGACACGCGCTCGGCGGGCAGGGGGGCGATCGCCGCGACGATGGCGCGGTATGCTTCGTCGACGCTGAGCATGGTCCCGAGAGATTAGCATGGGCGCGCCCGAGCGGCAACGCGGCGAGCGACCTCGACCAAGGGCGCGATCACCTCCCGCCCGTGGGGTATCGTGGCACGGGCGGGGCGCTGGCGCCCGGGAAGTGAGGGAACGGTGGCCGAAGACGGGCTGGATCCGGCGGGCGTGGAGGCGATCGGGTTACGCGCCGCGATGCTCGTGCTGGCCTTCGGCTACGCCGACGGCGAGGCGGCGGTGCGTGAGGCGATCGACGCGGCGCTCGACGACGGCACCTGGGACCAGGGGGACGACGACTTCCCGTACGAGGGCATGCGCCAGGACGAGGACCTGAACTGGCGCGTGGCCGACCCGGCGCTCGAGCGTCGCGTGGTCGGCCGCGTCTGCGCCTTCCTGGCCGCAGACTCGGGCCGCGCGGCCGTCCAGCGCTACGTGGCCGCCACCCTGCAGGATCTGGGCCCCGTGGGCGGCTCGATCGAGGGGGCGCTCGCGCGCATCGCGGAGCGGTTTCCGCGCTGAAGCGGCTGCACCGAGGAAAAGGGTGCGCTAGCGGTCCTCGGTCTCGGCCGTGGTCAGCGCGCAGAACTCGGCGGCGTCGAGGCTGCCGTTCGCGTCGGCATCGTAGGTCGCGAGCTCGGCGCCGCGTGTTGCGGCGCTCAGCTCCTTCGCCGTGACCGCACCATCGGCGTCGACGTCGGCCTGCACGAAGCCGGCGTCGCAGCCGGGCGCCTCGGGGCCCGGCGAGGTCGGGGCGGTGCTCGCGGCCGCCTGGGGCAGGTTCAGGCCGCCGGGGGGCGGCTCCACGGCGCCGCCGGACACCAGCTTTCCGCCGCCCTCGCGGACGGGCATCGCCGCCGCGCCATTCTGGCCGATCACGTTGCCCCCCCCGGCCGCGATGATGTTCCCGCCGGCGTTGCCCACGATGTTGCCGCCGCCCGTGGCGATGCCGGCCGAGGGCACCGGCGCCGGAACGTTGGCGGCGCCGGTCACGACGCAACCGCTCAGGGCGGCTGTGAGCGCCAGGGCGGCGAGCGGCTTCATCGCAATCATGTCGGTCCTCCGGTCGGTTCGAAGGAACCGACGAGCGAGCAGAGAAATTGGTTCCGCCGGGCTACTCGCAGGGGGCCGGCGTGGCAGTGGGGCTGGCGGTGGGGCTCGGGCTTACGGCCAGCGCGGTTTTGCGGTCGTTGGGCGTCGGCGAGGGAGCGGGCGTCGGCGAGGGAGCGGGCGTCGCACCCGCCGTGGGCGCGGCGCTCGGGCTCGCGCCGGGCGCGCAGGAGGCGCTCCCCGCCGGCGCCGCGGAGGCCGCGCCGGCGGCCTGGAAGGATCCGCCGTCCGGGCCGATCAGCGGGTTGCCCTTGGCGATCGCGGTCGGCGGCAGCACGGCGCCGGCGCGCCCGCTACAGCCTACGAGAAGGGCCACGGCCAGGAAGGCCAACGAGGCAGCGAGACCGAAGCGGGGCATGGGGCTCCTCCAGGGGGCGGGCGACCGTCTCATCATACCCCCGACGCCGGACCGACGCTCACGAGACCCCCGCCGGTGGGGAGAGCGGCGCCGAATTTCTCGCGCATTTCTCGCGCATCTCTCGAACATGTGATCGAGGTTACTTGAACTAGAACATGCTTTCGACTATATTAGAAAGCAAGTAGGGGAACAAACGTTCCATCACCGAAAACGAGCCCCCTGCGCGCATATCCACCCTCGCGCCCACCGGAGGTCCAGTCTCATGTCTCAGTCCGCCGTCGTCGTTCCGTTCGAGGCCGATCCCGCGCTCGTGCTCATCCGGGCCGAGGGTCCCGTGCTCTACGTGGGCGCGCCCGTGGCGCCCGGCTGGGCCGCCTGGGCCGCCCGCCTGGATTCGCTGCTCGCCGCGAGCTGCCGCGCGCTCGGCCAGAAGGGCCGCCGCGCCCGCCGCGTCACCGTCACCCTGCAGTACGCCGACGGCCGCCGCCGCCGCCGCTCGCTGGCCCTGCCGCACGCCACCGACGACGCGCGCAGCATGCTGCCCGCGGCCCTGGGCCTGCTCCGGCTGCTGGTCGCCGAGCGGCCCGGCATGCCGAGCAAGCTCTCGATCCACCTCGGCCAGCTGACCCGCCGCGACGGCCGCGCGCTGCAGGCGGGTCGCCCGGTGCGCTTCCGCACCCGCCCGCGGCGCGGCCTCGTGCAGAACGCCTGGATGCGCGCGGTGGCCGCTGTCGCGATCCTCGTCGGGATGCCGATGATGCTTCCGCTTCGCTAGCCTCCGAGGGCCGTGACAGGGCCGAAAAGCAACCCGCCTTTCCCTTTGCTTGCAGGCGCGGGGGAAAGGCGGGTGAACGATTAGAGACACCCGAAAGGAGGCCCCTCATCATGGCTGAGTATAACATAACGCCTCCCACAAAAGACCGAACGGTTCTCCATGTCGACATGGACGCGTTCTTCGCGAGCGTGGCCCAGCTTGATGAGCCCACGCTGCGCGGCAAGCCCGTGATCGTGGGCGGCCACAGCCTTCGGCGCGGCGTCGTGAGCTCGGCCAGCTACGAGGCCCGCGCGTTCGGCGTCCACTCGGCGATGCCGCTCTATCAGGCGCTGGAGCGCTGCCCGCGCGCGGTGGTGGTGCCGGCGACGATGGACCGATACCGCGAGGTCAACCGCCAGCTGCGCGCGATCTGGGCGCGGCACGCGCCGGTGGTGGAGGTGGCCTCGTTCGACGAGGCCTACCTCGAGCTGACCGGCTGCGAGGCGCTGCTCGGCGATCCGGTCGGGGTGGCCCGCGCCATCCAGCGGGACGTGTGCGACGAGACCGGCGTGACCTGCTCGGTGGGGATGGCGACCAGCAAGCTGCTCGCGAAGGTCGCGAGCAAGCGCCACAAGCCGCGCGGCCTCTGTGTCGTGCCGGCCGGCGAGGAGGCCGCCTGGCTCGCCCCGCTCAAGATCTCGGACCTCCACGGCGTCGGGCCCGCCACCGCGCAGAAGCTCGCCGACGTGGGAATCGTGCGGGTGGGTCAGCTGCTCGAGGTGCCGGAGAAGCAGCTCGCGCGCTACTTCGGGCCGGGCGCCGCGCAGCTGCAGTTGATGGCGCGCGGGATCGACCCGCGGCCCGTCTCGGCGCATGGGGCCGCCAAGTCGATCGGTGCGGAGACCACGTTCGATCGCGACGTCGTGGCGCGCGAGCGCCTCGAGGCGGTGTTCCGCGACCTCGTGCAGGAGGTCGCCTACCGTGCCCGCAAGGCCGGCGTGCTCGCCCGCACGGTGGCGGTGAAGGTGCGCTACCACGACTTCGAGACCGTCGGCCGCGCGCGCACGCTGCCGCAGGCGACCGACGACGACGACACGATCGCGAGCACCGCGTTGGCGCTCTTCGACGCCCACGCCGAGGCCGGACGCCCGGTGCGGCTGCTCGGCGTGACGCTGTCGCAGTTCAGCACGGTGGCGCAGCTCTCGTGGCTGGCGCCCGAGGAGCGCGCGGAGCGCAAGGCGCTGAACCAGGCGCTGGATCGGCTGCGCGAGCGACACGGCCTGTTCGTGGTGAGCCGGGGGACCCACCTGGGCCGCCGCCGAAAGGGGGCCCAGACTGTATGATAATGGCTTCCTTCCGCCCCTTTGGCGGGGAGAGGAATGGCAGCCCGTGATCCCCTTCGACCTCAACGTCCATGCCGATCCGTCCGACGAAGACGTCCACGCGCTCGTCCGCCGGCTGGTCGCCTACAACACCGCCCAGGCCGGCGGCGCGACCTGGCGGGCCCTGCTCGTCGACGTCCGCGACGCCGCCGGCGAGCTGCTCGGAGGCATCGCAGGCTCCACCTTCTGGGGCTGGCTCTTCATCAGCCACCTGTGGGTGCGCGACGACCTGCGCGGGCAGGGGCTGGGCGCGCAGCTGCTCGCGGCCGCCGAGGCCGAGGCCAGGGCGCGCGGCTGCCGCCACGCCTATCTCGACACTTTCAGCTTCCAGGCGCCGGGGTTTTACGAGAAGGCCGGCTACGCGCCTTTCGGCGTGCTCGCGGACTACCCGGTCGGGAGCGGGCACAGCCGATCGTTCTACACGAAGACGCTCAGCTGACGGGTACCGTCTCGTTGGCCTGCGGCACGCTCGAGCCCCAGGCCACCAGCGGCAAGGTCACGTGGAACGTGGTGCCCGAGCCGCCGGTGCTGACCACGCCGAACGAGCCGCCCGCGCGGGTGACCAGGTCGTAGACGTTGCGCAGGCCCACACCGGTGCCGTCCTCGCGGGGCGGCGTGCGGCCGAGCGCGGCCTGCCGGGCCGCCGGGATGCCCGGGCCGTCGTCGACCACGTGGAAGATCGCCCAGCCGTCCGAGAAGGCGCACCAGAGCCGGACCCGCGCGCCGCTGGCGCAGTGTTGGTGGGCATTGCGGACGAGGTTGCCGAGCACCTGGTCGAGCTCGATCGGCGAGATGCGCAGCGGCGTCGCGGTGCCGACCGGCGGCTCGATCTCGAGCGTCTGGCACTTGGAGGCCATGATCGGCCGGAACGTCACGTCGAGCGCCTCGAGGACCGGCGCGACGTCGGTGCCCACGTCGCGGCCGCCGGTGCGGTCCACGATCCAGGCGAGTTTTTGCTTCAAGAAGTTCGAGATGAAGGTCAGCTGCCGCTCGAGCGCACCGACGTGGGCCTGCATCTGCGGGTTGTCGCCGGCGTCGTCTTCGATCGCCTCGGCGATGAGGCCGAGCGCCTGCGTCGAGTTGCGCAGGTCGTGCACGATCTGGCGGACCAGCGCCTCCTGCTCGTGCGCGACCGTCGTGTACAGCTCGGTCTCCGAGCGGCTCGCCGCGAGCTCGCCGAGCGTGCGGGCGAGCGCCTGGTTCTGCTCTTGCACCTCGCGCCCGAGCGTCTGCTCGCGGGTCAACGAGCGCTCCAGCAGGTGCACGATCATCGCCATGCCCACCGTGATGGTGAGCAGCCCCGCGGCGGAGGTGAGCGGCGCCAGCAGCTGCGGGTTCCAGGCGAGCACCGCTGGGAAGAAGAAGGAGTCGACCGCCCACACCCCTGTGACGATCGCGACCACGCGGCTGCCCAGCCCGCCGGGCTCCCCGGCGCGCGGCCAGAACGCCCAGGCGATCGTCGCCTGACCGGTGGCGAGCAGCATGAACGCCGGCAGGTAGAAAACCTCGGGTAGATGGCCATAGACCGCGACGAGCAGCGCGGAGAGCGCCATCATCGCGCCGGCGAGCCACCAACGCCAGGGCCGGGCGGGTGTCCGCCCGCGGTAGGCCAGGGCCGAGTCGATCAGGCACAGGCTGCCCGCCACCATGCCGCCGATCGAGATCAACGAGAGCCAGGGCAGGTGGGTGTAGAGGCTGAACAGCGTGCCGGCTGCGCTCGAAAGCGCACGCCAGCCCTCGCTGCGCACCCACCAGCGGAAATAAGGCAGCGGGTATCGCCCCAACACCAGCCACGACAGCCCGAAGACGAGCACCATGGCGAGCGTGTTGAGAATGAGCGCAGGTAGGAGCCAGGGCGAATCTAGCATAGGTCGCGGCGCTCGGGTCGGGGGCAGGTCATTGTATCACCCCCGCGATCGCCCCGTCGGGCCGGTCGGCAACTCGAACCAGAACGTGGAGCCTGCCCCTGGCGTGCTCTCGACCCCGATCGTTCCGCCGTGGGCCTCGACCAGCGCCTTGCTGATGTAGAGCCCGAGCCCCGATCCACCATGTCGCTTGCCGGCCTCGAGCTGGCCGTAGCGCTGGAAGAGCCGAGGAAGGTCCGCCTGGGCGATGCCGCAGCCCGCGTCGGAGACCTCGCAGCGCACCCGGCCTTCGTGCGCCCTGACCCGCACGCCCACGCGCTGCGCCGGCGGGGTGAACTTGAGCGCGTTCGCGAGGAGGTTCACGAGCACCTGGCCGATGCGCTGGCCGTCCAACGCCACGATCACGGGGTCTGCGGGCAGGTCGAGCTCGAAGCGCTGCGCCTGCTTCGAGGCCTGCGGGCGCAGCGCCGTGGCCGCCTCGCGGACGCGCTGGACGAAATCGCCGTGTTCCTTGCGGAGCTGGAACATGCCGGCCTCGAGCAGGGCGAAGTCGAGCAGGTCGTCGACCAGGACCTGGAGCCGGCGCGCGTTCACCTGGACGGTCGCGAGGTACTCGCGGGCCAGGCCGAGGTCGTGGGCGTCGGGCCGGTCGCCTGCGAGCATCTCCTCGATGAACTCCGCGTAGCCGAGCACCGAGGTCAGCGGCACGCGGAGCTCGTGGGAGACCGCGTTGATGAAGGTGACCTTGAGGCGATCGAGCTCCCGCAGTTGCTCGTTCTGGGCCTGCAGCTCGGCCTCCATCCGTTTCCGCTCGGTGATATCGCGAAAGACCCAGAGCCGGCCGTAATACGCGCCGTCGGGCGCGGTGGCGGGCGCCGTATAGCGCTCGAAGACCCGGCCGTCGGTGAGCGGCACCTCCTCTTGCGCGACCTCGCCCGGATGCTCGTACAGGTATTGGACCCGCGCGAGGAAACTGTCCGGGTCGGCCACGCGATCGATGACGTAGCCGAGCAGCAGGCGGTCCGCGCCCTCGTCGATCAGCTCGACCGGGATGCCCCACATCTCGCGGAACCGCCGGTTGGAGCTGATCACCCGCGCATGCTCGTCGACCAGCAGGATGCCGTCCGGCGAGACGTCCTGCTGCACCGCGAGGACGGCGTGGCTGCGCCGCAGGGCCTCTTCGGCCCGGCGCAGCTCGGTCACGCCCTGATCGCCTTATGGCCGAACTCCGCGAGCACGCGCGCCGTATCGGCGCCGAGCGCCGGCACGGGCCGCAGGTCTGGCGGGCCCCAGGCCGGCAGCCAGGCTCCGGTGCCCGGTAGGCCGCCCGAAGGCGTCGGGATGCGACCGAGGCGCGGCGTCGCGCCGTAGTCGGGGTCCGCGGCGGCGGCGGTGAGGTCGTTGACGGGGGAGATCGGCAGGTTCAGGTGGGCGATCGCCGCGAGCCAATCGGCGCGCGGCCGCTCGGCGAGGCGCGCGGCGACCCGGGCGCGCGCGGCCGCGCCGTCGGCGCCAACCGCGAGGCCCTCGCCCGCGAGGTCCGGCAGGCCGATCACCTCGGCGAACTCGGCCCAGAACTTGGGCTCGATCGCGCCGACCGCGAGGCGCGCGCCGTCAGCGCAGGTGTAGAGGCCGTAGGCCGCAGCCTCGCCCGCGAGCACCGTGGCGGGCAGGCCGGGCGCCCCCGCGGCTCGGTCCGCGGTCGGCCAGGTGAGGAACGGCAGCGGCCCGATCGCGAGCGGCTGGTCGAGGTGCATGCCGCGGTGGGTGCGGTGGCGGGCCAACAGCGCCGCGAGCACCGCCGAACAGGCCAGCATCCCGGTGGTCACGTCCGCGATCTGGGCCTGCGGGATCCGCCCGTCACAGGCGTCGGGGAAGAGCGAGAGGAGGCCCGAGGCCGCCATCAGGTTGAGGTCGTGCGCGACGCGCGGCGAATCCTGGCCAAAGCCCGAGAGCGACACGGTCACCAGGCTGCCGTTGGTCGCCGCGAGGCGCTCGGGCCCCAGGCCCCAGCGTTCCATCGTGCCGGGGCGGAAGCTCTCCACCAGCACGTCGGCCTGCTTCGCGAGCTTTCGCAGCGCGGCCTGGCCGGCCTCGGACCGCAGGTCGAGGCAAACCGATTCGGTGCCGCGCAGGAAGGCCCGAAAGCCCGCGCCCACGCCGTCGACGAGGGGCGGCGCGCTGCGCATCGGGTCGCCCATGCCGGGGTCTTCGATCTTGATCACGCGGGCGCCGAGATCGACGAGCATCCGCGCCAGCACGGCGCCCGGCAACATGCGCGAGAGATCGAGGACGACGGTCCCGGCCAGCGGGGAAACCGGCGCCATGCTAGTTCCCGGCCCGGCGGAACGACTTCATGTAGCGCATCATGACGTTCGGGCTCGAAACCTTGATCTTGCCCATCATGAAGGCCATTTCGGGGCTCTCGCTGCCGTCTTCGATGCCGAGATACAGCTTCTCGGTGCTCGTGACCGTGCAGGACGGCTCGCCATGCAGGCCCGGCTCGACGGCGCAAGCCGCGCCGTCGATCGCCACGGTCCACTCGGGGGTCGCCGAGTCGGTGAACTTGAAGTGCACACGGGCCGACCAGCCCTCGGTCTTTTCGGGGCGATGGCGGGACGGCAGTGACCGGAAGAACTCGGCGATCGTCGCCGGCTTTTCCATCACGGCGGTGGCGCCCGCAGCGGGGGCCGCCGCGACCACGGTCGCCGCCGCGGGCGCGGGGGCGGCCGCGCTCGCGGCCGGTGCGGGAGCGTTTTCGGGGCTGGCCTTCGGCTTGAATTGGAAGTTCACGCCGTCGATCTCGGCCTTCGCGATGATCTCGCGCATGATTTCGCTGGTGCCGGCCACGATCGTGCCGACCCGCGCGTCGCGGTATAGGCGCGCCATCGGGTATTCCTCGACGTACCCGAAGCCGCCGAAGAATTGCAGGCATTCGTCGGAGACACGCTTCTGCAACTCGGTGGCGAGCAGCTTCGCCATCGAGGACTCTTTGACCGCAGGCAGGCCTTGCTGGTGCAGCCATGCCGTGTGGTAAATCAGCTGCTTGGCGGCCAGCACCTCGGTGAAGAGGTCCGCGAGCCGGTGGCGCAGCACCTGGAACTTGTTGATCGGGCGGCCGAAGGCCTCGCGCTCGCCCATGTACTTGAGCGTATCTTCGAACGCCACGTCGGCGCCCCCGAGCGACATCGCGGCGGTCACGAGGCGCTCGATCGCGAAGGTCTCCATGATGTACTTGAAGCCGGCGTTCAGCTCGCCCACCAGGTTCTCGGCCGGCACACGCACGTTTTCGTAAGCGATCTCGGCGGTGTCCGAGCAGTGCCAGCCCATCTTGTTGAGCTTGCTGGCCGAGACGCCCGGCGTGTCGGCATCGACGATGATCATGCTGATGCCATGGGCGCCCGCATCCCGGTCCGTCTTGCAGGCGACGACGTGGAAGTCGGCGTACACGCCGTTGGTGATCCAGGTCTTGGCGCCGTTGATCACCCAGTGGTCGCCGTCGCGCACGGCGGTCGTGCGGAGGGCCGCCACGTCGGAGCCTGCGTCCGGCTCGGAGATGCAGATGGCGCCGATCATCGACCCGTCGATCGAGCCGCGCAGGTACTTTTCCTTCTGCGCATGGGTGCCGCGGTGCCAGATCGCGCCCGTGGCGATGAACTCCTGCACGCCCACGGCGGCCACGAAGCCGCCCATGCGCGAGCGGCAGATCTCCTCGAGGAAGACGATGCCGTAGAAGATGTCCGCGTCGGTGCCGCCGTACTCCTCCGGGTGGATGATGCCCAGGAAGCCCATCTCGCCCATCTTGCGCCAGATGTCACGCGGGATGCGGCGCTGGGCCTCCCAATCCTCGGCGTGGGGGGCGACCTCGGTCTCCATGAAGGCACGGACGGTCTGGCGGAAAAGTTCGTGCTCCTCGGTGAAGTAGACGGACTTCATGGCGTTCCTCGGGTGGCGCAGGGGCAGGGACGGCCTTAGTGTACCCGTCCGCCGCTCGCCTCGTCGCGCCGCGATATGTAAAACCGTGACGAGGCTCGCGGACGGCACGGACACGGCGCGCCACACTGGGACGGAGAACCCGGACCAGGAGGCCCCATGCGCGCCATCGTCATCCCCGCCACGATCTTCTTGCTGCTCGCCATCGGCGCGCCGCCGACGCTCGCCGCCACGTTGATGCCGGCGCCGATCGAGGCGGTGGCCCTCAAGCGCCTTCAGCTCGCGTCGTTCGACGCCGACTGGGCCGCCGTGCTCGCGGGCGCAACGCAGGCGCCTTCGCGCCGCTAAACGGTTTCCGGCTCGTAGAACCGCTTCCCCTCCGCCGCCATCCGCACGAGCAGCGGCGCCGGCTCGAAGCGCGGCCCCAGCGTCTGCACCAGCTCGCGCATTCGCGCGACGACAGCAGTCGCGCCCAGCGCGTCGACGTAACGGAACGGGCCGCCGCGGAAGGGCGGGAAGCCCAGGCCGAGGATCGCGCCCACGTCGCCGTCGCGCGGGCTCGCGATCACGCCCTCATCCAGGCAGTGGGCGGCCTCGTTGACCATCAGCAGCAGCAGCCGCTCGGCCATCTTCGCCTTGTCGAGCGTCTTCCGCTCGGTGCCGCCGAAGAACCCGTAGGCCGCAGGGTTGACCGGCTTCTTGCGATCTCCAGGACGGAGGAATGCGCCGGACGGCAGGGATGCCCGGGAGGCGCCGCCGCGCTGCTTGTCGTCGTACAGGTAGAAGCCCTTGCCATTCTTGCGGCCCTGGAAGCCCGCCTCGGCCATCTTCGGCAGCACGTCCGAGGCGCCCAGGCCGCGGGCCTCGAAGGCCTTGCCGAGGTCGCGCGCGACGTGCGCGCCCACGTCGATGCCTACTTCGTCCATCAGCGTGACCGGGCCGACCGGGAACCCGAAGTCCTTGAGCGCCGTATCGACGTGGCGGATCGCCGCGCCTTCCTCGAGCAGCTTGATCGCCTCGTTCATGAACGGGGCGAGGATGCGCGTGGTGTAGAAGCCGGGCCCGTCCTTCACGACGATCACGGTCTTGCCCTGCGCCGCGCCCAGCGCGCGGGCCGTGGCCGTGGCCCAGTCCGCGGTCTGCGGCGCGACCACGAGCTCGAGCAGCGGCATCTTCGGCACCGGCGAGAAGTAATGCATGCCCAGGACCCGCTCCGGGTGCGCCGCCTCGGCCGCGATCTCGCGGATCGGCAGCGCCGAGGTGTTGCTCGCGAAGACGGCGCCCGGCGCCACCACCTTCTCGACGTCCGCGAGCACCTGGCGCTTGAGCGCGAGCTTCTCGAAGACCGCCTCGATCACCACGTCCGCGCCGCGCAGGTCCGCGTAGTTCGTGGTGAAGAGCGCCTGCGACCACTGGCAGGCGGCGTCCGGCATGCTGAGTGAGCCTGCCTTCACGCGCTTCTGCAGGCCCTTGTAGAGGCTCTTGGCGGCGCGGCCGAGGGCTTCGTCGCCCACGTCCTTCACGACGACGGGGCCGAGCGGCAGCGAGACCGCGGCGATGCCCTCGCCCATCAGGCCCGCGCCGAGCACCGCCACCTTGCGCACGGGCCGGGCATCGCCGGCCGTGGCCTCCTTCTTGAGGTCCGTCATCGCGTTGAAGAGCCTGATCAGCTGCTTGGCCTCCGGGCTCGCGCACAGCTCGCCGAAGCGGCGGGATTCCATGGCGTAGCCCGCCTCGGCGCCCTTCTCGACGCCGGCTTCGACGCAGTCGAGGATCGCGAGCGGCGCGGGGTAGAGCCCGCGCGTCTTCGCCATCACGTCCTCGTACGCCTGCTTGAGCACGAAGGCCCGCGCCGGGCCGAGCCCCAGGAGGGTCGCCATGGCGCCGCGCGGGCCGCGCACGGGCTTGAGCTTGCCGTCGGCGATCAGCAGGCCCGCGCGCGCGGCGACGTCGACGATGCCGAAGGGGCCGGTGATCGCGTCGACCAGGCCCATCCGCTGGGCCTTTTTGGCGCGGATGCGGCTGCCCGTGAGCAGCATCGGCAGGGCCTTTTCGAGCCCGAGCAGGCGGGGCAGGCGCTGGGTGCCGCCGCCACCCGGCAGCAGGCCGAGCTGGACCTCGGGCAGCGCGAGCACGGTCTTCGGGTCGTCCGAGGCGACGCGGTAGTGGCAGGCCAGCGCGACCTCGAGGCCGCCGCCCAGCGCGGGGCCATGGATTGCGGCGACGACGGGCTTGGCGCACTGCTCGAGGCGAGCGAGCAGGGCGTGGCCGTCGCGCGAGAGCTGGGCGCCCTCTTCCGGCGACGTCATGAGCAGGATCTGCTGGACGTTGGCGCCGGCGATGAAGCTGTCCGGCTTGGCGCTCGCGAACACCACGGCGCGGATCTCGGGATCGCCGACGACCTGGTCCATCACGGCCGAGAACTCGCCGAAGAACTCGCGCGAGAGCAAGTTCACGGGGCTGTCCGGCGTGTCGAACCAGATCACGGAGGCGCCGTCGGGGCGCTTCTCGAGCCGGAGGGCCTGGGTCATCGTCGTCATTCCTCTTGCCGTCATTCCACTGGTCGAATCGTTCATCGCGCGGCGCCGATCAGGTTTCGCGCCGCAGCACCATCGCGCTGCTGAGCCCGCCCGCGGCGCAGGCGGACACCACGCCCCAGCGGGCGTTCTCGTGGGCCATGCGGCGGACCGCGGTCATCACCAGCCGGGCGCCGGTGGCGCCGAAGGGGTGGCCGATCGCCAGCGAGCCGCCCCAGGCGTTGAGCCGCGCCGGCTCGATCTCGCCAACCGCATCCTCGCGGCCCATGTGCTGGCGGCAGTAATGCGGGTCGGCCATGGCCGCGAGGTTCGCGAGCACCTGGGCCGCGAACGCCTCGTGCAGCTCCACCACGCCCACGTCCGCGAGCGCGAGGCCGGCCTGGTCGAGCGCCCGCGGGATCGCCCAGGCCGGCCCGAGCAATAGGTCCTCGCGCGGGTCGAGCGCGGCGGTCGCCACCCCGACTACGGTGGCGAGCGGCTGGTAGCCGAGCTCCGCGGCGCGCTCGGCGCTCATCAGCAGGACGGCCGACGCGCCGTCGGTCAAGAACGAGGCGTTGCCCGCGGTGACCGTGCCGAAGCGCTTGTCGTAGACGGGCGGCAACTTGGCGAGCTTCTCCAGGCTCGAGTCGGCGCGGATGCCGTTGTCGGCCGCGATCGGCACGAAGCTCGGCGGCACGAGCGCGGGCACGATCTGGGTGCCGAGCAGGCCCGTCTCGGTGGCCTGGGCGGCGGCCTGGTGGCTGCGCAGCGCGAAGGCGTCCTGCGCCTCGCGGCTGACCCGGAAGCGCTTGGCCATGCGCTCGGCGCTGTCGCCCATCGTCATGTCGGTCGTGAACTCGGCGATCGCCGGCGTGTCGGGCGCCAGGTCGGCCGGCCTGAGCCCGACGAGCAGCCGCGCGTAATCGGCCGGCCCGCGCGCCTTCTGGGACGCGATGAGGCGCTGGCGCACCGGCTTGCTGAAGCGGATCGGCACGTCGGAGAGCGTCTCGGCGCCGCCTGCGATCACCACGTCGGCCGCGCCGCTGGCGATCGCCTCGACCGCGATCGCGATCGCCACGTTCGACGAGGTGCAAGCCGCCGTCACCGTGAAGGCGTGGATGGTGTGCGGCAGGCCGGCCGTCAGCACGATCTCGCGCGCGAGGTTGCTGGTGCGTGGCTCGGCGATCACCGTGCCCATGACGACGCGGTCGATCGTGGCTGGATCGAGCCCGGTGCGCTGCATCAGCCCGCTGACCGCCATGCCGCCCAGCTGATAGGCCATCTGGTCGACGAAACCGGTGCCGGACCTCAGGAACGGCGTGCGGGCGCCGTCGACGATGACGACCTGGCGCCCTTGGAGCGGACGGATGGGCATGGCGACCTCCTCTGGCCGGGCCCGTGGCGCGGGCGGCGCGGCAACCCGTATCATGCCATGGTATGCCCGACCCGTCACAGCCGCCCGTCCTTTCACGCCACGCCTGGCTCGGCCTGGCGGCCGGGCCGTTGGCCTACCTGGGCGCGGGGCGCCGCCGGCGCGCCGCGGTGGCGGGCGCGCTCTGGCTGGGCGCGTTGCTCGCCTACGGTTACGTGCCCTACCTCCAGACCTTCCTGGCGCTGGACACCGGCGGCGAGAGCGCGCGCGAGGTGACGGCCACGGCCGTCCGCGCGGCCGAGGCCTGGATCCGGGCCACGCCGACCTGGGCGCCGGGCGGCTGGTGGGTGTTGGTGCTGGGAAACTTGGCCTGCGCGGCGGATCTCTGGCGGCTATCGAGGCTCTGACTGTCATTCCACGCCGGGATCTGGCGATCAGAGGCTCGTGATCGCGCCCCAGACCTTCTTCGCGCCGCCCGCCACCGCGTCGCCGATCGCCGCGGTGGCCTTGCCGCCAAACGCGAGGTTGTCGACCAGCTGGAAGCCCGCGAAGGCCGCCGCGCCGATGCCGAGCGCCCAACCCACCGGCGTCGCGCCGAGCGCGACGGCGCCCAGCGCCATCGCGGTGCCGCCGATGCTGATGCCGGCGTTGGCCCAGGCGCCGGCCTTCTTGGCCGGATCGTTTTCGGAGGCCGCCTTGTAGGTGTCCCAGGTCGCCGCGACGACGTTGAAGACCGGCGCGGCCTTGCCGATCACCCGCAGGACCGACCCGCCGCCCTTGATCGCCGGCGCGGCGACCTTCATCGCGTCGTCGGCGTATTTCGGGGCCACCTTGGTGACGAGGTTCGAGGCGCCCGTGGTCAGCCGCGCGACGCCCCTACCGATCACCTGGGCGTTGCCGTCGAGCAGCTCGGCGATCGTGGTGAACGCCTTGGCGCGCAGCACGAAGCGGCCGGCGACGGCGCCCGCGCGCGTGGCGCCCTGCGCGAACGTCTGCACGCTGGCCCACCAGCCGTTCTTGTCGAGCACGTCGTTCGCGCCGGCGCCGCTCGGGCCGGCCGGCACGGGCTTCGGGCCGAACGCGGTCTGGTCGCCGGACATCCGCGGACCCGCCTCCGTGGCCGGGCGCACGATCGTCGCCGCGGCGGCGCGGGCAGGGACGGTGGGCTCGGTGCGGGTGATGCGTGGGTCGGACACGGGAAGCTCCTCTGGTTGTACTTCACCCGCCATGCGGGCCGACCGACCGGATTTAAAGAACTCTAAACAAAGATTTCAAACTCCGGCGGCCGACGCCAGCAGCGGCCGCCAGGCGCGCGCGAGCACTGGCCACGCGAAGTGCGCGTCGTGCAGGGCCCGCGCGGCGTCGCCCATCGCCCCACGCGCGGCCGGATCGCGCGCCAGCTCGACCACCGCGGCGGCGAACGCCGCGGGGTCGCCGGGCGGCACGAGCCGGATCGCGTCAGGCGGGAAGAGGGCCGGGTCCGTGTTCGCGCCATGGGTCGAGACCGTGGCGAGCCCAGCCGCCAGCGCGTTCATGATGCTCCCTCGCCGCCCGGAGGCGCCGTCGTCGTAGGGCGCGAGCGCGAGGTCCGCGGCGGCGAGCGCCGTGCCCGCCTCCGCCGGCGTGAGGTGGCCGAACGTCAGCGCCCGCGGGTGGTCGAGGCGGCCGCCGCCGATCATCACGAGCCGGGCGGCGATGCCGCCCGCGGCGAGCGCGTCGAGCGCGGCCATGACCGAGCCGACTTCCTTGCTCGGGTGCAGCCCGCCCTGGAACAACAACACGACCTCGTCCGCCGCGATCCCATGGGCGGCCCGCCACGCCGCGGGATCAGCGCCAGCCGGCGGCCACAGGTTCGGGCCCACCGGGATCGTCGCGAAGCGGTCGGCCCACCACGGGAAGATCGCCGCCATCCTCGCCTGGCGGTTCGGCACGCTGAACACGACCCGCCGGCTGCCGGCGAACAGCGGCCAGAGCGCCGCGCGCTGCACCAGGCCCGCGGGCAGGTGCCGCAGGCCCTCATGGCGGCCGTAGTAAAGCTCGTGGGCGGCGGTCACGACCGGCTGGCCCTCGCGGCCCAGCCTGGCGACCGCGCGGGCGATTCCCAGGCTGAGGCCGCGGCGATCATAAAGGTGCGGCACATACTGCACGACGACCACATCGGCGCGCAGCGCCCTGACGGCCGGCACGAGATCGTCCGGGCCCCAACGGGTGCGACCTGGAATCACGCGCAGCGGCCCATCGCCAGGCCCCAGCGCGCCGGGCCCGGCGAGCACGACGGCCTCGTCGCCCGTCTCGCCGAGCACCGCCTGCGTCCAGTGGGCCGTGTAATCGCTCAGGCCGCCCGGTACCGGCGGCCAGGCTGGGCAGACGATCGCGAGGCGCACCGGGCCTATCGCTCCTCGACCCAGGCCGGCAGCCGATCCATGTCGCCACGGCCGCGGCGGTCTTCAGAAACGATGCTTTCGAGCAGCTGGTGGAAGCGGTATGCCAACGCCTCGTACCCGAACTGCTCCTCGACTTCGATGCGGCCGCGCTCGCGGCTGGCGTCGTGCAGGCCGGGCTCCTCGGCCATGCGGCGCATGGCCGCATGCAGGCGCGCGGGCTCGCCTTCGGGCACGACGATGCCCGCACCCAGGCGTTCGATCAGCCGCGGGATCTCGCCGCTGTCCGAGCCGATCGCCGGCACGCCGCAGGCCGCGGCCTCGATGAGCACGCGGCCGAACTGCTCTTTCCAGCTGGGCGTGGTGTGCGAGGGCAGCACGATCGCGTCCATCGCGCTGAGGTGCAGCGGCACCTCGCGGTGCGGCACCACCGGCAGCCAGCGGCCGCGGCCGCGCATGGCCTGGGTCGCGAGGCGCGCCTCGACGTCGCCGCGCAGCGGGCCATCGCCGATGATCAGCAGCGAGACGTCCTCCTCGGGGTGGAAGCGGCCGAAGGCCTCGAGCAGATCCGCCACGCCCTTCTCCTCGACCAGCCGGCCCAGGTAGCCGAAGACGAAGCCGCGCAGGCCCAGCGCCTCGCGCAGGGGCCGCGCGTCGTGGGGGTGGTGGAAGTCCGGGTCCACGCCGTAAGGCATGTACGCGAGGCGCCCGCGGAAGCCCTTTTCGCGCAGGATGCGGCCCGCGTCTTCGTTGATCAAGTTGGCGCACGCGGCGTGCTTCAGCACGAACTGCTCGGCCTGCGCGAACGGTGGCGGGTAACGCTTCGCGATGTTCTGGTTGTTGCGGAACAGGAACGGCCTCCGCAGCGAGAGCCGGTTCGCGAGCGCGCCCTGGAAGGTCGAGACGGCGTAGGATTCGTTCTCGACGTAGATGGCGTCCGGCTGAAACAGGTAGAACAGGCGGGCCAACGAGCGCCTGTAGGCGTGCAGCGGCACCTTGCCAGGCCAGAGCACCGGCACCGGCGAGAGCTCGGCGCGCAGGCCTTCCCAGCGCTGTGGCGGCCGCAGGTCGCCCGTGAGGTCGCCGCGCCACTGCGCCGGCACGATCAACTGCAGGACGACGCCGAGGTCCTCGAGGGCCGCGAAGAACTGTTGGTTGGTGTCGATGACGCAGGAGTGGGAGACGACCGTGAGGCGCATCCACCTATAATACAGTCCCCGAACGTAAACTTTTCTTGCATCTGCTTGAAGCTGCAGATCGGTGACATTATTATGTTGCTTCGCCCCGGGAGGGCGCGACCGTGTCCGCGACGAGTCCCCGCATCGAGCCATTGACGTTTCCGCGTGCGCAGTCGCTCGCGCTTTCCGTTGTCGTCGCCGTGACGGACGGTGGGCTACACCTTCGCGTGGTGCTCGAGGCGCTGCGGGACGCCCGCATCGGCGTGACCTACGAGGTCGTGGTGGTCGTCGGCGGCGAGCCCACCATGGTGCTCGGCGAGGTCCGCCGGGATTATCCGCTCGTGCTGATCTACCGCGCTCCGGCCGCGCGCGAACTGGGCGTCCTCTACGACGTCGGCGCGCGGGCGGCCGGCGGGCGGCACCTGCTCTTGCTCGATGGCTCGGCGGTGCCGGAGGCGAATGCGGTCGCCGAGCTCGTGCGCTTCGCCGAGACCGGCCAGTGGATCGCGGCCGTCGTGCCCCGCTACGCGGCCCGCGAGGACGCACCCGAGCGGCCCGCGAGCCGGACGTTCCCGACGGTCTTCGGGGCCATCGGCGAGGCCTACGGCCGCGCGAGCGGGGGCGCCGCGCCTGCGCCGCGTCTCCAGTACGCGCTCAACCGCAAGGTGACGACGCCGAAGGAGGTCGAGGCCGTGGAAGGCGGCTGCGTGCTGGTGCGCCGCCAGGCCATCCTGGACGTCGGTGGGTTCGCCGCGGGCTACGAGCCGGGCGGCGAGATCCTCGACTGGTGCATGCGCGCCCGCCTGCGGGGTTGGGCGGTCTTCTTCCACCCGGGCGCCGAGGCACGGGCCCTGGTGGGCGTGCCGGCCATGCCGGACGCGCGGCGGGCGATCGCCTGGCGCTTCGTGCGGCGGTTCTATGGCGTCTTGCCGGCGGCGTTGCTCTTCCTGGCGACGGCGCCACGGGCGGTTGGACCGCCCCAGCAGGGCGAGGGCGAGCGTTACGGATTGGGCCAGGGCATGAACCGCGCGGCCTTGCCGGCGGGCACCACGGCCTGAACGGCCTCGAGCAAGACCTTGCGGCCCTCGTCCGGGGTCAGCATGGCTTTGTCGTAGCCCGTCCGGTTGATCCAGTGCTCCCAGCCCTCGAGCGCCCGCGTGTGGGCGCCGCGCTCGGTGTGGACGTCTTCGCTGTAGACCAGCAGGCGCGCCTCGAGGAGCTTCGCAGCGCGCGCGAGATCCCGCGCGGCCCAATCGGCGTGAAGCATCTGATCGAGCCGAATCCGGCCCTGTGCGCCGACGCGCGTCAGCAACCACTTCGACTCCGGGCTGAGCTTGGTGGTCTGCCAGGGCTCGTTGGCCATCGCCACGGCCAGCAGCGCCGGCCAGAGCCGTTCGTGCACGTAAGTCAGCTTGCCGGCGACCAGCTTCACGACCATCACGTCGGGCCGGTTCTGCAGCTCTTCGGCGAGCGCGTAGATCGCCTTGCCCGCCGGATGGCCCCACCAGGAGCCACGAATGGGCTCGCCGGCCACCATGGTGGCCAGGCAAGGTAGCGCGGGATCGGCGACCAGGAGCCAGCCTTGCTCCTTTAGTACGCCGTACGCGTTCTCGATCAGGGTCGGGGTCACCACGGACGCATCCTCGTCAATTGAACGATAAGGTCATGTAAGCAGAAAGCGGGACGGAGCGCCACTGGCGGGCGAGGCCGCATTCAGCCGGGAAGGAAAATTTAACCTTGCGTTAGCGAATAGTTTACCGGATTTGGACCCGGTGGCGTCATAACCAGCTCGGAGTTGGAGCATTTTCGAAGGAAACGGCGGCCTCCGGACCGTCCTTGCGTGGGGTATTCATGCGCCGATTGGTGACCTTGACCCTGGTGGCGTCGCTCGCGGGGAGCATGTTGGCCGGCTGCGCTTCGACCGGGCCGGCTTCGCCGGGCGGCGCGCGCAAGGCCGCCGGCGCCCTGCGCGGGCTCGGCAAGGAGGCGTCGATCGCCAGGCAATTCTACGAGCGCGTGAAGCAGACGTACGCCGGGCAGGTCGCGATCGAGGGCGAGCGCGTCTCGCTGACCTACCCCGACCAGCCCGTTTCGATCTACGATTTCACCGACACGCCGCGCACCGGCCAGGTGCGCGTGAGCATCGGCGAGTTCGAGACCGCGCTGCCGTTCGCGGACCTGATGGCCGGCGCGCCCGACGAGGGCGTGGGCGCCGAGGTGCTGCCGGTCCTGCTCGTGCCGATCGCCCTCGACATGGCGGCGGCGGGCGGCCAGGCGCTGGTGCTGTACTGGCTCGGCCACCGCGGCGACGAGTTCGACAAGGGCGACGCGACGAAGGTCGTGGCGCTCGCGATGGCGCTCTCGATCGTGCCGTTCCTCGGCGAGATGAGCGCGCTCGGCCACATCCTGCCGGTGGCGGCCAAGCTCATCGCGAACTCCAACGGCTTCGCGGCCCGCGAGGTGATGCGCGCGGCCGCCGCGATGAGCGGCGAGATCATCGACCTCGTGAAGTATCTGCTCAAGCTTCGCAAGGCCAAAAAGGGCGGCGAGGGAAGGCTGGCGATTTAGCTGCGGAGGCGCTTCAGTAGCTGCTTCAGCCCCCCCGGTGCCAGCGCGCGCGCGGCCTCGATCGCATGGTTGCGGGCGATGCCGAGCCTCGTCGCGAGTGGCTGCTCGGCGAAGGTCTCGCCCGGCCGCTCACGGAAGAGCGTGCTGTGGCCGCGCGTCGCCGGACCGGCGCCCTCCCGGCTATGCGTGTAGTAATAGAGCGCGACCGAGCGGCGGGCCCGGCCGGGCGGACAGGCGAGCGGGTCCGGATGGCCGTGGTAGCTCGTGCTGTCGGTCCGGAAAAGCACCAGTCGGTTGAAGATCGGCGCGATCCGGTGGCGGCTCGCGCCCATCTCGCGGTCCCAGAGCTCCAGGTGCCCGCCCCAGGATTCCTCCCAGCCCTCGTTCAGGTAGACCAGCAGGTTCAAGCGGCGCTCGACGTTCATGACCGGGTGGAGGTTGTAATCCGCATGGATGGCGAGCTTGCCGCCCGGCTGGATCTGGTGCATGCCGCCGCCGTAGAAGTACGGGTCGGGAATCAGCCCCTGGATGTCGGTGATCCGGGCGAGCAAGCGCAGGAACGGCGCCGCGTTCAGGACCTCGACCAGCGCCGCGACGGGCGGCGGGAAGTGGCGGCTCTCGTCGATCTGCAGCTTCACCTCGCGGCTCGCGTCCGCGAAGCGATGCCAGCGCACGTCGTCGCCCGCGTAATACGAGGCGGCGACCGACCGCAGGAACGCAGGCCGGAACAGCCCATCGAGGACCAGGAAGGGGAAGGGATCGGCGCCCTGGAAGGTCGCAGCGGCACGCTCGAGCGTCGCGATGGCGTCCGGCTCGAAGATTTCGTCGAGCGTGGGCATGGCGGGCGTATCGACGGGGGGTTCGGGCACGGGTCGGGGTCCTCCCTTGTTTTTTACCCCGGGCTCCCGCGCTCGACGCCGATCACCGGCTGAGCGCCTCGAGGTAGACCTCGAGCAGCGCCTGGTTCGTCACGTCGACGACGTGCTCCGCCAGGAACCGCGCCCGGCTGGCCGCGCCCATGCGGCGGCGCAACGCGGCATCCTCGAGCAGGCGCTTCATCGCCTGGAACAGCGCGTCCGCGTCGTCCGGTGGCGTGAGCAGGCCGGTGGCCCCGTCTTCCACGAGCTCGGGCAGCGCCGAGATGCGTGAGGCGATCACGGGCAGGCCGAAGCTCATCGCCTCGACCACCGACATCCCGTAGCCTTCTGCGAGCGAAGGCAGCATGTAGACGTCGGTCGCCGGATAGATCTGGCTGTAGATCGTCTCGCGTGGCAGGCCCGGGAAGATGGTGATGCCGTCGCTCGGCACGCCGAGCTCGTCCGGACGGACGGCGCTGACGATCGTGAGGCGTGCCTCCGGGTGGAGTCGCCGCAGGCGGTCGAAGGCCGCGACGAGCGCGCGACCCCCCTTCCGCCAGAATTGGTGGCCGACCAACGTGAAGCGGCAGGTGGCCGGCTCGCGCAGGTCGGCCTGGCCGGCCGGCACGGGGTCCTCGAACCCGAGCCGCACGAGCCGCAGCCGCTGCTCGGGCACGCCGGCGGCCACATGGAGGTCCCAGGCGTAGCGGGAGGGCACGACGACGGCTGCGGCGCCGTCGGTGCTGTAGAGGTCGTGGAGCACGCCGAGCGCGCGCAGGAGCCGCCGGTCGCGCGTGGCGAGGCGCGTGGCGAGGGCCGGATCCAGCCCGTAGTAGTTGAGCAGCAGGTCGCTGTTGCCCGTGCCGCAGTGGAGCACCACCGGCGGGCGGCCGCGCCGGGGTTCGAGGTGGAGCGGGTACGCCCAGGCGTGGACCAGGTCGAAGTGGCCAGGGTCGGCCAGGCGCAACCACTGCACGTCTTCGTCCGGGCGATCGGGCAGGAGCCGTCCCAGCACCCGGAATGGCAGCGGTGGCAACGGCCCCCACGTGTATGCCACCCCCGCCGGCGGACGCGAGTGCATCACCAGCGAGGCGGCCCAGGCGCGGGCCGGGTGGCCGCGCGTCAGCCAGCCGGCGCGCAGCCCCTCGGAGAAGTGGGTGTAAGCCACGCCTGGCGGCGGATGGTCGCGCAGCAGGCGGGTCACGATGTCGTCGCCGCAGATCTGGGCGACGGACCGATCCGGGCTGATCAACAACACGCGCATGGGCAAAGTATACCGGACGACGGGTATGGAGGGGCCATGGCGGCCGAAAACCCCCACCCCCCCGCCGACCGCGATCGCGACCTCGCCGTGCTCGCGACCTCCGCGGCGCTCCTGCTCGGCTTCGTCGCGCTCACCTGGGCGAAGTGGCCGATCCTGACCGCCGACAGCGCCCGCGAGCTCTACGTGCCGTTCCAGATCCGGCACGGCGCGCTGATGTACCGCGATTTCTACTACCTCTACGGGCCCGTCGCGCCGTACTTCCAGGCCGGGCTGCTGGCGGCGTTCGGCGATCGCCTCGACGTGCTTTACGTCGCGGCCACGCTCCAGGTGGCGGCGATCATGGGCCTGCTCTACGTGGCGGCCCGCCACGTGTTGCCGGTCGGCCCCGCGGCGGCCGTGCTTTTCTTGTTCTTCACGCACTTCGCGTGGGGCCGCGACATCTGGGGCTACCTGTGGCCGTATTCCTTCGCGGCGACCTACGGGGTGCTGTTCGGCCTCGCGTTGCTCGTGGCGTTGCTGCGGCACGCCGCCTCCGGCCGCCCCTGGTGGTTGGCCACCGCCGGCATCCTGGTGGGTCTTTCGGTCGTCACCAAGCTCGAGTACGGCGCCGCCGCGGTCGCGCTCGCAGGCGCCTACCTGGCGGGCCGGCTGGCATTCCGCGCCGGGCTGGGGGCAGCGGGACCGTGGTGGCGCGAGGTCCTGGTGCTCGTGGCGCCCGCGGGTGCGACGGCGGCGCTGATCGCCGCGCTCGTGCTCGCGCGCGTCGACCTCCCGACGGTGCTCGAGAGCGTCTGGCCCACGCGCCTGATGGCGATGTGGTCGAGCAAGGGCCAGTGGCATGGCGATCTGGCGAGCTGGAAGGAGAACTTCCGCTGGTTCGGCCTCGCCTTCGGGGTGCTGGCGCTCGCGGCCGGGCACGGCAAGCTCGCGGAAGGCCTTCGGCACTCGTGGCGCGTGCGGGCGGGCGCGGCGGCGGGCCTGGTGGCGATCGCCGCCTTCGCCCTGACCAGGCCCGATCGCCTGGCCCATCTCTGGGCGTTCGGCCACCGCTATTGGGTCGGGCCGAGCTTCATGGTGCTGGTCGGCGTGCTCGCCGTCGTGGCCTGGCGCCTCGCGCAGGCCCACCGCGCCGGGCGCCCGATCGCGCCCACGCTGGTGGCGTGGGGGCTGATCGCGGGCTACGGCCTGCTCGTCGCGGCACGGACGGTGTTCCGCGGGCTCAACGACTACACGCCCTACCAGGCGCCGGTCGCGTTGATCGCCTGGGTGGCGCTGGCCGCCCTCTGGTTGCCTGCTGTGCTCGGCACCCCGACGTCGCGCCGGGCCACGCACCTCCTGCTCATCGGCCTGGCGCTGGGGCTGGGGGCGCGGCATGCGGGCGATGCGATCGCCAACTACACCCCGCCCCACGTGCCGGTCAGCGGGCCCGCCGGCACGGTGGTCGCTCCGGCTGTCTACGGCCAGCCGTTCAACGCGGCGCTGGCCTACGTGCGCGCGGGCCTGCGGCCCGGCGAGACCGTGGTCGCAGCGCCCATGGAGCCGAGCTTTTACCTGTTCCTGGGCCGCGACAACCCGGTCAAGGAAGATCAGCTCTTCTACGGCTACCTGATCACGCCGGCTGAACAGGAAGGCTTCATCGGACGCATGCGGCAGGCGAACGTGCGTTACGTCGTGCTGTCCAACTTCGGCCACCCCGGCAAGGCGTTCGGCATCCACTACATGCAGACGCTCGCCAGCTGGCTCGCCAGCGCGTGCCAGCCCGTCGCGAAGTTCGGCGGCGAGGGGCCTTACCGGCTCACGGTCTACGAGACGCCGTTCGCCGCGCGGGTGTCGATGCCGGCCAAGCCGGCGCCCCGTTAGCGCCGGGCCGTGGACCGTGCGGGCGGCGGGAAGCGCCTGGCGAGCGCCGGCGTCACGCCGCCCGCCTGGATGATTTCCCGGAACACGTCCACCGCCGGCGTGGGCCTGCGGGTGTAGTCACCGCTGCGCACGTCGACCTCGAAGAGCCCGAAGCGTGGGCGGTACGAGCCCCACTCGTAGTTGTCGGTGAGCGTCCAGTACATGTAGCCGATCACCGGCACGCCCGCGGCCATCGCCTGCTGGATCGCCTGGATGTGAGCGACCATGTAGCTTTCGCGCGTCCAGCCGTCCTCGCGTGCGGCGCCTTCGCGGGTAGCGAAGCCGTTCTCGGCGATCAGGATCGGCAGGCCGAAGGCCTCGTGATAGGCCTTGAGCACCTTCACGAGGTGGCCCGGGTTGCCCTCCCAGTGCCAGGGCGTCACGGGGAAGTCCGCGAAGGTGTGGTTCAGGCCGTAGTAGTGCACGGCCGCGAAATCCATCGTGCGTGGCCGCTCACGCCCGTCCCAGGTGCGCACCGTCGGCAGCTGGCGGGCGAACCACATGCCGGGCAGCCAGTCCAGGCCGCCGGCCACGGGCAGCTGGCAGTTGTAATCGGGCACCGAGACCCGCGCGACCGGATCGGCGGCGTGGATCGCGTCGTAGGCCGCCTCATGGCTCGCGAGGACGTTGGCCGTGGCGCGCGCGAACGCGACAGGGCCCAGGCGGTGCGGCGGGATGAAGCCGGTCGCATAGCCTCCCAGGATCACGTTCGAGGGCTCGTTGAACGTGAGGTACCAGTCGATCTCGGCCCCGAACTCCTTGGCCACGAAGGTCGCCCAGCGCCTGAACAGCGCGACCGATCGCGGGCTCTCCCAGCCGATCAGGCCGTCGCCCCGATCGGCGGTGAACCAGCGGGGCGTGGCGAAGTGGTGGATCGTGATGACGGGCGCCATGCCGCGCTGGCGGATGCCGCGCAGCAGGCGGTGGACGTAGGCCACCTCCTGCGCGTCGACCTTGCCCTCCTCGGGCTCGATGCGGCTCCACTCGATGCTCGTGCGGAACGCGTTCAGGCCGATCGACTTCGCGCGGTCGAGGTCCGCCTCCATGTGGCCGCGGAAATCGGCTCCGCGCCCGCTGGCCTCATAGCCGCGCGGCTTCGCGACTTCGTTTTCCCAGGCGTGCCAGTCCATGGCGGGGTGGGCGCCGTCGTTCTGGTAGCCGGCCAGCGTCACGCCCCACAGGAAGGGAAGGCGTCCGAGCGCGCCGGGCGGCGTCTGAGCCTGGGCGCCCGCCGTACAGGCAAGCGTGAGGCAGGTGCTGAGGAAGAGCCCGACGAGGGTGCGAAAGGCTAGCATGGTTCCAAAGGGCGAGCGGATGCGGGGGGAGACTCAGGGCTTGGCCGCGGCGGGGCCGGCCACCGGTGGGGGGTACTTGGCGAGCAGCTCGGCCGTCACGCCGTCGTTCTTCACGATCTGACGGTAGACGCCCACGGCCGGCGTCTCGCGGCGCGTGAGGTCGCCCTTGCGCACGTCGACGCCGTACAGGCCGAAGCGCGGGTCGAACGAGCCCCATTCATAGTTGTCGGTCAGCGTCCAATACATGTAGCCGATCACCGGCACGCCCTCGGCGAGGAGCTTCTGGAGCTCCTTCACGTGCGCGACGAGGTAGGCCTCGCGCGTCCAGCCGTCGGCACGGGCTGCGCCGTTATTGGTGGCGAAGCCGTTCTCGGCGATCAGGATCGGCAGGCGGAACTGCTCGTAGTAATTTCGCAGGATCCGGCTCATGTGCTCGGGCCGCACGCCCCACATCCAGGGCCGGACCGGGAATGAGGAGGCCGCCTCGGCGTCGACGGCGCCATAGTAGTGCAGCGCGAGGTAATCGAGGTACTTCACGCGCTCACGCCCGTCCCAGGCGCGGTCCTTGTCGAAGATGAACGGCAGGATCTGGCTCGGCGCGTAATACACGCCGGTGTTGCCGACCGGGAAGATCGCGTTGTACTCCGCGATCGACACCTGGGCGTTCGCGTCGAGGCGGTGGATGCGTTGGTAGGCGTCGATGTGGGCCGCCAGGATGTTGGACGTGGCGCGGTAGGTGGAGACCGGCCCCGTGCGGTGCGGCACCGTCCAGCCGAGCAAGTAGGCACCGCCGATGAGCGTCGAGGGCTCATTGAAGGTGATGTACCAGTCGATCTCGGCCCCGAACTCCTTCGCCACGAACTCGACGTAGCGGCCGAACTGTTCGACCACCTTGGGGTTCTCCCAGCCGGGCAGTCCCTGGCCGTCGTCGCGCATCGCCCAGCGGGGCGTGGCGAAGTGGTGCAGCGCGATCACGGGCGTCATGCCGCGCTTGCGGATGCCGCGCAGCATGCGGTGGACGTAAGCCACCTCCTGCGCGTCGATCTTGCCCTCCTCCGGCTCGATGCGGCTCCATTCGATGCTCGTGCGGAACGCGTTCAGGCCGATCGATTTCGCGCGGTCTAGGTCGGCGTCCATATGGCCGCGAAAGTCCGCGCTCTTGCCGCTGGGCTCGGGCAGCTTGCCCGAGCGCTCGAGCTCGGCCCAGTCCATGGCGGGGTGGGCGCCGTCGTTCTGGTAGCCGGCTAGCGTCACGCCCCACATGAACTTCCGCTGGCCGACCGGCGCGGGCGGCACGTCGCTGGGGCCCGGCGGGGCGAAGAAGGCCGCGGCCGGCCCGACGGGCAGCGCGAGCAGGGTGGCGAGCAAGGCGGTGCCGAGCAGGTGACGGATTTTCAAGGGCATCACGACATAACAGGGAGGCGTCCCTCCATGATGCCCGACGGCGGCCCCAATGTCACGGCTTGCGGGAAATCCGCAGGCACCCTGCTCGCGGCCGGCCCGGCCGGAGGTACCCTGGGGAGAGCGAGGCCGCCAAAGGGGAGGTTGAGAATGTCCGCACACGAGCAGCTCAAGGAGCGCTTGATTGCCCTCATCGAGGACGCGTACGTGATGGAGGTGCAGATCGCGGGGACGCTGAGGCGGCACATCGATCAGGCCGCCACGGCGCCGGCCGACATCCGGCGGCGCCTGGAGCAGCACGTCGCCGAGACCGAGCTGCAGGCCAAGCGCATGGTCCAGCGGCTCGAGGCCTACGGGCGCGATCCGTCGACCCTCCGGGCGACCGGGGGCCAGGTCGTGGGCAACCTGCTGGGTCTCCTGGGCGCGCTCAGGCCCGACACGCTGTCGCGGAATCTACGCGATGACTACGTGACGGAACATCTGGAAATCGCCGCTTACACCATGCTGATCGCCGCGGCCCGCGTGGCCGGCGACGAGGAGACCATCAAGGCCGCGGAGGCCAGCCTGCGCGAGGAAGTGTTGATGGCCGAGTTCCTGCACAAGCGGCTGCCGGAGGGCCTGTTCTTCTCGCTCGAGCAAGAAGGCATCACGATCCCCGCGCCGATGCATGCGGAGGCCGCGAACGGCCCGCGGCTGCACATCACCTTCGAGCCGCTCAAGGACGTGCAGGACGCCCGTGCGGCGCACAAGAAGCACCATTGAGCCGAGACGGGCGGCCGCTCGCGCGCTTCGCGGATTGGCGCCGCAGGGTGTACCATGTAGCGCCAGCGCCCCTACGGGGAATGATGGCGTCAACCCCGCCCTTCTGCTGGCTTCATGACCACCTGTTATTACCATCCCGAAACCAAAGCGAAGTCCGTGTGCCCCGAATGTGGCGAGGACATCTGCGACGTCTGCCGCCTCGAAGGCGGCCTGCAGCGCTGTGGTCACTGCGCGGCGAACGGTCCGCCGGCGGGTGGCCCGCGCCTCCGTGAGGAGGAGCCCGCCGCCGTTGTCCTTGACGGTGGGGCCGCCGCGGAGCGGCGGATGGGGGGCCCCGGCGGTGGCGGTTACGGAGCCTATGACGGGGGCGGCGCGCCACCCGCTCACGACATGGCCGCGATGCTCGAGGTCATGTGCTCGAACCACCCGGGCATCAACGCCGACATGCAGTGCCTCAACTGCCTGCAGGCGTTTTGCATGGATTGCTTGCCGAACGGCGCCATGTGCGCCGAATGCAACGTCGACCCCAGCGGCCGTGCCGCGCCGCAAGAAGATTACGTCCCGCAGCCGATTGTCGACGTGGGCTACGACCCTGGCCTCGATTTCTCGGACGGTTACTCGGCCACCGGCCATGTGCCGGCAAGCGGCTACGAGCAGGGCTACGAGCAAAGCTACGAGCAAAGCTACGAACAGGGCTACGGCGACGCGGACTTCGCGACCGGCTACGGCGAAGCGCCCGCGCCCAAGCCCAAGCGACCGCCGGGAGCGAAGCGACCGCCGCCGGGCGGTGCCAAGAAGGGCGGCGCCGCGGCCGCCAAGAAGGGACCTGCCGCCAAGGGCAAGAAGGCCGGCGGCCCACCGGTCGCCCTGATCGCGGGAGGCGTCGGCGCGCTCGCGCTGGTGGGCGCCCTCGGCTGGTTCTTCATGGGCGGCTCGGGCGGCAGCGAGACCAGCGCCATGGGCCCGGCCAAGGTCAGCATCACCGCCCCGAAATCGGCCGGCCCGCTAAAGGGATTGCAGCTCATCACGCTCCAGGTCGCTTCGGCGGACGAGATCCAGAAGGTCGAGGTGCGCGTGGACGGCAAGTACTGGCAGAAGTTCTCCCACCCGCCGTTCAAGACGGAGTGGCAGTCGAGCCTGGTGAAAAACGGCAAACACACGATCGAGGCCGTGGCCGAGTACAAGAACGGCACCAAGGTCTCGGACAAGAAGACCGTCACCATCGCGAACCCGCGTTAGGCGAGGGCGAATACCTTGGCCCAATGCCACTATCACCCCGACGCGCGCGGCTCGGCCAACTGTCCCTCTTGTAAGCACCACATCTGCGACAAGTGTCGCATGCGCGGCACGTCCGACCGCTGCATGACCTGCCACAGCGTGCATGCCAAGGGCGGCGCGGAAGCCGGCCGGCCGAAGCGCGAGTTTTGCCTGAACCACCCCGACTCGCCGAGCGACATGCGCTGCGTGCGCTGCCGGAAGATTCACTGCCCGGCCTGCCTGAACGGCGCCACCAAGTGTTTCCGCTGCGCGCTGCTGCCCGAGCGGGGCGAGAAGGGCACCGGCCAGCTCAAGGGCGGCGGCACGGGCAAGCTGAAGGGCGGCGGCACGGGCCACCTGCGCAGGGCCAAGGTGCCGTTCTACCGCACGCACGGGTTCAAGCAGGTCGCGGGCGGCGTCGTGGTGCTGGTGGGCTGCTTCTTCGCGCTCAAGACGGTGGCGCCGATGGCCGGCCTGAACATCCCCGGGTTCGGCCGCAGGGCGCCTGCCAAGGTCTACGCGGGCCCGGCCAAGATCGAGTTCGTGAGTCCGGCCGCGGGTCGCTCGCTGACCGGCAACCAGCTGATCAAGTTCAAGCTCGCGGCGGCCGACCAGGTGGAGCGCGTCGAGGTGACGGTGGACGGCAAGTACTGGGAGCGCCTCAAGGCCCCGCCGTTCCAGAGCGAGTGGCAGACGCAAATCTTCAAGAACGGCCAGCATACCGTGATGGCGAAGGCCGTTTACAAGGGCGGCAAGAAAGTCGCGACCACCCAGCGGCGGTTCAAGACCACCAACCGACTCTAATCGCGCGGGCGCAGGGTCACGAGCGAGATCGAGGCCCGCGGAAAGGCGACCGGCGCCGCAAGGTCGACCGGCTGGTCCTCACGGACCAGCACCTGGTCCCACGCGGCGTCGAAGGGGTCCGGCAGCGCGGGGTCGGGCTCGATGCGGCAGAGCGTCGCCACGCCCGGCTCGAAGCCTGTGACGTCGAGCCAGGCCACTTCGTGGCTGCGGCTGCGATTCACCACGAGCAACCGAAGCGCGCCATCCGTCGCGCGGGCGCCCACGGCGTGCAGGTTCGTGACCACGGTCTGCTCGCCCGTCGCGCTGTCGTCGACCCACTGGCCGATGCCTGTCGGCTCCGCGGGCACGATCCAGTCGCCCCACCTCGCCGCGAGCAAGCGCCGGAAGTGGTAGATGGGCGTGACGTTGGTCGCCCGGTTCGCCTGGAAGTAGAGCGAGTCGTAGCCGTTCGCCTTCCCGGCATGCCAGGCCGCGAAATCGGTCGTCACGGGCATCACTTGCTTGCCCGCTACGGTGAGCGAGAAGGCCGTGACGACGACGTCGGCGGCATAGAGCGCGCCATACATGCCGGTGTTGCGGGGCAGCTGGCTCGCCGAGTGAAACTCGTCGTTCCAGATTTCGATCGGCCCCCAATCGGCCGCCGCGAGCTCGGGCAGAATCCGCTCGGTGATGAGCTTCTCGGCGTAGGCGTTGCCGGCCAGCTTCTCGCGCACGGGGTAGGACGGGTAGCCGTGATACTGCAGCGCGTCGAAGGTGATGCCCTGCCGCCTGGACGCCTCGACGAAGGCCCGCGCGAGCGCGCCCTGCTGCGGCCAGTCGTCCTCGCCACGCGAGGGGCCGCCCCAGTAGACGTTCACGGCCGCGGCCAGCGCCACCTTGATCGGATGCGGGCTGCCGGCCCGTAGCGCCTCGACGTATGGCTTCGCGTTCTCGACATACTCCTCGACGGTGTTGGCCTTGTCGTGACCCACCACCGCGCGAAGCGCCACTTCGTTGCCGATCTCGAAGAGGAAGGTGCCTCGCGGCGCGACCCCGTCGGTTCGGTAGGACGAGGGGGCGCCCGCGGCCCCCTGGATGAAGAACGGCCGGGCGACCCGCAGCGGGTCGGCTGGCGCGTTCAGCCAGCGCGCGAGCTGGCCGGCGCTCTCGGCCGTGTCGGAGCCGAAGTTGACCGTGACGAGGGGCTCGGCGCTCGCCTCGTCGGCCTCGCGCATGACGTAGCGCAGGTCGTCGTAGGCGTAGCCGTCCCAGGTGCCGGGCTGGCCGTCGAGGTCCCAATAGCTCTGGAACTGGTAGCCGGGCAGGTACTGGTAGTCCGCCCGGCCGTCGGTCGGGCCATGGCCCGTGCGGTAGAGGCCGCGGGCGTGCGACCTGGCCGGGTAGCCCGCGGCACGCTGCTCGGCGAGGTAGGTCTCGCCCCAGGTGGGTGCGAGCTGACGCAATGCGCCGAGCATCGCGAGGCGATCCATGTCGTGCACGCCGAACTGGCGGTGGTTGTGGTTTCGGTTGTAGCCGTTCACGTAGGGGCTCGCCGCATGGAGCGTGCGCGTGGCGTCGACGCGGATGCGCGGCGCGCCCGCGGGGATGCTCGTTCCTCGCCACCCTTCGGTCGCCGAAGGTGGGCGCGGGGCGTCGGCGGTGGGGGACGGGACGGGAGGGGCGACGGCAGTGGGCTGGACGACGGCGGGCGACCCGGCGCTGCAGGCGGCCAGGGCGGCGAACAGGCAGATGGTCAGGATCTGGCGTCGCATGGGGCTCCCAGGCACCCTTCCGCTCCTGGGGTGGGGTCGCCGTCTTTCAGCCTAATGACTTCGGCCGGATCGCCCTACGTCCAGGCGAGGGTCAGAGGCCCTGCACGCCCCGCTGGGCCTGCTCCGCGGCGAAGATCGGGGCGAAGATGTCCACGAGCTTCTGGATGGCCTCTTCGAAGGGCACGTGCTCTTCGACGCCTTGCTGGAGGTACATCCGCACCGGGTCGATCAGCTCCATCGCGAGATCGATCTGGGGGTTCGAGCCGCGCTGGTACGCGCCGATGTTGATGAGGTCCTGCGCGCTCTTGTGGGTGGCGAGCACTTCGCGCAGCCAGCCGGCTGCCTTGCGGTGGGTCTCGTCGGTGATTTCGGGCATCACGCGGCTGACCGACTGCAGCACGTCGATCGCCGGGTAATGGTTCTGCTGCGCCAGCTCGCGGCTGAGGATCACGTGGCCGTCCAGGATGCCGCGGACCGCGTCGGAGATGGGCTCGTTGAAATCGTCGGCGTCGACGAGCACGGTGTAGAGGCCCGTGATCGAGCCGACCTGGCCGGTGCCGGCGCGCTCGAGCAGGCGCGGCAGGAGCGCGAAGACCGAGGGCGTGTAGCCCTTGGTGGCGGGCGGCTCGCCGATCGCGAGGCCGACCTCGCGCTGGGCCATCGCGAACCGCGTGACCGAGTCCATCATCAGGATCACGTCGCGGCCCTGGTCGCGGAAGTGCTCGGCGATGGCGGTCGCGGTCAGCGCCGCCTTGATGCGTTGCAGCGCCGGCTGGTCGGAGGTGGCGACCACCACGACCGAGCGGGCGAGCCCCTCGGGACCGAGGTCGCGCTCGAGGAAGTCACGCACTTCCCGGCCACGTTCGCCAACCAGGCAGATGACGTTGAGCTCCGCTTCGGTGTTGCGCGCGATCATGCCGAGCGTCGTCGATTTGCCGACGCCGGAGCCGGCGAAGATGCCCAGGCGCTGGCCGCGGCCGCAGGTGAGCAGGCCGTCGAGTGCGCGCACGCCGAGCGGCAGCGGCGTCTTGATGCGCGCGCGCAACAGCGGGTTGGGCGGCGAGTTCTCGACCGACACGCGCGGCAGCCCGCGCAGCGGCGGGCCGCCGTCGATCGGGCGACCCAGGCCGTCGAGCACGCGGCCGAGCAAGGCGTCGCCGACGGGCACCGTGAGCGGCTTTCCGGTCGCCACGACCTCGGAGCCGGGCATGACGCCGCTCATCTCGCCGAGCGGCATCAGCAGGAGGCGATCGCCGCGGAAGCCGACCACCTCGGCGGCGATCGGCGCCTGGTTGGGGTCCGCGGCGATCAGGCAGACCTCACCCATGCGGGCTGCCGGCCCGTCCGACTCGACGACCAGCCCGACGATCTGCGCCACGCGCCCCTCGACCCGGATGGGGTCGAGCTCCTTGAGGAGGTCGAAGTGGCGCTTGAGCGGTGAGCCGCCGTCGACAGGACCGTCGGGCACTAGACTTGCTCGTACCAGGGCCGGTTGGACTTCTTGCGCTTGGCGCCGAGCATCTTGGCGAGCGCGTCGGTGGCCTTCTCGAGGCTGGGCTCGTCGGCGGGTTGGTCCGAGGGGGCCACGTAATCCTCGCCGGCGGGCCGCAGGCCGACGCCGCTGATGATCTGGTCGATCGTGCCGTCCTCGAGCGCGCCTTCCGGCAGCTCGAGCTCTTGTTTACCCTTGACCTTCTGGCCGAGGCGCGCGGCGAGCTTGTCGGCGGCGTCGCCGAGCACGGGCGGCGTCCAGACGAGCGAGTCGTTGGCGCCGATGTCGGTCCTGGGCAGGCTGACCTGGCGGACGATCGCCTCGAGCTCGGCGTCCTTGAGGCCGGCCTCGAACTGGCGCAGCTCGAGCTCTTCCTCCATCGAGAGGACCGCTCGCCCGGCCTTGAGCTGGCCGAGCCGCGCCGCGAGCGCCTGCGCCGCCCGCTTGGACGGATCGAGTTTCTCGCGCTCGGGGGTGGGGGCGGGAGCTTGAACCTCCTGCACCCTTTCGCTCCCCTCGGGGGAGGGGAGCTCCCCCGCAGGGGGTGAGAGGAGGTCTCTCGGCGCCTCGCGGGCCCCCTCACCCCCCTGCGGGGACCTCTCCCCATTTTCAGCCGCCCCACGAACCCGCCCGGAGAGGGGTAGGGATTCAGGTGGCGTGACCGCAGCAGCAGCCGCCGCCTGGGCCTGAGCCATCATGGCCTCCACCTCCGCCCGTGCAGCGGCCAACATCGCCTCGGCCCGCGTCGCCGCCTCCACCGTCGGGTCCGGCCCCTGCGCGACCGGGCGGGCGATCGCGCGCGGAATGCGCGCCTCGACCACCGGCTGCGGCATCGGGCGGGCCTCCACCGACGCGACAGTGCCGCTGCGGCCCAGCGCGCGGATCGCGGCCAGCACCACGGGGTCCATCTCGCCGCCCTCGTCCACGCCCACGCGCACGTCGAGCATCGCGGCCGCGACCTCGGCGAGCTGCGTGCCCAGCCGCGCATCGACCATGCCCGAGCGCGTGTCGACCATGCAGCCGCCCAGGCCCACGGCCGGGTCGTTCACGATGTCGATCTGGGCGAGGCCGTCGACGCTCAGCAGCAGCTGCTGCTTGGCTGCGAGGATCGCGTCGCGATCGAGGGGGTGGACCCGCAGGCGCACCTGGGTCTTGTCGGTGATGTGCTTGAGCGCGGCCTCCGCGAGCGGCACCGCGGCCGCGCGGCCATGGCCGAGCTCGATCGCGAGCAGCTTCTGGGCGATGATGATCGCGAGCTTGGCGAGTTCGTGGGCGTGGCGCTCCTGGGCTTCCTCACGGGCCCTGTCGAAGGCCGTCACCGCCTCGGCGAGCTGGGCGATGCGCCCGGCCTGCTCGGCCAGCGCCGCATGCTCGCCTTCCTGGCGGCCCAACGAGAGGCCTTCGGCATAGCCTTCCTCCCGGCCGCGCTCACAGGCGCCCTCGCGGATGGCCTGGGCCTCTTGCATCGCCTGCTGGCGGAGCGCTTCGGCCTCCTGGCGGGCGAGCACGACGATCGTGTCGGCCTCGGCCTCGGCCGCGGCGATGCGAGGGTCGGTGCCCGGCGCCTCGGGGATGGCCGCCTCGGCGCTTTCGCCCCGCGGGCCCTCGAACATCGGCAGCATGTCCGGATGAGGAAACGGCGGGGCCTTGATCGTAAAGGTCCCATCCTCGAAATGCGACGACTTGATGATCTTCGGCATGATGCGCATGCGAACCACCTGCGCCCGCGAGGGCGGCTAGCGAAGGGACAGGGACGGGAACGGTCGGCTAGAAAATGAGCTCGTCCTGGCCGCCGCGGCCGATGACGATTTCGCCCATCTCTTCGAGCTTGCGGATCTGCGCGACGATCTTCTGCTGGACCTCTTCGATGTCGCGCAGGCGCACCGGGCCCATGTAATCGAGCTCGTCCTTGATGATGCCGGCCATGCGCTCGGACATGTTCTTGAAGACCTTGTTCTTCACCTCGTCGTTGGCGGCCTTGAGCGCGAGCGCGAGCTCGCGCGTGTCCACTTCCTTGAGGACGCGCTGGATCGAGCGGTCGTCGAGCATGACGATGTCCTCGAAGACGAACATGAGCTTCTTGACCTCTTCCGCGAGGTCCGGGTTCTGCTCCTCGAGCGCTTCGATGATGGTCTTCTCGGTCGAGCGGTCGGCGCGGTTGAGCACCTCGACGAGGCTCTTGATGCCGCCGGCGTTGAAGTAGTCCTGCGTCACGACGGCGCTGAACTTCCGCTCGAGGATCTTCTCGACCTCGCGGATGATGGCCGGGGAGGTCCGGTCCATCAGCGCGATGCGGGCGGCGACGTCCGCCTGGGCCTCCGGGTTCAGCCCGCCGATGATCAGGGCCGCCTGCTCGGGCTTGAGGTAAGCGCAAATCAGGGCGATCGTCTGCGGGTGCTCGTTCTGGATGAAGTTGAGCAGCTGGTTGGGGTCGATGCGGCGCAGGAACTCGAACGGCATCGTGGCCAGCGAGTCCGACAGGCGCGAGAGGATCTCCGCCGCCTTGTCGTTGCCCAGGGCCTTCGACAGCAGCTCCCTGGCATACTCCACGCCGCCGTTGTTGATGTACATCGACGCCTGGTAGAGATCGTAGAACTCCTCGATCACCGCGCGGGTGACGTCGGGCTCGATCTTGCCCATGTTGGCGATTTCCATCGCCAGCTGCTCGAGGTCGTCCTGGTCGCCGATCGACTTGAGGATCTCGCTGGACACGTCGTGCCCGAGCGTGATCATCAGGATCGCCGCCTTTTCGCGTCCCGTGAGCTGGTTGAAGGATTTCTTCTTCTTGCCTACGACCATAATCCGCTATTCGTCCTCGTTGACCCAGGCGCGGACCAGCTTGACGGCGTCCTTCGGGTTCTGCCTGATGAAGTTCGCCAGCTCACGCTGCATGTCGCTGAGACGCTGCTCGTCGGGCGAGGGCATCGGCAGGGCGACCAGGTCGTCGCCACCGATCTCCTCGTCGATGAGGGTGATGCCGAGGTCGTCGGCGGGGAGGCGCGGCAGCGACTCCTCGATTTCCTGGATCTCCTCCTGGCGGCGGCGGCGGAACGAGCCGAGGAACAGGAAGAGCGCGATGAGGGCCACGAGGCACGCGGCGCCGAGCGTGAACATCCGGAACCACCAGGCCTGGTTGCGGGCGGCGGCGTCGGCATCGGCCTCGGCGCGCGCGGCGGTCGTGTTGAAGGCCATCGCGGTGACGACGACCTTGTTGTCGACGTCGGCGATGCCGGCGGACCGCGCGATCATGTTCGCGAGGTCGCGGCGCTCCTGTTGAAGGCGCGCGTCGTACTGCGCCTGCGGCACGGCCGCGGGCCGGGGGCGGGGGTTGTACGCCACCGAGATGGTGGTGTCGCGGAGCAGCGCGGGCTCCTTGATGCGACGCTGGACTTCCTTGTTGGTGTTGTAGTTGCGGGTGTACTCGTTGTTGGAGTAGACGCCGTTCTGGCCGTTGGCGTTGGTGCCCTGGTAACCGGGCTCGCCGGTGTTTGTCACGACGCCCGGCGTGCCGCCGTCGCCGGCCATCTGGCCGTTGTACTGCTCGTTCTTGCCCTTTTCCGAGAGCATGATGCCGCCCGTGCCGCCGGCGATCGAGGGGGCGTACATCTCGGCGTTCGTCTCGAACTGCGAGAAGTCCCACACCGTGTTCACGCGCACGACCGAGTTCTCCTGGCCGAGCACGGTGTCGAGCTGGGCCTGGATGCGGCGCTCGAGGTCGCGCTCGTACTTCTTCTTGAGCTCGAGCTGGCGCTGCGAGAGGTCGGTGCCGGCGAGGTTCTTGGGATCGAGCTTCGCCATCTCTTCGGTGTAGTCGCGGCCGTTGGTGTCGGTCACGAAGACCTGGTCCTGCGCGAGCCGGGGCACGGCCTTGGCGACCAGGTGCTGGATCGTCCGAACCTGGGCGATCTCGAGCTTGGCGATCGCGTCCATCGTGAGGAGCACCGAGGCCGTGGTGGACTGCTCGTCCTCGACGAAGAGCGATTCCTTCGGGATGACGATGTGGACGCGCGCCTTCTCGACGCCGTCGATCGCCTCGATCGTCCGCGACAGCTCGCCCTCGAGGCCGCGCTGGTAGTTCAGCTTGCGCTCGAAGTCGGTGGCGGTCCAGTTGCCGGTGCCGTTGAAGAGCTCCTGGAAGCCGACGGTGCCGCCCGAAGGCAGGCCGTCGCCCGCGAGCGCGAGGCGGGTCTCATGGACCTCCGCGGAGGGCACTTCGATCGCGCCGCCATTCATGCGGTACGGGACGTTGCGCTCCTTGAGCTTGCCGATGATCTCGCCCGCGTCCTTGTCGGACAGCTTCGTGTAGAGCGTGACGTAGGCCGGTTGCTGGGCCCAGACCGTCAGGCCGACGAGCAAGACGACCGCCGCGGCGCTGATGCCGGCGACCAGCATGCGCTGCGCGCCGCTCATCTGTTCCCAGAGGCGTCGCGCGTCGTCTACAAGCTGTCGGAAGAACTCGTTCATCACACCGCTCGGGTTGGAGGGTTAGACCTGCATCCGCAGGACGTCCTGGTAGGCTTCCACCATCTTGTTGCGGACCTGGAGCGTGAGCTGCATGGCCACGCTCGCCTTTTCGGCGGCGATCATGACGTCGTGCAGGTCCACGTCCCCGCCGATGGCGGCCTCGTTCGCGAGCGTCTCGGAAGCCTTGGCCAACCGGTTGGTCTGGTCGAGGCCTTCCTTGAGCGGCGCGAGGAAGGAGAAGGGGTTGGCCCCGGCTTGTTGAGCTTCGCTCTGGCCGGGGACGCGCAGGCCATCGGGGTTGACCGCGCCGGGGAACTCGATCGATCCCTTGAAGGGTTGCGCGAGGTCGGTGGCGGGGGCGATCAGCGGCCGGACCTCCATCGCCGTGGGCAGCCCGAGGCGGGCCGCCGCGCGGTCGTCGCCGGTCATGAGGCCGTCGTACATCTTGCCGAACGAGCCGGGGGCGGTGGGGTTCGGGCCCGAAGGCGCAGGGGGGAGGAGCGGCAGCTCCAGCCGGCCGACGCCGGCAGCAGGGACGGGCAACATCAGCCTAGATCTCCAGAGCCTTGGCGGCCATGCCCTTGACCGCGTTGATCACGGTCACGTTGGCCTCGTAGGAGCGCGTCGCGGAGATCATGTCGGTCATTTCTTGCACGGTGTTCACGTTGGGAAACGCCACGTAACCGTCCTGGTTCGCGCTCGGGTGCTCAGGGTCGTAGACGAGCCGGAAAGGGCTCTCGTCCTTGAGGACCTTGGTGACGCGGACGCCCAGGGGGGTCATCTTGGTCTTGCCGTCGATGTCGCGCTGGAATTGCTCGCGCGATTCGAACACGACCATCTGGCGGCGATACGCGTCGCCGGGCTTGGCGCCGGTCGAGTTCGCGTTCGCGAGGTTGTTGGCGATGACGTCCATGCGCAGCCGCTGGGCCGTGAGGCCGGAGGCGCTGGCGTGAAGGCTGTCGAAGAAGCTCATGGCTGATTTGCCTCTCTACTACCGGATTTCCCGCAGCATCGACTTAAGGCCGTCGAACTTGTTGCGGGCGAGCGTCGCCATCGTGTTGTACCGGAGGTTGGTCTCTGCGAGCTTCGCCATCTCGGCGTCGACGTCGACGTTGTTGCCGTCGACGCGGTAGGTCTCGTCAGTCACCTGGTTGAGCGTGGCGTGGACGCCGTCCAGGCCCTCGGCGAGCGGCCCCACGCTGAAGTGGCGGCCATTGGTGACCTGCATCGGCAGGTCGATTTCCGACTCTGAGCCGCGGGCGCTTGACCCATCAGCTTTGATGGCCGCGCGGAGCTGCTGCTCGTACGCGACCTCCATGCGCTTGTACCTGGGCGTATCGACATTGGCGATGTTCTCGCCGATGACGCGCTGGCGCGCGCCGAGGCCATGCATGGCCTTCGCGATGACATTGACGTTGCCGAACAGGGAATCCAGCAAAGGTGCCTACCTTTCGAGCTGCCACGGAGCCGCGACAGAGTCCGGGATGCGGCGCCCATCGTAGCAAGGGGGATTATGTGTTAGATAGGAAACCCGTCACAAATCGGCCCATGCTGCTTATACCCGGCACTTGAGCGCCGGGAGGAGCTGATAGGACGGGCGATGTAAAGATTTACGAAGCTGGCAAGCGGCCTGTAATGCGGGTCCCTAGCTGCTTCGGTCGATGAAATAGCTCTGCGGCAGGGCTTCGCTCGCATAGGCGTGAAGCGCGTTCACGCCTTGCTGCACCTTTGCCAGCTCATCCTGTGCCTGTGCGGCTTGGAGGGTCGCGAGCTCACTGATCTTGGCGTCGTCTGCCAAGATCTGGCGGATGAGATCCTGGATCTCAGCCAGGCGAGCCTCGTCGAGCGTCGCCATTTCGGCCTCGCGGCTGCGGACCTTCTCGAAGACGCGTTCGCGCGCCTCACCCGCCTGCGTCAGGCCTTCCAGATCGTCGGCCGCCAGCGCGTCGAGCTGGCGCCGCGCGGCCTCGCGGAGGGAGCGGTAGAGAAACGCGAGGTCCGAGGCGGGCATCGACTCAGGCAGCGCCGGAGTTGTAGGGCTGGCCGGCCGTGTTCTTCACAGCCTCGACCCACGCCTCGCGCAGCGTGCGCAGGTGGCCGACGATTTCCTTCACGCCGGTGACGTCGCGCTTGATGTTCGAGTTCACCAGCCGCCAGTTCATGTAGTCGTAGAGCTGGTAGAGGTTCTTGGCGATGTCGCCCGCGTCGTAGTTCAAGCTGACGATCAGCTCGGTGATGATGTCCTGGGCGCGCAAGTTGAACTTGTGCGCGTCGGCCCATCGCTGCTGCTCGAGCGCGATCTGGGCCTGGACCAGGAAGCGGATCGCACCGTCGTAGAGCATCAGCAGGAGCTTGCCCTGGCTGGCGCTCTCGATGTTCGCCTCGTGGTACTGCTGATAGGGATTCGCAATCATCCGCGTCTCCTCACGGCCACCGCACGGCGGCACCGATCCCCTGGTCGATCCTATACCCTGATTCCCGTGTTCATCGCTGGCGCCGGCTTTCGCCGGGATTGCCGAACGATTACGACTTTGTTACGTCTGGACGTCGACTTGCATGCCGGAGAGCTCCTGGAGCTTGGCCATCATGTCGAGGAAGTGCGTGTCCGGGAACTCCCGGATGATCTCCATGCTCTTCGGATCGACGATCCGCACGACGATGCGGTTCGAGCCCTCATGCACGGCGAAGCGCACGCTGTCGTTGTCCCGCCGCAAGGTGTCGTTGGCCCGCTCGATGGCGGCGTCCAGCTGCTCGCGCGTGACCAGCGGCGAGCTGGCCAGCTCCGGCGGCGGCGCCGCCGGGGCTTGAGGCTGGCTGACGTGCATGCTCGCCGGGCTGACGGGGCTGAAAGTGGAGTTGATGTTCATGGACCTCTCCTGGCGCAGTCGCCGGAGCCATCGCAGGGTTTCCCACGGTTACCATCGGTAGGTCGCATGCCGGACTTTAGGGGAGCGCGAAACAATTTTGCGATCCCGATCACGTTCACGCCGCGCGGGGCTACTTCGCCTCCATCCACGTCGGGCCGGCGTGGGCGTCGACGCGGAGCGGCACGTCCAGCGTGAAAGCGCCCTCCATCACCTCGGTCACGAGGGCCTGCAGCGGCTCGACGGCATCCCGGTCCACCTCGAACACCAGCTCGTCGTGCACCTGGAGCAGCATCGCGGCGGGCAGCCCGGTGAGGCGCGGGAAGAGCCGCACCATCGCGATCTTGATGATGTCGGCGGCCGTGCCCTGGATCGGCGCGTTGATGGCCATGCGCTCGCCGAAATCGCGCACCTGGCGGTTGCCGGCCGAGAGCTCGGGGATGTAGCGGCGGCGCCCCGACAGCGTCTCGACGTAGCCGTTTCGACGGGCCGAGGCCAGCGTGCGGATCATGTAGTGCTGGATGCCGGGGTAGCGGGCGTTGAAGCGCTCGATGAACTCCTTGGCCTCCTTGCGCGGGATGCCGAGCTTCTTCGAGAGGCCGAAGTCGCTCTGGCCGTAAATGATGCCGAAGTTGGTGGTCTTGGCGCGCCGACGCATCTCGCTGGTGACCTCGGCGAGCGGGACGCCGAAGATCTCGGCGGCCGTGACGGCGTGGATGTCCTGGTCCTCCTTGAAGGCCTGGAGGAAGGTGGGATCCTGCGACACGTGGGCCAGGATGCGCAGCTCGATCTGCGAGTAGTCGGCCGCCAGGATCACGCGGTCCGGCCGGCTGGGCAGGAAGGCGCGGCGGATCTCGCGGCCGAGGTCCGTGCGGATCGGGATGTTCTGGAGGTTGGGATCCTGCGAGCTCAGGCGCCCGGTCGCCGCCATCGTCTGGTTGTAGTTCGTGTGGACGCGGCCGGTGTTCGGGTTCACCATCGTCGGCAGGAGGTCGACGTAGGTGCTCTTGAGCTTGCCGAGCTGGCGGTATTCGAGGATCTTGCGCACGATGTCGTGGCTCGCGGAGAGCTCCTCGAGCACCTCCGCATCCGTGCTCGGGCCGGTCTTGGTGCGTTTGATGACCGGCAGCTGCAGCTTCTCGAAGAGCACGACGCCGAGCTGCCTGGGCGAGTTGATGTTGAACGCGCCGCCAGCGTGCGCGTGGATCTCCTTCTCGGCCTGGGCGAGCCGCTCGCCGAGCTTGTCGCTGAGCTGCTTGAGGTAGTCCACGTCGAGCTTCACGCCGTGGGTCTCCATCGCGATCAGCACGGGCACGAGCGGCAGCTCCACCTCGTGGAAGAGCTTCTCCTGGCCGAGCTCCGCGAGCTTGGGGCCGAGCACGTGGCGCAGCTCCGTCGTGACCGCCACGTCGGCCGCGGCGTAGGGCGCGGCCTTCTCGACCGACACCTGGGCCATCGTGATCTGCTTGGCGCCCGAGCCGATCAGGGCCTTGATCTCGGTCATCTCGTAGCGCAGGAGCTCCCAGGCCAGCGCCTTGAGCCCGTGGCTCTCGCGGCCGGAGTAGACCAGGTAGTCCGCGATCATGGTGTCGAAGGTCAGCCCGCGCGCCTCGAGGCCCTGCTGCTGGAGCACCTCGAGGTCGTACTTGGCGTTGTGCGCCACCTTGGCCTTCTGGGGGTCGGCGAAGGCAGGCTGGAGCGCGGTGCGGACGTCGGACCAGGCGAGGTTCGTGCCCTCGCCGTGGCCGACCGGGACGTAGTAGGCGCGGACGTCCTTCGCCTCGGGGCCGCCGACGGCGAGCGCCACCCCGACCAGGTCGACCCGCATGGGGTTCAGCCCTGTCGTCTCGACGTCGTAGGTGAAGCCCGGGGCGACGTCGAGCGTCGCGACCAGCTCCGCGAGCTTCGCGGCCGTGTCCACGATCGTGAGGTTCAGCTCCAGCGGCCGGGCGACCTGCACGACGGGTGCGGCCTCGGCGACCTGGCCACCGAACAGGTTCGGCTGGGCGGCGTCACCGCCGAGGGCCGCGGCCAGGCGGGGGCCTCCATCCCCGGCTTCGCCGGGGCCCCCCCTTTGAGGACTACCGAGCGTGGGCGCGCCCGCGGCCGGCCCGCCTGCGAAGCCCGCGAGCGAACGCGGCAGCTGGCGGATGATGCTCGTGAACTCCAGGTCCTCGAGCACCTTCGTCAGGCGCGGCAGATCGGGCATCGTGAGGTGACACTTCTCGATCTGGAAGTCGATCGGCGCCTCGCAGTTGATCGTGGCGAGGTCGAGGCTCATGCGCGCGAGGTTCTCGTGCTCGCGCAGCTTGTCTTGCAGCTTGCCTTTCACCTGATCGAGGTTCTTGTAGAGGTTTTCGAGCGTGCCGAACTCGAGGAGCAGCTTCACCGCGCCCTTCTCGCCCACGCCCGGCACGCCGGGGATGTTGTCGGACGAGTCGCCCATCAGGCCCTTCAGGTCCGGGATCTGCGCGGGCGTCACGCCCATCTTCTCGACCACCTGGGCCGGGCCGAACGGCGCCAGCTCGCTCACGCCGTTGGTCGGCAGCAGCACCTTCACCTGGTCGGTGACCAGCTGGAACGCGTCGCGGTCGCCGGTCAGGATCAGCACCTCGTAGCCCTGGGCGGCGGCCTGGCGGCTGATCGTGCCGATCAGGTCGTCGGCTTCCCAGCCGGCGAGCTCGTAAACCGGGATGTCGAAGGCGGCCACGACCTCGCGCAGCGGCTTCATTTGGCTGACCATGTCGTCGTCCATCCGCGCGCGGTGGGCCTTGTACTGGTCGTAGGCCTCGTGGCGGAACGTGGGCGCGGCCATGTCGAAGGTGACGGCCAGGCAAGCCGGCTGAAGATTGGTGATCGCCTCGAGCATCATCTTCACGAAGCCGAAAACGGCGCCGGTGGGCCGGCCGTCCCTGGTGGCGAAGCCGCGGCGCATGAGCGCGAAGTAGGCGCGGTAGGCGAGGGCGTGGCCGTCGATCAGGACGAGGCGGGGAGCGGGTGACATGCGACCTCCGACAGGGATGAACCCTCGATTGTACTATGCGTGAATCAGGCGGCCTCGCGCGCCGGCACCAGCTTGCGCCAGCCGAAGTAGACCGGCAGGCCGAGCAGGACGATGATCAGGCCCGGCCAGGTGTAGGTGGGCTTGTAGACCAGCAGGTCCACCATCAGCAGGCTCGCGAGCACGATGTACGCGCCCGGGATCCAGGGGTAGCCGATCGCCTTGTAGGGCCGTTCGGCGTCCGGGCGATCGCGACGCAGCTTGAAGATCGCCCCCACCGTCAAAACATAGAACAGCAGCGCGGCGAAGATGACGTAGTCGAGCAGGTCGCCGTACCGGCCGGACAGCGTGAGGGCGCTCGCCCAGACGGCCTGCAGCAGCAGGCCGGCCGCCGGCACGCAGGCCGCGTTCAGCTCGCCGACCTTCTTGAAGAACAGCCCGTCGTGGGCCATCGCGTAGTAGACGCGGGCGCCGGCGAGCACCAGGCCGTTCACGCAGCCGAAGGTCGAGATCATGATGGCGATCGCCATCAACGCCGCGGCCTGCGGGCCAAGCACCGCGCTGAGCGCCGCGGTGCCCACACGGTCCTGCGGCGCGGCCTGGAGCTCGGGGAAGGACAGGGCCGCCAGGTAGGCCAGGTTCGCGAGCAGGTAGAGCCCGATCACGATGCCCGTGCCGAGGGCCAGGCTGAGCGGCAGGTTGCGCTTCGGGTTGCGCACCTCGCCGGCGGTGAAGGTGATGTTGTTCCAGGCGTCGGCCGAGAACAGCGAGCCCACCATCGCCGTGCCGATCACGGTCAGCAGCGCGACGGTGCCGAGCACGTCGCCGTTGGCCGCAATGGGCGTCCAGAAGCCGGGCGAACCGAAGGTGGCGGCCAGGTGCTTGCCGCCGAGCAGGCCGAGCGCGATCAAGAACAGCAGGGCGCCCAGTTTGGCGACGGTGAAGGTGTTCTGGATCAGCTTGCCGGCGCGCACACCGAAAAGGTTCACGCCGGTCAGCAGCAAGACGATCGCGATGCCCACGCCCTGCTGGGTCGAGATGAACCAGCTGCCCACCTCGAAAAGGTGCCGGTCGGCCGAGACCGCCGGCGTGAGCACGCCGAGGAACTTCGCGAAGGCGACCGCCACGGCCGCGATCGTGCCGGTCTGGATCACCATGAACAGCGTCCAGCCGTAGAGGAAGCCGAATACCGGGCCATAGGCCTCGCGCAGGTAAACGTACTGGCCGCCGGCCTTTGGCATCATGGCGGCGAGCTCGCCGTAGCTGAGCGCGGCCATGACCGTCAGCACGCCGGTGATCAGCCACACCACCAGCAACCAGCCGGGCGACCCGACCTGGCGCGCGATGTCGGCGGAGACGATGAAGATGCCCGAGCCGATCATGGAGCCCGCGACGATCATCGTCGAGTCCCAGAGGCCGAGGCCGCGGACGAACCGCCCTTCGGCCTCGTGCTCGGCCATGATTTCAGTAGACATGCAAGCTCCCTCTTCCCCGTTGGGAAGAGGGTGATTCTAGGGCATCCGGCCGGGCATGGCGGTGATCGAACTACGGCGTGCCGGGCCGGGCCCGCTGTTGGCGGCGCAGCACGTCGGCATAGGAGAGCTGCTCGGGCGCCTTCGGCTGGTCGTGGGTCCGGACGTAAGAATCGGACCAGGCGCCCGTGGCGCGCGCGCGCGGGGCGGCCACCGGCGCCGCCGCGCGCGCGTAGGCCGCGCTCGGCGTGAAGCCGCAGGAGAGATTGAGTTGGCCGCCGCTCTGCGACATGGAACCTCGCTCCTAAAGGGGATACGAGGTTCTAGAAGTCAGCAGGCCGTTAATAGGTTAACCACTCGCGAAGCCTGGGTTATCTTTCGCTTAAGACCGTTGCGCCTCGATCACGACCTGGTTGGCGGCGGCGCGCCTGGCGTCGAGGGCCTTCTCGCGCAGCGGCAGCCACCAGTCGCGGTGGCTCAGGTACCAGTCGATGGTCTGGTCGATGCCTGTATCGAAGTTGTACCTGGGCTGCCAGCCCAACTCCCGGCGGATCTTGCTCGCATCGATCGCGTAGCGGCGGTCGTGGCCCGGCCGATCCTGGACGTACTTGATCAGGCTGTCAGACTTGCCGAGCTTCGCGAGCACGAGCTGGGTGATCTCGATGTTGGTGCGCTCGTTGTTGCCGCCCACGTTGTAGATCTCGCCGGGCGTGCCCGCGTGCAGCACCAGGTCGATCGCCTGGCAGTGGTCCGCCACGTGCAGCCAGTCGCGCACGTTCAGGCCGTCGCCGTAGACCGGCACCGGCTCGTCGTGGAGCAAGTTGGTGATGAACAGCGGGATCAGCTTCTCCGGGAAGTGGAACGGCCCGTAGTTGTTGGAGCAGCGCGTGATCATCACCGGCATGTGGAAGGTCTCGAAGTAGCTGCGGACCATCATGTCGGCCGAGGCCTTCGACGCCGAATATGGGCTGTTGGGGGCCAGGGGCGTCGCTTCCGTGAACAGGCCCGTCGGCCCCAGGCTGCCATAGACCTCGTCGGTGCTCACCTGCACGTAGCGCTGGATGCCGTGTCGACGCGCGGCCTCGAGCAGCACGACCGTGCCTTCCACGTTCGTCCGCACGAACACGCCAGGCTCGCTGAGCGAGCGGTCCACATGGCTCTCGGCCGCGAAGTGGACGATCGCGTCGTGCTGGCTCGCGAGCTCGTTCACGAGCACCGCGTCGCAGACATCGCCATGGACGAATCGGAAGCGCGGGTTGACCTGCAGGTCCTCCAGACTGGCCAAGTTTCCGGCGTAGGTCAACACGTCCAGCACCGTGACCTGATGGTCCGGGTGGGTGTTCAGGACGTGGCGGGCGAAGTTGCTGCCGATGAAGCCGGCGCCGCCGGTCACGATGATGCGCACGAAGCTTTCCTCCTGTTACGTATTCGTCGTACCCGCGTGCGTCGCCCTCGAAATCAGGCGACCGGCGCGCGGCGGGCCTCTGCCGGGCCGGGCAGGTAGGCGGGCAGATCGGCCTGGTCCGCGAGCAGCGGATTTTTCAAATCCTTCTCCGAGAGGGCGAGCGGCCCGTCGACCTCCGGCCACACGATGCCGATGGCCGGGTCGTCCCAGGCCACGCCGCGCTCCGAAGGCGGGTTGTAGAGCTCGGTGCATTTGTAGACGAAGTCCACCTCGTCCGAGAGGACCAGGAAGCCGTGCGCGAAGCCGGGCGGCACCCACATCTGGCGGTGGTTCTCCTCGTCGAGGATCGTGCCGGCCCAGCGGCCGAACGTCGGCGAGCCGCGCCGCACGTCCACCGCCACGTCGAAGACGCGACCTCGCTCGACCCACACCAGCTTGCCCTGCGGCTGGTCGAGCTGGTAATGCAGCCCGCGGAGCACGCCCTTGCGCGAGCGGCTGTGGTTGTCCTGCACGAACGTGCCCGTGACGCCGGCCTCGCGGTAGCGTTGCTCGTTGTAGGTCTCGAGGAAGAAGCCACGGTGATCGCCGAAGACCTTCGGCTCGATGATCAAGACCCCGGGCAGCGCCGTCTCGATGATCTTCAAACCCGCACCTCCTGACCGATCAGCGCCTTGAGGTATTCGCCGTAGCCGCTCTTGGCGAGCGGGATCGCGAGCTTCTCGAGCTGGGCGTCGTCGATCCAGCCCATGCGCCAGGCGATCTCCTCCGGGCAGCCGATCTTGAGGCCCTGACGCTCCTCGATCACCTGGATGAAGTGCGAGGCCTGCAGCAGCGAGTCGATCGTGCCGGTGTCGAGCCAGGCGTTGCCGCGCCGCAGCAGCTCGACGTTCAGGTCGCCGCGCTCGAGGTAGCGCTTGTTCACGTCCGTGATCTCGAGCTCGCCGCGCGGCGAGGGCTTGGTGGTCTTGGCGATGTCGACCACGTCGTTGTCGTAGAAGTAGAGCCCGGTGACCGCATAGTGGCTCTTGGGCTTGGTGGGCTTCTCCTCGATGTCGAGCGCCCGGCCGGCCTCATCGAAGTTCACGACGCCGTAGCGCTCGGGATCCTTCACCCAGTAGCCGAACACGGTCGCGCCCCGCTCGCGCGCCGCGGCGCGCTGCATGGTCTTCGAGAGGCTGTCGCCGTAGTAGATGTTGTCGCCGAGGATCAGCGCCACCGGGTCGTCGCCGATGAACTTCTCGCCGATCAAGAAGGCCTGCGCCAGGCCGTCCGGCGACGGCTGGACCGCCCAGCTGATCTCGAGGCCCCACTTCTGGCCGTCGCCGAGCAGCTCCTGGAACCCGGCCTGGTCGCGCGGCGTGGTGATGATCAGGATCTCGCGGATGCCGGCCAGCATGAGGGTGCTGAGCGGATAGTAGATCATCGGCTTGTCGTAGACCGGAAGCATCTGCTTCGAGGTCGCGATCGTCAGCGGATGGAGCCGCGTGCCCGAGCCGCCGGCCAGGATGATGCCCTTGAATGCCATGGTGTGGTTCCTCGTGAGGCGTCGAAACGACGGGGCTGCGATTCTATTCTATAACCTCGTCCGATTTTCGCGCGCCGACCGGGCGAGCGCCATCGGCGACCTGCCCACCCACCTTCGTGCAAATCGACCTGGCCCGACACGGGGAGACTAGCGGCGGAAGTTCTGCTCCGGAGCGGCCTGCAAGGTGACCGACAGGTTCGCGCGCTGGCCGCCGCGGGTGACGGTCAGGCGGACCGTCGTGCCCACCGGCTTGGCGTTGAGGTAGGACAGCAGGTCGCGCGCGGAGCGCACGGGCTGGCTGTCGACCTGGATCACGATGTCGCCGGGCTGCACGCCGCCGCGGCGGGCCGGGCCGTTGGGCGCCGTCGCCACGATCAGCACGCCCTTCGCGTCGCCCTCGGACAGGTCGCGGATCGAGACGCCGAGCCAGGTGCGCTCGACGCGTCCCTTGGTGCGCAGCTGGTTCACCACGGACTGGGCCGTCCAGGCCGGGATCGCGAAGCCGATGCCCTGGCCGCGGGCGGCGACGGCGGTGTTCACGCCCACGACCTCGCCGGCCATATTGATCAGCGGGCCGCCGGAGTTGCCGGGGTTGATCGCCGCGTCGGTCTGGATGAAGTTGAGGCGATCGCTGATCGCGATGCCGCGGTTCGTGGCGCTGATGATGCCGGCCGAGACCGTGTGGGCGAGGCCGAGCGGGCTGCCGATCGCCACGACCGTATCGCCCACGCGCACCTTGTCGCCCTGGACGAACTTGAGCGACGGCAGCCCCTTGCCGTTCACGCGCACCAGCGCGAGGTCGTTCGAGGGATCCGCGCCGATCACGCGGCCACGGAGCTGCTGGCCGGTGGCGGTCGTCACGAGGATCTCGTTCGCGCCGCGCACGACATGGTGGTTGGTGACGATCAGGCCGGACCCGTCGATGATGAAGCCCGAGCCGATGCCCTTCTGTTCGGGCACGCCCGGGCCGTCGTCGTCGAAGAACTGGTCGAAGAAGGGATCGCGCGCGCCCTGCGTGACCGTGTCGATGCTGACCACCGCGCCGTCGACGCGCTCGACCAGGTCGGCGATCGAGCCCGTGCCCCAGATGTTCGCGGCAGCGGCCGCGACCACCGGCGTGGCGGCTGGGCGGGCCTGGGCCGGCGCGAGCGACAGCGCCAAAGTAGCGCCACCCCCCGCACCGACGGCGAGGATCAAGAGGTGAGTGAGCAATGGACGCATGGCGAGCCCTCCTAGCGGGGGTGGATTGTAACAAATCGTGTCGTGAAGAGCCAGAGCGGGCCGCGGCCGGGAGGACCCGGCGGTGTGATATAATGACCTCGACCGGGTCCCATGCGGCACGGAACCGTGAAACTCGCTAGGCCCGGAAGGGAGCAACGATAAGCGGAGCTCCGTGGGTGTTGTGGGGTAGCCCGGTCACCTTTTGAGAACGACCCGTGCGGTCGTCGCCGGGCGCCCCTTCGGGGGCGCTTGTTTTTGGAAGGCGAGGCGCCAGCGACATGAAGGACTACTATCAGATCCTCGGCGTCGACAAGAAGGCGACGGACGACCAGCTCAAAAAGGCCTACCGCAAGCTCGCCCGCGAGCACCATCCTGACGCCAACCCGAACAACCCCAAGGCCGAGGCGCGCTTCAAGGAGCTCAGCGAGGCCTACGAGGTCCTCAGCGACCCGGCCAAGCGCCGCGAATACGACATGTTCGGCGCCTTCGGCGGCATGGGTGGTCAGGGCTGGGGGGGCCAGCGTCAGGCGGGCCATGGCGGCCCCGGCGGCTTCGGTGGCGCCACCGGCGGCGCGCCCTTCGGCGGCCTCGACGACATCCTCCAGGCGGTCTTCCGTGGCGCAGGCGCCGGCGCCGGGCAGGCCCCGCCGCGGCCACAGAAGGGCCGTGACGTCGAGGTCGAGGCGTCCATCTCGCTCGAGGAGGCCGTGGCCGGCACCTCGGTGACGCTCAGCATCACGCCGCCGGACCGCGTCACGAAGCGGATCAAGGTCACGATTCCGGCCGGCGTGGACACCGGCTCCCGGGTGCGCGTGGCCCGCGAGGGCGACCCCGGGATCAGCGGCGGCGCGCCGGGCGACCTCTTCGTGAAGGTCGCCGTGCGGCCCCACCCGCGCTTCACACGCGATGGCGACGACCTCACGTTCGATTTCCCGCTCTCGGTCTTCGACGCCGTCCTCGGCGCCGAAGTCACGGTGCCGACGCTCGAGGGCGAGGTGAAGCTCAAGATCCCGCCGGCGACGCAGGGCGGCACCACGTTCCGGCTGAAGAACAAAGGCGTGCCGCACCTGCGCGGCGGCGGCCGCGGCGCGCTCATGGTCAGGCTCCTGCTGCAAATCCCCGAGGAGCTCGGCGACGAGGAGCTGGCGCTGTGGCGTCGGCTCGCGCGCCGGGATGTGGTGGCGACCTGAGCCGCGGGCCCGGCTGCGACCGGAGCGGGCTCACACCCTCGGTGTGATCTCGGTCAACCAGGCCTTGGGGCGCCCGTGGTACAATGAGGTGTGCCCGCAGTCAGCCAATCCGCGCGGGGCGCGGTTTTTAAGGGAGTCATCGGGGAAATGTCGATGAGAGCGCTGGACATCAAGACTTCGCTGCAAAACGTGCCGCTGTTCAACGACCTGGACGGCACCGAGCTCGAGCAGCTGGCGGGCCTGTGCCGCACGCGTGCCGTGTCGCGCGGTAACGTCATCTTCTACGAGGACGACCCGGGCACGAGCTGCTACATCATCGTCAAGGGCAAGGTGAAGATCGTGGTCAACGCCGACGACGGCCGCGAGCACATCCTCGGCGTCCTGCAGGACGGCGATTTCTTCGGCGAGATGTCGCTGATCGACGGCCAGCCGCGCTCGGCGTCGGCGATCGCCGTCGAGGACGTCCAGATGGTGACGATCCAGCGCGACGAGTTCCTCAAGCTGCTGCGCTCGAACCCGGAGCTCACGCTGAAGCTCCTCGTGACCCTGTCCCACCGCCTGCGCACGGCGGATCGCAACATGGAGAGCCTGGCTTTCCTCTCAGCGCCCGGCCGCGTGGCGCGGCTGCTGATCGAGCTCGGCAAGGACCACGGCGAGAAGACCCCCGAAGGCGTCACGTTCACCCACAACATGACCCGCCAGGAGCTCGCCAGCCTCGCCGGCACCAGCCGCGAGACCCTGACCCGCGTGCTGATGGACTACCAGGACCGCGGCATCATCCACCTGGACAAGAACCGCCTGACGCTCAAGAACGAAGCCAAGCTCCGCGAGATGATGGTCTAGGTTCCTCCCGCCCTGGGGGGATCGGCGTCACTTCTTTGAGACCCGCCTGGGCCTAAAATGGCTTCGTCGGTCCGACAGAGGTAGGTCTCCCATGAAGCGTCTCCTGATCGCATCCGTGCTCGCGCTCGTCGCGGGCTGCTCGGTGCCCGGCATGGGCGGGGCGGGCGGCGGCGCGTTGGCGCTCGACCTGCTGGCCGTGACCGCGGTAGACGCGGTGACCGGCAAGGTGAACGCCAAGGTGCACCTGCACTGGACCACGCCGCCGAACGCCCGGCTGTTCGAGGTCGTCCGCAAGTTCGGCGATCAGAAGGCCGCCGTCGTCTACAGCAGCCAGAACCCGAACTGGACCGACGACACGCTCGAGGCCGGCCAGAACGCCACCTACAGCGTGCGGGCGCTCAGCGCCGAGAGCAAGACGCTCACCGTGACGGACGAGAAGGCCGTCACGGTGCTCAAGAACGAGGTCGCCAAGCCCACCGGTCTCAAGCCCGCCGACAGCGCGCGGCTGGGCGTGGGTGAGACGCCCATGTTGAGCTGGGAGCCCGTTTCGAACGCCACCTGGTACTTCGTGCGGGTCGTGCGCGGCGACAACGACCAACAGGTCTACGCGGCCCTGACCCGCAACACCTCCGTGAAGCTCGGCGAAGCGAGCCCGCTCAAGTTCGAGAAGTTCGGCGACCTCTACCCCACCGGCGGCGAGGCCGGCCTGGCGCGTGGGGTGCTGCACGAGTGGAGCGTATCCGCGATCCGGGCGGCCAGCGGCGACGACCCCAACCGGGTGACGGCGATCGACGTGACGCCCTCGGTGATGCAGGGCTTCATTCCGGGCGGCTAGGCGCTCGACGGGCTGGCCGCTCAGCGCGTGGCCGGCGACGCGACAGCGCTCGGCGTGGGCACCGCGGGAGCGGGCTCGCGGGGCGGCCGGTTCGCGAGGGCGTAGAGCACGGCGAGCACCAGCGCGAGCTCGGAGGTCCAGAGCAGGTAGCGGAGCACGCGGGCGCTCTGGTTCTTGGTGGCGGGGGGTGGGGTGGCCATGCCTCATTCTAGCCCGCGGACGCGCCGCGCGCTCAAGATTTGGGCACAGAAGCCGACAATCCCAGGGTACCCACGGGAGCGTCATGGCACCCACCTCACGCACAGCCTCCTGGCAAGCCCGGGCCGCGGCGATCGCCGCCGTGGCCGTTCTCGGCGCGTGCGTCGCCCCTGGAGCCCCCGCGGGCCGCTGGTCGCTCTTCGCGATCCCGCCGGTGCTGGATGAGCTTGGGAAGCCCCGGGTAGCGGCCTCCGGCCCGCAGGGCGGCGAGTCACCCGCCACGGGCCAGCTGCCGGGCCCGGCGGTCCCGGATGGCTCGTCGTCGACCGGGGGCGCGTGGATGACCCCGCCCCCCGCGCCGTCCGGTGGTGCCGGTGGCGGCCGTCCGCGCGCGCCCACGCCCACCGAGACGCCGACCGATGCGCCCTGGCCCGGTGCGCCGCCCGAGCCGACCCAGCCGCCTGGCTGTGCGCCCTGTGACGACGGCCCGCGTTCGGGCCTCGTGCTCGCCGCCGAGGCGCCGTTCACGCCGCTGGCCGGCGTGACGGTGACGGCCGGCGCCACGACCGCCACCAGCGCGATCGACGGCACGTTCGCGCTGCCGCCGCCCTCGGCCTCGGCCGAGGTGGTCTCGCTGGGCGTGGCGGGGCGCGCCACCGCGGCCGTGGCCGGCTGGCGCACGGGCGCGCTCACGCTGCACCTCGCGGAAGGCGTGGCGGAGCCCACGGCGGGGACCCCCAACGGACCTGCCGCCGGCGCCCTGGCCTGGCTCGGCGTGAGCGGCCGCGTGACCGACCCTGCCGGGGCACCGGTCGCGGGCGTCCTGATCTCCGCGGGCGCGCCGGCCGGCGCTTGGGCCCCGGTCGTCACCTCGGCCGCGGACGGCACCTTCGCGCTGCGCATCTACGGCGCCGGTGCCGGCGGTGCCGCGGACGCCACCGTGTGGGCCGCCGTGCCGGACGGGGCCGGCGAGGTCTCCCGGCTGGGCGCCCAGGCCGGCGTGACGCTCACCGCCGATCAGGACCTGGGCGACGTCGTGGTGGCGCCTCCCAGCGGCGCGGTAATGCTCGCGGCACCGCTCAGCGCGCCGTTCGCGGCGACACCCACCTGGGAGGTCGTCGCGATCGGGCCGGGCGGCGTCTCGTTCACGCTGGGGCGCCTGCGGGCGGACGAGACGCGGGCGCCCGCCTTCGCCGCGACCGGCGTGACGCTCGAGGCGCGCGCGACCGCCTCCGGCCACGACGGCGCCACGGCCAGCCATTGGCGGCGCGCGGTGGCTGCCGGCGACGTGGTCGCGCCGTCGTTCGCGCGGCCGCCGGTGCCGCAGGCCGCGCTGGCGCTCGTTGCAGGGGCCGAGTGGCTCTGGCGGCCGATCGAGGGCATGGGCGGCTATCGCGTCGAGGTGCGCGGCGAGGACGCGCTGCAGCGCTGGGAGGCCTTCACGGCGCTGCCCCGGCTGACGTTGCCGGCCGGGGTGCCGGGCGCGGCGGCGACGGTGCGGATCGTGGCGACGAGCGAAGGCGGCCTGTTCGATCTGGCGTCGCTGCGCGCGCTGCGGCTGTTCAGCGCGCCCGAACGGTACTCGGTCTGGGAGGGCTCGCTGTGACGGCCCGCATCGCCCTCGTCATCGCCTTCCTCCTCGCCGGCTGTGCGGCGCCGCCGACGCCGCTGACCGCCTTCACCCTCACAGCCCCCACCTCGATCCCCGCCCGCCTCACCGGCACCGGTGCGCGCGACTGGAGCTACGGCCGCTACGGCGGTCCGGCCTTCGACGCGGCGCGTCGGGCGGCTCGGCCGGCGGGCGCCGAGCGGCGCCTGCTGGCGTTCGGCGCCACCACCGGCTGGACCACCGCAGGCACGCCCGGGCTCGCGCTCACGGCCTTCGGCGTCACCGGCGTTTCGGTCAACGCGCCGGCCTGGGCCTATCGCAGCCCCACCACGAAGCTGGTCGGCCGGGTCTGGTTCCTCACCTCCACCGGCTGGCTGCTCGGCCTGGACCGCACCGACCCGCTCAACGTGGCCGACGCGAACAAGCGCGCGATCACGATCGACCTGCGGCGCCCGGTCTCGCGGGGTGCCGTCGCGCTGTCCGACGACGGGCGGCGCGCCTACGTCGTCACCGACGACGGCACGCTCTGCGCGGCCGACCTCGAAGCCGGGACGTTCACCACGGCCTCGCTCGGCGGGCCGGCCGTCGGCGCGAGCGTCTGCGTGGATCCGCTGCTCAGCGACGCGAACTCGCTGACGGGCCCGGACTACCTCTTCACCCTCCGCAACGACGGCACGGCTTTCCGGTTCCGTTGGCAGGCGGGCAGCCTCACGCAGGATGGCGGCTCGACCCGCGGCGTGGCTGCCGACCGCGCGCTCGACGGCTCGACCACCGACCTGGTCGCCTGCGCGCCGGTGGCCTGGAACGGCGTGCTCTACTACGGCGATCGCAGCGGGCGGATGAACGTGCTCGACTGGCGCACGGCCGCCCCCTCGCTCAGCGCGACCTTCGTGCCAGGCGCCGGGCCGATCGAGGCCGCCGCCGGGCTGCGCTTCGATGGGCTGGACGTGCGCGACGTCTTCGTCTCGGCAGGCGCGCGGGTGGCCTGGCAGCGGCTGCCGCTTTACGCCGGCGAGCAGGGCTGGACGGTGCTATCGCGGGCCCTCGTGATCGACGGCGCGCCAGGCGCGGCCAGCGAGGGCGCGCTCGATGCCTATCCGCTGCGCGGCACCCGCGTGGTCGCGCGGCCGGCGGACGAGGCGGCGACGGCGATCGAGGCAGCCGCGGATCCGGGGCTCGCGCTACCTGGGTTGGCGGGCGATCGCCCCGTCCGCACGGCCTCCGTCGGCGCGGCGCACGTCGTGGACGCCACGACGCCGGTCATCGAGTCCGTCTACGGCCAGCCGAACCAGCCCGCGGCGCCGACCGCAGGCGCCGACGTGCGCAGCCTGCTCGGGGATCCGGCGGCCGGGCTCGCGGGGCCGCTCGGCCTGGCCGTCGGGCCCGAGGGCGAGGTCTACGTCGGCGGCAAGTACCGCGATGCCACGTTGCTCGACGATCGGGCGCACGAAGGCGATGCCGTCTGGGTGATCCCCGCGCGGCCGATGGCGAACCGCTGGGGCTGGCCGACGCTCGACCCGGGGCGCCTCTACCCGATCGCGGGGCCGGGCGCCCAGGGCGGCGCGGGCACCAGCCAGCAGCCCGAGCTGCGCGAGCCGCATGGCGTGTGGCACGACGACGCCGGCACCGCCACCGCCGCGGACGATGCCCTGTGGTTCGCGGAGTGGCGCGGCAACGCCGTCCGGCGGGTCGGGCCCGACGGCGCGACGGCGATCGTGATGGGCGCAGGCGGGGGCGCAGCCGGCGCGCACCCGACCAGCGGCACGTGGCCCGCGCGCACCCCGCTCGGCCGGCCGCACGCGGTCTGCGTCGCGCGCGGCGGCGCCGACCCGGGCGCCGTCTTCGTGGCCGAGGCCGATCACCCGCACCTGCTGCGCTACGACGCCGCGACGGACCGCGCCGCGGTGGCGGTGGCGCTGCCGGCGCCGGCCACCGCGCTGTGGCACGACCGGGCGACCGATAGCGTTTACGTCGCCTCGCGCACCGGCCACCGCGTGTGGCGCTACGATCTCCAGGCCCGCACGCTGACCGGGGTGGCCGGCACCGGCGTCGCGGGCCACGACCCTGACGGGGCGGCGGCGATCGCCGCGCGGCTCGACGGGCCCGACGCGATCGCCGTCCACCCCACCACCGGCGAGGTCTACGTCGGCGAGGCGCTCGGCGACGGCGCGACGGGCCGTGCGGGCTGCCGCGTGAAGGTCGTGCAGGCCGACGGCACGCTCTGGACGGTCGCCGGCGACGGTGGCCTCGCGATGGACCCGGACGGCCGCCCGGCCACCGCCAGCGGCCTCGGTCGCGTGGCGGGCCTGGCCTTCGGGCCGGCGGACCTCACCGACGGGACGGCCGATCCGGCCGAGGCGCTCTACCTCACGGCCCGCGACGCGCACGCGGTCGCCCGCCTGCGCTTCCCCAGCGCCGGCGCAGCCACGCCCGCCAACCGGGCGCTCGGTTTCCTGCAATGGCGCCTCGGCGATGCCTTCGCGGGACGCTCGCTGCTCGAGGCGACCGTGCGGCTGGTGGCCGCCGGCGCGCCCGCGGGCGATCCGGCGCGGCCGGAGCTCGCGGTCGCGGGTGCTGCCTACAGCGACGGGACGCCCGGGCCCTGGACCGCGGCCGGGCTGCGGCCGGGCAACCTGCCGTCGATCGATGCGAGCGCCCGCGCCGCGTTCGATGAGGGCACGGGCCCAGAGACGCCGGTGCGCTGGCAGGCCGGGCGACGCTATGGCTGGACGCTGCCGGCCGAGCGGCTGCCGACCGACGGCACGATCGCGCTCGCCCTGCTGCCGCCGGACGGCGCGGCAACCCACCATTTCCCGCACGGCAGCGGCTTCACGGCCGCGAGCGGGCATGCGCGGGCGATCGACTTCCATGGCACGGCCGACGCCGCGCAGGCGCCGACGCTCGATGCCTTCGTGAGCGACTACCACCTCGCGGGCGGCCTGGCCTCGCCACCCAGCATCGCCTCGAGCAGCTCGCACGTCTTCGCGATGAACGCCAACGCGCTCTTCCGGCTCGACGCCACCGACCCCGCGAGCTTCACCGGCACCGCGCGCTATGCCGCCACGCGCATCGGCCGGCGCGCCGACGGCTCGCTCGACACCACGGCCGCGCCCACGCGCTTCGTGCTCAACCCCACCGCGCCGCTCGTCACGCTCACCAACAAGGTCTACGCGCTCGAGCTGAAGAACGGCGGCGCCAGCTGGGACTTCGGCGTGGCCCGCTTCGACGGCTCGGCCGCGCCGGGTGCGATGCTCACGAACAGCCTGGGGCTCGACGGCAAGGCCGCACCGGACCAGACCTACCGCGCCGGCACGTTCGCCACCTGGGATGGCTTCGGCAACGATTTCGGCTTCCTCTACTTCGGCCTGGGCGATGGCCGGGTGTATCGCGTGGGGCTTTAAAACACCCGCTCGTCACATTCAGGCCCCGCACCCGGTGGTATAGAAGTGGTATGAAGCGCTTCGTCTTCCGCTACCAGACCGTGCTCGACGTGCGTGAGCGCGTGCAGAAGCAGGAAGAAGACGTGCTCAGGCAGCTTCTCTCGCGCCAGCGCGCCGAGGAAGCGGAGCATGATCGGCTGGTCGCCGACGAGGTCTCGCTGCGCACAGCCTGGACCGAACAGGTGAGCGGCGACCTCGACCTCGACTCGCTCCTCACCATGCATGCGAGCCTCGACGGGATGGCCCGCCAGATCGTGCAGCAGCGCAGCGCCGTCGAGGTGGCCCGCGCGCGCGCCGACAACCAGCGCGAGATCCTGACCACGGCCATGCAAGAAGCCGAGGTCCTGCGCAAGCTCAAGCAGCGCGATTTCGACGCCTGGCGCATCGCGCTCGACAGGGCCGAGAACGCCCAGAATGACGAGATGGCGACGTTGCGATACACGCGCAGGGCTTTCTGAGCACTCGCCGGGTCGTTTTGAGCGCGGGGATTAAACTTCCGCCGCGGGCGCGCCGATAATTCTCACGGATGCCTCCCATCCAGATTTGGAGGTCGGAACCCGTGAACCACCTGAACACCGTCGCGGCCGCGGCCCTCGCCGCCCGCCCGACACCCCCCAGTCCCATGGCCCGCAGGCCACAGGTCGATTTCGGCGCCGCTTTCGAGCGTGCCGAGCGGCAGGTGCGTGAGCCCGAGTCCGAGCCCGCGGCGCGTGACGCCGGCAGGCCCGAGACGACCGGGCAGGAGCGCGCAGCCGAGGCCAGGTCCCAGAACGATGCCGCCCAGGCGGCCAAGGCCGAGGCGGCGGCCGAGGACCAGGCGGCGGCCGACGCCAACGCTCTGGCCGACGCCAGCGCGCGGGCCGACGCCAGCGCACGGGCCGATGCCGGCGCGCGGGCCGACGCCCGGGCGAAGGCCGACGCCGGCGCCGACGCCAGCACCCAGGCCGACGCCCAGGCGGCGGCGGTCGCGGATGCGAAGGCCGACGCCGAGGCCACCGAAGAGCCGGCGCTCTCCCCCGAGGCGGCGCTCGCCCTCATGATCGCGACCGGCGTGCCCGCGGGCCGCGTCGCCTCGACCCCCGCGGCCGACGCGGCGGCCGGGACCGCCGCGCAGGCGGCGGTCACCGAGGCTGGTGCCACCGCCCAGGCCGACGAGCTCGCGGCGATGGTCGCCGCGATGAAGCCCGCCGAGGCCGGCCAGGCCGATCTCAAGGCGGCCGGCGTCCCGACCGCGGCCACCCAGGCCGCAGCCGGCTCGCTGGCCGAGGCCACGGACGGTCTCGGGCTGACCGGCATCCAGGTCACGACGCAGGCCGCCACGCAGGTGGAGGCCGGGCCGACCAACCTGGCGCTGGCCCTTGCTGAAGAATCTACGGATGAAGCGCCCACCACGGGGTCGATCACCCCGGTGACCGTGTCGGACGATGCCGAAGGCATCGAGATGCTGTCCCCCACGGCGCTCCAGGCGACGGACGGCGAGGCCGCCGAGGCGCCGCTCGACGAGGCCAAGGCCGAGCCCACGCTCACGCCCGCGCTCAACGGCGATCGCCAGGCCACCGACGGCCCGCGCGCGAACGGCGCATCGACCACGGCCGCGCAGCCCGCGCGCGCCGAGGACGTCCTGCCCCAGATCGCGAAGCACGCCGAGGCGCTCAAGTCCCAGCAGCAGAGCTCGATCAAGCTCCAGCTCTTCCCCGAGCACCTCGGCAAGATGGAGATCAAGGTGGTTTCCCACCAGGGCGTGCTGAGCGCCCAGCTCACCGCGGACTCGCAGCACGTGAAGGCGATGCTCGAGACCCAGGTGGCCGCGCTGCAACGCACCTTCCAGGAGCTCGGGATCAAGATCGACAAGGTCGAGGTCACGCTCTCCAGCGCGAACCTCGGCGGGTTCGACATGAGCCACTCGGCCTTCGCCGATCAGCAGCAGCAGGGGTTCGGGCAGCAGGCCCAGGCCTCGCGCGGCACGACCGGCACGGGCTACGGCGCCTGGCTCGGCGACGAGCCGATCATGGACGAAGCTGGCGCCTACGCGACGCCGGACACGATCACGGCGATCGACTACGTCGCCTGATCGGATCCGATCAAGCGTGATCGGGATCGCAAATCGATCGCCTGCCAACCTAAAGTCGCTCGCCCGCCGTGCCGAGAAAGCATATGGCGGGGGGCGCACCCCCGACTGGGAGGTCAACCATGCCTAGCGGAACGTCGCTCGTCGGCAACCTGAAAGATCTGATCGGCGCGGCCGAGACCAAGGGCAACCGCAAGGTCGGCTCCGACATGGACAAGGACGCGTTCTTGAAGCTGCTCGTCACGCAGCTCAAGAACCAGGATCCCATGAAGCCGATGCAGGACACCGAGTTCATCGGCCAGATGGCGCAGTTCTCCTCGCTCGAGCAGATGCAGAACATGAACAAGCAGATGGCAGCGCAGAACAACTTCGCCCAGCTCAGCCAGGCCAGCTCGTTGATCGGCAAGGACGTCACCCTCGTCACGAACGGCGAGGACGCCCAGACGATCACCGGCATGGTGGACGAGGTCCGCCAGACCGGCGGCGAAACGTTCGTCATCGTCGGCGGCGAGGCCTACGCGACCTCGATGATCCACACGGTGGGCAAGGCCGGCACCGCGGCAGCCCCGGTCACCAAGACGGACGCCGGCACGCAGTACATCCCGGTGCCGAGCACGGCCACGACGGCCGCCGCGCCATGATCGACGACATCTTGCTCAACCAGTCGCTCGGGCCCGTCGGCCCGGTCGGCCCCGGGGCGGGCAGGACGTCGAAGCCGGGCCCGACCACCGGACCGAGCTTCGCCGAGGTCTTCAACGACAGGCTCGCGACCGCCCCCCTCAAGCTCAGCGCCCACGCCCAGCAGCGGCTCAACTCCCGGCAAATCGAGCTCACCCCGCAGGACTGGGAAAGAATCCAGAAGGGCGTCGAGAAGGCCGCCGCCAAGGGTGCCCGCGAGGCGCTCGTGCTCACCGAGAAGGCCGCGCTGGTGGTGAGCATCCGCAACCGAACCGTGATCACGGCCGTCGACCCGGCCAGCATGAAAGAAAACGTCTTCACGAACATCGACAGCGCCGTCATCGTGTAATCCCCCGGGTACCAGGGAACCCCAAGGCTGGACCGCAGCACCCGCGGCAAAACCGCTCGTGCAAGGAAGCCGTCGCCCGCACCGAATGTGCGTGGCTCCCCTGGACCCCGCCCCCGCCCCGGTCATCAGGCAGGAGAGGAGTCCCCCATGATTCGTTCGATCTTTTCGGGCGTCAGCGGTATGCGCAACCACCAGACGCGCATGGACGTGCTCGGAAACAACATCGCGAACGTCAACACCGTCGGCTTCAAGTACAGCCGCGTGAACTTCTCCGACCAGGTGTCGCAGCTGATGCTGGCCGCGACCGCCCCGGGCGGCGCCGGCAACAGCCGCGGCGGCGTGAACCCCAAGCAGGTCGGCCTCGGCTCGACCGTCGCCACCGTCGACGTGGTCCACACCCAGGGCAACCTCCAGACCACCGGCAAGGTCACGGACCTCGCGATCCAGGGCAACGGCTTCTTCGTCCTCTCCGACGGCCCGCAGCGCTACTACTCGCGCAACGGCACGTTCGACTTCGACCGCGAAGGATCGCTGGTCAACCCGGCGAACGGCCTCCACGTGATGGGCTACCAGGCCGTCCGGAAGCTCGACGCCGCCGGCGAGCCCTTCTTCGAGGTCGACAACGCGGCCCCGATCAAGGAAGTCGCGATCCCCGCGGGCGCCGTCATCCCGCCCCGCCGCACGACCGAAATCTCGATGAAGGGCAACCTCGACGAGCGCATCCCGGTCGCACCGGCCGCGGACAACTTCTTCGACACCAGCACCGAGGTCTTCGACTCGCTGGGCAACCAGCACTTCGTGACCCTCCGCTTCACCCACGTGGGCCCGAACCAGTGGGACTGGAACGTCCTGAACAACGATCCGACCTTCGTCGACCCGAGCAACCCCGCCTTCCCCCCCGGGCAGCCGGTGAAGAACAACCCCGCGGCGCCCGCGCCGGCCAACACCTTGCTCGAGTTCGGCAACAACGGCCTGCTGATCGACCGCGCTCCGCCGAACGCCACCACGGTGCCCACGTCGTACGACGCCGGCTCGGTGGACCTCGCGTGGCGGCTGCCCTCGGGCGTCGTCACCACCACCCGGATCATCCCGAACTGGGGTGACGAGACCCAGGCGCAGGGCGTGACGCAGTTCGCCACTGAGTCGACGGCCGTCGTGGCCGACCAGAACGGCTTCACCCGCGGCGAGCTCACCGGCATCACGATCGACAAGGTCGGCCTGATCAACGGCGTCTTCTCGAACGGCCGCCAGCAGCTGCTCGGCCAGGTCGCGATCGCCACGTTCTCGAACCCGGGCGGCCTGATGAAGGAAGGCGAGAACAACTTCATCAAGACCAACAACTCGGGCGACGCGATCGTCCGCGTGCCCGGCCAGGCCGAGGCAGGCAGCATCACGGCCGGCACGCTCGAGATGTCGAACGTCGACCTGGCGGAGCAGTTCGCCGAGATGATCACCACGCAGCGCGGCTTCCAGGCCAGCTCGCGGGTCATCACCACCTCGGACGAAATCCTCCAGGAGCTGATCAACCTCAAGCGGTAGAACCCGTAAGGGGGGCTAGATGTATATTCGCGGGGTCGACTTCTCGCGAGCCAACGTCATCGTGGGGACGGACGCGGAAGCGCCCGTCCCCACGACCGGTGGAAACGCCCAGCTGCAGGCCCGCAACGTCATCGAGGCGCGCGTCATCGCGGCCGCGGGCGGCGAGGCCACGCTGGACATCGGTGGCCAACGGGTCGTCGTCGAGACCCACGTCACGCTGAACGCGGGCGACAAGCTCTTCGTCCGGGTCCAGGAGAACACCGGCGGCCAGATCCGGCTCGCCGTGCTGCAGAGCGCGCCCGAGAGCGGCCTGGGCGCGCCGCTCGCGGACGACGCGGTCGACGATCTGCTGCGCGAGCTCGGCGTGCCGCAAGACGCCCGCACGCGGACCGTCGCCCGGGCGCTGGTCGCCCGCGACGGCACGCTCGACAAGGCCCAGCTGCAGACGCTTCTGCGCGACTTGAAGCCCTTCCAGCAGGTCGGCGCGCGTGAGGCCGCGGCCGCGGCGCTGCTGCAGAAGGCCGGCGCACCTGTTTCGGCAGGCACCGTGGCGATCGCCGCCGCCCGCGCCAACCCGGAAGCCCCGCCGGACGTGGGCGCCAAGCTCGCGGCGCTGCGGCCGGCGCTCGAGGCGATCGCCCGACCAACCGGCTCGCCCACCCGGGCCGGGGCGGTGGGGCAGGCGATCGCCAGCGAGCTGACGACCCTCCTGGCCGGCCTGCCGCTCGGCGATCACGCCGACGCGCCGCGCGTCGCGGCCGCGCTGCGCGCCTGGATCGACAAGCTCACGCCGGCATCGGCGAAGGCGAAAGCCGCCCAGGTCGCCGAAAAGGACCAGGCGGTCGAGGAAACACCCACCTCCCCGGACCCCCCGCCGGAAGCCGGCGAGCGAGCTATGGAGCGGGTTCGAGGGGTGCGCCCGTCACCGCATTTCCCCGCACGGGTGGGTATAACTCATGGGGCATCCTCCGGGTCGTCCGCGCCCGACCTGGCTTCCCAGCTCGAGCGGTTGGCGAAGGCCCTCGGAGGAGAGCACGCGGGACTCAAACGACAAATCGGTGAAGCCGTGGCGGAAGTTCGCTATCTGCAGCTCTCGAACACCCAGGCCCCCCAGGGGGCCGGGGCGCCGTCGCTCGCGACCGAGTTCCTGATCCCGCTGCTCACGCCGCAGCTCGGCGGCGCCAACCCCGAGACGCCGGTCCAGATCCACCAGAAGCCCCGCAAGCCCGGCGAGCCGGTCGATCCCGACAACATCCAGTTCGAGTTCGTGCTCGAGACCGAGCACCTCGCGACCGTGCAGGCCGACCTCACGGTCAAGGACGGCGTGGTCAGCCTCGCGCTCGGCGTCGCCGACCCCGAGGACCGCGTGTTCATCGAGGCCCGCATCGACGAGCTCAGAGACGCGATCAATGGCCTCGGCTACGAGACCGGCCGCTTCGGCGCTCGCCAGGCGCGCGCGCTGCCACCCCGGGTGCGCCAGGCGGAGGGCCTCGAAGAGGTCGTCCGCTTCGACCGGAGGATCTGACGTGGCGGCCGCGGAGAAGCAGAAGCCCACGGAAAAGAAGCGCGCCGTCGCGTTGCGCTACGACCAGGGCCGGGACGAGGCGCCGACCGTCGTCGCCGCAGGCCAGGGCCTGGTCGCTGACAAGATTGTCGAGCTCGCCCGCGAGTCCGGCGTCCCGGTCGAGTCGAACCCCGACCTCGCGGACGCACTCGCCGAGGTCCAGATCGGCACGGCGATCCCCGAGGAGCTGTATCCCGTGGTCGCCGAGATGTTGGTTTTCATCAGCCGCATGAACAAGCAGCGCGGCGCCTCTAAAGGGGGCCGCCGGTGATCAAAGTGACGCGGTTGAACGGATCGGAGCTGGTATTGAATGCCGACCTGATCCAGGCCATCGAGGCGACGCCGGACACCGTGCTGAGCCTGACCACGGATCAAAAATACGTCGTCCGCGAGGACGTCGAAGAGATCGTCTCGCGGGTCGTCGCATACAAGCGCGCGATCTTCCAAGGGCCCCGCGGCCTTTGACGCTTCGCCCCGGCTAGCCGGGGATCGGAAGAGGGGTGTTTCCCATTCTGGAAATTACGACCGCCATCGGCCTGGTTCTCGGCTTCGGCGCCTTGCTCATCGCCCACATCTGGGAGAACAACTGGCAGATCACCGCGGTGTTGAGCCTCCTCAACCCGTCCGCCGCCCTGATCGTGTTCGGCGGCACCTTCGGCGCGCTCCTCATCGGCTTCCCGACCGAGGAGATCAAGCAGCTGCCGAAGGCGCTCCGCCACAGCTTCTACAAGAACGACCTCCAGCCGGGGTCGCTCGTCAGCAAGCTCGTGCAGTTCGCCGAGAAGGCCCGCCGCGAAGGCCTGCTCGCCCTCGAGACCGAGGTCGCGGCGGCCGGCGACCCCTTCTTGCAGAAGGGCATCCAGCTGGTCGCCGACGGCCTCGACCAGGACACCATCAAGGAGATGCTCGAGACCGAGCTCGACTTCGTCGCCTCCCGCCACGCCTCCGCCGCCGCGATGCTCGACGCGATGGGCGGCTACGCCCCCACGATGGGCATCATCGGCACCGTCATGGGCCTGATCTCGCTGCTCGGCAACCTGAGCGGCGCCGACATGGGCGCGATGGGCGCGGGCATCGCCGTCGCCTTCACGGCCACGCTGTACGGCGTGGCGTCGGCCAACTTGCTGTGGCTGCCGCTCGCCCAGAAGCTCAAGCGCAAGAGCGAGGAAGAGCTGCTCATGCGCGAGGTCATGATCGCGGGCATCATCTCGATCCAGGCCGGCGACAACCCGCAGATCGTCGAGGAGAAGCTCAAGAGCTATCTCAGCCCCGAGGTGCGCAAGCAAATCGCGCGCGGCGGCGGCAAAAAGGGCGAGGAGCCCAAGGGGAAGAAGTAAATGAGCAAGCGGCGTGGTGGGCATGGGGGAGGACACGGATCCTCCGAGCGTTGGCTGCTGACGTACGCCGACCTCATCACGCTGCTGCTCGCGTTCTTCATCATCCTCTACGCGATGAGCCAGACGGATCACAAGAAGATGTACGACCTGTCGAAGGCGCTCTCGAGCGCCTTCCACGTCACGTCCGGCGCCTCGAGCGCCGCGCTGGACGGCCAGCCGAGCGTGCTCGTGGGCGGTCAGGCGCCGATGGACATCCCGCTGCTCAACATGCAGGACCAGCTCGAGAAGAAGATCGCCGAGGAGTTCGGCGAGCAGCAGGGCCAGGACGGCCAGCAGGCCGTCACGACGACGCTCACCGAGCGCGGGCTCGTGGTCTCGCTCGCGAGCTCGGCGTTCTTCGATCCGGGCGCCGCGGCGCTGCGGCCGGACGCGATCGCGCTGCTGCGCACCGTGGCCTGGACGCTCAAGAGCAGCGGCCGCAACATCATGATCGAGGGCCACACGGACGACACGCCCATCCACACGGCGATGTTCCCGAGCAACTGGGAGCTTTCCACGCACCGCGCCACGTCGGTGGTCCGCTACCTCGCCGAGGCCTACAAACTCCCGCCTGAGCGGTTATCGGCCGCCGGGTACGGGGAATATAAGCCATTGGTGGCCAACACGAGCCCCGAAAATCGCGCCAAGAATCGCCGCGTCGACATCGTCGTCCTGAAATCCGACACCAAAGGTCAGCGCCCCGCCGGGCAGCTGTGAGCATCGGCACCTGAGCTCCGGTTTCGCACCTGTAATATGTCACGCGTGTGAGTACGCCCACTGACCCGAGTGCCATCTCGCGCGACGATGGTGGGCACCTGACTACGGAGAGTAACGATGGCGGCCAACCTCAAAAACGCCCCCCCGGCTGGCAAGAAAGACGACAAGGCCCCCGGCAAGCCTGAGAAGGAGCGCTGGAGTCCCGACTGGAAGTGGGTCGCGCTCGGCCTGGGCTTCGCCCTGACCAGCATCGGCGCCACGGTCCTGGGCGTACACTTCTACGCCCAGCACTTCCTCGTGAAGGAAGTGACGAAGAAGGAGTACGTGCTCAAGATGCCAGCCAAGCCTGGCCCGAGCGTGCCGCTCTTCGCGACCCAGATCGTCAACCTCAAGGGTGGCCGCTACCTGCGGTTCTCGGTGGTGCTGCAGTATGCCGCCAACGAGCACCTCTGGCCGACCGGCGGCGGCGGTTCCGGTGGCCATGGCGGTGGCAAGCCGACGAACCCGCTCGAGAAGTTCGAGCCGCTCATGAAGGACGTGGTCGTCTCCACGATCAGCCGCCACAGCGCGACCGAGCTGTTGGAGCCCGAAGGGCGCGAGCAGCTCAAGATGAAGATCAAGGCCAACGTCAACCACGAGATCAAGGCGGCCTTCGGCGCCGCCGAGGGCATGGGCGACGGCCACGGCGAGGCCGGCCAGGAGGGCGGCTCGCTGCCCGAGGTCCTGCGGGTGTTCTTCACCGAATTCGTCGTTTCCTAGCTGCACGGAAAGCCCGGTAACGTAGGCTCATGGCCGAAATCCTTTCCCAAAGCGAAATCGATGCGCTCCTGTCGGCCTTGTCGACGGGCGAGCTCACCGCGGAAAAGATCAAGGACGAGGAAGCGACCCGCCAGAAGGTCATCCGCGTCTACGACTTCAAGCGGCAGAACAAGTTCTCGAAGGAGCACATCCGCACGCTCTCGATGATCCACGAGAACTTCGCGCGGATCCTGAGCACGCTCTTGTCCGCCCACCTGCGCATGGTGGTGCAGATCGAGGTGGCGAGCGTCGAGCAGCTCACGTACGACGAGTTCATCCGCTCGGTCCCGTCGCCCACGATCATCAACATCTTCTCGATCGCGCCGCTCGTCGGGAACTGCATCTTCGAGATCAACCTCGACATCGCGAGCGCGATCATCGACCGCATGCTCGGCGGCCCCGGCCGCGTGAGCCGCATGCGCCGCGACCTGACCGAGATCGAGCGCGCGCTGGTCGGCACGATCATCGCGCGCACGCTGGACTCCTTCAAGGAGGCCTGGCAGAACGTCGTGAAGTTCGCGCCCCGCCAGGAGTCGATGGAGATGAACCCGCGGTTCATCCAGATCGTGCCGCCCACCGACGTGGTCGTGCTGATCACCTTCGAGGCGAAGTTCGGCGAATCGGCCGGCCCGCTCTCGATCTGCATCCCCTACGTGGTGCTCGAGCCGATCATCAACAAGATCAGCTCCCAGATGATGTTCTCGCTGGCGAAACAGGAACAGAGCCCGCAACACGCGAAAGACATCCGCCAGAAGGTGGAACAGGCCCGGGTGCCGTTTCAGGTCGTCCTCGGACAGACCGATGTAACAGTAGGAGACATCCTCCGGCTCGCGGTCGGGGATGTGGTCCCCCTCGGGACGTTCGTGGAAGACGACCTCCAGGTCCTCGTCGCGGACAAGGTGAAGTTCAAGGGCCGCGCCGGGATGGTGCGGAACAAGATGGCGGTGCAGGTCACGAGCGTCGTCGAAGAGCGAGAGTTGGAAGACGAATGAGCGATTCCATGAGCCAGGCCCAGATCGACGCCCTCCTCGGGGGAGCAGGGTCGGACGTTCCCGAGCTCAGCGAATTCGAGGTGTCCTCGTTCGCCGAGTTCGGCAACTACACCATGGGCTCGGGGGCGACCACGCTCTCGATGATCCTGAACAAGACCGTCCAGATGACGCAGCCCGTGATCACGCAGACGTCCTTCGATGGGCTGGCTGCCGAGCACCAGGCGCCGTACCTGATGGTCGCCGTCAACTTCGAGGTCGGCACGGATCACCCGCACGTCTTCATGATGAATCCGACCGACGCGATCGTCATCTGCGACCTGATGATGGGCGGCGACGGCACGACCCCCAGCGCCGAGATCGGCGAGATGCAGCTCTCGGCGCTCGGCGAGGCGATGAACCAGACCCTCGGCGCGGCCGCGACCACGATGAGCGCCGTCATGATGCGCCGTGTCGGGCTCTCGGCCCCGCAGATCGGCCACGAGTCGCTCGCGTCCTCGACGATCGCCCGCCAGGCCCTGGCCGGCGAGGCGCTCTCCATCGTCACCTACAAGCTGTTGATCGACGGCCTGGTCGACAGCGAGCTGATCGAGATCGTGCCGACCCGCTCGGCCCGCAAGATCGTCGAGGACGTCGTGCTGGCCGCCGACAACCCCGACGCCGTGGCCGCGGCCGCGGCGCAAGAGGAAGCCTCGCGCAAGTCGAAGGAAGCGGCCAGGGCAGTGGCCCAGCCGGCCGCCGAGGCCGAGAAGCCCGCCATCGGTCCCTCGCTCGCCGACCAGATGGCGCCCGCCACGGTGGGCGCGTCGGCGGTCGCCGCCGGCGGCTTCGCCGAGACGACCGTGCCGCGCACCAACCTCGCCGATCTCATCGCGCCCTCGCAGGTCGCCGCCGCGCCCGTCGGCGGTCCCGCCTACGAGACCGCGGCCGTGGGCGCCGGGCAGGTCGGCATGCCGGCCGGCTACCCGCCACCCGGCTACGGCGCCCCGCCGCCTGGCTATGGCGCGCCCCCGCCCGGCTACGGCGCGCCCCCGCCCGGCTACGGCGCCCCCCCGCCCGGCTACGGTGCCCCCCCGCCCGGCTACGGTGCACCGCCGCCCGGCTACGGCGCCCCGCCGCCCGGTTACGGCTACCAGCAGCCTTACCCGCCCACCCCCAGCCCCTTCCAGCAGCACGACCCGGTGGGTGTGCGATCGGCTCAGTTCGCGCCGCTCAACATGCCCACGGGCATGGAAGGCATCAGCGGCCTCGACCTGATCCTGGACGTGCCGCTCAAGGTCACCGTCGAGCTCGGCCGCACGCGGATGCAGATCCGCGACGTGCTCGATCTGGGCAAGGGTTCCGTCGTCGAGCTTGACAAGCTCGCCGGCGAGCCTGTAGACATGCTGGTCAACGGCAAGCTGATCGCCAAAGGTGAGGTCGTCGTCATCGACGAGAACTTCGGCATCCGCGTCACCGATATCGTGAGCCCGATCGAGCGGTTCAACAACCTCAAGCTCCAGTAGCAAGGTGCCCGCCCGGGTACCACCCGGGCGGGGAACCCATGAAGATCCTGGTGGTCGATGACGCCGCTTTCATGCGGATGATGATCAAGGACATCCTGGTCAAGAACGGCTACGACGTCGTGGGCGAGGCCTCGAACGGCGCCGAGGCCGTGGTGCGGTTCCGCGAGCTCGAGCCGGACCTCGTGACCATGGACATCACCATGCCCGAGATGGACGGCATCACGGCGCTCAAGGAAATCAAGAAGACCCACCCGCACGCGCGCATCATCATGTGCAGCGCGATGGGCCAGCAGGCCATGGTGCTCGAGGCGATCCAGGCCGGGGCGCGGGACTTCGTGGTCAAGCCATTCCAGGCCGATCGGGTGCTGGACGCGGTCAAGAAGGCGCTGAAGTAGCCGCCTGATCGCGAAGAATCGTAAACGACCCGCTGCCTGCCTCGCAGGGCGCGGAGCGGCGTCGGGTTGGGACTTCCGTCACAGGCCCGACCCCCGCCTCTTTGTTATGTTCTTCTGTGTTATGTCCGAAAACAGGTGTTTCAACCCTCGCTCGTACCGCGTCGGGTGAGCCGCCGGGGGGTACTGAACCCCTGTGATCCGCTCGTGACGGACGTGAGAAGACCTTGAATCGACCTGCTTTGCTCGCCGGACTGCTGTTCGCCCTCCTCGCCGGGGGCGCCCCCGCCTTCGCGGCTGATTCCGCGGAAGGCTGGAAGCTCATGTCGCCGGTCCAGCTCGAGCAGGCCGCCGAGGCGGCCCTGCCGACCGCCGGCCAGGCTGGCGGTGGGGCCGGCGTGGCCGCGGCC
>JAKFEW010000153.1:0-4320 GCA_036675505.1 Candidatus Sericytochromatia bacterium
TACGAGGTGCACGCCTACGGCCCGCGCCAGCATGGTCCGGGCGTCGGCGAGGCGCAGTGGAACCGGCTGTTCGGCAAAGTCGCGGAAAAGTATCCGGTGTTCGTGGGCGAGCTGGGCGGCGACACCGACGAGTTCCCGGCGCTGCGCGAGCTGATCGGCTACCTGGACCGCAAGGGCCTGGGCTGGGCGGCCTGGCATTGCGCGGACGGCGACGTGTTCCAGGCCGACGGCCAGCTCGCCCCGCTCGGCGAGCTCGTTGCAGGCGCCATGCGCCGGCTTCCCTGAGCCGAGCCGAGGTCATGCCTGCGCTTGAAACGTAAGCTTCCGCGCCGTGTCGAACCGCCGGCCTTAGGGGTATAACCCTCGGTAAGCAGGTGCCATGCCAGACCCGATGCGCCGAACCCTCCTGATCACCCTCGCCGCCGTGCTCGCAGGCTGTCCGGCGGTCAAGAACGTGACCGGGCCCGGCGCGAACGACCGCGCCAAGGCCAACACGCGGGTGGCCGCGACGCCCGTCACCGGGCCGACGCGCAGCATCAGCGGCGACAACCTGGTCAGGCTGCGTGGCGAGGTGCGTCTGCTGTCTGAGCGGGGCACTGGCATCGTCTCCAACAACGGCGGCACGATCGTCGGCGACGCCGGCGCGAGCCTGATCGGCAAGATCCGCAGCCCGGAAGGCGCGACCCTGATCGGCAAGATCCGCTACGCGCTCGCCGGGGCGGCCGCGCCCGAGGAGGCGCGGCTCGCCGACGCCGTCATCGAGGTCTACGACCTCGAGGGCCGGCGGTTGGTGGGGGCGAACGGCACGCCGATCACGGCCAGGACCGACGGCAAAGGCGGCTACCAGCTCCAGGCACCGTTGCCGGCCGAGCCGCTGGTGCTGCGCGTCGGCCTCGCGGCCGGCGTGGCAGGCAAGCGCGAGGGCGAGCTCGCGGCCCTGCTGCTGCCCGGCGGTGCCGAACGTGAAACGACGCTCGACACGGCCTCGACCCTCGGCGCGAGTTACCTCATCGGCAAGGTCACGCTCGGGCGTGCGGGCGTGCTGGCCAGGCTGCCCGCGGCCGAGGCCGAGGCGCTCCGGCGCGAGGCGGAGGCAGCACGCGGGCTCCTGCCGGGTGCGCCAAGCTACGCCGTCGACGACATGGTCGCGGCCGCTGAGGGCCTGCGGGCCAAAGCACCGGCCTTCGACGCCACGCTCAAGCGCATCGAGGCGATCCTGCTCGCCGGGCAAGAGGATCTCGGCGACGGGCAGATCGCCACGCGCGTGGGCCTTTCGACGCCCTACGCGCTCGCTGGCGACGGCCAGGGCGGGCTGTGGATCGGCGAGGTGCTGCCCGGCCGGGTGCGTCGCGTCGCGCTAGGCGCGACCGAGGCCGCGCTGACCGTGGTGGTTGGCGAGACCGCAGAAGTCGGCCGCGTCGATGCGCTCCTGCGCGCGCCGGACGGCGGGTTCTACATCGCGGACTCCCTGCTCGGGCGCGTCTGGCGGGTCGCGCCGGACGGCGCGACTACGATCGTCGCGGGCGCGCTGACGGACGGTCCGCTCAAGACGCCGACGAGCCTCGCGCTCGGCGCTGACGGCTCGCTGCTGATCGGTGAGGCCCCGCCCAGGAGCCCCGACGTCGGCCGCTTGCTGCGCCTGAAGGCAGATGGGACGCTCGAGCCGATCGCCTACCCCGCGAACCCCGCCGGCACGCGCCAGCCGAAGTTCCGAGGCGTCGCCGAGGCCGCGGACGGCACGCTCTACGTGTACGACGACGGCGCCAACCGCATCACCGTGCGTCGGCCGGGCGGCGATTGGATCACGTTTGCGGCCGACGTCTCGCCCCACGACTACGGCCGCCTCGCGGTGGGACCCGCTGGCGAGCTCTACGCGAGCGAAAGCAACCGCCACCGCATCTGGCGCTTCGCGCCGGACGGCACGAAGTCACCCGTCGCCGGCAACGGCCAGGTGGGCCACACGGATGACGGCGCGCCCGCCGCGGGTGGGTCGCTCAACACACCGGCCGGGATGTGGGTCGACGCGGACGGCACTGTCTACTTCGCCGAAGGCGGCAGCAACCTCGTGCGTTCAATCGGCCCGGACGGCCTGATGCGCACCGTCGCGGGCACCCTCGCCTCTGCTGCGGCCGGCCTGGCGACGGGCGTGACCATCAACGGTCCGAGTGGCCTGGCGTTCGACGCAGCCGGCCGGCTGACCATGGCGGAGGCCACGACCGGCACGCTGAAGCGGCTGGAGGGCGACCGGTTGGTGGCCGTGGGCGGCACCACGGCGGGCTTCGGCGGCGACGGCGGCCCGGCGACGAACGCGCGGTTCAACGCGCCGATCAGCTTGCTCTTCGTGCGCGAGCCCGGCGGCGAGAGCCTGCTGGTCGCCGACGCCCTCAACAACGCGATCCGCCGCATCGGGCCCGACGGCGTGGTCACCACGATCGTGCGCAAGGCCGGGTCCAAGGACTTCGACGGCAGCCGCTCGTATCCCGGGCTGGCCTGCCCGCTCGGCCACCCGGCCTCGCTGGCCCTCGGGCCGGACGGCCTGGTCTACGTCGCCGACGCGAAGCGCAACGTCGTCTGGCGCTTCCGGCCCGGCGCCACCGTCGCGTCGGTCGAGCTGGTGGCCGGCTCCGCCGCGGGCGAGCCCGGGGACGAGGGCGACGGCGGGCCGGCGGCCCAGGCGAAGCTCGCGAAGCCGTCCGGGCTCGCGATCGACCGGGAGGGCCGGCTGTTCATCGCCGACGCGGCCAACCTGCGCGTGCGCATGATCGATTTGCGCGACCCGCAGACGCCGATCACCACCGTCGCCGGCGCGGGCATCGTCGAAATGGTCGCGCGGTTCGCCGGCAACCTGCCGATGGCGCCGGTCGCGGGCTCGCCGGCGGCGGAGGCCGCGCTGCTCACGCCCACGGCGGTGGCGATCGACGCGGCCGGCGACCTCTACATCGGCGAGTCCGGCACCGGCCACCTGGCAGGCGTCGCGGGCGAGCTCTCGATCTCGCTCGCCGCGTTGCCGCCGGTGCCGCCTGCGATCTGGAAAGTCGCGCTCGGCGAGCCGGGGCGGCCGATCCGCCGCGTGGCGGGCCCGGGCAGCGCGGTCCTGGCGGCAACCGAGGGCCCTGACCACCTCGGCTTCGTGCTGGGCCTGGCATTCGATCCCGAAGGTCGGCTGATCGTGGCCGACGGCGCCCGCAACGTGGTGCGCCTGGTGCCGCGCGAGGCGTTGTAGCCACGGGCCTGCTTAACTGAATTTTAACGGCCTGGCCGGCCCTTGAGATCCCGCTGTAACTCGCGCGGCCGAAACCTCCCTCGCCGGACCCGGAACGGGTCGGTCGAGAGAGGAGCCACCCGATGTCCGACATGCCCCGCGTGACCCCCAACCCCACGCCGCGCGTTCAGGCGGCCAGGCCTCCGGTGGCGCGCACTTCCGCGACGCCGCCGGCCGCCGCGCCGGACCGCTTTGAGCGCACCGGCGCCCCGCCGCGCAAGGCGCCCACCCCGCCCAGGAACTACGACCGGCTGCTGATCACGGACACCCAGAAGATCCTGGCGGTCATGGGCGGCGGCCTGGGCGCCACGATCGGCCTCATCGTCGGCGCGCTCAAGTCGCCGGTGATCGGGCTGACCGAGGCGGCGGCGGGTTACATGGGCCTCGGCCTGGTGGGCGGCGTGGCGGCGATGGCCCTCGCATACTTCGGCGGCCGCGCGCTGGTCCGGGCGATCGGGAGCAAGTAAGACATGCTTGTGAATCCGATCGGCCTGCGGCTCCCCCCGGCGCCCCGTCCAGCTCCCGTCCAGCCGCCCCTCTCCCGGCCGGCCGCCATCGCCAGCGCTCCCCCGAGCCCGCCCGCGCGGAAAGGCGGCGAGACGGCGCGCAAGCCCTCGCTCTGGGCCCGCATCCGTGGCGCCTGGCGCAAGGCCTGGAAGCCGAGCTGGGCCGGCGTGCCGCAGTGGGTGCACGACCTCTGGTCCGGGGCCGGCAAGCTCTCGGCGCGCTTCCATACAGCGGCGTCGGGTAACGCGATCGGGCGCAAGGCGATCGACCTGCTGGGCGCGGCCACGGCCGGCGTGTGGGGGCTGGTCGACCGCGTGGCGGGCCTGCGGCGGCTCCCCGAGCCGCCGAAGGCGAATCCGACCGACCCGCTGGGTGCCGCGCTGCCGCGCTTCCCGGGCACGCTGTCCTGGCTCGCGACCCGCGGCAATCAGATCGTCGACGAGGCGGGCAAGGCCGTTCGGCTCAAGGGCCTGAACCTGTCCGGGCTGGAGTTCAACAAGACCGCGGCCCCGGCCTCGGCCGGCCGGCTCGACGCACTGGCCGCGATGGGC
>JAKFEW010000147.1:0-21449 GCA_036675505.1 Candidatus Sericytochromatia bacterium
GCGGACGCCCCGGCGACCGGGCCCGGGCGGGCGCCGGCCGTGCGGCCGCCGTCCGTGCGCGGCACCGTCGCCGAGGGCGGCTTTACGACGCAGCCGGCGAGGGCGAGCGCGAGGAGCGCAGGGAGGAACGGGGGCTGGCGACGGGGCATGAGAACCTCGGCAGGGTGGGCCGGCTTTATGTACCCGGCAACCAGCGTGTCGAGCGCCGCCCGTCGTGGCCCGTCCGGGTACTCATGCCGAGGGCGCGGTTACGCCCGATCCCCCGCCGGGTAGGTAGGCGGGAGCCGGCGCCGGACCGCCTCGGCCGGAGGTTTGCGCCATGGCGAACGCGCCTTTCCCCTTCTTGCCGCTCGCCATCGGCGCCGCGCTCGCGCTGGCGGGCTGCCAGCTCCCGGTCCCGGGCCTCACCGGCCCGAACCCCGGCCAGCCGCCGGCCAGCTCCGGCAGCTGGACGCTCGTGGAGAGCGGGCTCACCACCACCCTGAACGATGTCCACTTCGTGGGCCCCGGCGCGGGCTTCGCGGTGGGCGAGCAAGGCGTGCTGCTCAAGACGATCGACGGCCTGGCCTGGCAGAGCTTCAAGCCGGCGGCGCTCACGGACAAGAACCTCCTCGCGATCGACATGCTCGACGCCGCCACGGGCCACGTCGTGACCGACAAATCGGTGCTCAAGACGACTGACGGCGGGACCACCTGGACGCTCCTGCTCGACGTCCAGGAGCAGTTCCGCGACCAACCGCTGCGCGTGCGCTTCCTCGACGCCCGGCGCGCCTGGGTGGTCGGCGCCAACGCGCTCTACCGCACGACGGACGGCGGCGCCACCTGGACCGCCCAGGGCCTCGACCTCGGCAAGACCGCCGCCCAGGCTGGCGACCTGCGGGGCGTAGGCTCCCAGGCCTGGGCCTGGGGCGACGGCAAGCTCCGCAAGCACTTCGACGGCATCGGCTGGGGCATCATGCTCGATCCGGCGTCGAAGCTGGAGACTGGTTGCCACGAATGCCCGGCCGCGGCGGCGTTCACGTCGCTCACCGACGCCTGGTTCTTCGGCGGGCCGACCCGCCGGCTCTACCGCAGCCAGGACGCCGGCCTCAGCTGGGCCAGCGTGCCCTTCGTCGATCGCCGCGGCGACGCGGTGCTGCCGGGCGGTACGCTGCACGCGGGCGGCGAGGTCGCGCGGCTGGCGTTCCCGAACGCCACGCAAGGCTGGCTGCTGGCTTCCGGCACCTTGCTGTCCACCGACGACGGCGGCAAGAGCTGGGCGGTCTGGCAGAACCCGCCGGACCCGAGTGGCACCGGCAAGCGCCCGTTCTCGCCGGCCGAAGTGCGGGACTTCGAGATGCAGAGCGGCAGCACCGGCTGGGCGGTCGGCCGCGGCGGCCTGCTCGCGCGGTACTCGCGGCCATGAGCCGGATGGAGGCCCCCATGTCCGCCCCCCGCCTGTTCACAGCCCTGATGGCCGTGGCGCTCGCCGCGACGGCCGGCTGCGACGCCTTGGAACTCCTGGTCCCCGAGCTCAAATCCTCCCGGCCCTCGCCACGTCCGAGCAGCCCGCGCTACAGCCAACCGCTCGCCTCGCCCGAGGCGTTCGCGTTCCAGCCTCGCCAGTGGGTGCCGCAGGTCCTGATAGGCGATGAGCGCCTCGGCTACCAATCTCTCATGTTCACGGGCCTGCCGGCCCCCGCCGCGCCGATCGGCTTCCTGACCGGCTCGGGAGGCGGCTGGCTTTACCGCACGCAGGACGGCGGTGCGAGCTGGACGCGGGTGGCGATCGCCGCCACCACCGACCGGCCCCACGTCGCGATGCGCTTCATCGACGCCAACACCGGCTGGCTCGCGACGGCCACGCAGGTCTTCGGCACCTCGAACAGCGGCGGGACCTGGGAGCTGCTGAGTGACTTCGAGCCAGCGAGCCTACCCGGAGCGCCGCAGCCCTCGCCGGACCCAGCCCACGGCCGACCGATCACCGCCATGACCTTCACGAGCGCGACCACCGGGTTCCTGCTCAAGGGCGGCCGGCTCTTCCGCACGCGTGACGGCGGCCGCACCTGGGCCGGCGAGGAGATCGCCGGCCAGCCCGAGCCGGCCACCATGATCGCGGCCGTCGGCGACGACGTCTGGGCCGGCGGCGGCGGCGTCTCGCACCACCTGCCGGGCCAGGGCTGGGCGGCGCCGACCGGCAAGTTCCGCTTCGACGCGGCCCAGAGCGCGCTGGCCTTCGTCTCGGCGACCGAAGGTTGGGCGCTGGCGCAGCCGATCGACGCGCCTTTCGGCGCGGTCCCGCTGTTCCGCACCACCGATGGCGGCGACAGCTGGACGCCGCACCCGCTCAAGGACGCGGCGGGCGAGAAACTGATCGGCGGCGACGGGCCGACCGTGATGGCCTTCAGCGACCAGCGCACCGGCTGGATCGCGGCGGGCACCACGCTGTTCAGGACTACGGACGGCGGGGCGACCTGGGCTGTCGAGCGGTCGACCAAGCGCGCCGGGATCGGCCAGATCCAGGCGCTGGCGCCGCTCGGTCCCGACGCGGGCTGGGTGGTGAGCAACGGGATGATTTATCGGCTCACGGAGCTACGCTGAAGCGGCTGCGGGGCGTGGGACGTTTCAGGGCGCCTCCCATTGGTGCAGGCCGTCGGAGCCGCCGTAGACGTACACATTCGCGGCGTCGAGGATCTGCATGCCGGTGGGGCGATCGCGCTCCTGGTAAAGGTTGCCGCCGTGAGGCACGTCCTCCCAGGTCGCCCCGCCGGTGCGCGTCGCCTTGAAATACCCCTTGCCCACCACCCAGCCGCGCGCGGGGTCGATGAAGCGGACGATGTGGCCGTCGCCGCCACGGCGATCGGGGACCTGGTCGATCCACTTGGTGCCGCCGTCGACCGTGCGGTAGAGCTTGCCCTCGTTGAAGACCCAGCCGTTCTTGTCGTCGAGGAAGTGGAACGCCCCGTAGGGCGGGTTGTGCAGGTCCGGCTTGAAGGCCGTCGGCAGGAGGACTTCGCCCCACGTGTCGTCGGGCTTGGACTTCCAGAGGTGCGCGTCGGTGAGCACGGCGAACTCGTTGCCGATCATTCCGAGCACGCGGAACTCCCCGGCGCCGAGCGGGGCCTTCGTCCAGGTCTTCCCGCCGTCCGTCGTGCGGTGGAGCTCGCCCAGCCACACCACCACGCCGTTCTCGTAGTCGCGGAACTTCACGAAGGCGCGCATCGTGGGGGGCGGCGGGCCACTGTCGTGGAAGAAAGGCATCACCGGGACCCAGCTGTCACCGCCGTCCTCGGTCTTGAAGACCCCGAAGCTGCCGCCCAGGAAGCCGAATCGCGGGTCCACGAAGCTCACCGACACGAGCTCCGAGACGTTGCGGTTCCTCGTCGACGGCTCGGCCTTCGGCGCCGCCCAGGTCTTGCCGCCGTCCTCGCTGCGTCGCACGAAGTTGCCGCCGCCGGCCGCCCAGGCCACCTGCGGGTTGACGAACTGCACGGCCGCCACGCTGCCCGGGTCGCCGAGCTTGCGCCAGCGGGTGCCCGGCGGCGGCGTGGGGGTCGGGCTCGGCGTGGCGGCCGGCTCCGGCCGCGCGCCATCGCGGACGCAGCCCGCGAGCGCGAGCGCGAACGCGATCGCCGCCGTCACCGCCCAACACCCATGTCTCATCGTTCACCCTCCGCGTTCCGACGCCCGCGGAGCATACCACGCGGCGCAGCGCCGTCGGAAGGTCATCTCGCGGTTTGACATCCGGTCGACCGGCTGGTTTGATCCAGGTCTCCCCACCGTGCGCGCGACCTCGCGCGATTCCGAGGTTCGCCATGTCCCGCCGCGCAGGCCTCGCGCTCACAGCCTCACTCACAGCCTCACTCACAGCCTCGCTCACGGTCGGCCTGGCCGGCTGCAGCATCCCGCGCCCGATCGACGACTTCAAGCAGGAGGTCTGGACGGCCCAGAAGACCGACGAGAAGGTGAGCCTCGAAGCCGTTCAGTTCCTCGACGCGAGCAACGGCTACGCGGTGGGGGCCAACGGCCTGGTGCTCAAGACCACCGACGGTGGCGCGACCTGGACCTCGATCTACCCCGTCGCCGTGCTGGGCAAGGCCCTGAAAGGCCTCTCCTTCCTCAACCCGCTCCAGGGCTTCGCGATTTCGGACACGACGCTCTACCAGACCGACGACGGCGGGGCGACCTGGAAAGAGGTGCGAGACTTCCAGGCCCAGCACCGCGACAGCCTGCGGGCCGTCAAGTTCCTCACGCCGACCGCCGGGTTCGTCGTCGGCACCCAGGGCGTCTACCAGACCCTCGACGGCACCGGCTGGGTCAAGGCCGCCGTGACGCAGGGCAGCGCCGTGGAGGCCGCGGGCACCACGGTCTTCGTGGCCGGCAACCACGTCTACAGCACGAACCTCACGGGCATCTACGTGGGCGTGCCGGCCTCCGGCGCGATCTGCACGGGCAAGGAGGACTGCGGCGCGGCGATGCACTTCCCCACCCCGACCGAAGGCTACCTCCTCGCCGGGTCGGGCAACCTCTTCGGCACGATGTCGAACTGGGTCTTCAAGCGCACGCGCGACGGCGGGCAGACCTGGACCGACGCGGACCCGAGCGGGGGCCTGCGCAAGCTCATGCAGACGATGGGCGGGAAGCCGCCCCGCGTGCGGTTCGCGACGGCCGAGCACGGCTGGGTGATCGTGAACGGCGATTTCGTGGCGACGAACGACGGCGGCCAGACCTGGCAGCGCCAGAAGCAGTTCCTCAACCCCGACAAGTTCAAGGAGTGGTCCGTCGACGACCCCACCTTCGGCCTGCGCGACATCTCGGCCCCGGACGCCACCCACGCCTGGATCGTGGGCACCGACGGCCGCATCTTCAAGTACGAGAACAGGTACTACCCGCCGCTGATCGACGACAACGGCCTGATGATCGGCACCTGGCGCTGCTGCCCCTAGCCCCGCAGAAAGTCCGCCCATGCAACGCGTCCCTGGCATCCTCGCTGCCGCCGCCCTCGCCACCCTGGGCGGGTGCCTCCCCGTTGTCGCCATCGACCACCGCCAGGAGGTCTGGACGCCCGTGAACATCGGCGTCCAGGACGAGCTCACGGCGGTCCAGTTCCTCGACGCCAACACAGGCTACGTGATCGGCGCCAACGGCACCGTGCTCAAGACGGCGGACGGCGGCGCCAGCTGGACGCGCCTCGTGCCCACCGCGGTGGCCGGCAAGAAGCTGCTCGGCCTCTCCTTCCTCGACGCCGCCCAGGGCTTCGCGATTTCGGAGACCTCGCTCTACAAGACCGCGGACGGCGGCGCCACCTGGGCCGAGGTCTACGACTTCAAGGCCAAGCACCAGGACCAGCCGCGCGCCGTGAAGTTCGTGACCACAGGCGCCGGCTTCGTGACCGGCGCCAGGGCGATCTACCAGACGCTGGACGGCGCCACCTGGACCAAGGCCGAGGTCAAGTACGGCAGCGCGGTGGAGGCCGCCGGCACGACGGTGTTCATCGCCGGCTACGAGGTCTTCACCTCGAACCTCACGAACGTCTACGTCGGCGTGCCGGCGGCCGGCAAGCCCTGCTCGGGCATGGGCGACTGCGGCGCCGCGATCCACTTCCCGACCCAGCAAGAGGGCTGGATCTTCGGCGCCACCGGCATGAAGGGCGACGGCCTGACCGGCGTCTCCTTCAAGCGCACGCGCGACGGCGGGCAGACCTGGTCGACGGGCGATCCGAACAGCCAGCTGGGCGCGATGATGGCCTACGCCGGCACCGGCATGGGGCTCTACCCCCCGCGCGTGCGGTTCACGAGCGCCGACCATGGCTGGTTGCTCGTGGACGGCGACATGATGGCGACGCACGACGCCGGCACCACCTGGAAGCGCCAGGTCCAGTTCCGGACCCCTGACAAGTTCGACAAGGAGGCGCTCACGAAGAAGAGCAACGACCTCTTCGACGTCTCCGCCCCGGACGCCACCCACGCCTGGCTCGTCGGCGCGGGTGGCCGTGTGTTCAAGTGGGAGAACAAGTACTACCCGCCATACCTGGACGGCGACGCGCCGCTGTCCGCGCTTTGGGACCCGAGGAAACGATGATGCCGACCCGCCTGCCGCCCGCCTTCCTCGCGGTCCTCGCCGCCGGGCTGGGGGGCTGCATCGTCGCCGTCCCGGCGCAAGCGCCGTCGGCGTCGCCCGCCGCCCAGGCCCCCGTGGCGGCCCCGCCCGCCATCGTGGCGCGGCCCGCGGCGAGGGCGCCGAAGGACCGCTGGGGCAAGGCGGACGTCGCCACGCGCCAGGACCTGGCGGCGGTCTGCGCGCCGTCCGGGCTGGTGGCGATCGCCGTCGGCGCGAAAGGCACGGTCACGAAGACCGTCGACGGCGGCGCGACCTGGACGGTGCTGACGCCTCCGGCGCTGGCCGCCGACGACCTCCAAGACGTCGCGTTCCTCGACGCCCGCACCGGCTGGGCGCTCGGCAAGCAGGCCCTCTACCTCACGGCCGACGGCGGCGAGACCTGGACCAAGCAAGACCTGTTCGCCGACCTCGACCCCTACGGGCGGCCGGAGACCGGCGAAATCAGCCTGGTCTCCTACGAGAAGGGCGCCTTCGTGGCCCGCGGCCACGTCTTCACGACGACCGACGGCGGCAAGACCTTCACGAAGATCCTCGCGCCCGAGCCGGTCGCGGGCTCCGTGAAGGAGGCCTGGCAGGTGGCGGCCCACCTGGTCGCGATGGGCGACGGCTACGGCCTGTGGAACGGCTTCGGTCTCTTCCGGCTGGACGGCACGGCGCCCGCCGAGGGCGGGACCGCGCCATCGAAGGCCGAGGCCTTCCCGGAGCGCACCGACGCCGTCGCCTTGACCTTCGCCTCGCCCACCGAGGGCTGGGCCGTCGTCGCGGGCGCCGGCCAGGCTACCCTGCGCCGCTCGACGGACGGCGGCCGCACGTGGACCGGCAGCCCGATCAAGAGCGCCCTCGCGGCAGGCACCCACCCGACGATGGGCTTCCCCGTCCGCGCAGGCAAGCTCCAGGTGTTCGGCGGCCAGGCGTTCCTGCTCGGCCGCGGGCCTTCGGGCGCCGTCGTGATGGCCGAGTCGAAGGACGCCGGCCTGAGCTGGACCGTGTCCGAGGCCGTCGACAACCGGATCACCGACATCGCCGTCCCGGACGCCACGCACGGCTATGGCGTCGGGCCCGGCGGGATGGTCTGGTCCGTCACGTCGAACTGATTTGGAGAGCCCGATGCTGCATGATCCACGTCCTGATCCTGGACTGACGACGGGCGGGCCGGGTGCGATGCAGCGTCCCGCGGGGTAACAAAAGCCTATGACCCGACCGACCAACCGCCTCCGCCTCCGCCTCCCCCTCGCCGCCACGGCGGCCCTCATGCTGACGGCTTGCATGATCCCGCTCGGCAGCCCCACCAACCAGGCGCCGCAGCCCGCGCCGGTCGTGGTGCCGCCGCCGGTGGTCGCCGGCGTGCCGGTCACGGCGGCCGGGGGCACGGCGAGCGCGAGCCTGAAGACCACGGTCTCGAGCGTGAAGCTGGCGGTCGGCGAGGAGCGCGGCCTGATGGACCTCCTGCGCGACGGCAACGGCATCGCGCCGACCTCCGGCGTGCTGTGGGTCTCGACGAACCCGAACGCCCTCACGGTGAACCCGCTCACCGGCCAGGTGAAGGCGCTCACCGCGGGCAAGACCGTCGTCACCGCGACGCTCCAGGCCAACCCGGCGGCGCAGACCCAGATCGAGGTCGCGGTGAGCCAGGCCGGCGCGATCACGAACATCGTGGTCGAGCCGTCGACGCCCACGCTGGCAGTCGGCGAGAAGAAGCCCTTCACGGCGACGGTCTACAACGCGGACGGGACGATCACGGGCAACGTCGTGTGGTCGAGCTCCGACGACACGATCGCCACCGTGAGCGCGTCAGGCAGCGTGAAGGCGCTCAAGCCCGGCAAGGTGACGATCGTGGCCACCGCCGCGCTGGACGCCGGCTACAAGGGCGTCGCGGTCGTGACGATCATCCAGGCGACGCTGGCCCCCTCGGCCGCGCCGACCACCGCCGCGACGGCCACGCCGCAGCCGAGCGGCTCGCCCACGGCCGAGGCCACGGCCGAGCCCACCGCGGAGCCCTCGGCGTCCCCCACCGCGGCGCCCACCGCGGAGCCGACCGCCGAGCCGTCCCCGCAGGCGACGGCCTCGCCCGAGCCCACCGCCACGCCCGCCTGAGGAGGCCACGATGAACGTGAGCGCGACCCATACGCTCGTGAAGACGGAGAGCCTGGACGGCGTTTTGCGGATCGTCTGGAACCGGCCGGAGAAGAAGAATGCGCTCACCGGCGCGATGTACACGGCCTACCACGAGGCCCTCGACCGCGCGGCCGACGACCCGGCCGTGCGGGCCGTGCTCGTCACCGGCGAGGGCGGCGCCTTCACGGCGGGTAACGACCTGCAGGACTTCGCGACCTGGGGCCAGGTGGCGGACGTCGAAGACCTGCCCGTGATCCGCGCGATCCGCCGCACGCTGGCCTTCCCCAAGCCGCTCGTCGCCGCCGTGCGCGGCCCGGCCGTCGGCTTCGGCACCACGCTCCTGCTCCACTGCGACGCCGTGGTCGCAGGCGACTCCGCCGCCTTCGCGCTGCCCTTCACGCGGCTCGGCCTGGTGCCCGAGTTCGGCAGCACCTATGTGTTGCCCCTGATCGCGGGCCGCGTGCGCGCCGCCCACCACCTGCTGCTCGGCGAGCCCTTCGACCGCGACGAAGCCGCGGCGATGGGCCTCGTCTCGCTCGCCTGCGCGGACGACGCCGTCGACGCGCAGGCGATGGCGATCTGCCGCAAGCTCGCGGCGCTGCCGCCCGCGACGCTGCGCACGGTGAAGGCGCTGATCGACGCGCCCGAGCGGCGCCGGGCGCTGGAGGCGGCGATCGACGCCGAGGTGAAGGCCTTCGTGGCCGGCCTGAGCTCGCCCGAGCACACCGAGGCGGTGCGGGCCTTCATGGCGAAGCGCGCGCCGAAGTTCTGAGTAGCGCCCGCCGCGATCACCGCTGAGGAGACGACGCCATGTTGGATTTCATGGATCCCGGCCTGATGGGCTACCTGTGGGTCATCGCGCCCATCGTGGCCCTGGTCGCGGCCGTCCATGCCGTCCGCACCGGGCGCCAGCTCTACTGGGTCTGGATCATCCTGCTCTTCCCGCTCGCGGGCGCCCTGGTCTACTTCCTGGCCGAGGTCGTGCCGCACATGGGGCCGATGCGCGTCGGCAACCCGCTCCCGGCGCTGCTTGACTGGCTGATCCCGGGGCGCGAGTACGCCCGCCTGGTGGACAACCGCGAGCGCTCGGATACGGTCGCCAACCGCCTGGCGCTGGCGGAGTATCACGTGCGCCAAAGCGAGTACCCCGAGGCGTTGCAGCTGTACGAGAGCTGCCTCACCGGCGTGTACAAGGACGATCCCGGCATCCACATCGAGCTGGCCCGCGTGCACTTCCTGGCGGGGAACCACGAGGAGGCCAAGCTGCTGCTCGAGGCGACCATGGCGCAGGCGCCCCTGCACGAGCCCCAGAAGCGCGATTTCCTGCTCGGCCGGATCGCCGAGGAGCAGGGCGACAAGCAGCGCGCGCTCGCGATCTTCGAGCGCATGCGGACCTCCGGCCCGATCACCGAGGAGGCGCGCGTGCGCCTCGCGCTGCTGTTCGAGGAGCGCGGCGAGCAACAGCGGGCGCACGAGCTGTACAAGGACGTCGTGCGCCGGATGCGGACCGCCAACAACAACTACCGCCGCGAGCAGCGCGAGTGGTTGCTCAAGGCCCGCCAGCGGCTCAAGCAGCAGGCCAGCTGAACCCTCGAGGGTTGACTCAGCGCGAACTCACGCCCCCAAGAGCTTGTGGCTGCGCGCGATGAACTTCGCGAGGTCCTCGCCCTTCAACCCATCGTGGGACAGGCGGGCCAGGTCGTAGACGTGCTCGGTCAGCTCCTGCGCCTGCGCGGGCTCGCTCAAGGAGAGCAGCTTCCGCACCACCGGGCTGTTGGCGTTGAGCACCAGCGTCTGGCGCACGGGCAGGTCCAGCTTGTCCTTCCACATCGCCGACATGTCCTTGAGCCGGCGCTCCATCTCGCCCTGCGTGATCAGGCCCGAGATGTCCTCGTTCTTGAGGTGCTTCACCTCGATCGCCACGCCCTGGCTCGCGAGGGCCGTCTCGGCGATCGCCTTGAGCTTCTCGTCGGCGGTCTTGCCCTCGGCGTCGACGATCTGGGCCGGGTTCTCCTCCGCGAGGTGCTCGGCGATGCCCGCGTCCACGCGCACCCAGCGCACGCCCTTGTCCTTCACCTCGAGCATGTGGATGAAGTGCGTGTCGAGCGGCCCGGCGACGTAGAGCGCCTCGAGGCCCTCGGCCTGGAAGAGCTGGACGTAGGTGGCCTGCGCGTCGCCCTCCTCGGCGTAGAAGACCTTCTTCTCGGCCTTCTCCTCGCCTTCAGGGGCGCTCGCACCACGGCGCTCGAGGTACTCGGCGACCGTCGTGTAGGCGCCCGTGGTGGACTTGAAGAGCACGGCCTCCTTCACGGCGTCGTGGAACTTCTCGTCCTCGAGCATGCCGAACTTCACGAACGGGTGGATGTCGGCCCAGTACGTCTCGTACTGCTCGCGCTGCGCGCGGAAGAGCTGCGTGAGGCGGTCGGCCACCTTCTTGGTGACGTGCCCCGCGATCTTCTTCACGTACGGGTCGTTCTGGAGCATCGAGCGGCTCACGTTGAGCGGGATGTCCGGGCAGTCGATCATGCCCTTGAGCACGGTCAAGAAGCGCGGGATCACGTCCTCGACGTGCTCGGTCACGAACACGTTGTTGCAGTAGAGCTGGACCTGGCCCTTGCTCGCGTCCATCTCGTGCTTGAGCCGCGGGAAGTACAGCACGCCCTGGAGCCGGAACGGGAAGTCCACGTTCAGGTGGATCCAGAACAGCGGGTCGTCCTCGTAGGGGTAGGCCTGGCGGAAGAAGCCCAGGTAGTCCTCGTCGGTGAGCGAGCTTGGCGCCTTGGTCCAGATCGGCGCGTGCTCGTTGATCGCCTCGCCGTTCAGGAAGATCGGCACGGGCAGGTACTTGCAGTACTTCTCGAGCACCGTGCGCACGCGGATCGCCTCGAGGAACTCGTGGGCGTCGTCGGCCAGGTGCAGGACGATCTCGGTGCCGCGCGTCTCCTTCTCGGCGGGGCCCAGGTCGAACTCCAGGCCGCCCTCGCTCACCCAGTGGCAGGCCGGCGCGTCCGCCTGGTAGCTCTTCGTGCGGATCTCGACCTTGTCGGCCACCATGAAGCTCGAGTAGAAGCCCAGGCCGAAGTGCCCGATGATGCCGTTCTTGTCAGCGTCGACCTTGTAGCGCTCGACGAAGGCCTGCGCGCCCGAGAAGGCCACCTGGTTGATGTACTGGCGCACCTCGTTGGCGGTCATGCCGATGCCGTTGTCGGCGATCGTGAGGGTCTTCGCGTCCTTGTCGAGCGAGACGTCGACGCGGTACGGACCGAGCTCGCCGAGGTTCTCGGTGAGGGCCACGTGCTTGACCTTGCTGACCGCGTCGACCGCGTTGCTCACGAGCTCGCGCAGGAAGATCTCGTGGTCCGAATACAGCCACTTCTTGATGATCGGCAGGATGTTCTCGGCGTGGATCGACAGCTGGCCGCGCTCGTTGGCCTGGGTGGTCATGGGGCGGAAGTCCTCTCGGGGTCAGGGTGCTGCCATTTTTGTACCGACTTGAGTGCCCTGTTGTCAAGTAACCTGGGTGGAGTTCACGGACGCACGGCGACCAGGCCGCCGTGGAGATTTCTTAACGCGGAAATAAGAATCTTCGGCGGGCGTCCGGCGCATAAATCCCCGTCACCCCATGCGAGGTCGCCATGAGTCCCATCGGTCGCAGCCCCCTTGCCCTCCCGCCCGCCGCGCCCAGGCCGCGCGCGCCGCTCGCGAAGGCCGTCGCCCGCGAGCCGCAGGGCCAGATGGGCATCGCGCTGCCGACCGGCGAGGCCGTGCGGGTGTGGGTCGATGCCCAGCACTCCGCGATCCCCAAGGCCAGACCGGCCCAGCTGACGGCCATGATCGAGGCCGGCAACGGCTGGCTCGCCAGGCCGAACCTGGACGCCACCTCGAAGGCCCGCATCCACCTCGTGATCTCAGGCGCCGCCGGCCAGCTCGCGGCGCTCGGCGAGTCTCAGATAGGCAACGGCAAGACCGCGTTCCGCCACGTCGCGGCGGCCTTCAACGCCGCGCCCGGCTTCGCCTATGGCACGAACGCCTACGGCCGCACCATCGCCGCGTTCTGCGACCTGAACTGGGGCAAGCGCAAGGTGGTCGAGATGGGCCTGGGCATCAGCGTGAGCACCGAGGCGGCCCGCGCGGCCAAGGCCCTGGCTGCCTTTCCGCAGGACGCCACAGCCCAGCTCACGCGCCGGCGGCTCGCCGAGTTCATCGAGGACGACGCCACCATCCGCGAGGTCGACGCCGCGCTCGCCAAGCTCCCGAAGGACCGCGTGGCGGCCGCCCGCCGCGAGCTGTCGATCGACGCGGGCTACGCGGCGAAGGCGAAGCAGTAAACGGCGCCTACTTCGCGATGCCCGTGAAGCTGAACTCCGCCTGGATCTCGTTGGTGACCGCGAGGTTCGGCTGGCCCTTGTCGGGCTGGAGCTTGCCCGAAGCCTTCACGAGCGTGAAAACACCGTCCTTGCCGGCGATCTCGAGCTTGGGGCCGTTCGGCGTGTTGAAGGTGTCCTTGAGGTAGTTCACCTGCCAGGTGCGCTTGCCGGTCTTGAACTCGGCATCCACCTCCTGGACGAGGAAGTTGACCTCCTTGAGCTTGTCCAGCGTGAGGTCGCCCTTGAGGTCGCCGCCGAACTGGACCATGCCGATGAATTCGCCGGGCTGGGCGCCCGCCGGCGTGCCGTCGGGCAGGCCGCCGAAGGTGATGTTGGCGATGACGCCTGCCAGGACGGATTGCGTCACCTTGCCGCCCGAGCCGATCTTGGCCTCCTTGCCGTCGATCTTGAGCCAGTTGGCCGCCATCGACGCGGCCGGCGAGGCGCTCGCCGTGGGCGCCGGTGACCCGGCGGGCGAGGCGGTGGCCGCGGGGGTGGCGGTACCCTTGGGGCCCGGCGAGGTCGAAGCGCCCGGCGAGACGCTGCCGGTCATCGACGCCTGGCAGCCGGCGGCCAGCATCGTGGAAACGAGGGCGAGGGCGGCGATGCGCTGGGTCATGGGGGCTCCTGCTGGTGAAGTTGTGTTAAGGCGTCGTGTCATTTTAGCGAAGCGACCTCGGGATGGCAACTAGATTTGTTAACCGTTCCTTTACTTAGCCATGGCGTTTTCTTAAGAATATTTCGTTTCCGACCCCGCCATAACTCCCCCATGAAGAAGCTCGCCATCGCGGCCCTCGCCGCCACCGCCCTCCTCTCCGCCTGTGGCGCCGCGCCCAACCGGGTCGCGGGCTCCGCGCGCATGGTCGGTGGCCCGCTCGCGGCCCACGCCGCGATCAAGAACCCGACCGCGCTGCAGAAGCACGTGATGTTCTTCGACGCCAACAACGACGGCGTCATCACGCTCGACGAGACCAAGAAGGGCCTCAAGCGGCTCGGCCTCGGCAGCGGCTTCGCCACCGGCGGCGCGCTGTTCATCAACCTCGGCCTGCGCCAGGCCGCGAACGGCCTCTCGATCGAGATCGCGAAGATCCACAAGGCCAAGCACGGCAGCGACACCGGCGCCTTCGACGGCGAGGGCAAGTTCGTGCTGACCCGCTTCGGCCAGATCATGACCTTCGACGCGAACAAGTCGGGCTCCCTGACCTGGGCCGAGCTCAAGGTGATGCTCGCCAAGAACAAGACCGACACCACCGGCAACGTGGCCTCGAAGGCCGAGTTCGGCCTGCTGATCAAGCTGGGCGCGGACACCACCGAGGCCGAGGGCAAGGAGAAGGCCCAAGCCATCTCCGAGAAGCGCCTGGCCGCCCTCTACGACGGCACGCTGTTCCACACGATCGCCGCCGAGCGCGAGCAGAAGCCGAAGGCCGAAGTCGAAGGCACGCTGCCCGAATAAAAACGCTTTCCGAACCGAGGGCCCGGCCGCGTCGCGGCCGGGCCCTCTCGTCGTCCGGCTCAGGCCTTCGGCACGAACTTGAAGGCCGCCGAGTTGGTGCAGTAGCGCAGGCCGCTGGGCGGCGGGCCGTCCGGGAAGACGTGGCCGAGGTGCCCGTCGCAGCGGCTGCAGGTGATCTCGGTGCGCACCATGCCGTGGGCGCGGTCCTCATGCGTGTCGATCACGTCGGGGCCCACGGGCTTGTAGAAGCTCGGCCAGCCGGTGCCGGACTCGAACTTGGTGTCCGACGAGAAGAGGTGCTGGCCGCAGCCGATGCAATAGTAGTCGCCGGGGGCCTTGTTGTCCCAGAACTGCCCGGTCAACGCGCACTCCGTGCCCTTCTCGCGCAGGACGTGGTATTGCTCGGGGGTCAGCTGGGCCTTCCACTCGGCCTCGGACTTGATCACCTTCGTCGTCATCGGGCGCCTCCTTCTGGTTCGGGCCCATGTTACACCTTCGGAGATCGCTATGACGGACAACCAGGGTCGCTGGGTGCTGGCCGCCACCATCCTCGGCTCGAGCATGGCGTTCATCGACAGCACCGCCGTGAACGTGGCCCTGCCGGCCCTCCAGCGGGAGCTCGGCGCGGACGTCGCGGCGCTGCAGTGGATCGTCGAGGCCTACTTGCTGTTCCTGTCGGCCTTGCTGCTCGTGGGCGGCGCGCTCGGCGATCGCTACGGCCGGCGGCGCGTGTTCGTGCTCGGCACGTGGCTCTTCGCGCTCGCGTCGATCGGCTGTGCGCTCGCCGGTGACACGCGCATGTTGATCGCCGCGCGCGCGCTCCAGGGCGTCGGCGGCGCGTTGCTCGTGCCGGGCTCGCTCGCGATCATCAGTGCCTCGTTCGACGACGCCGGGCGCGGGCGGGCGATCGGCATCTGGGCGGGCTATACGTCGATCATGGCGGCGTTCGGCCAGACGCTGGCCGGCTGGCTGGTCGACGTCGCGTCGTGGCGCGCGATCTTCTGGCTCAACCTGCCGCTCGCGGTGGCGACGGTGGCGATCGCCGCCTGGCACGTGCCCGAGAGCCGCGACCCCGCCGCGCCCGAACGGCTGGATCTGGCGGGCGCCGCGCTCGCGACGCTCGGCCTCGGCGCGTTGATCTTCGGCCTGATCGAAGCCCCCGAGCGCGGCCTCGCCGAGCCCTCGGTACTCGCGGCGCTGGTGGGGGGTGGCGTGGCGCTCGTGGGGTTCTTCGTCTTGGAGGCCCGGAGCCGCTGGCCGATGATGCCGCCCAGCCTCTTCCGCTCGCCGACCTTCCTGGGCGCGAACCTGCTCACGCTGCTGCTCTACGGGGCGCTCAGCGGCGTCATGTTCTTCGTGCCCTACAACCTGATCCAGGTCCAGGGCTACAGCGCCCTGGCCACGGGCGCCGCCCTCACGCCCTTCATCCTGTTGCTGTTCGCGCTCTCGGGCTGGGCCGGCGGGCTCGTGGAACACCACGGCGCGCGCAAGCCGCTGATCATCGGGCCGATCGTCGCCGCCGTCGGCTGCGCCCTCTTCGCCTGGCCAGACCGCGGCGGCTCGTACTGGACCACCTTCTTCCCCGGCGTGCTGGTGCTCGGGCTCGGCTTCGCGATCGCCGTGGCCCCGCTCACCACCGCCGTCATGAGCGCCGTGAGCCAGTCGCGCGCAGGCGTGGCGTCGGGCGTCAACAATGCAGTGGCGCGCGTGGGCGGGCTGCTCGCGATCGCCGTCTTCGGCCTCGTGATCCAGGCCGCCTTCGCCCCGGCGCTGGAGCGCCGCCTGACGGAGAAAGGCGTGCCGTCGGCCGCGCGGGCCGACCTCCTCGCCGAGCGCCACCAGCTCGCCGCCCTCGCGGCCCCGCCGGACTGGCCGAAGGCGCGGCGGGCGGACGTCGACGACGCCGTGGACGCGGCGTTCGTCGAGGGCTTCCGGGTGGCCATGGCCCTCGCCGCGGCGCTCGCGCTCGCGAGCGCCGGCGCCGCGTTGGTGTGGATCGCGGAGCACCCGCGGCCGGAGGACGCGGGCTCTGGCGGGCGCTGAGCCCAAGGCACCCTTTTGCTCGCCCCGGTGGGGGCGGGCTCCGCGGAGCGGTGGGCGGGGGTCTCTCGGCGTGCCCCGAACCCCCTCACCCGCCTCGTCGGGGCTCGTCAGCCCCTCCTCGTCCCCCTCTCCCCCACCGGGGAGAGGATAAGGGTGCGCGGGTACATGGTCCCCGGCGCCCGGCACCGTGGCCGGACGACGCGCCCACGCCTGCTACAAGAGGACTCTCCGCTTGCGAATCGCCGTCCCGAAAGAAACACAGCCCGGGGAGCGCCGGGTGGCGCTCGTGCCCGAGTCGGTCAAGCGCCTGGTCAAGAAGGGCTTCACCATCGAGGTCGAGGCCGGCGCAGGCCGCGAGGCCGGCTTCCTCGACGCCGCCTACGCCGAGGCCGGCGCGACCGTCACGAACGACCGCCAGACGTTGCTCGGCACGGCCGACGTCGTGTTCAAGGTCAACGCGCCGGACGAAGACCAGCTCGCCGCGATGCGCGAGGGCACGGGCCTGATCGGCTTCATCCGGCCGCTGGTCGATGGGGAGACGGTGCGCAAGCTCGCCGGCCGCAAGCTGACCACCTTCGCGATGGAGCTGGTGCCGCGCACCACGCTCGCTCAGAGCATGGACGCGCTCTCCTCGATGGCGACCGTGGGCGGCTACAAGGCCGTGCTGCTCGCCGCCCAGGCGCTGCCGCGCTTCTTCCCGATGCTGACGACGGCCGCGGGCACGGTCGCGCCCGCCAAGGTGCTGGTGCTCGGCGCCGGCGTGGCGGGCCTGCAGGCGATCGCCACCGCCCGCCGCCTCGGCGCCATGGTCGAGGCCTTCGACCAGCGCCCGGCCACCAAGGAGCAGGTCGAGTCGCTCGGCGCCAAGTTCGTCGAGGTGCCGCCCGATGACGGCGAGCAGGCCGAGACCGCCGGCGGCTACGCCAAGGAGCTCTCCGAGGACTACAAGCGCCGCCAGGCCGAGCTGATCAAGCAGCGCATCGGCCGCGCGGACGTGGTGATCACCACCGCGCTGATCCCCGGCAAGCCGGCGCCGCGCCTCATCCCGGCCGACATGGTCGCCGGCATGGCGCCGGGATCGGTGATCGTCGACCTCGCCGCCGAGATGGGCGGCAACTGCGAGCTCACCAAACCAGGCGAGATCGCGACCTCGCCCAACGGCGTCACGATCATCGGCCTGCTGAACCTGCCGGCCACGATGCCGGCGCACGCGAGCCAGATGTACTCGCGCAACGTCGAGAAGCTCTTCATGCACCTCGCGGCGCCGGAAGGCTTCAAGCTCGACCGGGCCGAGGCCATCACCCAGGGCTGCCTGCTCACCCACGCGGGCGAGGTGGTCCACGAGTCCGTCAAGGCGATCGCTGGAGAGGCCACGTCCCATGCTTGAAACCACGCTGATCCTGTACCTGTTCGTCTTCGTGCTGGCCGTCTTCCTCGGCATCGAGCTGATCGGCAAGGTGCCGCCGACGCTGCACACGCCGCTCATGAGCGGCACCAACATGATCCACGGCATCGTGATCGTCGGCACGCTGCTGGTCGCCGGCAAGGCGAACCCGGAGCTCGGCCCGCTCTTCGCGTTCCTGGCCGTCTTCCTCGGCACGCTGAACGTGGTGGGCGGCTGGGTCGTGACCGACCGCATGCTCGAGATGTTCAAGGCGAAGAAGGGGGGCCGCTAGATGCACGGCGCTGAAACGGCCGTCCAGTCGGCCTCCGCGGGCTTCATCAACCTGGCTTACCTGGCCACCGCGATCCTCTTCGTGATCGGCCTCAAGATGATGGGCCACCCCGCCTCCGCGCGGAAGGGCAACACCGTCGCGGGCGTCGGCATGATGATCGCGGTCATCGCGACGGTCTTCGACCAGCAGATCGTGAGCTACCCGATCATCATCGCGGGCGTCGTGCTCGGCACGCTCGTCGGCTGGGTCGCGGCCAAGAAGGTCCAGATGACCCAGATGCCGCAGATGGTGGCGCTCTTCAACGGCACCGGCGGCGGCGCCGCGGCGCTCGTGGCGGCCTCGGAGTTCCTCCATGGCACGCACATGTCGGCGCAGCTGATGCCGCTCGCGCCCGCGATCACCTCGCTGTTCACGCTGCTGATCGGCGCGATCAGCTTCTCGGGCAGCGCGATCGCCTTCGCGAAGCTGCAGGAGCTGATGACCGGCAAGCCGATCACCTACCCCGGCCAGAACGTCGTCAACGGCCTGCTGGCCCTGGGCGCGATCGGCCTGCTCGGCGTGCTCGCCGTCTCGAACCCGTCGCTCGCCCTGCTGCTCGGCTTCGTGGCCGTCGCGCTGCTGCTCGGCGTGGCCGTCGTGCTGCCGATCGGCGGCGCGGACATGCCGGTGATCATCGCCGTGCTCAACTCGCTGACGGGCATGGCCGCGGCCACCTCGGGCTTCTTGCTCTACAACAACGCGCTGATCATCGCAGGCGCCCTGGTGGGCGCTTCCGGCACGCTGCTCACCGTGATGATGTGCAAGGCGATGAACCGCTCGCTCTCCAACGTGCTCTTCGGCGCGTTCGGCTCGGCCGCCCCGGCAGCGGCGGGCGGCGCCGACGCGGTGGTGGGCTCGATCACGGAAGTCAGCTCGGACGACGCGCTGACCTTGCTCGAGAACGCCCAGAGCGTGATCGTGGTGCCGGGCTACGGCCTCGCGGTCGCTCGCGCGCAGCACGCCGTGCGCGAGCTCTGCGAGCTGCTCGCGGAAAACGGCGCCGAGGTGCGCTACGCCATCCACCCGGTGGCGGGCCGCATGCCCGGCCACATGAACGTGCTGCTCGCCGAGGCCGACGTGCCTTACGACCAGCTCTTCGACCTCGAGGAGATCAACGACGCGTTCGCGAAGACGGACCTGGTGATCGTGCTCGGCGCCAACGACGTCGTGAACCCCGCCGCCAAGACCAACCCGGCGAGCCCGATCTTCGGCATGCCGGTCTTGAACGTCGACGCGGCGAAGCGCGTGATCGTGGTGAAACGCTCGATGAACGCGGGCTTCGCGGGCATCGAGAACGAGCTCTTCTACCGCGACAACTGCATGATGCTGTTCGGCGACGCCAAGAAGGTGCTCGAGCAGCTCGTGCGGGAGCTGAAGGGCGCGGCCGCGGGCGTGCACTGACGCCTGGGCGCGGAGCGTTCGTCCCCGAAGCCCTCGACCACCCGGTCGAGGGCTTCGGCGCCCTGGCGTGACCGGGCCAACGGCTGCGGGCTCCACGCGGCGATCGCCAGTCCGTTCGGCATGGGCGGCGCGCGCGCCGTCCTGGCCGCAACCAGGCGCGGCTGCCGGAGACCCAGCGGATCGCCCGGCTCGGCAGCTGGGAATGGGATCTCGCAACGGGTGACCTGATATGGACGGGCGAGCGCTTTCACATGTTCGGCCATGAAGCGGGCGAGCTCGGGTCCAGCTACGAGCGGCTCCTCGCGATGGTGCCGCCCGACGACCGGGGCAAGCTGACGCAGGCGCTGCAGGCCGCCCTGCGCGATGGCGGCGCCACGGAACTCGAGCACCGGCGCCTCGCCCCTGACGGCGTCGAGCGGATCGTGCTGGAGCGCGGCCAGGTCATACGGGACGAGGAAGGGCGGCCCGTCCGGTTGGCAGGCACGGTCCAGGACATCACGGAGCTGAAGCGAGCCCAGATCGCGCTCGCGCGACGCGAGGCCGAACTCGCCGCGGCCCATGAGCTCGAGCGGGCCAAGGCCGCCTTCGTCAGCGGCGTGACCAAGGGTGGTACGGGCCTGGGCCTCTCGATCGCCAAGGCCCTGGTCGAGGCCCATGGGGGGAGCATCGGGGTCGAGAGCGCCCTCGGCCACGGCAGCACCTTCTGGTTCACGGTGCCGCGGCCCTGACCGCCGCCGTTCGTCGCTTCCCAATTCCTTCACATTCACCTGTCAAGCTGATCGCATCCCGGGCGCCCCTCTCCCCAGCCCGGGGAACAGGCGTGGGTGAATCCACACGGAGGCTTGATGCGACGGTTGGTCTGGCTGGTGCTCCCGGTGCTGCTGCTCGGCTGCGCGCCCACGCCATCCGCGACGCGCGGTGGCGGGACGACCACCGCGGCCGCGTCGCCGAAGCCGAAGCGGACGGCGGCCGCCCTGCCGAAGGACGCCACGCTGATCATGGGCCGGATCTCCGCCCCGGCCGGTATCGTCGCGGCCGGCGCGGGCAACATCGTCGGCAACGCCGGCGGCAACATCGTCGCGGCCGGGGCCGGCAACATGGTCGCGGCCGGCGGGCTCAACCTGGTGGCGCCGGGTGGCTACGACCTGGCCCCGACCCGGCGCCTGCTCGGGCTCTCGCAGGTGCCCCTCGCGGGCACGGAGGTCTTCCTGGCCGACGCCGCGGGCGATCCCTACCCCGGCATCGCGCCGGTGAAGACGAACGGCAGCGGGCAATTCGAGTTCAAGGCCGTGCCCAAGGGCTACACCTACATGGTCATCGCCCGCTGCAAGACCGCGGGCGGCAAGCCGGCCCGCCTCCAGACCCTCGCGAAGGCCGGCGACCTCGGCGCCACGGCGAACGTGGACGTCGGCTCGACGTTGGTCACGACGGCCATGGTGGCGGGCGCCGCCGGCGGCCTGGGCGACCTCGACGTCGACAAGCTCAAGCGTGCCGTCATCCTCACCGCCACGCACCTCGATGCGAAGCACCTGCCGGACCTCGCTGATCCCGTCGCCGTCCTCGCGGTCATGCGCGGCCTGGAGGCCTCGGTCGCGGAGCTGCGCGCGACGCTCGACGACCTCAGGCGGGCGGTGGGGGAGCTCAAGGCCTCCGTGACCGAGCTCGACGGGAAGATCGCGACGTTGGCCGAGCAGGTGCCCATCGTCTCGCCGCTCGTGCCCGACAGCCAGGCGCTCGCGACGGCCAAGCTGCCGATCGTGATCGACGGGGAGGTGGAGGTGAAGCTCTACCTGCGGGCGCTCGAGGATGCGCGCCCGCTGCCCGCCGATATCCAGCTGCGCGTCGACCTCGTCACGCCGGACTACCCGCCGGCCGCCCCCGAGCAGCGCGTGTCCGCAGGCTCCGACGGCCCGATCACCGTGCGCCTCGGCCGGGACAGCCGCCAGACGATCGTCTACACCGTCGTCCTCTATGACGCCGAGCTGGGCGCGACGCCGATCGTCGCGGATCTTTACGTCGATCCGACGGGCCAGGTCGACGTCGACAACGAACACTACATCCCGTATTCGCTGTCGCTCACGCCGCCCGCGCCGTCCGCGACGCCTTCGCCGGACCCCGCTCTGGGCGCCGGCACCTAGAGACCTGATCAGTTTCGGGGATCGACAACCGAGCTGAGATTTGATCTAACACATCCTGGCCGTTGTGCCGGGAGGTGTTCGCCATGACTCGCTACTGGAATCCGCCCGTTGAGCTGTC
>JAKFEW010000043.1:0-81890 GCA_036675505.1 Candidatus Sericytochromatia bacterium
ACGCCATCCCGCAGCGCCTTGTACGCCAAGAAACTGCGAAGCTGGAAGAAGGACCAGCGGTGGTGCCGGTGGCGCTGGGCCTTGCGAACTTTGACCCGCTTGCGAATGCCCGTCAAATCCTCGAGCGACACGATCAGGGCGTGGTGCCTGGCGAACCTGATCACGCGGGCGCTGATGGTGTGGTTGATCCAGGCCATGTAGCGTTGCTCGCTGCCGGACAGCCGTTTCAAGAGGCGCTTGGCCCCCTTCGTGCCCTTCTTTTGGAGAGCCGTGCGCATCGCCTGGTAGTGGTCGCGGATGGCGTCGACTTCAGCCCCGCCGAATCGTTCGCCCGTGGAAAGAGTCGCCAGGTTCTTGATGCCGAGATCCACCCCCAAGACGCCCTTTGGCTCATTGGGCGCGGGGGGCACTTGATCCAAGGCGACTTGGAGGTAGTAGTCACCGTTCTTACGCTTGACCAGCTTGGCACTCGTAGGAGTCTTCCCCGCCAAAAGGCCCCGCTGGTAGTTTCCGACCAAGAGCTTGAACCGTTGGGCACCGCCCAGCAAGGTCAAGCTCACGGTCCAGTCCTTCTCGCGGAAACGGAAGATGCGTTGGTCGTAATCGACGCTGGTCGGGTGGAAGGTCGAGCCCTTGTGTTTGGCTTTCATGACCGCCGCCACACGGGCGATTGCCCGAATTGCGAGGTTTGCCGAGAGCCCGAACCGCTCACGCAGCTCGTAGTAAACGAAGGATTGGAGCTTGAGCTTGTTGGTGGTGCCGCGTTCCTCGGCTACCGCCCGCACGACGTTACAGGCGCCCGCAAAGGCCCGCATGGTCGCGTCTACGACGGCGCGCATGTCATGCGGAATTTCGATCTTGCAGCTTAGGGTCAACACCTGCTTCACGGTCAGTATTCTATCGTGTGAAAGGCCCACAATGCAAACATATGTTCCATCAATGGAGCGCATTGCGGCTCACGCCGCCTCCCTTACCTCCCAAGGCGGAAACGCCGGGGCTTCACGGGAGATTTGGTGAGCGAACCGAAGCCCGAGGCGGCGTCGTGCCCATCGCGCTCGGACCTGCGGGCCGGTCAACCCGGGCTCGCGGCCGCCGATCGAGAGGTTGAGCACGCGCGCGCCTGCATCGACCGCGTCCGCGATGCCGCGGGCGATCGTGGCGTCGTCGGTCTCGCCGCTCATCGGCGTGACCTTCACCGGCAGGATCTTGGCCTCTGGCGCCGCGCCGGCCACGCCTATTCCGTTGCCCGCGACGGCGGCGATCAGGCCGCTGACGTGCGTGCCATGGCCGTGGCCGTCGCGCCCGTCGAAGCTGGCGCCTTGAGCGACGTCATGGTTCCCCAGGGCGATGACCTCGTCGATCAACGGCAGCGGGCTGGCCACGAGGTCCGGGTGATCGGGGTCCACCCCGGAGTCGATCACCGCGACGGTGACGCCCGCGCCGCGACCAAGGCGCCACGCCTCGGGGAACCGGGCGGCCGGCAGGTGTCACTGGCGCCCGGCGCGCGGGTCGTTGGTCTCGGGGCCGCGCGTCCAGCCTGCCAGGTCGCCGGGGTGCAGGGCGGCGAGCGCGCGCAGGGGCGACGCCGGCGGATCGCCGGGTAGCACCAGGCGTCGCCGATAGTTCGGGTGGACGAACTTCACGGTGGGCTCAGCGGCGATCGTTGCGATCGCCGCCATCGAGCCGACGCGCCAGCGCTCTGCGCCCGGCAGCAGCTGCACGGCGGGGCGGCGCGCGTGCCGCTCCCGCAGGGCCGCCCGGTCCACCTCGGTGGCGTCCGGCCGGAACGCGAGGACCAGCTCGACCTCGGGCGTTGCCCCGCCAGGCGCGGGCAGCGGCGCGGCCTGGCAGGCCGCGCTGGTCGCAAGCGCGAGCGCGACGGGGATCCGAGCGGGCCGAGATGGCGTTGACTTGGCACAGGGCAGCAAGGGGACCTCCGGCTCGGCGGCCATGACAGGCCGGGGTGTCGCGACGGACCGCCCTACGGATTAACATCGTAGCAGCGGACCCGGTGCGAGCCATCCGCACGAGCTGCGGATGCCAACCCACCATCCCACCCCAGGGCCCTGCGGCTTTCTACGGACACCTGCCGCCGCCGCGTCCCCGTAGATCCCCGGATAGACAGCAGACCGCCCGCGTCACGAGAATGGAGACGGCCCTACTAATTTATTTAGTAATCCAGCCGCCCGCGCCAACCCATTCCTGAACGGAGGTCCTTCTCATGACTCGAACCAGCGGTATGCGTGCCGTCCACGCCGCGGGCGCCATCGTGCTCGCCCTCGCCGCCCTCGCCGCCTGCAACGCGCAGGCCGTGCCGGGCGCGCCAGCGGAGCCGGGCAACCGAGCGGCCGCGGCAGCGGCACCGCCGGAACGGGCGGTGCTCGCCGCCGGCGAGGTCCGGATCGTCGGCACGGACTTCGGCTTCAGCCCGCGCCGGATCCAGGTGCCGGCGGGCCGCCCCGTGCGCTTCGTCTTCGAGAACCGCGGCGCGATCGCGCACGACTGGGTGCTGAAGGACCGCGGCTTCCACCTGAACGCCAAGGCCGGCGGCGAGGCGTCGGGCGAGTACACCTTCGAGCAGCCCGGCCAGGTCGACGTGGTCTGCACGTTCCCGTCGCACCAGCTGTATGGCATGGCCGGCGAGGTCGTGGTCGTCGCGGACGCCGCTGCCGCCCCCCGCGGGCTCGACGAGGCGGTCGCGGCGGCCAAGCCGATCCCGCCCGGCACCATGCGCCTGCCGCTGCCGGCGGTCGCGCCGCCCGTCACGCGAACGGGGCCCGCGAGCGTCGACGTCGAGATGGAGACCCGCGAGGTGCTCGCGCTCGTCGACGACCAGGTCGCGACGACCTTCTGGACGTTCGGCGGCACGGTGCCCGGCCCGATGGTGCGCGTCCGCGCGGGCGACACCGTGAACATGCGGCTCAAGAACGCCATCGCGAGCAAGGAGTCGCACAGCATCGACTTCCACGCCGCGACCGGGCCCGGCGGCGGCGGCAAGGTCACGCAAATCGGACCGGGCGGGCAGGCCGAGTTCAAGTTCAAGGCGCTCAACCCGGGCGTCTACGTCTACCACTGCGCCACACCCAAGGTCGCCCACCACATCGCCAACGGCATGTACGGCCTGATCGTCGTGGAGCCGCAAGGCGGCTGGCCGAAGGTCGATCGCGAGTTCTACGTGATGCAGGGCGACCTCTACCTCGACGGCGGGCGCGGCGTGCCGGGCGTGCAGGGCACCTCGTTCGCGAAGAACCTCGACGAGCGCCCCGACTACGTGCTGATGAACGGCAGCGTCGGCGCGCTCACGGGCGAGCGCGCGCTCAAGGCGAAGGCCGGCGAGACCGTGCGCATCTTCTTCGGGGTGGGCGGCCCGAACCTCACGTCGAGCTTCCACGTCATCGGCGAGATCTTCGATCGCGTCTACGCCGAGGGCGCCACGGAGTCCGTCACCAACGTCCAGACGACCCTCGTGCCGGCCGGCGGGTCGGCGATCGTCGACTTCAAGGTCGACGTCCCCGGCAACTTCGCGCTCGTCGATCACAGCCTGGGCCGGCTCGAGAAGGGCAACGCGGGCATCCTGACCGTCGAGGGCGCAGAGCGGCCGGAGGTGTTCCAGGCCGGCGCGAAGGCCGACGGCGGCCATGCCGACGCGCCCGGCCAGGGCGCGGCCGGGCACGGCGAGATGCCGGGGGGCGGCCACGGCGATTAAGGTCAACGTCAGTAATACGAAGGCGCTTAGGTTAACGAAGGCGGAGTTGCGTGCGGGTGGCGCTCGCGATCACCCAGGACGCGGAACCCGGCTTCTGGATTGAGCAAGAAGAACTCGCTCACGGCTCGGCCATCGGCACCTCCTTGATGGGGCGCGGGAGCTCAGCGTTTAGCGGAGGCTGCTTTTGCCCTCCGCCACCAGGAGTTGAGGCCGCCCCGTCAGGAAGGCGCGGATGACCGCAAGGCTCGTCGAGACGAGCCGGTCCACGCTTTCGCGCGTGAGGAAAGCGGAATGGGGCGTCATGATCACGGTTTCGTGCCGCAACAGGGTGTAGCAAAAGGTGAGCTGGCGAATCTGCCGTTCCGAGAGGGGCTTATGCAGGAGCTGCGCCTCGTCCTTGAGCAGTTCCTCACCCTCGAACGCATCGAGCCCGGCCCCGGCGATCCAGCCCTCATGCAATGCCTCGCAGAGCGCTTCCGAGTCGACGATCGCGCCCCTGGCGGTGTTGATCAGGATCGCCCCACGCCGCATCTTGCGGAAGGCCTCGCGGTCGAACATGTGATGGGTCTGTGGCGTGAGCGCGGCATGGACCGAGACGACGTCTGACTCGCGGAGCAGCGCATCGAAGGGGACGTAGTGGAAACCCTCACGCTCGGCGAGCTCCGGCGCCTCGCGGGGGTCGTAGGCGATCGCATGCATGCCGAACCCGCGCCCGATGCGCATCGCGTTCACGCCGATACGTCCCGCACCTATCACTCCCAGCGTCTTGCCCTGAAGGTCGATGCCCAGGAGGCCTTCGAGCGAGAAGTCCATGCTGCGGGTTTTGCGAAGGGCCACCGCCAGCTTCTTAGCGAGCCCCAGCAGGAGCGCGAAGGCGTGCTCTGCGACCGTATTCTCGCCATAGGAGGGTACGTTTGCGACGGCCACGCCGAGCCTGCGGCAGGCCTCAAGATCAACATGGTCGAAGCCCGACGAACGCGTGACGATGAGCTTCAGCTTCGGCAACTTGGCGAGCACGGCCGCTGTAATGCGCGAATATATGAATACCGAAACGACTTCAGCATTCGTGGCCATCTCCAGCGTGCTTTCGTCGAGCGCCTCCACGAAGGTACGACTCTCGGCCCCCTCGAACCGGGCCGCCTCGATTGTCGAGCGCTCATAGGGCGCGACCTCGTAAAATGCAATCGTTTTCATGCTTGCCTCAGTTCTGGCGCTTGGGGACGGAGGCCTTCCACTCCTCTGAGGAAGCATGCTCCGGCGCGAAAGGCGAGATCTTGAGCCGCTCCTGCGGCAAGAGCAGCTCTTTCGTTACGCCCAAGGTCCGGTCCGTCTTCTCGATCGAGGCCATCGGCTCATCCTCCAAGCGAGTGAGCGCGCGAATCGCGTCAATGTTCTCCGGCACCACGATTGCCTCGTTGTGTACCTGATAAACCATGTGCAGATCGCCCTCCGCAATCGTGACGATGTCGTGCCAAAGCGCCACCTCCCACAAGTCGTTGCGGGGGCGCTCGAGGTCGCGGACGATCTCGAGCACCGAGTTCAGGCCTTTGACGCCCATGGCCGCCTTGACCATCGCGATGCGCGGTGCCGCATGCAGCGCCTCCATGATCGCCTCCGGCGCCGGATCGCCCTGGAGTTCGACGATCGCCGTATGGAGGTGGCTCAGATTGACGGGCGCCGCGACCGCGACCACCGTGAGTGGCAAGTCGCGTATCACGTTCCTGGCGTCCGGGCCCTGATGGCTGGGGATGACCTCCTCCGGCACAGCGGTATTGATCATGCCGTTGTGATGCGATTCCCAAGGGTCGGTTGCGCGCCGCATGATGACGCATCTGGCCCGTTTAACCCAGCCCATGGCGTGCAGTGCGCCCAATACCCGGCACAGCGCCGTCGTATTGCATGAAACCACCCTGGCAGCTTCCCTGCCGAGCGCCTCCCGATAGTTGGCCTGAGCGACGAACGAGAGACCCGTCAATTCGTGCTTCTCACCGCCCTGGAAAATCATCTTCACCCGCGCTCGCTCGTAGATAAGTTTGTTCCTAGCTCCTACATTCTTCGGTGTGCAATCGACGACGACGTCCGCTTCCTTGAGCAAGTCCTCGAGTTCGCCTCTTACGGGGAGGCCGGCGGCCTCCATCGCCCGGCGCGCTTCAGACGTCGAGGCGAAGAGCGGATAATCTCGCCGAATGGCACCCTGGATGCGGTAGTCCGCGTTCACGTCCGCGACGCCCGCGAGCCCCATGTCCGGCTGGCGCATCACCGCGTCCGCCACGCGCTTGCCGATCACGCCGTAGCCATTGACCGCCACCTGAATCCGCTCCGACATTGTGCCCCCTCTCAATTTGCTGGACGACCTTCCCGATCGTGGTCTGGAAACGGCCCCCCAGGCAATAAGGAAGCATCCCAGAACCTGGGCGAGTCGCCGAGCCCCCAGGAACCCCGAGACCGTGAGCTGCCAGAGGCAGCCGAGGGGGGCCGCTCAGGCCCGCGGCCGGACGATTCCGGCGACGGCCAGCGCGAAACCGACGAGCGAGGTACCGGCCACTTGCGGCCCCACTTCGGCGGCCATCAGTCAGGCGCCCGCCATGATTGCCGCGGCGGCGGCGAGGTCGGGGAACGGCGGCCGTGCGAGCCCTGGCGGGCATTGCGCCATTTGCCCATCCCGCGGCGTCGCCTCGATCGCGGCGGGCTTCATGGCGAGAGGTCTTCGCCGAACCCGCGTCGGGCGAGGCCGAGGCGGGCGCGGCGCACCTCGGCGAGACAGGCCTCCGGACGCTCGAGCGGCAGGTGGTGGCCCGCGCCGGGCCAGGACGCGAGCGTCGCGCCGGCATGGCGGCGGGCGAGCCGCGCAAGATGCGGGCGATCCACCATGTGGTCTTCGTCGCCCGCGACCATGCGCACGGGGACGGCCGCCGCGGCGAGCCAGCGATCGCCCTCGGCGGCGAGCAGCACGCGCTCCATCGACTCGAAATACGACGCGGCGGAGTGGGCGAGCGAGTCGGCCACGAGCGGGGCCGGCATCATGGGAGCCGCCGCTCGGAAGAGCCGGGTCGTCAGGACCGGGTGGGTGTGGGCCCATTCACATGTCGCGCGCGACCACGGCGCGTCGAAGGCGAGCAAGCCGTGGAGCGGCCCGCCGCGCGCGAGACGGCGGCGGGCCGTCGCGGCGTCCGGATAGAGCGGCGGCGCGAGCGCCACGAGCCCCCCGACGAGCGCCGGGTGGCGGCTCGCCAGCCGCAGGGCGATCAGGGCGCCGAACGAGTGGCCGACGACCAGCACGGGAGCCTCGACGCGGTGCTCGCGCAGGCAGGCCGCGACCGCGTCCGCGTGCGCGTCGGCCGTGTAGCCCGTGGCCGGCCTGGGCGAGCGGCCGAAGCCGAGCAGGTCGGGGACGATCAGGCGGCCCTGGCGGGCGAGCTGGTCGAAGGTGGCGCTCCAGTAGCGGTTGGAGCCGGTCAGGCCATGGAGCAACACGACCGCCGGCGCGCGCCCGCCCCCCAGATCGCGCGCCGCGAGCGCCCCGCCGTGGAGCCGCCCGGCCGGCGGGGCCCAATGGAGCGCCGACGCGGCGGCCGCGGGCGCGTTGAGCGCCAGGATGGCCGGGAGAATGAGCGTGCCGAGGCGGCGCACCCGCGATCGCCGCCGCATCACCGCCGCCGCCCCCGCCGTCGCCAGAGCTTGCGCAGCTCGAGCCCGGCCAGCGGCAGCATGCCCATGGCCAGGAGCGCCGCGCAGTGGCCCCAGCCCATCGGCACGACCTCAAAGAAAGCCTGGAGCTGCGGCTGGTGGTGGTTCCAGGGCTGGAGCGCGACGCCGAGCGCGACGCAAGCCACCAGCTTCATGTTGGTGTGAGGGGGCAGCTCGAAGAGGGTCCTCTCGTCGCTGCGCGCGCCGAACGAGCGGAGCAGCTCGGCGTAGACGAGCACGGCGAAGGCGCTCGTGCGCGCCAGCGCCTCGCCCATCGAGGCGAGGACGTAGACATAGGTCCCGGCCACCGCCGACGCCGTGAGCACGCCCGTCCACGCGAGCGTCGCCAGGAAGTCGCGGTCGGTCAGCTCGGCGCGCGGGTCACGGGGTGGGCGCCGCATCGCCTCGGGGTCCAGCGGGTCGGTGGCGAGCGCGAGCGCCGGCAGGCCGTCGGTCACGAGGTTGATCCAGAGCAAGTGGATCGGCGCGAGCGGCATCGGCAGGCCGACGATCACGCAGCCCGCGATGAAGAGCAGCTCGGCGGCGTTGCCGGCGAGCAGGTATTGCAGCGTCTTCTTGATGTTGGCGTAGACGCCGCGGCCCTCCTCGACCGCAGCCACGATCGAGGCGAAGTTGTCGTCGGCGACGATCATGTCGGAGGCCTCCTTGGTGACCTCGGTGCCGGTGCGCCCCATCGCCACGCCCACGTTCGCGCCTTTGATCGCCGGCGCGTCGTTGACGCCGTCGCCGGTCATCGCGATGACCGCCTCGTTCGCCCGCCAGGCCCGCACGACGCGCAGCTTGTGCGCCGCGCTGACGCGGGCGTAGACCGCTATCCCGGGCGCGCGCCGGGCCAGCTCGGCATCGTCCAGCGCGTCGAGCTCGGCGCCGGTTAGCACGCCAGCATCAAGCGGGGTGCCAGTATCCTGGCTTGTCAGGCCGAGCTCGCCGGCGATCGCGAGGGCCGTCGCCGGGTGGTCGCCGGTGATCATGACGACGCGGATGCCCGCCTCGCGGCAGCGCGCGATCGCCGCCTTCGCCTCCGGCCGCGGTGGGTCCTGCAGGCCGACCAGGCCCTCGAAGGTGAGCTCGCGCTCGACCGCGTCCGCGTCCTCGCTCGCCACGAGGTCGGCGGGCAACTCGCGCGTGGCCGCGGCCAGTACGCGCAGCGCCCGGCCGCCCATCTCCGTGTTGGCGGCCAGGATCACGGCGCGGTCGGCGTCGCTCAGCGGCCGGACGCCGGTGGCGCCACGCACGTGGCTGCAGCGTTCGAGCAGCATGTCCGGCGCCCCCTTCACGAGCGCCCGGGCGGGGCCCGTGGCCGTCCCGCGGACCACGGTCATGCGCTTGCGCTCGGGATCGAAGGGATGCTCCGCGAGGCGATCCGCCGGCGGGCCTGTGGCCGGCAGCTTGCCGGCGAGCGCCAGCAGCGCGCCCTCGGTCGGATCGCCGACGACCTCCCAGCGGCCGTCCGCCTCGCGCAGCGCCGCGTTCACGCAGCCCGCGAAGGTGGCGACGAGCGCCGCGGCGCGGGCCATGAGCGCGGCGTCCGGCGCGGCGCCCGCAGGCGGTGCGACCGCACCCACAGGCGCGTAGCCCTCGCCCGAGACGCCGAGCGGCGGCGCGTCCGGCAGCCAGAGCTCGCGCGCGGTCATCTCGCCGACGGTCAGCGTGCCGGTCTTGTCGGTCGCGATCACGTTCGTCGCCCCCAGCGTCTCGACGGCCGGCAGCCTGCGGATCAACGCGTGGCGGCGGGCCATGCGCCGGACGCCGATCGCGAGCGCGATCGTGACCACGGCCGGCAACCCCTCCGGCACCGCGGCCACGGCGAGGCTCACCGAGGTGACGAAGAGGCCGAGGAGCGGGAGCCCGCGGGCCAGCCCGAGCACGAAGATCAGCGCCACGATCCCCAGGGCCATCAGGACGAGCGCGCGCCCGAGCGCCGCCAGGCGGCGCTGGAGCGGCGTCTCCTCGTCGTGGGCCTCGGCGAGCATGCCGGCGATCCGGCCGAGCTCGGTCGCCATGCCGGTCGCGACGACGACGGCCAGGCCGCTGCCGGTCGCGACGCTCGTGCCCGCGTGGACCATCGAGCGGCGATCGCCGAGCGGCGCCTTCGCGTCGGCGACGGGGTCGACGCGCTTGCGGGCGGCGTCGGACTCACCCGTCAGCGCGGCCTCCACGCAGCCCAGGTTGGCGGCCTCGAGCAGGCGCGCGTCCGCCGGCACGCGGTCGCCGGCCTCGAGCAGGAGGATGTCGCCAGGGACGACCTCGGTCGCGGGGACCGCGAGGATCGCGCCCGCTCGCCGGACGCGGGCGCGGGGCGCGGTCATGCGTCGGAGCGCGGCGATCGCCCGCTCGGCGCCGTACTCCTGGTAGAACCCGATGCCGGCGTTGAGCACGACGATCGCCAGGATCGCGATCGCGTCGGTCCGCTCGCCGAGCCACCATGACACGCCCGCGGCCACGATCAGGATGCCGACGAGCAGGCTCTTGAACTGGCCCGCGAGGATGGCGAGCGGCCGGATCGGCGCGCCCTCGGTCAGGGCGTTGGGGCCGTGCACCGCCAGGCGGTGGCCGGCCTCGGCCGCGGTCAGGCCGTCCGAACCGACGCCCTGGCGCGCGAGCGCCTCGGCGGCGGGCAGCGCATGCCACGCGGGCGCATCGCCGCCAGGCGGGGAAGGGGTCGGCCGCTCAGCGATCGTCGGCATGGGGGGCTCCTTCCGGGACACGGGCATCTCCGTCCGGGACCTGGCGATCGCGGTCCGGCGGACCCGGGTCGGCCGGCATGCCCAAGCGGGGCGCCGGCTCCTCGAGCCGGGCGACCCGCAGCGCTGGCCGATCGAGCTGCGCGCGCTTCAGCGTGGCGAACGCCGCGGGCAGCACGACGAGCACCATGATCGTGGAGGTGAGCAGGCCACCCACCATCGGCGAGGCGATCGGCCGCATGACGTCGGCGCCCACGCCGTCGCTGAGCATGACGGGCAGCAGCCCGAAGAGCCCCATGAACCCCGTCATCAGGATCGGCCGCAGGCGCCGCATCGCGCCCTCGCGTGCCGCGTCGTCGATCTCCTCGGCGGTGAGCACGCCGTCGGCGGCGCGCCGCGCGTACGCCTCCTCCAGGAAGGCCATCATGACGATGCCGGTCTCGACGGCGACGCCCGCGAGCGCGATGTAGCCCACCCAGACCGCCACCGAGAAGTTGTCGCCGTACCAGGTCTGCAGGAGCAGCCCGCCCACGAGCGCGAACGGCACGGAGGACAGCACCAGCAGCGCGAGCGGCAGCGAGCGGAACGTCAGCCACAGCTGCCCGACGATGAAGACGATCACGAGCGGGATCAGGACGCGCAGCCGGGCCTGGGCGCGCTCCTGGTTCTCGTACTGGCCGCTCCAGGTGAGCGTGTAGCCGGACGGGAGCGTCAGCTCGCGCGCGAGCTTGGCCTTGGCCTCGTCGACGAACGAGCCCATGTCGCGCCCGCGCACGTTGAGGAAGACGACCGAGCGCAGCCGCGCGTCCTCCGAGCTGATCATCGGGGGCCCGGCGGTGACCTTGAACGCAACGAGCTGCCCCAGCGGCACGAAGCCCCGGCGGGCGCCCGCGGGCGGCTGGGGCATGGCCGGGGCGGCCGGCGCGGCCCCGCCGTCCATGCCGCCCATGCCCCCGCCGCCCGGGGCCAGCATCGCGGCGGGCGCGGCCGCCATCCCGGCCGCCGCGCCCTGGCTCACGGGCACGAGGGCACGCTTGAGCGCCTCGAGGTCGCCACGCAGCTCGCGGGCGTAGCGGATGCGGATCGGCCAGCGGCGCCGGCCCTCGACCGTGGTCGCCACCTCCAGGCCGCCGACGGCCGCCTCGACGACCGCCGTCACGTCGGCCACGTTGAGGCCGTAGCGCGCGATCGCCGCCCTGTCGATCTCGAGGTCGACGTAGGTGCCGCCGACCGTGCGCTCCGCGTTGAGATCCACCGCCCCCCGCACTTGCGAGAGCAAACCCTCCGCGCGGATCGCGAGCTCCTCGAGCACGCGCAGGTCGTCGCCGAAGATCTTCACGCCGAGGTCGGTGCGCACGCCCGTGCTCAGCATGTTGATGCGGTTGATGATCGGCTGGGTCCAGCCGTTCGCCACGCCCGGCATGCGCAACTTGGCGTCCAACTCCGCGACGATCTGCGCCTTGGTCAGGCCGGGCCGCCACTGGTCGCGCGGCTTGAGCATGATGATCGACTCGAACATCGACACGGGCGCGGGGTCCGTCGCGGTATCGGCCCGGCCCACCTTGCCGAGCACCGAGGCCACCTCGGGCGTCTGCATGATCAGGCGATCCTGGATCTCGATCAGCCGCTTGGCCTCGGCGATGTTGATGTTCGGCACGGTGATCGGCATGAAGAGCAGCGAGCCCTCGTCGAGCGGCGGCATGAACTCGCTGCCGATGCGCATGGCGAGCGGGATGCTGGTGGCGGCGATCAGAACCGCCACGATCAGGGTCGGCATGCGCCAGCGGAGCGCGGCGTCGAGCACCGGCCGGTACAGCGCCTTGGCGGCCCGCACCGGCGGGATCTCGGCCTCGTCGCGCATCCGGCCCCTGAGCAAGTACGTGATCAGCGCCGGCACGGCCGTAACCGCCATGATCGCCGCCGCCAGCAGCGCGAAGGTCTTGAGCAGGGCGAGCGGGCTGAAGAGCTTGCCCTCCTGGCCGGTCAGCAGCAGCACGGGCAGGAAGGAGATCACGATGACCAGGATCGAGCTCACGATCGCCCGGCCCACCTCCTGCGAGCTCTTCGTCACGAGGGCGAGCAGGTCCTTGCCCTTCGGATCCTCACCCCGCTTGCGGGCCTCGGCGAGGTGGCGGTAGGCGTTTTCGGTCATCACGACGCCCGCGTCGACGAGGTCTCCCACCGCCAACGCCAGGCCGCCCAGGCTCATGATGTTGCTCGTGATGCCGAGCTGGGCCATCGGGATGAAGGCCATCAGCACCGCGGCCGGGATCGTCAGGATCACGACCAGCGCGCTGCGGAAGTGGTACAGGAACGCCAGGATCACGAGGCTGACGATCGCGATCTCCTGCCAGAGCGCCTCGCGCAGCGTGGCGACCGTCGCGCGGATCAGGTCCGAGCGGTCGTAGGCCGCCACCACCCGCACACCGGGCGGCAGGGCCCGCTCGACCTCGGCGAGGCGCGCCTTCACGCGGTCGATCACCACCTGGGCGTTGTCGCCGCGCCGCATGACCACGATGCCGCCCGCGACCTCGCCCCGGCCGTTCCAGTCGGCGAGCCCGCGCCGCGGCGCGGGGCCCATCTGCACGGTCGCGACCTGGCCGAGCAGCAGCGGCACACCGCGGGCGTCGGTCCTGAGCACCACGCGCTCGAGGTCGCGCTTCTCGCGCACGTAGCCGCGGGCGCGGATCAGGAACTCCGCCCCCTGCGACTGGATCACGTCCCCGCCGACCTCGAGGCTCGACGCCCGCACGGCCGCCGCCACGTCGGCGACCGAGACGCCGTGCACGGCCATCCTGCGCGGATCTAGGTCGATCTGGTACTGGCGTTGGAAGCCGCCGAAGCTCGCGACCTCCGAGACGCCCGGCACGCTCTGGAGCTGGAGCCGCAGGTACCAGTCCTGGATCGCGCGCAGCTCGCCGAGGTCGTAGCCCGGGCCCTCGAGCACGTACCAGAAGACATGGCCGAGCCCGGTGCCGTCCGGCCCCATCATGGGCGTGATGCCGGCCGGCAGCTGGCCGCGGATCTGGGCCAGGCGCTCCAGCACGCGCGTGCGGGCCCAGTAGGTCTCGACCTCGTCCTCGAAGATCACGTAAATCATCGAGAGGCTGACCCCCGAGGCCGCCCGGACGGTCCTGACGCCGGCCAGGCCCTGGAGGCTCGTGACGAGCGGGTAGGTGACCTGGTCCTCGACGATCTGCGGGCTGCGGCCGGGCCACTCGGTCATGACCACGACCTGGTTCTCGGAGAGGTCCGGCAGCGCGTCGAGCGGCGCCCGCCAGGCGGCCCAGGTGCCCCAGCCGACCAGCGCGAGGACCGCGATCAGCACGAGCGCCCGGTTGCGGATCGACCAGGCGATCAACGCGTCGATCATGGCCGCCCGCCTTCCGTCCCGGACATGCCCGGCATCCCCGGCATCCCGGGACTCCCGCCGCTCGCCGCCGGCGACGCCGGGCCTCGCGGCGGGGGCGCGCCATGGCCGGCGTGGGCGCCCATGCCGCTGCCGAGCTGGCTCGCGGCGTCGAGCATGAAGCCGCCGGAGATCGCGATGGTCTCGCCTTCGGCGAGCCCCCGCTTGATCTCGTAGCCTTCGTCCGACCGGGCGCCGACGACGACGTCGCGGGGGGCAAAGCGGCCGGGCCCCTGCTGCACCCAGACGATCCGGCGCTTGCCGGTATCGAGCACGGCGTCGGCCGGCACCACGATCGCCGTGCCGCGGTCGAGCGCGATCGTGGCCGTCACGAGCATGTCGGGCTTGAGGCGCAGGCCGGGGTTCGCCAGCTCGACGCGCACGGCGTTGGTGCGGGTCTCGGCGGCCAGCGCCGGCACCACGAACGCCACCCGGCCGCGGAAGGTCTCCCCGGGGTAGGCCGTCGCCGCGACCTCGACCGCCAGCCCCGGCCGGAGCCCGGCGAGCTCGTACTCGTAGACGTCGGCCTCGATCCACACGCGCGAGAGGTCGGCGATCTCGAAGAGCGGCGTGCCCTTCGCCACCCAGTCGCCGGTCTGCACCAGGCGCCGGATCACGACGCCCGAGGCCGGGGCCAGGATCGGCACGGCGTCGAGCGGGCGCCCCCGCCGCTCGATGCCCGCGATCTGGGCGCCGGAGAGCCCCCACAGCCGCAGCCGGCGCCGGGCCGCGTCGACCAGCCGCCGGGAGTCGGCCGCGACGCCCTCGACCGGCGAGCCGGCCAGCGCGCGGGCGGACTCGAGCGCTACGAGCAGCTCCTGCTGGGTCGCGACGAGGTCCGGGCCGTAGATGTCCGCGATCGGTTCGCCGCGGCGGATGGTCGCGCCGGTCGTCGCGACGTACAGCCGCTGGATGCGGCCGTCGATCCAGGCCGTGACGCGGGTGAGGCGGGATTCGTCGTAGGTCACGCGGCCGGCCGCCGCGATCCGGGGGGCCAGGTGCCGGCGCCCGACCTTCGCGGTCGCGACGTTCGCGAGCGTCGCGCCCTGGGTGTCGAGGCTGACCACGTCGGCGGCAGGGCTCGCGGGGTGCGCGCCGTGGGCAGCCGGCCCCGCTGGGGTGGCCGGCGCGGCTCCGTGGCCTGTATGGCCTTCCTGGCCGGCCGGCGAGGCCCCCTGGCCCTCTTGGCCTTCCCGGGCCGGGCCCTCATCGCTCGCCGGCCGACAGGCGGCCAGCGTGCCCGCGAGCGCGAGCGTGAGCATGAGGAGGAGGACAGCGCCGGTGGGCCGGATCATCGGGGTTTCCCTTCCGATCGCGGGGCGGCGGGGTCAGGGCGGGTCGGCGCGTCGGCCCCGAGGATGCCACTCTCCGTCGGATCAGCGCCCGCGAGCGCGCGCGCCATGGCCGCCATCTGCCGGCGCTCGGCGATCGCCATCGCCTCGGCCATCTCGGCGTCGTAGAACGCCATCAGGGCGTCGAGCACCATCAGGAAGTCGGTCTTGTCGACCTGGTAGGCCGCGAGCGCGGCCTTGAACGTCTGGCGGGCCTGCGTGATCAGCCCGCCGCGGTAGAGCATGATCAGCCGCTCGGCCGCCGCCGCCTGGGCGTGCGCCGAGAGGAGGCGCGCCTGCAAGTCGCGCTCTGCGGCCGCCAGCGCGGCCTGCTCCGCCGCCACGCGGCGATCGGCGGCCTCGACGCGCCCGGCCTGCTTGGTCCCGAACCAGAGCGGCACGGTCGCCATCGCCATGCCGCCCAGGTAGGGCATGTCGCCCGGCATGCTGCGCCCCGCGACGACGCCGAGATCGAGGTCGGGGATGCGCTCGGCGCGGGCGAGCGCCGCCTCGGCCTCGCCATGGGCGAGTGCGAGCCGCTTCATGCGCAGCATCGGGCTGTCCAGCCTCGCGCGCGCGGCGAGGTCGGGCGCCGGCCTAAGCGCCGGGCCCGGCTCGAGCGCGGGCACGATCGGGGCCCAGCCGGGGGCGAGCGCGGCGAGGAGCGCCATGGCCGAGCGCCGTCGGGCCTCGTACCCGAGCGGTGGCGCGAGCAGCTTCGTGCGCGCCACGTGCGCGCGCAGCACGTCCGCCTGCATGCCCCGGCCGACGGCGTATTTCGCTTCCGCCACGCGGGCCATCTGCGCCGCGAGCTTGCGCGACGCCTCGGTCAGCGCCTCGACCCGCCCCAGGTAGGCGAGCTCCGCGAGCGTGCGCTCGCCGTCGGCGAGCAGCATGAGCTCGCGATCGGCGCGCTCGGCCTCGCGCATGTCGGCCTCGAGCGTGGCCATGCGCGCCATCAGCCCCGGCTGGCCGGCCACCGGCAGCATCTGCCGCACGGCCGCCCGCGGTCCCTGGAGCGTCATGGCGTCCATCACCTCGACCTCGACGCGCGGGTCGGGCAGGGCCCCGGCGGGCCCCACCTTCGCGCGGGCCTCGCCGGCGCGGGCCGCGAGCGCGGCGAGCTCCGGGTTGCGGGCGCGCACGGCCTGGGCCAGGCCCTCGCTCGCCCCCCAGGCGGGCGGGCCGGCCAGCGCCATCACGGTGGCCAGGACGGTGAGCGTGGCCGGGATGCGCAAGGTCGTCCTCCTAAGAGACACCGTAGGATGGCGGCCGCGCTCCCGGCACCCGTAGGAAACCCGGATCGACCGCCTCCTCGCTCCGGTTCGCGTTTCCGATCTCGACGCGTAAATCGAAGGTACGATGCGACATAGGAGAACGAAAGGGACGCCTGCCGCCGCCCGGCCGACGCCCGAGCCCAGGGCTACCGGGCTGCCTCAGGGCGCCGCACCCAGATGCCGCTCCAGGGCCGGGGCGACATGGTGGCGACAGCAGGGCGGCAGCTCCGCCCGCAACGCCTCGAGCGCCCGCGCCGCCTTGCTGAGGAAGTCCTCCGCCGCGTCGATGACGTACCGGCGCGGATGGCCCTTCCAGGCCCGGGCGATGCCCTCGTCGAGCGCGGCCGCCTCGGCCGCCGTCTCGATCCGCAGCGGGTTGCTGCGGTCGTAGCCGCCTTCCTCCCTGGGGGTCCGCAGGTGGATGACGGCGTCGTAGCGCGCGAGCTGCTCGGGCAGGGTCGTGCCGACGGCGGACCACAGCTCCTCCGGCCCCGGCCAATAGGCCGCGCCGTCGACGGTGCCGCGATCGCACAGCACGATCGCCGCGTCGCCCGCAACGCACGTCGCCTCGAGCTCGCGCTGGGTGTAGAAGATCGCCCGCTGGCCCGCCCGCCGGACGGCCAGGCCGCCGTCGCGTGGGAAGCCGCCGCTGAACAGGATTCCCGCGGCTTCCGGGAGGATCGCGACGTGCCGACAGAAGTACTGGCGGATGAGTTCCAGGGTCGCGGTCTTCCCAGCGCCCGGCCCGCCGGTCAGGACGACCCGGTGCACCCGATGGGGGATTCGGCACTCACAGGGAATCATGGAGCCTCCTCCCGGATGTAGGCAGCGGGGTGATGCTACCAGCATGCCATCGCCAAACGCGCCGATGGCACCGCGGAAACCACCGCGGCGGCGCCTCCCATTCTGGCGCCGGCGCGCGGGAATCCGAACCGGCGACCGAGGGGCGCCGGACAGCATGAACATGGCCTCCTTGGAACGTGACGCGTACGAAGCTTTACCGTAGGCTGGTCGGCGTCCGTCGAATTTGGTGGCAGGGTGCTGAAACCGGGGGGCCGCTCGGCTCGCCGGGTAGGGAGGCCCATATGGGTAGATTCGTCCGCTTCTTCCGGGAAATCGGTCGACGGGACGTGCCGCTGGTCGGCGGCAAGAACGCCTCCCTCGGCGAGATGTTCCTCGCGCTGACGCCCCGCGGCGTCAACGTGCCCGACGGCTTCGCCGTGACCGCCGAGGCCTACCGCCACGTGCTCGATGCCGCCTCGGCGTGGGGGCCCCTCCGCTCGGCGCTGGCCGGCCTCGACCCCGGCGACGTCGACAATCTCGCGCGGCGAGGGGCGCAGGCGCGGGCGATCATCCAGGACGCCCCGCTGCCCGCGGATCTCGAGGCCGAGATCCGCGAAGGGTACCGCGCGCTCGAGGCCGCGTACGGCCGCGGCGTGGGGGTCGCCGTGCGTAGCTCGGCGACCGCCGAAGACCTGCCGGCCGCGAGCTTCGCCGGCCAGCACGAGACCTTCCTCAACATTCGGGGCGAGGAGGCGCTCATCGACGCCTACCGCCGATGCCTCGCGAGCCTCTTCACCGACCGGGCGATCCACTACCGGCTCGACCAGGGCTTCGACCACTTCCAGGCCGCGCTCTCCGTCGGCGTCATGAAGATGGTGCGGGCGGACCTGGCGGCGAGCGGCGTCATGTTCACGCTGGACACCGAGACGGGCTTCCCGGACGTCGTCTTCCTCACGGCCGGCTACGGGCTCGGCGAAAACGTCGTCAAGGGCGCGATCGACCCTGACGAGTTCTACGTACACAAGCCGACCTACGAGCTGGGGCACCGAACCGTCTTGCGACGCCGGCTCGGCGGCAAGGCCCTCACGATGATCTACGCCGAGGCCGGCGAGACGACGACGCGCAACGTCCCGACCGAGCCGGCCGCGCGGGAGCGCTTCTGCCTGACCGACGACGAGGTGCTGACGCTCGCCGGCTGGGCCATCGAGGTCGAGCGGCACTACGGCCGGCCGATGGACATCGAGTGGGCCAAGGACGGGGAGGACGGCCGGCTCTACCTCGTCCAGGCACGGCCGGAGACGGTCGTCTCGCGCCGACGGGCCGACATGCTCGAGACCTTCGAGCTTCACGGCACCGCGGAGGTGCTGGCGACGGGCCGCGCCGTCGGCGAGCGGATCGCCGCCGGCCGCGCGCGCTACGTCTGCGACGTCAAGGAGCTGGGCGCGCTGCGACCGGGCGAGATCCTCGTCGCGGAGAACACCACGCCGGACTGGGAACCGATCATGAAGACGGCCGCGGCGATCGTGACCGAGCGAGGCGGCCGCACCTGTCACGCGGCGATCGTCGCGCGGGAGCTCGGCATCCCGGCGATCGTGGGCGTGGGTGAGGCCACCTGGAACATCCCCGACGGCGCGCCGATCACCGTCTCGTGCGCGGAGGGCGAGGTCGGCAAGGTCTACCGCGGGTCGGTGCCGTTCGAGGTCCATCGGACGGACCTCGCGGCGTTGCCGCGCCCGGCGACGGCCATCCAGATCAACCTGGGCAATCCGGACCTGGCCTTCAAGGCGAGCTTCCTGCCGAACGACGGCGTGGGGCTCGCGCGCATGGAGTTCATCATCTCCGAGTCCATCCGGATCCACCCGATGGCGCTCGTCCACCCCGATCGGGTCGCCGATGCCGACGATCGCGCCGCGATCGCGCGACTGACCCGCGGCTACGCCGATCCCGCGGCCTTCTTCGTCGAGCGGCTGGCGGAAGGCATCGGCACGATCGCCGCAGCCTTCTGGCCCAAGCCGGTCGTCGTGCGCATGTCGGACTTCAAGTCGAACGAGTACGCCCGGCTCCTGGGTGGGCGGGCCTTCGAACCGCGGGAGGAGAACCCGATGTTGGGCTTCCGCGGGGCCTCGCGCTACGCGCACCCCGCGTACGCCGACGGCTTCGCGCTGGAGTGCCGGGCGATGAGCCGCGTGCGCGAGGCGATGGGCCTCACCAACGTCCGGCTGATGATCCCTTTCTGCCGGCGGATCGACGAGGCGGCGCGCGTGATCGCGCGGATGAACGAGCTGGGCCTGCGGCGCGGCGAGCGCGGGCTCGAGATCTACGTGATGTGCGAGATCCCCAACAACGTCGTCCTGATCGACGATTTCGCCCGGCTGTTCGACGGCTTCTCGATCGGTTCGAACGACCTCACGCAGCTCGCCCTGGGCGTCGACCGGGATTCGGCGATCGTGGCGTTCGACTTCGACGAGCGCGACCCCGGCGTGAAGGCCCTGATCCGCCAGGCGGTGGCGGGCGCGCACCGCAACGGCCGCCATGTGGGGCTGTGCGGCCAGGCTCCCTCCGATTACCCCGAGATGGCGGCTTACCTCGTCGAGCTGGGCATCGACGCCATCAGCGTCAACCCGGACGCCGTGCTCAGGACCACCCTGCGCGTGCTCGAGGTCGAGAAGGCCCTCGGCCGGAGCGCCCTGAGCGAGGACGCGCGAGCCGGGCTCGCCTGAAGACGTCGCGGCGGCTAAAATTCAGGCGTCAAGCCGGTTCCAGGCGACTTGACGACCCAAGCGGGCGAGCGCGGCCTCGTCCGCGAGCGCGCGGTCCGGGGCGAGCAGGCAGGCGGGGTCAAGCATGGACGGCTTCCACGGCCCGGATGTCGGCAGCCCACGGGTCGAAGTCGATGTTCGCGTCGCGCTCCACCACCAGCGTCAGGCCTTCGAGCCCGCCGCGCTCGCGCTCGAAGGTCCGCAGGAAAGCGAGCGTATCCTCGGCGATCGGCGAGTCATGGGAGTCGATGACGAGCGCCGGCTCGCCCTCCGTCCGCCGGTAGCCGGCGATGTGGAAATGGGGCATGGCGCGGACGACCGGGAGCCAGCGAAGGGCTGGGTAGCCCGTGTTGAGCTCGGCGACCACGGCGTTGCTCAAATCGAAGAGGACGCCGCAGCCCGTGTCGGCGACCAGCCGCGCGTAGAAGTCCGCCTGGTCGTTGCCGCCGCCCAACACGGACGGGAAGTTCTCGACGTGGAGACGCTCGCCGAGCCGCTCCTGCCAGGCCGCATGGGTTCGGCTCCTTGGGGGCCGCGGGCGAGCCGCGGGGGTGGGGAAGGGGAAGGACGGTGGCCGAGGGCGAGACCGGTGCAGCGCCTCGGTTCATTTGACGTTAAGGGCCCGTCAGATGACGTTGAAGGCCAGGTGGACCTTGTCTTCGGTCGCGCCGTCCTTGATCTTGGCGGTCACGAGCCAGGTCCCGGCCATCGGCCAGGCGAGCGGCTCGAGCTTGTAGCCGCCGTCAGGACTGGCGGCCACGGGCATGCCGTTCGGGTCCAGCCCATGCCCGGAGCCCATCTGCGAGTGGACGAAGACCAACGCGACGGTGGCGTTCTTGATCTCGCTGGCGCTGGCGGCGTCGTAGATGCGAAGGACGAGGCCGCCCTTGGGCTCGGCGGAGTCGGGCTTGCCCTTCGGGCTCTCGAGCGTCACCCGGTACTTGCCCGCGGCCGACCTGGCTTCGATCGCCTTCACGCCGGCCTCCTGGACCGGGACGCAGATCCCGGAGCCGGCGCTCGCGCCGCCGCTACCGACCACACTCGCCTTGCCGGTGGCGTCGACGAGCAGCGCGGGCGCGGCACAGGCGGAGCCGGTCGCCGGGCCACCCGCCGCGGGCGAAGGCGAAGTAATCGCGGTCGAGGCGGGCGGTGCACCCGCCGGCGCGCCTTGGCAGGCCGTGAGCGCCAGGAAGGTGAGGAGCGAAAGTCGTTTCAGCATCGTCGGGTAGGTCTCCGAAGGCGTGGGCTGGCGAGCAGCCCGGTAACGGGCTGACGCATCATACACCTTGCCGCATGCGGCAAGGTCAAGCCGATTCCCGGTGAGACAAGCGGGTTCGGCGCGAGTTTTCTTCGTCGAGGGGCTTGACCTTGCCCCGGACAGGAAGGTTTAAGCTGGGGGTTGGAACCAAAACATGTCCGTCCGGCGCCCTGGCCGGCGACAGGAGCTAACGATGATGAATATCCAGACGCCCCCCGACGCGACCGGCCCCACGGCCGAGCTCGAGCTCGCGCTCGGCGGCATGTCCTGCGCGGCCTGCGCCGGCCGCGTCGAGCGGGCACTCGGCGGGCTCGACGGCGTCACGAGCGCGAACGTGAACTTTGCGGCGGAACGGGCGCGCGTCGCCTTCGACCCGACGCGTATAGGGCCGGAGCGACTCGTCAAGGCGGTCCGGGACGCCGGGTACGAGGCCGCGCCGGTGGTCGAGGCGATGGACACGCGCGCGACCTCCCCAGAGGACGAGCAGAAGCGGCGCGCGTACCTCGCGCTCCGCAATCGGTTGCTCTTCGCGGCTGTGTTGACCCTGCCGGTGTTCCTGATCTCGATGGTGCCAGGCCTGACGTTCCCGGGCTTCGAATACCTGCTCCTGGCGCTCGCGACCCCCGTGCAGTTCATCGCCGGCTGGCCCTTCCTCCGCAACGCCTACAACGTCCTGCGACACGGCTCGGCGAACATGGACGTGCTGGTCGCGATGGGCACCCTGGCGGCTTACAGCTTCAGCGTCTACCAGACCTTCGCCACAGCCCATGCGGGCCACGGGCACTACTACTACGAGACCGCTGCCGTCATCATCACGCTCATCCTCTTCGGCAAGTTCCTCGAGGCCCGCGCCAAGGGCGACGCCAGCGCGGCCATCAAGGCGCTCATGGGCCTGCGCGCCAAGACCGCCCGCGTGCTCCGCGAAGGCGGCGAGGTCGATCTCCCCGTCGACCAGGTGATCGTCGGCGATCGCCTGCTCGTGCGCCCCGGCGAGAAGGTGCCGACCGACGGCGTGATCCTGAGCGGCCGCTCGACGGTCGACGAGTCGATGCTGACCGGCGAGAGCATGCCCGTCACCAAGGGCGAGGGCGACGTGGTGATCGGCGCGACGCTCAACAAGTCCGGCGCCTTCACGATGGCCGCGACGAAGGTCGGGGCCGGGACCGCGCTCGCCCAGATCGTCAGGCTGGTGCAGGAAGCCCAGGGCGGCAAGGCGCCGATCCAGCGGCTGGCCGACCAGGTCTCGGGCATCTTCGTGCCGATCGTCCTCGGCATCGCGCTCCTGACCTTCCTCGCCTGGTACTTCTGGGCCGCGCCCGGCAACCTCGCGGCCGCGCTCACGGCCACGGTCGCGGTGCTGGTCATCGCCTGCCCCTGCGCGATGGGGCTCGCCACGCCCATGGCCATCATGGTCGGCACCGGTCGCGGCGCGGCGCTCGGCGTGCTCATCAAGGGGGGCGAGGTGCTCGAGCGCGCCCGGGCCGTCGACACGATCGTCTTCGACAAGACCGGCACGCTCACCGAGGGCCAGCCGGCGCTGACCGATTGGCTGGCCGTGCCCGGCTTCGAGGCCGACGCGCTGCTGCGCCTCGTGGCCTCGGTCGAGCGGCACAGCGAGCACCCGCTCGCCACGGCGATCGTCGCCGGCGCGAAGGCCCGCGGGCTCACGCTCGGCGAGCCGACGGCCTTCGAGGCGATCACGGGGGCCGGCATCGCGGCCACTGTCGATGGCCGCGCCGTGCTCGTCGGCACCCGCAAGCTGCTCGTCGAGCGCGGCGTCGCAACCGAAGCGCTGGAGAGCCAGGCCCTCCTGCTCGAGGGCGAGGGCAAGACCGCCATGTTCGCGGCGGTCGACGGGCAACTGGCCGGCCTGGCCGCCGTGGCGGATCGGCTCAAGGCCCACGCGGCCGACGCCGTCGCGGCGCTGCGTAGCCAGGGGCTCGCGATCGTGATGATCACGGGCGACAACCAGCGCACGGCCGCGGCGATCGCCAAGCAGGCCGGCATCGATCAGGTCGTCGCGGAGGTATTGCCCCAGGACAAGGCCGCCCACGTGCGCGCCTTCCAGGCCGCGGGGAAGACCGTCGCGATGGTCGGCGACGGCATCAACGACGCGCCCGCGCTCGCCCAGGCCGACCTCGGCATCGCGCTCGGCACCGGCACGGACGTCGCGATGGAGGCCTCCGACCTCACGCTCGTCTCGGGCGACGTGCGCGGCGTGGCCGACGCGATCGCCTTGTCGCGCGCCACGCTCCGGAACATCAAGCAGAACCTCTTCTGGGCCTTCTTCTACAACGTCGTGGGCATCCCGATCGCCGCCATCGGCTGGCTGAACCCGATGCTCGCCGCCGCCGCGATGGCCGTGAGCTCGCTCTTCGTGGTGACGAACGCGCTGCGCCTGCGCAGCTTCAAGACCGCCCGCGCGGCCTGACGATCCCGGTCATCCGGAGGAAGATCCCATGTCTTTCCGAGCCCCCGAAACCTGGATCGTCCCGGCCGCCTTCGCGGCGGGCGTGGCGCTCGCGCCGGCGCCGGCCGTGGCGCAAGACCACGAGCATCACCAGCCGCAGCCAACGGCGCCCATGCACACAGGCCACGCGGGGATGGCCGATCCGCTGATGGCCCGCGCCCGGGCGATGGGCTCGGGCACGAGCTGGGTGCCGGCCGTGAGCCCCATGCGGATGTGGTCCTGGCGGCCTGGCGACTGGCTCTGGATGCTCCACGGCGACGCCGTGCCCGGCTACAACCAGCAGGGCGGGCCGCTCGGCGCGCGCGCCTGGACCGGCGAGAACTGGGCGATGCTGATGGGCACGCGCTACTGGGGCCCGGGCATCCTCGACCTGCGCGCCATGAGCAGCCTGGAGCCCTGGACGCTGCCGCCCGGCGGCACGCCCCAGCTCTTCCAGACCGGCGAGGCCTACCAGGGCCGCCCGCTCGTCAACCAGCAGCACCCCCACGACCTCTTCATGGAGCTGGGCGGTCGCTACACCTGGAACCTGACCGACGCCACCAGCCTTTTCCTGTACGGCGGCCTGCCCGGTGAGCCGGCGCTCGGCCCGCCGGCCTTCATGCACAGGCCCTCCGCGGCCGACAACCACTGGGCGACCCTCGGCCACCACCTGCAGGACTCCTCGCACATCGCCTACGGCGTGCTCACCACCGGCGCGCGCGTGGGGCCGCTGCAGCTCGAAGGCTCGGTCTTCAACGGCCGCGAGCCGGACGAGAACCGCGCCGACATCGAGCTGCGGCCGCTCAGCTCCTGGTCGGGCCGCGTCTCGTGGATCCCCGGCCCGAACTGGGTCCTCCAGACCTCGACCGGCCGGCTCGTGGGCCCCGAGGCGCTCGAGCCTGGCGACATCCAGCGCACCACGGCCTCGCTGACCAACGTGCAGGAGCACCCCTGGGGCTGGTGGTCGACCAGCTTCGTCTGGGGCCAGAACGTCGAGCTCCACGCCGACCCCCGCACGCTGCAGAGCTACGCGCTCGAGAGCCAGCTCGATCGCGGTCGGGACCACCTGTACGGCCGCTTCGAGCTGGTCGACAAGGTCGGGCTGCCGCTCGGCGGGGCCGACGCCCACGGCCTGAACCGGGTCGGCGCGCTGACGCTGGGCCTGGCGCGCGACGTGGACTGGTCCGACGCGCTCGACCTCGCCGTCGGCGCCGACGCCACGGCCTACTCGCTCGACCACGACGTGCAGGAGAGTTACGGCTTCAACCCCGTCTCGTTCCGCGTATACCTGCGCCTGCGGCCGCCCACGATGACGCATGCGGCGCCCCAGGCGCCGTGACAGGCCGGCCCCGCCGCGTCGCCAGCGAGCACGGCGCGCATGGCGACCACCACGCCGCGATGATCGCGGACTTCAAGCAGCGGCTGCTGGTCTCGCTGGTCCTCACCCTGCCGATCGTCGCGATCTCGCCCATGATGGGCATCGGCCAGCTCCTGCGCTTCGCGGGCGACGGCTGGGTCGCCTTCGCGCTCGCCACCGTCGTGTTCGGCTACGGCGGCTGGCCGTTCCTGAAAGGGCTCGTCGCGGAGCTGGGCGCGCGCGCGCCCGGCATGATGACGCTGGTCGCCGTCGCGATCACGACGGCGTACGCCTACAGCACGGCTGTCGTCTTCGGCTTGCCGGGGATGGGCTTCTACTGGGAGCTCGCGACCCTCATCGACATCATGCTGCTCGGCCACTGGCTCGAGATGCGCGCGCTCAAGGGCGCGTCGCGGGCGCTCGAGGAGCTGGTGCGGCTCATGCCGGCTGCGGCGCACAAAGTGGCGCCGGGCGGCGCGGTCACCGACGTGCCGCTCGACGCGATCGTGGCGGGGGACCGCGTGCTGGTGAAGCCGGGCGAGAAGATCCCGGCCGACGGCGTGGTCTACGAGGGCGAGACCTCGGTGAACGAGGCGATGCTGACGGGCGAGTCCCAGCCGGTCGCCAAGGCCGCAGGCGACGCCGTCATCGGTGGCGCGATCAACGGCGAGGGCGCGATCGAGGTCGAGGTGCGCCACACAGGCCGCGACTCGTTCCTCGCCAACGTGATCGCGCTGGTCCAGGAGGCCCAGGCGAGCAAGTCGCGCGCGCAGGCCCTGGCCGACCGCGCCGCCATGGGGCTCACGCTCGTCGCCCTGGGCGGCGGCGCCCTGACGTTCGTCGCCTGGACGGCCTGGCTGCAGCGCGACATCAGCTTCGCGCTCGAGCGCACGGTCACCGTCATGGTGATCGCGTGCCCCCACGCGCTCGGCGTCGCCGTCCCGCTCGTCGTCGCGATCTCGACGGCGATCGCGGCGCGCAACGGCCTGCTCATCCGCAACCGGGCGGCCTTCGAAGCCGGGCGCGCCATCCAGGCGATCGTCTTCGACAAGACCGGCACGCTGACCGAGGGCCGCTTCGGCGTCACCGACGTGCTGTCCTTCGACCCGGCCTGGGACGAGGCCGCGATCCTGCGCCAGGCGGCGGCCGTCGAGGCGCACTCGGAGCACCCGGTCGCCCGCGGCATCGTGGCCGAGGTGCCGGACGCGCCGCGGGTGGGCGGCTTCCGCGCGATCGCGGGCCAGGGCGCCGAGGGGACCGTCGACGGGCGGCTGGTCCGGGTCGTGAGCCCCGGCTACGTCCGCGCGAAGGGCCATACGACCGATGACGCACGCTTCCAGGCGCTCTCGGACGCAGGCAAGACCGTCGTGTTCGTGCTGGTCGACGACGCGCTCGTGGGCGCGATCGCGCTGGCCGACGTCGTGCGGCCGGAGTCGAAGGAGGCGATCGCCCGGCTCAAGGCGATGGGCGTGCGCACGATCATGCTGACCGGCGACAACCGCCAGGTCGCGCGCTGGGTCGCCGAGCAGATCGGCGTCGACGAGGTCCTCGCGGAAGTCCTGCCACAGGAGAAGGCCGCGCAGGTGAAAGCGATCCAGGCCCGCGGCCTGGTCGTCGCCATGACCGGCGACGGCGTCAACGACGCGCCGGCCCTCGCCCAGGCGGACGTGGGCATCGCGATCGGCGCGGGCACCGACGTCGCGATCGAGACCGCCGACATCGTCCTCGTGCGCTCCAACCCGCTCGACGTGGTGACCGTGATCGGCCTGGCGCGGGCGACGTACAGGAAGATGATCGAGAACCTGGCCTGGGCGACCGGCTACAACGTCGTCGCGATCCCGCTCGCGGCCGGCGTCCTCTACCAGGCCGGGATCGTGCTCAGCCCGGCGGTGGGCGCCGTGCTCATGTCGGCGAGCACGGTGATCGTGGCGTTGAACGCGCGGCGGCTGAGGCTGCCGTAACCTTCCCCTGCGGTGCTTGACAACAAGTCGGCATCCCGGCCGTCCTGGCGCCCTTCGACGGCGACCAGCCAATGTCTGGCCAAGATTGCCCCCGCCCGGGCCGAGCGGGAGAGCCGGTGGGCCGGCGGCACCGGCCTCGGGCTCGCCAGCTGCAAGGCGCTCGTCGAGGCCCATGGCGGCAAGAGCGGGGGCTTGAGTCGTGAAGGTGCAGGCGCGACCTTCCGGTTCAAACTGCCCGTGGAGCACGAGACCTGCCAGGCGACCGAAGGATAGGACCGCTCAACGTCGCTGATGGGTGTGGCGTCCCAGCGCGGGGCCGAGCCGTCGCCGGACGGCATGCGGCAGCCCGCACTTGAGCGCCTCGAGCGCTTCCGCGACCTCGGCGATGAAGGCCAAGGTGGAGTTGAAGATCGTGCCCGGCTCGAAGGTGGCGGCCCCTTGCCTTACGTGGACTCGACGCGCAGCTTGTGGGCGCGCGGGCGCTTCAGCTCCACGGCGAGCGGCGCGCGGATGGACAGCACGCCGTTCTTGAAGTTGGCCTTGGCCTCGGCGTCCTTGATGCGCTGGGGCAAGGGGATGATCCGGTCGAACCGGCCGTACTGCCGCTCGGAGCGGTAGTAATTGTCCTCCTTGATCTCCTGCTCGCGCTTCGATTCGCCGGAGATGTGGATGGCCTCTTCGGTCACCTCGACGGTGATGTCTTCGGGCCGGAAGCCCGGCAGCTCGATCGAGGCGATGGCTTCCTTGCCGTTCGTGTAAACGTCCACGCTCGGCAGCAACTGGCCAGTCGCTTCCAACCGAGGAAGGAGGCGGCCAGCGCCCATGTGATTGAACATGCGATCCATCTGCTGACGCATCAGTTCAAGCTCGGAAACCGGATTCCAACTTATCAAGCTCATGGCGCAATACCTCCAATGAAAACACTTCCCGTCTCCTCTCGCGTGAGGATCAGGGGGCAAAGGCAACGAAATATTAAGCCCAGTGTATCAACTTTACAAGTCTTGACATTCAATGATCGCGCTCGATTGGCACCCTGTCGAAGCCACGCTCGCTCTCGCTTGCTTCCGCTGCGACGCGGCGCGATCGATCAACTCGCTGGGCTGGTCGTGAACGTCACAGCCCCAGGTGATGCCGGTCACGCGGGCGCGCTCCTCGAGCTGTCGTAAGCCTGCGGCCGTGTCGATCGCGCCCGAGTAGCCGAAGGTCGGTGATCACGCCGCAGATGCAGCCGTTCTCGATCAGCGGGGTGAAGCCGGTGTCCTCATCGAGCATCTTCTGGGGCGACTTCCTGGAGCGTCGCGTCCGACGCGCAGGACCTGGGATTCGAGGTCATCACTTCCCGTACCTTTGAAGGGACGACCATTTGCCAGATGCGCGAGCCCACCTTGAATTTGGTATCATCCCTCCACGACTCATCGACATCCTCACGCAACGAGACGCCGCGACACATCGCCCCATGGCTCCACCCATCACCATCCGAGTCGACGACCTGACCGGCGAGCCGGTGCGTGCGCTCGTCGCCCGCCACCTCGCCGGCATGTCCGAAGATACGCCGCCCGCGGACGTTCATGCGCTCGGGATCGACCAGCTGCGAGCGCCGGACATCACGTTCTGGTCCGCGTGGGTCGCTGACGAGCTCGTCGGCTGCGGGGCGCTGAAGCGCCTGGATGGCGCCCGCGGGGAGATCAAATCGATGCGCGTCGCGGATGAGTGGCTCGGGAAAGGGGTCGGGCGGGCGATCCTCGCGCACATCGTCGACCACGCGCGGGACGCGGGCTTGAAGAGCCTGTGGCTCGAGACGGGCAAGCCGTTCCAGGCCGCGCGGGTGCTTTATGAACGGGCGGGCTTTCGCTATTGCGAAGCGTTCGGCGGTTATTCGGCGAGCGACTTCAGCGTCTTCATGACCCTCGCGCTTTAGGCCGCGAGCCCAGCGCCGGTTCCTGGCCCGTCGGCTGCGCCGAACGCGCGACCGCCGGCTCGATCATCGTCCGCGGCACCAGCGAGCCATGGAGAATGAGGCCGTCGTTCGTCGCGAGCAGCAGGACCTCACCCCCCGCGACGAACTGGTGCTGAGCGAACCACCTGTCCTTGTGGCGGACGTGCAGGTCCACCAGGACGGCGCCGTCCGCGAGCGATACGACCTGACACCCGTTCGGCGGCTGGTGCCCGTGCCCGCCGGTCACAGCCAGCGCGACCCTGCCGCAGGGCGAAATGGCCGCCAGGTGAACGGGCGCCATGCACGGGTTCAGCGTACGTGCCACCCGCTGGTCCAGGTCGACGCACGCCAGCCCGTAATGCGGCTGGCCGGCATGCGGCTGTGCGAGCTCGGTGAAGACGAATTGCTCATCGGGGCCGCACTTGCCGGAACGGCCCGAAATGAGACCGCGCCAGCGCGCGCGCTCCTCGCCGGTCCGGGCGTCGTAGCTCACGAGGTCGGGCGCCTGAACGACCTGGATGACCTGCTCGTCGCGCGAAACCCGGAAGTCGGACCAGGGCCCCGATTCCTGCTCGCGGCGGTGCCACAGCCGCCTCCGGCCCTCCACGTCCAAGGCGACGAGCACCCTTTCCGTCCGCCAGGATTCCGCCGCGAAATCCGTGAACCCCACCTCGATCGCGAGGATCTTCCCGCTCGCGCCGACCTGGATCTCCCGGACGAAGCTGGGGCTGCCCTCGGGCCCCAGGATCCCGCTAGCCACGAACCACGGCGCGGTGATGCTGCCGGTTTCGCCGTCGGCCAGCAACACGGCGCCGTTGTGGTCGGCGCCCAGGAAGAGCTGCCGGCCGTCGGGGTGGAAGGCGACCCGCTCGAGCTTGAGGTCCGCCGTAATCTCCCGCACGCGCGTGCCGGTGCGGCGGTCCCAGAGGGAGCACACGCCAGCCGGTCCGATCGTCGCGACGCGCGTGCCGTCGGGCGAGCAAGCCAGCGTGCCCGGGCCGTCGGCGACCTCGGCCCGCCACACGTGATCGACCCGCAGCTCGGCGGTGCCGGACCGTACGTCCAGCCACTTCCTGTACGAATCGAGCTCGGGCATCGACGAGGCTCTCCCTGCACAGCCGGGTCCTGCCAGGCCACCGCCATGGCCCGGCTGGTCCTGTCATACCCGTGGTGGAGCGGATAAGGACCGCCTGCAGCTGGTCTTCCACCGCGGCGCGAAGGTCAAGGATGCGGCGGGCTTCGCCTTCGCGGATCCGGCCGGGCTCGTGAAGTGGGCGGCCCCCGATCGCGGCATCGTCACGCTGCACGACCTGGCCGACGTGGAGGCCAAGCGGGTCGCGCTGACCGACCTCATCAAGCGGTGGATGATCGCGACGTGCACCGCCTGAGCGACGTACAGTCCGACGCGCAGCCGGTAAACCTCGCGGCCGAGCCCCGGGCCCTGCTCCTCGCGGAGGTCGCCGACCGCATCGTCGCAAGGGCGCGGGAAGGAACCACGCGGGTCGGTATCGACGGCATCTTCCTTCACCGGCCGGAACTCCGCCGACACTGGGATTTCTCGTTTTTCCTCGCGGTCCCGTTCAACGTCTCGATTCCCCGCATGGCCCGCCGGGACCAGTCGTCCCCGGATTCGAACGCACCGGAACACCGGCGCCACGTCGAAGGCCAACGCCTCTACCTCGGCCTGTGCGATCCCCAGTCGCTCGCCGATCTGGTCATCGCGCATGCCGATTTCGCCCATCCAGTCATCCTGTCGGCGCGACCTGCCACTACGTCCGCGTAGACTGTCCGATCAGCGAACTGGACGCTCGAAGCGTAGCGCCACTTTCCATGGCAGCTCAGGGCCACATCGGTTCAGGGGCCGTTCATTGACGGCCAATACATCCTACGACAGTTTTCGCACCGAACCAGCGGTAAAATCGACTCCGTCACACGCCCGCGTTCTGGTTGAATTTCTATATCACTGAGTGATACGCTATGCCCAGGCAAAGAGTCTTCAAGGTCCGTGACTTCGACCGCTGGGTGCGTAAGACCTCGCTGACTGACGAGGCCCTCTGCGCGGCCGTTGCCGAGATGACGGCAGGGCTTGTCGACGCCGACCTGGGTGGTGGCGTTCTCAAGAAGCGGGTCGCCTTACCGGGCAAGGGCAAGAGCGGAGGCTTTCGGACCCTCATCGCGACGAACAAGGGCAACCGCTGGTTCTTCGTCTTCGGCTTCGAGAAGTCTGAGCGCAGCAACATCAGCCCGAAGGAAGCGACCGCGCTGAAGTTGTACGCCTCCGACCTCTTGAAACTGACACCGCCTCAACTGGAAGATATGGTCGAGCGCAAGATGTTGGTGGAGATCTGCCATGAGCGAAAAGAACAGCAAGAAGGCCAAAAGTAAGCCCACGAGCCGTCTTCTGGACGCGGTTCATGAGGGCGCGAAGGACCTCCAGGTGGCCGGATTCATCGATATGCGCAGGATGCGCGAGTATGATGCGCTCTGCTTGAAGCCTGTCGAACCCTATACGAAGGAGCAGATCGCCGCGCTCCGGACCCGCTTGAACATCAGCCAGGCCGTCTTGGCGTCGATCCTGAATACGAGCCTGTCGACCGTCCGCCAGTGGGAAGCAGGCTCAAAGCGACCGAGCGGTCCCTCATTGAAGCTCCTCAACCTCCTCGGTACCAAGGGCATCGAGGCGCTCGTCTGATCATGACGAGACGCGACGAGAAGTTGATCGCGCCACTCGTCCACGGCCAAGCGCCAGACCGGCGATGACGAAGAAGAGCCCGAGCCCGAGGTACAGCGCCTGTAACCAGTGGTGCAGCGGGACGAACAGGAACTCGCCGGCGAGCCAGCCGATCAGGATCGCCCCGACGGCCGCGGTGAACCACCCGGCCCACACGGGTCGGCGGAACGCGACGGCGGTCGCGGCGGCGTTCGCGACTCCGACCAGGAAGAAGAGGATCAGGCCGGGCAGCAGATAGTCGGGAAAGGGGCTCTGCGAGAGCCATGCCGGGTCGGCCTGGATCAAGGAGCCGTCGGGCCGCAGCACGAAGGCGCCGCCGCCCAGGAGGGCGCCGACCGCCACGAACGCATGCACGAGGCCGATGCCGATCCAGGCGACGGGGTGAGGTGAGCGGGGCGAAGCGGGATAGCGCGCCATGGGGCGACCTCCAGATCGTTGAAGCCTACAGCGTCCGCCGGACCCAGGTCAGGCTCGTCAGCAAGCAGGCTGTCACAAACACGAAGCTCGGCAAGCCGAACCAGAACACGACGGTCTCCCAGTGCGCAAGCGCGAACCGCTCACCGAGGCCCAGCCTGACCAGGGCCAGAAACGGCACCACGAGCAGACCGGCGACGAGGAAGCCGATGCCGATCGCCTTGTCCGGGGAGCGATCGCCATTCCATCGCCGCGACGCGCCAGCGATGAGCAAGGCGGACGCGGCGCCTGCCAGGGCAGGGCCGAGGGCCAGGAGCAGCGCGAAGGCCGTCACCAGGTAGGCCAGGGTCAAGGCGACGGTCGTGAGCGTCCCCCAGGCCGCGAAGGGTCCGAGGACGTCCAAAATCGTCCCGGCGGACCGGGCGATCGCGTAGAGCCCGAACAGCGAGGCGTACGCGAAGGTAGCGGCGATGCCGATCTGGGCCCCCGTCCAAGCCACCTTCCCCCAGTCGAGCGGTTGCAGGTCTCGGCGTGTCATCGTCCGCCTACCTCGCGCTTTCAGCCTGGCGCTTGATGCCAAGCATCATGCCGATCTCCATCACCAGGTGCGCCTGCTCGAAGATGCCGTAGTACAAGGCCGCGGCACCCCAGCTTCGCACGGGGAATGAAGGATAGCGCACAATCAGGCGGGTGCGGTCGGGGCCGAGCGGCACCAGGTGCCAATCCCAGCCGCCGACCACCAGGTCGCGGCCCGGGATGACCAGGCTAACCGGCTCAAACGGCCCGTCCTTCATGTAGGAGAGGTGATCCCCCACGCGCGGCGTCTGGTACTGCGGCAGGATCCGATCGGCATTGTGGATGTCGGCGGCGAAGAGGTTCTCGAGCCAGTCGAAGCTCTGGAACCCGCCACGCCCCTGTCCGAGCTGGGCGACCCACGGCCATACGCGCGCGGCCGGCGCGTCGATGGTGATGGCCCGGGTCGAGACCACGACCCCAGCCGGAATGTAGGGGTCGCCAGGTAAGGCCTGCAGCACTTCCGCATCGGTGGCCCCCCAGCGCATGTGGTAGGGGCGCAGGACGCCGACGTAGAGCACCGCGAACACCGCCAGGAAGAGGCCGACGGCCATCAACAGGCGACGAACGAGCTGCCGTGGCCTGGCCTGGGCGTTGGCCGGCCCGGCCGCGGAGACAGGGGGTCGATCGAGCGTATTCATGGAGACGGGCCTCGCGCCAAAACCCGGCCGTCGGTGTCGCCTGTTGATTCCTGCCTCAATGATGACTTGGATCGAAACCTATGACATCGGCAGGAAACCCGCTGTCGTATCCCCCGCCCGAATGTTTAGACAAGCCGCGTTCAATCTCAGCATGGATTACCGAACCGACCAGCGCGCGAGGAGTTCTACATTTGAATCATCCATCGCTTCGCAAGGAGGTCCCCGATGCCCCGCGCGCTCGGCGCCCCGCATCCTGCTCGGAATGCCCAGCTCAAGACATTGAACCGGCTCTCCTATCCCATCAACTACGTCGTCCAACTGGCGACGGTCGTTCCGATGACGCTCAATGGTACCCTGGGCGAGTTTCGCCTCCTCGACCAGACCCCTCATTCGCTGATGTGGGACCTCGATGCCCTGGGCTATATCTTCATGGGCCTGGCGACGGCGTTCGCGGTGCCGGTGCTCAGCCAAGAAGGGCTCGAAGGCTGGGCCAGGCGTTTCTTCCTCGCTCACACGTTCATGACGCCGGTCATCGCATTCGTCTACTTCTATCCCGGCTTTTCCACTTCGCTGCTGCTCATCGGCTCGCCGTGGCTCATCACGGCCCCAGGCGCGGCACTGACGCTGGCGCTGGTCTTCAGGCGACGGCTCCACGCGACACGAAACGAGGAAGCAACCGGCCTCTCGAAAGGGGATTGAGTGACACAAAGGAAATCGCGCTCCGAAGAGATCTCATGGCTAGTCCGTCACATTGACCACGAAGGTCACGTCGGTCGCCTCGAGCATGCTGAGCACCGACTCGTCATAGCGCGATTTCAGGTCCGCCGCCGCGGCCCCCTGCGCGAACCGGGGAGACACGCGGATCTTGAGCCTGTACGCGCCGACGCTCCGCGGGGTGAACGTCGTCGTCAGCGTTGGGAAGCGGCGGTCCGCCGGGCAGGTTCCGACGTTCGTGCGGCGGGCGATGAGGCCTGAGAAGGTCACCATCCGGATCGGGTCGAGCAAGGAGGCGTAGGCGGCGGTCGGCGTCTCGCACGCGTTGTCCACCAGGAACGAGAGGGTGACGGGGACCGGCTGTCCCACCTTCCCTTCCCGGGGCGCGACGAGGTCCACGAACGTGCCCACGGGCCGGGGCATGGCGGCCACCGGTAGGAGCCCGGCGGCGACGTCGCGTGGCACGCGGGCCGTCATGATACCGGGTGCGTGCCCGCGGAGCTCCCCGTAGATGATCCGCTCGTCGTCCAGCCAGCCACGCAGCGGGACCGGCGCGCCGAGGATCGTGACGTCCAGGCGTTCCAGCGAGATCACGACAGTGTCGCCCTGGACCTGGCCGGCAGTGGCGACGCCGAGGATTCGCGCCCCGTCGGGCGACGGCCAGACGGGGTAGAGCGAGTTGTAGTACATCCCGGTCTCGGGGTGCCGCAACTCGGCCTGCCGTTCGACAACTTCGTCGTTCCAGAATGAAAGCGTGGATACACGAAGCCGGGCGGGTCCTGGGTTCGCGCTGGGGTTCTCGACGCGCACGACGTGGAGCTGATCCGAGGTGGCCGCCCAAGTCAACACCGTGCCTTCCGCCCGAACAGCCCGTGATTGGGAGTTGGTTACATCTATCATCCGTACCTCGGTCGGCAGCTCGCCACGCGGATCCCTCGCCTCGTAAGCCAGCCGGGCCCCGTCGGGCGACCAGGTCAGGTTGGTATGCGCCACCCCGTCGTAAAGCTTGATGGCATCAGGGGCGCTTCCACCCACCAGCCACAGCGGCCCGGCCGTCCTCCCTCCGGTCGTGTGGACCACCTGGTCGGTGCGCGGGTTCGCGAGGATGACGGGCGCTTCCGTACCGGGCGGGTATGCGGCCAGCACAACCGGGGGCCCGCCTGCCAGGGGCAGGCGCACCACGCGGTAGCCGAGCGTCTCGGTCTTCGGCACGCCCAGGTCGATGAACTCGCCTGGGAACGCCTTGAAGAGTCGCTCGACGTAGACCAGGGTCTGGCCGTCACCCTGCCACTGGAAGACCCCCTTCACCTCACTCTCCAACGCCCGGGCCGACCCCGGCGCACCGCCAACCGGCGCCAGGTACACCCGGTTCGGTTCCTCGGCCAGCGAGAACGCGACCTGGCGACGGTCCGGCGAGACCACCACCTGCCGCAGCCGCCCGGCGGGGAAGGCCGCCAGAGGCGTTTGCTCGTAGAGGAGGTGCGGCGCGGACTGGTACGACGGCGAGGGCGAAGGCGAGGGTGCCGCGAGCGAGCCGGTCGGGGCCGGACTCGGTGTCGACCCGGTGACCGAGCTCGGCACCGCGCTCGGCGTGGGGCCTGGTGTCGGCGTTACGAGGCTGGCCGGCGGGACCGGCGGCGACGGCCCGCCACAGCCGGCCGCAACCAGGGCCAGGATGAACGTACCTACCAGCTGTCGATTCATCGCTCGGTCACCTTTGATGACCAGCACGTCGCGGAATGCGACAAGCCAGCATGACGTCGAGACTACCGTGCGTCGCCGTTGTGGTCTTTGGAAAATTTCCTACAAAATTTGTTCGCCTGCTCCCAAAGCCCAGATCCAGCGGCATACCAGCCTCACTCAGGGACATCGACCGCGTACTGTCCCCCGCGGTACGCGCCCATCACGGTGCGATCGTCCAACCAGCACCGGATGTAGCCGAAAGAGTCCAGGGTCTTCGTTTCGCCCGTTTCGAGGGAAATGACGATGTTGGACCGCCTCGCGTACGCCACGATCCGCCGCCCGTCGGGCGACAGTGCATCGAGCCCGAGATTGACGACCTGCGTGCTACCTGAAAGCTGAATCACCTTCCGCTCGGGTGCACGGCCGCTCACGGGGAACCGCTGCAGGGCGAGACCGTTGCTGAAAGGTTCGGGACCGATGACGAGGAGACTTTGGCCGTCGGCCGCCCAATCGATCGCCCACAAAGGTCTCGCGCCGACGATGGTCGCGGCTTTCGTCGTGAGGTCGAGCACCTTGGTGGTCCCCTCACGGCCTTGATCAGGGTCCAGCTCGACCACCATCAAGCGGGCGCCATCGGGAGAAACTGCGAACTGCTCGACCGCCTCGGCCTTCATGACGACCTCTTGCCGACCGGTTTCCAGATCCAGGCGGCGAATCGCCCCGTAGTAGGCCAAGTTCCTCCCATCGCTCTTCGAGAAGAAGACCTCGTTTCGGGTGGGTGACGCCTGGAAGCGAACCGGCCGCTCGACCCGCAGGACCTCATGCGGGCCGCCCCCGTCAACCGGCAGGCGCATCAGCCGGTACGCCTGCACCCCCCTTGGAAGATCCCAATCGCTGAATTCACCGGGCGCTTCACGAGCGACCGCCTCGAGGTACAGCAGCGCATGGCCGTCCCCCGCCCATTGCAGCTCACCTGGGTCATGGGGAATGACGCCGACCTTCCTGGCGTCCGCTCCGAGGGTCGCAACGAAGACCTCGCTCTGGTACTTTCCCTCCTCCGAATATGCGACGCGACGCCGATCCCGCGAGAGCGCGAAGTGTCGCATGGACTGCGGCAGGAGCGGCTCGATCAGCCGGCTGTTTATCGGAGCCGGCTCGTCATAGAGGTGGCTGTATGCCCCGGCCGGTGGCTTCGTGTCGTTTCCACCCGCGGGCTGCAACGGGCTTGCGTCGCCTCCGGCGGCCGGCGGCGCGCTACCGAGCGAACAGCCAACGAGTAAGAGCGCGACGCCCGGAGGCATGAAACGGCGTATCATCGACTCCCCTCAGCTTCCCGACGTCTCGTGGTGTCGAAAGAAACTCATCAGCGGCCTCCTGCTGCGTCGGCGATGAAGTAGCGGTTACCGCCCTTCTCGTTGTTGGACAAGACGAACCGGCTCGTACGCCCCAGCCAGGTCACGAAGGTGGACGGCGGGGCCACATCCCGGACCTGCCCCGACGCCGTATCGACGCCGATGAGGCTCGTGCTTCGCTCCGGTATGCCGCCTTCGCCGCCGATCTTGAGCGCGACGACGAAGCGCCCGTCGAGGGACGCGCGGTAGCAATCGACGTACCTGCGGGCATCCGCGGGGTCTGCAACGCTGAGCGATCGATCGGCCACCAATTGCCCCGTCAGGTCGAAGGTGGTGATGCCGAAGTGTTGCCCGTCGCGATTCTGGATCATCTGGATGCCGTCGCCCGGCGGGGTCCAGGCGATCTTCTCCTCCTCCGGCCAGCAACTGATTTCCACGCCCATCCGGTTCATGTGGACGCCGGCGTCGAAGCGCCGGACTTCCGTGGTGGCGATCGTCACGACCGCGATGCGCTGCCCGCCGCCTTCGTCGAACGAGAGGTAGGCGATCCGCGTGCCATCTGGCGACCACGCGAGGCTCCGCCAGGCGACGTTGGTCGCCAAGGACGTCTCGGCCTGGCCGGCAATGTCATAGAGGAAAAGACCGGCGTCCCGCAAGAACGCCAGGTAGCGGCCGTCCGGAGAGGGCTCGACGCGCCCCACCGGCCCCGCGGAAACAGGCGGCGTGGTGATCGCCCCGGTCTCGAGATCGACCATCTGGATTCGGTTCTCCGGGTAAGGCGGCGGGGGCGGCCGCTTCGGCTCCCCCGGTTCCGTGATGGGTGGCAGGCGGGACGGGAAAAACGTGAGGGCCTTGCCGTCGCCCGTCCAGCCGATGCTGGAGATGGGACCCTCGGAATCGGCCAGCTTGCGCGGTTGCAGCGTCGCGACGTCCACCACGAAGAGGCCCGCGGGCTCGGCGTAGGCCAGCCGGGTCCCGTCGGGGGACGACACCACCTGGTAGGTGAGATGCGGCATGAAGGGCAACGCGACGAGTCCGGGGTGGCCGAAGAGGGCCGTGAGTGGGTTCACGCACCCTGCCAGGACCACCGCCCCGAGCAGGAACGGCAGCTTGAGCGAGGGCGCCGGCGCGGAACGCTTCGTCGGCATACGGGCTCCTTTCACGGCGTAACGGGACCGGGATCGAGGAGGACGGGGCGCCGTCCCTGGTAGAAGCCACTCAGGAACAAGATCCGGCGCTCGTCGCTCCACCCGATGGCCTCCAAGTCCTCGCGGGCTTCGAGCACGTGGCGGGTCGCCCCGTCGAACACGAAGTGCTGGCGCGGCCCTGTGGGCAAGCCCTTCACGGCGTCGCTCGCGTGGCGAGAAACGAGAATCCGCCGGCCGTTGCGCGACAGCAGGGGCCGGGCGTAACTGTAACGGATCCCCGCGGGCGGACTGTCCAGCTCGTATTGGGCGGTATCGAGCACCTGCCCATCGGCGCCGAAGCGGGTGACCTTCAGGAAGTCGCCGACGACGACCTCGGCGACCCGGAGGACCGCCGCGTCCTCCCAGGCCATGGCCGTGTACCGGCCCGAGTAGGTGAGCTCGGACGCCGGTCCCGGCTGCCATTGGGGCGCCACTGCCATCACGATGGCCACCGGCCCCTCCCCGTAGTCGGACCGGGCAATGGCGAGCGCCACGCGGCTGCCGTCCGGCGATGGGAAGAACGACAGCAGCGGCACGGCGTAAAGCACCTGCCGGGTAGTGCCGGTCGCGAGCATGTGCTGCTGGATGGTCGCGCCGTCGTACATGCCATCCGCGCGCGGGACCATGTCGAGGTAGAAGAGAGAGGTGGCATCGGCGGACCAGGTCACCAGGCCGTCGCTGGGGCCGGTCGAGGCGACCTTCCGGGTAAGCCCGTCCACGTCCGCGACGACCACCCAGCCGTAGCGACCGCCGGGCGTCAGGGCCATCGTGCCGCAGTCCGACGTCGGTCCGATCGCCGGCGCGAACCGCCGCATGAACGTGATGCGTCCATCCACGACGTCGGATTCGCCGACCAGGACGGCGCCCGGAACCCTGCCGCCCTCGAGCTGCCCGGGCATCCAGGTCTATCCGGCGCCTTGTAGCCAGATCGAGACGCGACGATAGTGAGTGAAGCCGCTGCCTTGGCACCATGGCCGGCGCCGGCCTTGTAAGTCTGTCCCTCGTCCCGCATGTTCACTGGATCTCCAGGTCGGTTGTGATCGTCACCCTCAAACACCATCCACGGTCCGTGCCCCTCGGCGCTGAAGCCTTTGCCCGCGCCGAGGAACCGTGGCCGCGCCACTGGTCGTCGGGCCTGGCGCGCCGGGCGATGGCGCAGGCATCGCCACGCAACCCGCGAGGAGCGCAGCCACGACGATGGCGGAAGTCGGGGTGGTCTTCAAGGAACGTGCTCCTCATCGCGCGGATTGAGCTCGATCACGTAGGCGCCGCTTCCGAAGCGGTCATCCCATCATCGTCCAACCAGGACGGACAAGCAAGCCATTTGGCCGTATTTTCGCCGTATTTTCGCCGCCCCATTCACCACGTCGCCGAACAACCGCTTGCCAAACAGCCAATTCAACAGATATAACCGCATGGGAGTCCCGCGGGCCGGAACCGCTCACGCGCCCCGCCGAACGCCTTGATGGTGAGTGACTGGCGGATCGACACAGCGAGCTCGGCAATCCATCGGCAAACCGGAAAGCATCCCAGTCCCGTCCCCCCCGAGAAGGAATTCGCCGATGCGCCGTCCCCCCCTGTGCCTGGTCCTCGCCGCCGCCCTGCTGGGTTGCACCACCAATCCGGCGCTGACGGCCGGCATCCCCGCCGCGAGCGAGCCTGCCGTTCTGGCGCGGGGGGCGATCTCGAACTCCGGCGATCCCGTCGACCTCGCGATCGACGGCGGCGCCTACTTCGTGCTCGCGCGCGCCACGCCGCCCCGCAACCTGGATGACCTGGTCTTCGCCCGCGAGGGCGATTTCCACTTCGAGTTCAGGCCAGGCCCGCTCCCGCAAACAGGGGCCTACCACCTGGTGAATCCTGACGGCCTCGCGGTGATGGGCTGGCGGTCGACCGTCGACGTGAATGTCCGCCCCTTCGGCACGTCACCGGAAGAAGCCAGCGGTACGGACCTGTCGGCGTTTCGAACCGTCGTCACCAACGGCCAGCAGCCACCGCTGAGTCTCGACCTCGTGCCCCTGGAGCTGGACCACGAGCGCAACCCGGACGCGTTCGCCAACGTGGCATTCGATGCCCGCGGCATGGTGCGTGTCAAGGGCGGCGCACCGCGGGATCGCGATGGTCGCGACGTGAACATGCACGTCGCCCTGGCCAAGGTCGACACGCCCGGTGCGCTGCGCCACCAGGGCGGCGGCTACCTGGCCTGGACGCCGGCCGCCGGCAAGATCGCCGCCGGCACCGCTGCAAACAGCGGGCCCGGCCATGAAATCGGTAAATACAACACCCTGCGCGCGGGCGCCCTGGAGCGCTTGCCGCTCCTCACGCCGTCGCGCTACGACCGGGACCGCTATCCCGATGCGCTCGACCCGAACGTCGTTCTGCCGAACGGCGAGGCCACCATCAAAGGGGCGCTGGTGACCGCCATTCGACCTTCCGGCGCCGGTGAATCGGCCACTTTCGCGGTGCACCTGGTCGCGCTCAAGGACGGCGATGCCACCGATCAACGCTGGGTGGTGACCTGGGAGCGTAGCACCCGCCCGATCCAGCGCCGGGGTGACGTCCTGCGTCCCGTCGTCACCGGGGGCCTCGCCAGAGGCGCCATCGTGGACGTGTGGACCGACCCATCGAACAAGGTGCTCGCGATAGTTCTCGACCGGGAAGACCGGCCGGACAACGGGATGGGCGCCTACTCAACCGGCTGGCTCTAGCTCGGTAACGCGTGGGGACGGCGCCCCCGACCACTACACACCCGACGCCATTGCCATCGGGGCCCTGACCGGCAGCGTGAACCAGAAGGTGCTGCCGCGGCCCACCTCGCTCTCGACGCCGATCCGCCCGCCCTGGGCCTCGACCAGCGTCCGGCAGATCGCGAGCCCGAGCCCCGCGCCGCCGAGCGCCTGGGTGGCGCTGCGCTCCACGCGGTAGTACTTCTCGAACAGGTGCGGGAGGTGCTCGCTGGGGATGCCGACGCCGTCGTCGCGCACCTCGACGCGAATCTCACAGCCCGCGGTCAGGACGCCGACGTGCACCCGGCCGCCCGCCGGCGTGTACTTGAGCGCGTTGTCCACCAGGTTCGTGACCACCTGGCCGACGCGCACAGGATCCGCCTGGGTCAGGGTCGGGGCCGCCGGCGCATCGAGCTCGAGCGCCACGTCCTTGCGGCGGGCCTGGGAGAGCAGGCTCTCGACCTCGCCCCGCACGATCGCGCCGACGTCGACGGTCTGGACCGCGAGGGCGAAGGCGCCGGCCTCGAGGCAGGTGAAATCCAGCATGTCGTCGACCAGGCGGCACATGCGCCGGGCACCCTTCTGGATCTGCGCGACGTGCCGGGCCTGGTCCGCGTCGAGCGGCCCGCTCACGTCCTCCGACAGGAACTCGGCGTGGCCGAGCACGGCGGTGAGGGGCGTGCGCAGCTCATGGCTCGCCGCGCTCAGGAACTCGAGCTGGATCCGATCGCGCTCCACCTGCGTGTGGCGCAGCGCCTGCTCGGTCTCGAGCAACACCTGGTTCTGGCGTTCCAGCTGCCGCGTGGTACGCAGCAGCACGAACATCACCATGCCGATCCCGACGCCGACCTCCAACAGCGCGGCGCCCCCGTAGCCGAACCACAGGAAGTTCGTGCCCGAGAAGATCGGGTAGGTGAGCAGCCAGAGCCCATGCATCACGACCGGCGCGCCGACCCAGCCCATGCCCTCGTACTCGGGCGTGCGACCGACGCGAATCATGGTCGCGCCGAGCCAGACGTAGGTCACCATGATCGTCAGCGGGCCAGGCGTCATCGCGGCGGTGTAGCCGGCGCCCGCGAGCCACAGGCCCAGGCCGGTCCCCGCCGCCACCGCGAGCGCCGCGCCGATGCGGACGCGGGGGAACGGACGCCCGAGGAGCTCGTAGCCGACCCGCCAGGCGTACCACGTATAGGGGACCAGCGCCGTGTAGACGCCGGCGATCATCCAGATCGTGGGCGGCGCGATGCTCTCGGTCGCCACGATGGTGGTGGCGACGGTCGCCCAGGCGTAGCTCACGACCCACCAGCGGAAGAACCGGCTCGGACGGAGCCGGTGGGTGAGCACGGAAAGCCCCACCAACAGGAGCGATCCGATGATGTTGAACAGCGTCGCGAATTGCAGCAGCGTCGGCACAGGGCCTCATGACATCATGCCCGGACCGGCCAGGCAACCAGCGTTCGCGAAGGTCCGGTGATCCGCGAGATCGCGCGCTGCGAGACGCGGTGTACACGGTCATCGCGCGTATGTGAAGATGACGGCATGACCGATCCCGCGGCGCATGATGAGGCTCCGGCTCCCTCGGCAGGGACGGCGACCGACGCCGTGCGGGCCGGCTACGACGCGGTGGCGGATCGCTACGACGGCCTGGTCCGACCCCTGGAGCGCTGTTTCCTCGCCCGCTGCCGGCGGCGCCTGCTCGCGGACGCCCGCGGCCGGGTGCTCGACGTGGGCGTGGGCACGGGCCTGAACTTCCCGTACTACCCGGCGGACGCCGAGGTCACGGCGATCGACCTCAGCTCCGGGATGTTGGCGATCGCCCGGCGCCGGGCCGAGGGGCTCGGGCGGGCGGTCGACTTGCGGGTCATGGACGTGCAGGCCCTGGCATTCCCGGACGCGTCGTTCGACGCCGTGGCGAGCGCGCTGGTCTTCTGCGCGGTGCCCGATCCCGCCCGCGGGCTGGCGGAGGTCCTGCGCGTGTGCAGGCCAGGCGGACGCATCCTGATGCTGGAGCACGTGCGCAGCTGCCGCAGGTGCCTCGGCTGGTTCATGGACCTCGCCAACCCGCTCACGGTTGCGCTTTTCAACGAGCACATCAACCGCGACACCGGCGCAGCGCTGCGGGCCGCCGGCGCCGAGGCCGTGACCGAAGAGCCCGTCTTCCTGGACGTCTTCCGGCTGATCCGGGCACAGCGGCCCGAACGACCTCAGCCGCGCGGCTGATTCGCGAGCTGAAACAGCCGCCTCGCGACCAGGACGTTCCGGAGGAGCAGGCACAAGACCGAGCCGAGCGATCTAAAGTATGTGATAGTCCGGCTGGAGCCCGCCACTGGGCGGGGCGTCCGTGTCGAGCCAGCGCCGCAGGAGCGCCACCTCCGCCTTCGTCAGGCGGGGCCGGCCGTGGTTCGTCGCCACGACCCCGAGGATGAGTTCGCGCTCGGCGCGCACGGCCGCGAGATCGATCAGGCCGGCGTCGTCGAAGAGCAGGAAGTCGCGCGCGCCCTTCTCGCCGGGCGCGTGGCAGCCGCCACACGAGCGCACGAGCAGGGACGCGGCGTTGGTGGCCGAGGCGGCCGGCGTGGCCGAGGCCGCCGGCGACGGTCGCACAGCCGCGCGGGCAGCGTGCGCGCCCGCTGGCGGCCCGCCGCAGGCGAGGAACATGATGGCGGCCCCGCAAGCGAGCCAGCGCCAGCAGGCGCGCGCGATCGGCACGGCAACTCTCCTTCCTGGAAGCCCTCTCCCCGCATGGTACGGGCGTGGGCGACCCCCGACACCGGGCGAAGTACGGTTTTCCGCGCGACCCCGCCCGGCGAGAATCGAGGGGTCCCGGGCGTCGTGGTCGCCCGTCGGAGGTGCGCCCATGACCCGGCTCCAATTCTCGACCCGGCTGACCCCCGTGAACCGGCTCAGGCTCGTGTTCGCCCTCGTGCCCCTCGTCCTCGGCCTGCTGTGGTGGCTGACGGCCCCCGCGCCGTGGCCCGGCCTCGCGTCGACCCGGTTGTTGCGCGCGCTCGCGTTGCAGCTCACCGGCGTGCTCGCGATCGGCACGATGGCCGCCGTCCTGGTGCTGGCCGCCCGGCCGGGGTGGGTCGAGCCGTGGCTCGGCGGACTCGACAAGATGTACCGCCTGCACAAGTGGCTGGGGATCGCGGCGCTCGCCTTCGCGGTCGCCCACTGGCTCGCGGCGTTGATGCCCCACCAGGGCCGCGGCCTGCCGCGCGTGGATCCGGACGCGCTCGGGCCGGTGGGCCGCTTCCTGCACGGCCAGCACGACTTCGCGGTGGCGGCGGGCGCTTATGCGTTCTACGCATTCAGCCTGCTCGTCGTCCTGGCGCTCGTCAAGCGCTTCCCCTACCGCCACTTCTTCAAGACGCACCGCCTGCTCGCGCCCACGTTCCTGGTGCTGGCCTTCCACGCAGCGGCGCTCCTGCGGCCGGAGTCCTGGCGGGTCCCGCTGGGCCCGGCCCTGGCGGCGCTCCTGGCCGCCGGTGGCGCGGCGGCGCTGCTCGTGCTGGGGCGGCGCGTCGGCGCCTCGCGCCGGGCCGAAGGTGAGGTGGTCGGCATCGACCGCCACGACCCGCTCGAGGCGCTGGAGCTCGAGATCCAGCTGCGCGGGCGATGGGGCGGCCACGAGGCCGGCCAGTTCGCTTTCCTGACGCTCGACGAGCGGGAAGGGCCGCACCCCTTCACGATCTCCTCCGCCTGGGCGGGCGACGGCCGGATCCGGTTCATTATCAAGGCGCTCGGCGACTACACCCGCACGATCGCCGACCATGTGCGGCTCGGCGACCCGGTCCGGATCGAGGGCCCCTACGGCGCCTTCACCTTCCACGACGACGCGCCCCGCCAGATCTGGATCGGCGCAGGGGTCGGCGTCGCGCCCTTCGTCGCGCGCATGAAGGACCTCGCGCGGCACTCGGACGGTAAGCCGGTCGACCTCTACCACACCACGAAGGTCCTCGAGCCCGCGGCGATCGGCCTGCTAGAGCGCGACGCGGCGGCGGCCGGCGTGCGCCTTCACGTACTGTGGGACCCGCGTGACGGCCGCCTCGACGCCCGCCGGCTCGCCGAGGAGGTCCCGGGCTGGCGCGAGGCCGAGATCTGGTTCTGCGGCCCGGCAGCCTTCGGACGGGTCCTGGAGCGCGAATTGCGAGCGCGGGGCCTCCCTGCGGGGCGCTTCCACCAGGAGCTGTTCGAGCTGCGCTGAAGCCCCGCCGCGCGATCCGCAGCTTCCAGGTGACGTAATCGTGGAATCATGCGGAACTCCTGTCGAGCGGCCATCAGCGCCATCTGGGCGGGGCTCACCTGCCCGGTCCCGAGGGCGAGGGCGTCGGGCGGCGTGGCCGCGGGCAACATGAGCCCGAGCGACGCCGCAAGCGTGGCGGGCAGCATCAGCGCCAGCGGCTCCAGCCCCATCGCGGCCGCGAGGGCGCCCGCGAGCGGCACCAGGAGCAGGTTGGGCGTCGTGCCGATCGGCGTGCCCATCCCGCCGATGCTGGCGGCGACCGCCACGCCCAGGGCCATGGCGGTCCGGAACGCCGTCGCCTCCGGGCCCGCCCGGCCCGCGACGGCCAGGGCGACAGGCATCATGAGCAAGGCCGCGGCCGTGTTGCTGATCCACAGCAGCGCCATCACGGCCGTGAGCGCGGCCGCGGCGCGCATGTCGCCGGTCATGCCGGCGGGCATCGGCTTCAGTGTCGGACATGGGTTGCGTCACGGGCGGGCGAGCCGCCTTGCGGCCCGGCGCACCATCATCGCCATCCCGGCCAGACCGAGCACAGCTCCCCGCCGCCATCGCTCGCCTGGTCTCCGTGCGAGATCCGTACATAATACGTATTTGTCGTTCTGAAGCCAAAGCTTACGATGGCCTGGTCGCCGGTTTCGACCTCGCGACGCTAGCTGGAAGGACCATTTATGCTTCGCCGGCGCCCATTGAGCAGCCACCTGCTCGTCGGTTTCCTCGTCGCCACCGTCTTGCCGCTGCTCGTCACGCTCAGCCTGGGCCTGTGGCACCTTCAGCGGGAAACCGCGAACGTCCAGGCGCTCACGGCCTCGGCGAGCATGGATGCGGCCCGCGTCGCTGCGGGCGTCGTCGACGTGATGCTGGAGAGCACCGAGAAGACGCTCGAGCGCATGGCGCGACGCCTCGCTGTGGGGCCCGTCGACGCGCGCTACCTGGCCGACGAGGTCGCCAGCGAGCCCCACCTCGCGAGCTTGACGGTCGTGGACGCGGGCGGCGTGATCGTCGTGAGCACCCTGACCGAGCGCGAGCGCCCGCCATCCGTCATGAAGGCGCTCGCGGCCGTTCGGGCCGGCGCGTCGACCGCCTATTCCGAGGTCTTCACCTCGCGCGCGCTGCACGAGAAGGTCGTGGCCGTCGCCAGGCCCTATCGACGGAACGGCCGGCTCGCCGGCGCGGTGGTGGCTCGGATGAGCGTCGCCCGCGTCAGCAGCGTCTTCCTCGGGCGGCTGGAGCAGGCCCCCCAGGCGTTCTCCTACCTCACGGACCGCCAGGGTCGGGTGATCGCGCACCCCGACGCGGCCCTCGTGGCGGAAGATCGGGACCTCGCCACGAACCCCCCGGTGGCCGCCGCCCAGGCCCGCGAGGCGGGATGGGTCGAGTTCGCGAGCCCGCTGACCGGCACGATGCGCCTGGCCGGCTTCCAGCGGATCGCCCGGACGGGCTGGATCGTGGTCTCTTCGCGCGAGACGCCCGCCGCCATCCTCAACCCCGCCCAGCGCTTCCGGGACCAGGCGGCGGTCGTCGCCGCGGCCGCGTTGCTGGTCGGCGCCTGGGCGATCTGGTGGGGGCGCCGGCTGGCGCGGCCCCTCGAGCGCCTGGCCGAGACCATGCGCGAAGCCCGCGACCAGGGACTCCAGGCGGCGCCGTTTCCGACGCTCGGCCTGGCCGAGGTCTCCGGCAACGTGGCCGAGTTCGAGACCGCGGGAAGCACCTACAACGCCCTGGTCGCCGAGCTGAACGACCGGTTCGAGGAAAGCGTCGTCTTCCAGGAGGAGCTACAGACCCAAAACGAAGAGTTGCAGTCCCAGACCGAAGAGCTCCAGGCCCAAACTGAAGAGCTCCAGGCCCAGACCGAAGAGCTCCAGGCCCAAAACGAGGAGATCCAGGCGCAGAGCGACGTCATCCTGCGGCAGAACCGCGAGCTGAATCAGCAAACGGCGTTCAACGAGCTCCTGTTGAACGCCGTGGACGACGGGATCTGTAGCCTCGACCCGGCTGGCCGGATCACCTTCGCCAACCCGGCCGCCGCGCGCCTCCTCGGGTACGGGCTCGACGAGGTGATCGACGCCGAGTTCGAGACCCTGGTGGGCGCTCGCCTGGGAGACGGCGCCCGGGGCCTTCAGTTCCGGCGCCGGGACGGCGCATGCTTCCCGGTGGAGCTCACGGCCCCGCCGCTGTACCAGGATGGCCTCGTCGTCGGCTCGTTGGTGGTGTTCACCGACATCACCGAGCGGCAGGCGGCGGAGCGCGCCGACCGCGTAGAGGCGGAGCGGCGCGCCGCGATGGCCTACGCCGACGTGCTCGCGGCCCAGAACGAGAAGCTGACCCACCTCTCGATGGAGGCGCAGGTCGCCAACCGGCTGAAGAGCGAGTTCCTGGCCAACATGAGCCATGAGCTGCGCACGCCCCTCAACTCCATCATCGGCTACAGCGACCTGCTCCTGCTCAACAAGCACGAGCGGGTCGACGGCCGCAACCGGTCCAACCTGGAGGTCGTCAAGCGGAACGCTCATCACCTGTTGTCGCTCATCAACGACATCTTGGATCTCTCGAAGATCGAGGCCGGCAAAGTCTCGCTCTGCCCGGCGACCGTCGATCCGCGCGGCCTCTTGAAGGCAGTGAAGAGCATGACCGAGCCGATGGCGCGACAGAAGGGCCTGACGATGGCCCTGGAGGTCGATTGCGGCCTGGGCCCGGTGTCGACCGACGAGACCAAGCTGCGGCAGATCGTCCTCAACCTCCTCAGCAACGCCGTGAAGTTCACCAAGACCGGCGGCATCACGCTCTCCGCCGGTCCGAGCGGGCCCGATCGCTGGCACATCATGGTGAAGGACACCGGCATCGGCATCGGGCCGGAGCACCGGGAGATCGTCTTCGACACCTTCCGGCAGGTGGACGCAGGCGCCAACCGCAACGTGGGCGGTACGGGCCTCGGCCTGCCGATCGCCCGCAAGCTCGCGCACCTGCTGGGCGGCGAGCTGACGTTCGAGAGCGTGCCCGGTGAAGGCAGCGCCTTCATCCTGGAGCTCCCCAGGGCGCTGGGCGGCGCCTGGAGCCCGCGCGGCGCGGCGACCGACGCGCCGGACGCGGCGCCGCTCCACCAGAAAGGAGCCCCTCATGAGTTCGCCTAGCATCCTGCTCGTCGAGGACAACGAAGACAACCGCTCGTTGATCCGCCAGGTGGCCGAAATCATGGACGTCGCGCTCATCGAGGCCGTCAACGGCCTCGAAGGCGTCCAGATGGCCCGCTCGGCGGCCCCGAGCTTGATCCTCATGGATCTCAGCTTGCCGGTCATGACGGGCTGGGAGGCCGCCAGCGCCATCAAGGCCGATCTGGCGACGGCCGGCGTGCCGATCATCGCGTTGACCGCCCATGCCATGGACGGCGACGAGCGCCGGGCGCTCGAGGCCGGCTGCGACAGCTTCATCACCAAGCCGATCGACGTCCAGACCTTCATGGAGCTGATCGAAGGGTACCTCGCCCGATGAGCCGCGCGCCGAAGCACCTCCTGGTCGTCGACGACCTGCCGGACAACCGCGGCCTGCTGGTCCAGTTCCTCGAGGACGACTACCGGCTCTCCGAGGCGGCGACGGGGCTCGACGCCCTCGACCACATCGCGCTGGATTGCCCGGACCTCGTGCTGCTCGATCTCGCCATGCCGGTCATGGACGGCTACGAGGTGCTCGACCGGCTCCAGACCCGCCAGGGCAGCTTCCTGCCCGTCATCGTGGTCACGGCCGCCCACGAGCAGGAAGCCCGGCTGCGCGCCCTCCAGGCCGGCGCCCACGAGTTCCTCACCAAGCCGATCGATCCCGACGAGCTCCATGCCCGCATCCGGACGCTGCTGGCGCTCAAGGCGGCCCATGACGAGCTCGAGGCGCGCAACGGCCAGCTCGAGAGCCTGGTGGCCGTGCGCACGCGCGAGCTGGCGTGCGAGAAAGCCTTCGCGGAGCGCATCATCAACGGGACGCCCGCGGCGATCGCGTTCGTGGATCGGGCGCTCGCATGCCGGCGTGCCAACCCGGCGTGGGCGTCGCTCACGGGTCCGTCGGCCGCGCAAGACGTCTCGGCGTCTCTCGTGGACTGGGTCGGCCCACTCTGCCGCCGCCAGCTCGAGCAGACGCTCCGGCGGGTCCTGATGAAGGCGCGGCCGTTCCACGACCCTGCCTTTTCGATCTCCCTCGAGTACGAAGGGCAGATGGCGGGCCGCTTCTGGGACCTGACCTGTGAGCCCGTGCTCGGGGAATGGGGGGATGTCGAAGGCGTCCTGGTCATGGCCGTGGACGTCACCGAGCGCGTGCAGCGGGAGCGCCACGAGCGGGAACGGTTCGAGCAATCCCTCAAGCTCGAGCGGATGAAGGCCGAGTTCCTGAGCGTCGTGAGCCATGAGCTCCGGACGCCCCTGAACTACATCACGGGCTACACCGAGCTCCTGGAGGCCGAGATCGCGGACGGCCTGAGCGAGGAACAGCGCCTTTACCTGGCAAACATCTTCGTGGGCGCCAAGCAGATGCTCCAGCTCGTCAACAACGTGCTGGACGTGAGCAAGATGGCAGGCGGCTATTTCGAGCTCGACATCACCGAAACCGATTTCCCGACGTTGGTCGAGCTGGCGCTCTCCGGCCTGTCCCACACGGCCGCCGCGCGTGGGCTACGGCTGGACATCGACGTCCTGGTCGCCGACACCTTGATCGTGGACGCGGACCGCATCGTCCAGGTGCTGACGCACCTGCTGGAGAACGCCATCAAGTTCACGCCGGACGGCGGCCGGGTCCAGCTGCGTGCGAGCGTGCGGGGCGACGCGTTGATCACCGAGCTCTCCGACAGCGGGCAGGGCATCCCCGCAGACGACATCCCCAAACTCTTCAAGCCCTTCGACCAGCTGGACATGAGCCTTACGCGGTGCACGAACGGGGCCGGGCTGGGCCTCCACATCGTCAAGCACATCGTCGAGGCCCACGGGGGCCAGGTCGGGGTGGTCAGCGAGCCCGGGAGCGGCAGCACGTTCTGGTTCAGCCTTCCGCTCGCGCCGAGGCCGGCGCCGAACCCGCCCGTCGCGCTGACCGAGGCCGTGAACCAGCGGCGGCGCTCGGCCACGCCTTCCCCGGGCGTCTGCGACGCCAAGCCGCGGAAGCGCTCGCGGTGATGCAACGCTGAACCCGCCGGCCAGCGCGACGCGCTGCCGGCTCCGGACATCAGGCCTGCGGCGAGGGCGCGTGCGGGAGGCTGAACCAAAAGGTGCTGCCCGTCCCGGGTGCGCTTTCGACGCCAATCTCGCCGCCATGGGCCACGACGATCGTCTTGCTGATCGCGAGCCCGAGGCCGGTCCCGCCGCGCTTCTTGCCCGCCGCGAGCTGGCCGAAGCGTTGGAAGAGCTTCGGCACGTCTTCTGGGGCGATCCCGACGCCCGTATCCCGGACCTCGAAGCGTGCGCCCGCCGCATCCCAGCGCAAGCGGACGGTGATCGTCCCGCCTTTGGGCGTGAACTTGATGGCGTTGCCGATCAGGTTGGTGAGCACCTGGCCGATCCGCTGCGAGTCGCACAGCACGGGCCGGGGCGCGGGGACGACGTCGGCCTCCAGCGTCAGGCCGGCCGCGTCGAGCTGCGGCGCGAGCTGCGCGAGGACCTCGCGGACCTGGAGGCCTGGATCACATGGCTCGAGGCGAAGCTTGAAGGTCCCGGCATCGATGCGGGCGGCATCGAGCAGGTCGTCGACGAGGCGCTGGAGCTGGAGAGCAGCCAGGCCGAGGCGCTGGACGAACCCGGCCTGGTCGGCGTTCAGCGGCCCGGCCACCTGGTCCTCGAGCAGCTCCCCGTAGCCGACGATCGCCGTCAAAGGCGATCGGAGCTCGTGCGACACCGAGTTGACGAAGTCGCTCTTGAGCGCCGACAGCTCACGCTCCTTGGCCAGGTCGGCGGCCCGCGCCGCCGCTTCCGCCTGCGCCCGCCGGAGCTCGGTGATGTCCTGGACGGTCCCGCACATCCGCAGCGGACGCCCCGCGGCATCTCGAGCGACCTCGGCCTGCTCATGAACGATTCGCTCGCCCCCATCGGGTCGCACGATCCGGTGATCGATGGCGTACTCGGTCCCATCATCCAGCGCCCCCGTGACGGCCCTCTGGACGGCGTCCCGATCCGCCGGGTGGACGAAGGCCAGAAAGGCGTCGTACGTCGCCTCGAACGCGCCGGGCTCGACGCCGAAGATGCGGTAAATCTCGTCGGACCAGGCCAACTCGTTGGCGCGGATGTCCCAGTCCCAGTTGCCGAGGTGCGCGATCCGTTGCGCGTTCGCCAGGCTCGCCTGGCTCCTCGCGAGTGCCTGAGCGGCACGCTTTTGCGCCGTGACGTCCCGCTCGATCGCCGCGATGCCGACGACCTGGCCGGCGGCGTCCCGGATCGGCGACAGCGAGAGCGAAACATCGAGGGCGCGCCCGTCGCGGGCGAACCGCCGGGACTCGAAGTGGGCCACGCGCTCGCCCTTCGCGATCCGGTCGTGCATCGCCCGCAGGGCCTCGCGCTCCTCGGGCGCGACGATCATAGCGATGGGTCGCCCGATCATGTCGTCCGCGTGGTAGCCGTACATCCGCGCGGCTCCTGCGTTCCAGCTGGTCACGACGCCATCCGGGGTCTTGCTGATGATCGCGTCGTCGGAAGAATCGACGATGGCCGCGAGGAACCGCGCATGCGCGCCGCCCGGCCCGGCAGGCGAGCCAGCCGACGGGACGTCGCCGCCTTCGACGAATGACGGGCCTGTCTCAGCCCCCGATGATGCGGCATCCATAGGCCGTCATGGTAACACGCTCCGACGCTGATGGGCGCACTCATGCGGCCCTTGGGGTAATCGCCGTCATGCATCACCTGCGCGACTTCGAGCAACGACTGGCCATACCCTACGCAGACCGGAACGGGCGTCATGACCGATCGCACCGTCCGCCCGGCATCGGCGAGAACCGGCGCCAAGACCACCACCGTCGTCCCCCGCCACCGGCGGGCGCGGGCGTGTAATCCGCAGGAACTACGCATCCCTTGTGCGGGGATTTTCGCTATTGTGGCGGCTGTCTATTACAAAATATTAAGAAGGGGGCTCCTCGTGAAGCAGGTCCATACGCCGACGGCCGGCCACATCGCCGTGCCCGACAACCTCGCGGTCCGCTGGGTGCCCGACCTGCGGGGCGGTCGGTGTGTCTCGGCGCCGGTCGCGCGGCCGGTCGATCCTCACGCGCTGATCGCGGTGGCGAGTCACGCGGCTCGCACGCCGCTGACCACCGCGACGGGATACGGCGAGCTCCTCGCGGATGGCGACCTCGGGGCGCTGAACGAGGATCAACGAGCAGGAGTCGCCGCCATCGTCAACGGGATCGCGCGGCTGGAAAGGCTCTTCGGCCACGTGACGGACTTGATCCACATCCAGGCCGGCACGCTCGCGCTGTTCGTCGAGGAGCTCGACTACCTGGCCTGCGTCGCCGACGTCGCGACGCTGGCACGCCCGCTGGCCAGCGAGAAGTGGGTGCAGATCACCGTAGATACGCTCACAACCGAGCTCCGGCCGCGGTGGGACGGCCGGCGGATCGCCCAGGTGCTCGCGAGCCTCCTCGAGATCGCCATCGCGTCGGCGCCGGCCGGTGGCCAGGTGACCGTCCGCACCCGCGTGTTCGGCCGGCGCCTGATGACGGAGGTCGCGAACGGCGCGCCCGAGCCTTCGCTGCACGGGCTCGACGACGTCCTCGGCGGCCTCGACGCGGGCCCGGTCGCGACGCGCTCGCCGGACGGCCGCGCGCTCGACCTCCTCGTCTGCAAGGCGCTCGTGGAGGCCCACGGCGGCTCGATGGGCGCCGAGCACCTCCCCGGGCTCGGCGACAACATCTGGTTCCAGGTTCCGCTGGGCCACGCACCCGGGGAATGACCCCCACAGCCGGGCGACGTGCGCCTAGCGCGAGCCGACCGATACGCCTTGCATGATCGCGTGCGCCACCTGTTCGCCGAAGTGCTCCGGCTCGATCGGCTTCGAGATGTAGCCGTCGAACCCGGCCTGGAGCAGCCGCTCGCGATCGCCCAGCATGGCGAGCGCCGTGAGGGCGATGACGGGCGTGGCCTTCGCGAGGCCCCCCGCCTTCAACGCCGCGACCACCTGGAGGCCGTCGAGGCCGGGCATGTGGACGTCGAGCAAGATCAAATCGAAGCGCTCGCGAGCCACGAGCTCGAGGCCGCTGGCGCCGTTGTCCGCGGCGGCCACCGCGAACCCCAGGGCGGCCAGCAGGTAGCACACGAGCTCGAGGTTCGTGGGGTGATCCTCGATCACCAGGATCCGCTCGCCCGCCATCACGCCTCCATCGGCAGCACCAGGCTGAAGGTGCTGCCCCGGCCGTAGTCGCTCACGAGCTCGATCGACCCGCCGACCAGATCGGCGAGCTTCTGGCTCACGTACAGCCCCAGCCCCGTCCCCTCCTGCACAGGCTCGGTGGGTTTCGCGAACTGCTGGAACGCGTTGAAGAGCTTCTCCTGGTCTTCCTGGCGGATGCCGATGCCGGTGTCGATCACATGGATCGCGAGCGCCCGCCCGCCCGACGCCGTGCGCTGCTCGAACTCGATCCGCACGGCGCCCGTGGCCGTGAACTTGATCGCGTTGGTGACCAGGTTGATCAAGATCTGGCTCACCGTGCGGCGATCGCTGCGCACCACCACGGGCGCCGACGGGACGACCAGCTCCAGCCGCAGCTCCTTCGCGTCCGCGAGCGGCTGCAACGTGGCGGCCACGTCCTCGGCCACGGCCTGGCAGATCAGGGGCTCCAGGTGGAGATCGATCTTGCCGGACTCGATCTTCGCGAGGTCGAGCAGATCGTTGATCAGCGAGAGCAGGTGCCGGCTGCTGGTCTGCACGGTGCGCAGCTGCTTCGTCTGCTCGCCGTTGACCGGGCCCGGCAGCCCCATGATCAAGGTGCCCGTGAAGCCGATGATCGCGTTGAGCGGCGTCCGCAGCTCATGGGACATGCGGGCGAGGAAGCGATCCTTGGCCTGGTTCGCGGTCTGCAGCTCCACGTTCTTCTCCTGGAGCGCGTGCTCGATGCGCTTGCGCTCGGTGACGTCGCGGGCCGCCGCGAAGACGCCTTGCAGCTTGCCCGCGCGATCGAAGAACGTCGCCGCGTTGTAGGAGACGACGGTCTGCCGGCCGTCCTTGCTCTGCGCGGTCAGCTCGTAGTTCCTGACCGTGCCCTCCCGCAGCACCTGGCGGATGCCGTCCTCGGCGCGCTCGGCGTCCGTGAAGTAGTTCTTGAACGGCGAGCCGATCAGCTCCTCGCGCGGCGTGCCCGTCAGGGCCTCCATCTGCTCGTTGACGTCGGTGATGACGCCGAGCGGATCGGTGGTCATCAGCGCGTCGATGTTCGACTCGATCAGCGAGCGGGTGTAGGCCTCGGAGTCGCGCAGCTGCTGCTCGAGGGTCTTCTGGGCCGTGATGTCGCGCGCTGCGGCGAGGATGCCCATGGGCGCACCGGTCGCGTCGGTGAACACGCCCGCGTTGAAGCTGACCGCGATCCGCCGGCCCAGCCGCGTGATCAGCACCAGCTCGTAGCCGATCACGCGCCCGGCGCCGAACGTCTGCAGGACGCCCTGGGAGGCACCGGCCGGCTCGGTGAAGTATTCCGCGAAGACCGAGTTGACCAGGTGCTTGCGCGAATAGCCCGTGAGACGCGTGGCCTCCTCGTTCACGTCGGTCACGATGCCATCCGGCGCGATCGCGAACAGGGCGTCCGCCGACGATTCGATCAGCGACCGGTTGTACGCCTGCTGCTCGGCGAGCTTGCCCTGCAGCGAGGCCTGTTCGGAGATGTCGCGGGCCGACGCGAAGATGCCCTGGATCATGCCATCCGCGGCCCGGAAGATCGACGCGTTGAACGAGACCGTCGCGCGCCGTCCGCTGCGCGGCTTGAGCGTCAGCGTGTAGTTGGTCACCACCTCCTCCGCGAAGGTCCGGCGGACGCCGAGATCGGCGCGCTCAGGCTCCGTGAAGTAGCCCTTGAAGGGCGACCCCACGAGGTCCTCGCGCGGCGAGCCGACCATGCGGCAGAACTGCTCGTTCACGTCCGTGACGTAGCCCTCGGGGTCCACGGTGACGAGGCCGTCCACCGAGGACTCGATCAGGCCGCGGAGGTAGGTCTGTTGCTCACGCAGGCGTTCCTCCAGCCGGACGCGGTCGGTGATGTCGCGCGCGGAGGCGAAGATGCCGCGCACGCTGCCCGACGGATCGCGGAAGACCGAGGCGTTGAACGAGACCTGTAGCTGCCGCCGCGAGCGGGCCACCAGCGTGAGCGCGTACTCCGTCACCATCTCCGACTCGAGCGTCCGCTGGACGCCCAGCCGCGCGCGCTCGGGCTCCGTGAAGTAGTCGGCGAACGGCGAGCCCAGGAGCTCGGCGCGGCCGTAGCCCGTCATCTGGCACATGCGGTCGTTGATGTCGGTGATGATGCCGCCCGGATCGACGGTGATCAGGCCGTCCACCGACGACTCGATCAGGCCGCGGAGGTAGACCTGTTGGTCGCGGAGCTGCTGCTCCAGCGCCTTTTGCTCCGTGATGTCGCGCGCGGCCGCGAACACGCCCTGGAGGTTGCCCGCCGCGTCGTGGAACCTGACCGCGTTGTACGAGACGACCGTGCGGCGCCCGTCCTTGCTCAGGGCCGTGAGCTCGTAGTTCGTGACCTGGGCCTCGCGCAGCACCAGCTTGATGCCGTCCTCGGCCAGCTTGGGGTCCGTGAAGTAGAGCTTGAAGGGGGTGCCGATCAGCTCCTCGCGGGTCCGCCCGGTCAAAAGCTCCATCTGCTTGTTCACGTCGGTGATGATGCCGAGCGGGTCGGTGGTCATCAGCGCGTCGATGTTCGACTCGATCAGCGAGCGCGTGTAGAACTGCGAGGCCTGGAGCTGCCCTTCCAGGGTCTTCTGCGCGGTGATGTCGCGCGCCGAGGCGAAGATGCCCTTGATCTCGCCCGCTGTGTCGCGGAAGATCGCGGCGTTGAACGAGACCGGCGTGGGCTTGCCGTCGACGCTCTGGAGCGTGAGGACGTAGTCCTTCACGAGCCCGTCGCGGAAGGTGAGGCTCACGCCTTCGGCCGCCTGGTCGCGCTCGGCGAAATAGGACGGGAACGACGAGCCGATCAGCTGGGAGCGCCGCCGGCCGACCATCCGGCACATCGTCTCGTTGACGTCGGTGATGGTCATGTTCTGGTCGACGGTCACCAGGCCGTCCACCGAGGCCTCGATCAGGCCGCGGCTGTAGGCCCGCTCCTCGGCGACCTGCGTCTGCAGCCGCTTCTGCTCCGTGATGTCGCGGGCCGAGGCGAAGATGCCGCGCACGCTCCCGTCGGCCTCCCGGAAGGTCGCGGCGTTGAAGGAGACGAGGCGCTCGGTGCCGTCCTTGTGCCGCAGCGTGAGCTCGTAGTTCTCGGCCGCGCCGGTGTCGAGCGTGAGCCGGACGCCGTCCGCGGCCCGACGCTGGTCCACGAAGAAGTGCGTGAAGATCGCGCCGATCAGCTCCGTGCGCCCGTAGCCGATCATGCGGCACATGGTCTCGTTGACGTCGGTGATGGTCAAAAGCGGGTCGACGGTGATCAGGCCGTCGAGCGACGCCTCGATCAGGCCCCGGTTGTAGTTGCGCTCCTGGTCGAGCTGGGCCTGCAGCCGGGCTTGCTCGGTGATGTCGCGCGCCGAGGCGAAGATGCCCTTGACCGAGCCACCCGGATCGCGGAAGACGGAGGCGTTGAACGAGACCTGGATCTGGCGGCCGTCGCGCGTGGCGAGCGCGAGCACGTAGTCCTTGACGATGCCCAGGTCGAAGGTCTCCTGGACGCCGCGCGTGGCCTGGGCCGGGTCGAGGAAGTACTCGGCGAACGGCGAGCCGATCAGCTCCTCGCGCGGGAAGCCGGTCAGGCGGCACATCGTCTCGTTCACGTCGGAGATGAGGCCGTCCGGGCTGACGGTGATCAGGCCATCGACCGAGGCCTCGATCAGGCCCCGGTTGTACGACTCCGATTCGCGCAGCTGGCGCTCGAGGCCCTTTTGATCGGTGACGTCGCGGGCGGCGGCGAACACGCCCTGGAGCCTGCCCGACTGGTCGCGGAAGGTCGAGGCGTTGAGCGAGACCAGCGTCGCCTGGCCCTCCGGGCCGAGCGCGGCGAGCTCGTAGTTCGTCAAGCGGCCCTCGCGCACGACGAGCCGGATGGCCTCCTGCGCGCGCTCGGAGTTGGTGAAGTGGCGCTTGAACGGCGCACCGATGAGCGCCTCGCGCGTGCAGCCGGTCATGAGCTCCATCTGCCGGTTCACGTCGGTGATGAAGCCGAGCGGATCGGTGGTCACGAGGGCGTCGATGTTCGACTCGATCAGCGAGCGCGTGTAGTACTGCGACGCCTGGACCTCTTGGGTCAGCCGGATCTCGTCCGAGATGTCCTTGGAGATCAGGAGGAAGCCGACCAGCTTGCCGTGATCATCGCGTCGCGGCGTGACGACCACGCGGGCGGTGAACTGCTCGCCGTTCTTGCGCACGCGCGGCAGCGTGCCCTCGAACTTTCCTTCCTCGACAGCGGTCACCAGGATCTGGCCCGGGCGCCCGCCCGCGGCGTCCTCGCGGGTGTACAGGATCGCGGAGTCGGCGCGCCCCACGACCTCGCCGTGCGAATAGCCGTAGATGCGCCGGGCGCCCTCGTTCCAGAGCGTGATCACGCCTTCGAGGTCGAGCGAGATGATCGAGTAGAGCGTCGAGGCCTCGAGCACGCTCGCCATGAGCGTCGTGGCCTCCTGCATCTGCTCGGTCAAGCCGGTTTCCGGGCCTGCGCCGGCGGCGCTGGCGGGTTCGACGGTCATCGGGGCTTCTCCCGCGCGGGCGCCGACCGCGCGGTCGGCGAAGGGCAACATCGTATTTCGGCAAGGCGAGCGGCGAATCCGTACCCGCTACGGATGACAGCGGGCGGCCTGGCGCCGGGCCGGAGCCCGTCAGGCCGCGGCGGTCGACCCGATCGCGAGGGTCGGCAGCACGACGGTGAACGCGGCGCCGCTGCCGGGCAGGCTCTGCATCTCCAGCCGGCCGCCGTGCATGGCGACGATCCGGTAGGCGAGCGGCAGGCCGAGCCCGATCCCGCCCTTGCGCTGCGAATCGCCGAGATCGGCCTGGCCGAAGGCCTCCCAGACGCGGGCGCGCACATCGGGGGCAATGCCCGGGCCGCTGTCCCAGATGGTGATGCGCACCTCGTTCGCGGTGCGGGTGGCGCGCACCCCGAGGGCCCCCTGCTCGGGCGTGAACTTGATCGCGTTGTCGAGCAAGAGGCCGAGGGCCTGGCCGAGCCGGCGGCCGTCCGCATCGACGACGAGCGGGGCGTCCGGGACCTCCATCGTGAACTGGAGCGCCTTCGCCTGGAGCGGCGCCTCGAGCGTGTACGGCAACGCGTCCAGGATTTCCCGCAGATCGAGCTCCACCGGCGACATCGCCAGGTGGCCGCCGAGCACGGCCGCGTAATCGAGGACGTTCGTCAGCTGGGTCTGGAGGCGGTCGACGCCTTCCCGCAAGCCCGCGAGGAACTCGTCGTCCGGGTGGGCGTCCTCGATGAGCTCGGCGTACCCCTGGATCAGCGACAGCGGCGTCTTGATCTCATGGGACAGCGAGGAGAAGACGTGATCGCGGATGCGCGCGAGCTCCTTGACCCGCTCGAGCTCGACCGCGCCGCGGACGATCGCCTCCGACGCGCGGACGCGCTCGGTGACGTCGCGCAACATCCAGACCGTGAAGAGCCCTTCGGACAACGCGAGGTCGTACGACTCGCTCTCCACCAGCACCTCGCGCCCGTCGGGGTGGATGATGGCGACAGGCCCGCGCCGGGCCGCATCCGCCGTGGCCGCGGCGGCCGGCGCGACCGCCGAAACGCAGGCCCCGAGCATGGCGCAGCGGGGCTGACCCAGCAGCCGCTCGATGGCGAGGTTCGCGTACTCGATGCGATCATCCCGGCCAACGATCATGATCGCCGCGTCCGCGATCTCGACGATGCCCCGGAACTTCGCCTCGTTGGCGCTCAGCTCCGCCTCCAAGTTCTTCCGGGTGGTGATGTCGCGGGCGATCATGGTCACGCCGGCGATCGCACAGGCGGCGTCGCGGATCGGCGAGCATGACAGGGAAACATGGATCTCGCGGCCGTCTTTCCGCCGGCGCGTGGTCGCGTAATCATGGACGGGAGAGCCTTTCAGGAGCTGCTGGATCAAGTAGGCGAATTCGCCCCGGCGGGCGTCCGGCACGAGCGTCTCGAGCGGGCGCCCGATCATCTCGGCGGCCGAGAAGCCGAAGATCCTTTCCGCACCGGGGTTCCAGCTGGCAACGAGGCCATCCGGCGTGATGCTGACGATCGAATCGGAGGTCGCTTCGGCGAGCGCCGTCAGGTGGGCCTTGGCCAACGCCGCCTCCCGCAGCGCGGCTTCTTGCCGGCTCAGGTCGGCGTGGACGCGATCGTACGCGCGAATGCCCTGCCAGAGCATGGCCAGGCCGGCGGTGAGCAGCAGCCCCGTGAGGAGCGGCTGGCCGTGCGCCGCGGCCAGGCCGGCGCCCAGGATCAGCACGAGCAAGAGCGGCGCCGGCAACGGCAGGGCGCGCGAAACCGCCGCGCGGGCGGATGCCGTCTCCGGGGTCTCGGGCGCGATGCTGGCGCGCGCCGCCAGGACGCCGACGAGCAGGGCGCCCAGGGCGATCGCGCCCGCCGGCGGGAGGCTGACGATCTCGGCCAGCCCGGGCGGGAGCGCCGGGCCGGCCAGCAAGCCGATCACGGGCACGGTCAGGACGGCGGTGGCGACGATCGCGGACTGCTCCGCGACCCCCGCGCGGGCCCCGCGCGCCACGTCGAGGGTCGCGAGGGCCAGGCCCAACAGGACGTAGGCGGCGCCGCTCACGGGATACACCGATCGCCCGAGCGTGACCCCGCCCAGCCGCTGCAACGCGGCCCAGGCGTCGGCGAGGGGGGCCAGGCCCGCCGCGAAGGCGAGCCCATCGATGCCGATGATGACGACGGCGATCGCGCTGCCCCGGGCCACCTGCCGAAGCGCGGGACGCTCGCCGCCGGCCAGCCAGCACAGGAGCGAGGTACCCGCCGACAGGAGCGCGAGCGCGCTCGCCGCCGTCACCGTCAGGTCGTCCGCGTGGTGGCCCGCGAGCCACCACGCGAGGCCGGTCGGCCAGCCCGCCAGCAGGAACGCGCCGGTGGCGATGGCGACGAGCGCGGCCACGACCGAGGCCAGCGGCAGCGGGTCGCGCAGGCCGGACAGGCGCCCCTGCAGGGAAGGCTCACTCGAGGAAACGCTGACCAGACCTGGGTTTACGAAGCTCATGGCGCCTCCGAGGGATGTCGACGTTGCAATCGGCAGACCGGAGCCCATAATTTGCCACATAACGCGGTTCGTGCCCATCGGCAGAAAACCCTGACGACACGCCTCGGCATCGGTAGCAAGTGCTTATCTGGCTGGCCTCACCTTGCTTCCAGGCAGACAACAATTTTTTCGACAGGGCAAGGTCAGACGGTGCTAGAGGGCCGATCGGCCAAGAGCTCGTCCGTCCGGCGCGCCGCCACGGCGATGTGCTCACGGACGTGGGCGACGGCCTGCCGCGCCGGGCCGTCGAGCGCGTCCAGCCCGACGAGGGCCGCGTGCAGCGCGCCTCGGATGTCGTCCGCGAGCGCGTCCTGGAGCTCGCGGACCCGGGCCTGGGCGCTCCTCGCGGCGTCGGCGGCCCGCAGCGTCTGGGTCAGGCGCGCCACGAGCTCGTCCATGAGAAACGGCTTCGTCAGGTAGCCGTCGGCGCCCAGGGCGAAGCCCCGCGCGATCATCTCGGGCTCGCGGTAGTGGGCCGTCAGCAGCAACACCGGGACGAAAGCCGTGGCGGGCTCCTGGCGCAGGCGCGTGAGGACGTCGAAGCCGTCCATCGCCGGCATGCTCAGGTCCAGGACGATGGCGTCGGCCGAATTTTCAGCCACCCAGGCGAGGCCTGCGGGCCCATCCGCCACCGCCGCGACGCGGAAGCCGTGGCCGGTGAGGACGTCGTTGAGAAGGACGCGGTTGTATTCCTTGTCGTCGATGACGAGGATGGTGGCGCCCGAGAAAGTGGCGTCGCGCATAACGGACATGACCCCCGGTACTGATCGCTCGTGCCGATGCTGGCCTGCAGGCGCAGCACTGGAATTTTAACATAGGGGACCTGGTTGTCCGAATTTGCGATTCGCAGAAGCATCGCCGGGACGATTGTTGAAAGGAAGCCGATTGGTTCGGTCACGGTGAAATGCACCGAGAACCTGAGCACATGATACCAACGGCGAATGGCCTTGATCGCCCCAAGATGACCCTATTCGGTTATGTCCCAGCGCCACCTCTCGATCATCGGGACGGGGGCGGCTTCGCCGGAAAGAGGTGAATCTATGGTCGATCTGAAGAGGTTTTCGCTCCCGCTCGCGGTCACGGCCGCCGCGTTGTTCTCGCTCGCCGTCGCGGCGCCCGCCTCGGCGCAACCCGGGCCGGGCGGCCGGGGCCCTGGCGCGTACGACCGCGTCTACGACCCGGCCAAGGTCGAAACGGTCAGCGGAAAAATCAGCGCGATCGATCGGCGGACCGCCTGGCGCCCCGGCCGGATGGGCATCCACCTGACGGTGCAGACGGCCACCGGAGCCTTGCCCGTGCACCTCGGTCCGGCCTGGTTCATCGACACCCTCGAGCCGGCGCTCAAGGTCGGCGAGACCATCACCGTGAAGGGCTCTCGGGTCATGTTCGACGGCAAGCCCGCGATCATCGCCGCGTCGGTCACGCGGGGCCAGGACACCATCGAGCTACGTGATACCAGCGGGCGACCGGTCTGGGCCGGCTGGCGCCGCGGGATGCCTTGAGATGCTCCCGCTCGGCCAGGTCGCAGCGCGCAGCGCGGAGCTCCCGGCCTGAGCCATTGACATCTTAACTACATAACTATATAGTAATACTATTGCTCCGTAGAAGAGTTTCTCAATGTCTACGCCGAGCGAAACCGGAAACGCCATCGAGCTCGTGAAGCTGGAGACGGCCAGCGAGGGCGGCACCGAGGTGTACGTCCACTACCTGACCCGCAAGGCCTAGGAGGCACCCATGGAAACCACCCAGACCCGCGAGCAGACGCTCGAAACGACGATCGCGGCCTTGACCCGGCGCCTCGACGAGCTCGAGGCCCGGCTGCCCAAGGACAAGCTCAGCATGGTCGTCTTCTCGGGCGACCTCGACAAGGTGCTGGCCTCGTTCGTGATCGCGACCGGCGCGGCCGCGATGGGCCTCGAGGTCACGATGTTCTTCACCTTCTGGGGCCTCAACGCGATCCGCACGAAGAAGGACCTGCTGGACAAGGGCCTCAAGGAGGCGATGATGGCGATGATGTCGCCGTCGAGCAGCCTCGAGCTCCAGCCTTCCAAGCTGGCCTTCTTCGGTGCGGGCAGCGTCATGCTGCGCCAGATGATGAAGGACAAGGACATCGCCTCGCTCGAGGAGCTGATGGCGCTGGCCCGCGACAGCGGCGTCCGGCTCGTCGCCTGCGGCATGAGCATGGACGTCATGGGTGTCCGCGAAGACGAGCTCGCGCCCGGCATCGAGGTCGGCGGCGTGGCGATGTTCATCGGCGAGGCCCAGGAATCCAAGGTCTCGCTGTTCATCTGACTCGCCGCGCCGCCCGCCTGACGTCCCGGCCGCTACACCGGCGCGAGCGCGCCGGTCGTCCGATCGCGCAGGCGCTGCTGGACCGCGCCGTCCCATGGCAGCGACACGCTCGCGAGCGGCCCCAGGCCGGCCATCCGGCAATCCAGGCGCGGCAGGTCGAAGGTGCCGGCGAGGTCGTGCTCCACCGTGCGGAGGACCCGGCCGTCCGCGGCCGTCCACACCGTGGTGCCGCTGCCGGTCCGGGTGCCGTCCGCGGCGATCGTGGCGTTCCAGCTGGTCTTGCGCGCGGAGGCATCGGGTTCGGTGTCGGTCATCGTCATGGCGACCTTGTACGCGCCGTCGGCCTGGACCGCCAAGTCGCGGGTCATGGCTCGGCGGGCGCCGCTCGCGAAGGTCATCGTCGCTTCGTGCTTCGACGCGAGGAGCGCGCCCGTCTCGGTGTCGACGGTGAGCGTCATGCGGACGTCGCGCCCCGGCATGCCTGCCGGCTGGTCGGCGGCCACCGTGAAGGCCACGACGCGCGTGCGTGTGCCGTCGCCGTTGTCGGTCCAGGTCGCCGCCTCGAGCGCCTTCGCCATGGCGTCCGCGATGGCGGTCATACCGGCATGGCGGGCCTGCCCACGGGCCATCATGCCGCCGTGGCGCTGGCCGAGGCGATCGCGCATCGCCCGGTCGGGCCGCATCATCGCGATGCCGGCGCCGGGCGCCATCATCCCGCTGCCAGGAGCGCCGCCGGCCATCATCCCGCCGCCCAGCATCCCGCCGCCGATGGGCATGCCAGCCTGGGCGACCGTGTAGCTGCGGGCGGCGAGCGCCCGCAGCGCCAGGTAGGTGTAGTCGTCGAGCTCGCGGTCGGCCTGCAAGACGTCGGCCGCCGCCTGGCCGACGAGCGACGCGTCATCCGGCGACGTCGAGGTCGCCGCGGTGCTCCCAGGCGCCATGCCGGCCACGGGCGGGAGGGCTGCGCAGCTCGCCACGAGCGACAACAACGCCATGCCGGCCATCAGTCGGCGAGCGGCGGAAACGGGTCGAAACGTCATCGAAAAGGTCCTTTCTGGTCGATGGCGCGCCGGGCGCACGCCCACCATCGAGCCTAAGGCCGGTCGCCCTGATCCGCATCGGTCAATTCCGCTGATCAACGATGCGGGAAGCAACCGGGGGTTCGGCGGGTATACGAGGGGTCGCGTCCACAATCATTGGAGGGGGAATTCCGATGGTCCGCTCGCTCGTGCCGTTCATGGCGCTCGCCCTGGTGCTCCCGCTCGCCGCGCCGGCCCGCGCGGAAAGCCTGACCGCCTTCGACCAGCGCGCGAGCCTGGAATGGCAGACCTGGACCTGGGCCAACCCGGCGGGCACGGACAAGCTGACCTACAGCACGCCGATGACCGTGTTCACGATCGTCGACCATACAGGCGCCGTGTTCGGCGCGATGCGCACGGTCGCGTCCAACGAGTCCCGCCGGCGCCAGGCCGAGGACGAGGCGATCCGCAAGGGCGAGCGCCGGTACACCTACCTGCGCGAGGAAGCCCGGCCGGCCGAGGGCTCGCGGTTCAGCTTCACGGTCGGCCAGGGCGGGGTCAGCGGCACCACCGGCACCGGCACGGCCGCCGCGGTCACGACGGGCCTCACGCCGACCGCGTTGATGGCGCGCATCGGCCTCGAAGGCGACATCGCGGAGGTGCTGGGCGGCGTGTTCGTGTTCGACGCGGGCATCGCCTACTGGACGGCGCTCGCGCCCAGCTCGGGCATCCGCACGAACAACACGCCCAACCTCACCGCCTGGGATTGGCCGCTCGGCCTGCGCTGGCGCTACGTCGCGCCCTTCCTGCCGGGCCTCGTCATCGAGCCGGGCATCAACTTCAACTGGCTCTACACGACCTACTTCGCCGTCAACGGCGGCGCGCGCTGGGACGCCCGCAACATGGGCGTCGAGCTGGGCTACCACGTGGTGCCCCAGGTGAAGCTCCGCGCGAGCTACTGGCTCAACCGCCTGGCCCACGAGGACGTGGGCTGGATGAAGCGCGAAGACGTCGTCGACATGCGCAACGCCACGCTCGGCGTGACGCTGCTGTTCTAGGGAGATTCCGGCATGAAGACGCGTCTCGCCTCGTTCCTCCTCGCGCTCGCCCTGTCGGCGCTGGCAACCGCGCCGGCCCAGGCCCGGCCGGACGACGGCCGCATGCAGCTCTGGCTCGGCGGCCAGTCGGTGACCGGCCCGGGCCTGGTGGGCACGGTCGGCTTCAGCGCCGACCTCGGGCTCGCCGAGCTGGGTGCCCATGTGATGGCCCCGCCGGCGGCCTTCACGAGCTTCTTCACGACGGACGCCTCGCTGACGTTCGTCGGGCACACGCGCAGCTTCCTGCCGATCGACCTGATGCCGGTGATGGGCTTCGGCGCGGCGTTCCTGATGCGCGACGTCCCGAAGACCCCGGCGCGCAACACCACGACCGACCTGAACATCTACATGTACATGCCGGTCGGGCTGCGCTACGCGCTCCGCGCAGGCGGGCTCTCGATCGGCGCCGAGGCGCTCTACCACTTCCCGGGCCTCTACCTGATGCAAGGCACGGCGGATCCGGCCCACTGGCACTACGAGCTCACGAGCAAGCTCGGCAACTTCAACGTGGGAGCGTACTACGAGAGTGGGGCGGTCTACAACGGCCCCGGCGTGCGGGTCGGCTTCTCGTTCCTCTGATGAAGCCTTTGTCCGCCCCTCCGCCTGGCCCGAACCCAATTTTTTAACGCAGTCTACATCGTGTCTTAGCGACGTTTTATCCGCTCAGGGCGCGACCCCGGCCGATACCGAGGTAGCGGAGGAAAAACGTCCATGGTCCAGCTCCCCAGCTTTCTGCGTCCCGGCTTCACCGGCCCGTCGCCCGCCCCCACGGCCGACGCGCCGATGGTGCCCACGCCCATGGCCCGGCTCTTCGCGATCGACCTCTTCGCGCCGCGATCGGCCGCAATCCAGGTGGCCACCCCGGCCTTCCCTGGCCCCACCCTCGACGACCTCCAGGGCGGCGCGGCCCGCTTCCTCGACGTCGGCGCGATCGCCGAGCCCGTCGGCGGATCCGCGCCCGGCCGGGTCCTGCGCGAAGGCGCCCGCGGCCCGGAGGTGGAGCGTCTCCAGCAGCAGCTCGCGGCCCGCGGCTTCGACCCGGGCGGCGCCGACGGCGACTTCGGCCCCGCCACCTCCCGCGCCCTGCGCGCTTTCCAGCGTTCGCAGGGCCTGCAAGCGGACGGCGCCTACGGCCCGGCGTCCCGCGCGCGCCTGACCGGCCGCGGCGGCGTGCCGGCGCCCCGCCCGGCAGCACCCGCGGCCGCGGCGGGGACGATTGGCGTCCCCGGCTCCACCGGGGCCCCACCGGCAAGGACTGCCGAGGGCGGCGCCACGCGCGCGCGCCTGCTGGGCGACGTCGACAACCACTTCAAGGGGCGCAGCGGCAAGTGCTTCCGCTACGCCTGGCATATGGTCACGCAGGCGGGCCTGAACGACTTTGGCCAGGCAGCGCAGTCGCACGCCGGCCGCCACCAGGACACCGCCTACGTCGGCGACCTCGTGCGGCAGGGCAAGCTCCGCGTCGGCGACGTGGTCTACGTGAACCGCCGCCCGGGCGCCGATCCGAGCTCGACCGACATGCGCTTCGGCCCCCACTGGTTCGTCTACGTCGGCCAGGGCCAGTTCGCGGACCAGTACGGGATCCGCGGCGCCCAGGCGATGTCGGACTTCGTGCCGGGCCGCAAGATCGACGCGATCTACCACACGGCCTGATCGCGCTGAATTCGGGAAATCGGCGGGCCATGTGGATTCCCGCCAACGCCAGCGCAGCCTACGGATTCCGCAGCAACTGGACGTCCCGCTTGGGCGGCTGGCCGAACAGGCGGGCGTACTCGCGGCTGAACTGCGAGGGGCTCTCGTAGCCCACGCGGAAGCTAGCTGCGCCCGCGTCGAGATCTTCGACCAACATCAGCCGGCGGGCCTCCTGGAGGCGCAGCTGCTTCTGGAACTGCAGCGGGCTCATCGCGGTGATCTCGCGGAAGTGGTGGTGGAGCGACGACGGGCTCATCGCCGCCATCTGGGCCAGGTCGTCCACGCGCAAGGGCTCCGCGAAGTGGTGCCGGAGCCAGTTGATGACCTTCTGCACGCGGTTGCTCTGGCTGCCGGCCATCGCGATCTGCCACAGGCGGCCGCCCTGCTCGCTCCGGAGCAGCAGGTAGATGAGCTCCTGGAGGATGAGGTCCGCCATCACCGGGATGTCCGCGGGCTCGTCCAGCAGGTCGAGCAGGCGCCAGAGGGCGCAGAGCAGCTCGCTCGTGGCGGGGCCCGTCGCCATGCCGCGCAGCGGCGTCACCCGGGGCGCCGGCAGCTCGTAGGTCAGGATCAGCTGCCGCACCTTCGCGAGGTCGAGGTTGGCGACCATCGCCATGTAGGGCTGCGCCGGCGTCGCCTCCACGACGCACGCCGACACGGGCAGGTCGACGACCGTGAGCAGGAAGGTCGATTCGTCGTACGCGAACACCTCGTCGCCGACCTCGACCCGCTTGCGGCCCCGCAGGATGACCGCGAGGTTCGGCTCGTAGACGAACGTCGCCGGCATCGTCGTCTCCGTGCGGCTGTGCAGCGAAAGCCACGGGATCGCGGTCGCCCGATTCGGGGCGCCGCCAGACCATCGAGCAAATTGCGCGGCCATGTCCGCGCGCATCGCGGCCGTTTCCATGCGCAGGCGCTCGCGCTGCTGCTCCGCTTCAAGCATCCAACTCTTCTCCGTCGCCCCATGGGCCCGTCGCGTCCTCACTATACCGCACGGGCATGCGCATTTCAGCCGGCGCCGGAGGATCAGGCAAAAACCGAGGAGGATCGTTCTACCGGCTCGAGGTCCTCACCGCGTAGGATCCAGCCATAGCCCGCCGACGAGCCTGAGCTCGCCCGAGACGAAGATACAGGAGCCCCCATGACCCACACCACCGAACCACGCCTGAGCCCCGCCCCGACGACCCTCACCACGCCGGCCTACGCCGCCCAGTCCCCCACCTCCCCCCTCGCGCCGTTCACCATCGAGCGCCGCGCCCCCGGCCCGCGCGAGGTCCTGCTGGACGTCCGCTACTGCGGCGTCTGCCACTCCGACCTGCACCAGGCGCGCGACGAGTGGGGCGGCGGCCTCTTCCCGATGGTGCCCGGCCACGAGATCGTCGGCCAGGTCGCCCAGGTGGGCGCCGAGGTCACGGCCTGGAAGGTCGGCGACGCCGTGGGCGTGGGCTGCCTGGTCGACTCGTGCCGCCATTGCGAGGCCTGCGACGCCGGCGAGGAGCAATACTGCGCCGGCTCCGTCGGCACGTACAACGCCACCGGCAAGGACGGCCTGCCGACCTACGGCGGCTACTCGACGCGTCTGACCGTGTCCGAGGACTTCCTCGTGCGCATCCCCGCCGGCATCCCGCTCGACCGCGCGGCGCCGCTGCTGTGCGCGGGCATCACCACCTACTCGCCGCTGCGCCACTTCGGCGTGAAGGCGGGCGACGCGATCGCCGTGGTCGGCCTCGGCGGCCTCGGCCACATGGGCGTGAAGCTCGCCAAGGCGATGGGCGCCCAGGTCACGGTGCTCAGCCACTCGCCGACCAAGCGCGAGGACGCGCTGAAGCTCGGCGCCGACGACTTCGTGGTGACGACCGGGCCCGAGGCCTTCGCGGCGAACGCCGGGCGCTTCTCCTTCATCCTCGACACGGTCTCGGCGCCGCACGACTACAACGCCTACCTCGGCCTGCTCGCGCGCGACGGCACGATGGTGGTGGTGGGCGCCCCGCCGGAGCCGACGCCGGTCGCCGCCTTCCCGCTGATCTTCGGCCGCAAGCGGCTCGCCGGCTCGCTGATCGGCGGCATCAAGGAGACCCAGGCGATGCTCGACTTCTGCGCCGAACACGGCGTGGCGTCGGACATCGAGCTCATCCCGATCCAGCAGATCAACGAGGCGTACGAGCGGATGCTCAGGGGCGACGTGCGCTACCGCTTCGTGATCGACCTCGCCAGCCTCGAGTAGGCCTCGCCGATTCGCAGGGCCGGCGTGCTCATGGTTCGCGATGGCCGTGCGCAGGTCCACGACGCAGCCGATCGCCAACGAGGAGCGCCGCCGGGTAGAGGATTTCCTCCTCCATCCGGGCGTGCAGCGCGAGCGCGTCCGCGAACGCGGCGGCGTCGGCTTGCTTCTCGGCGGCGGCGGCCGCGCGCAGCGCCTTCACGAGCGCCGCGATCCGCGCGTGCTCCTCGAGCATGCGCGGCCACGCGCGGCGGAGCTCGTCGGTCATCGCGATGATCGGCCCGGCGTCGGCCGGCCACTCCCCGCGCGCCAGCGGCGCGAGCAGCCCGAGCGGCGGCATCGCGATCCGCTCCTCCTCCTGGAAGTGGGGCATCATGACCGCCTCGAGCGCACGCGCGGCCTTGCCGGTCTGGCCTCCCGCGTGCGTGGCCCGGGTGAGGCGATCGTGCAGGGCGTGGTGCTCGGCACGCAAGCTGGCGGGAATGGCGGCCGCATGAGCTTCATGGCCGTGCTCGGCCGGTGCCGCCACGCCGGGCGAGGCGAGCAGCATGGTGCCTGCGAGGACGGCGGGGAACCAGGTGTGACGGAACATCGAACCCTCCTTGAAGTCGAAGCGGAACAGGTAGCGGCTCAATCGTCGGCGCGGTGCCGCATCTCCCCGAGCCGTTGGGTGATCGGCGCGACGCCCGCGCCGTGCTCGTAGACCAGTTGCCCGCCCGCGTAGCCGGTGGCGGCGACGAGGCCCACCAGGACGGCGCCGAGGAAGGCGAGCACCGCACGGCCCGCGATGGGCTCGTGCCAGCGGCGCCAGAAGAACGCGAGCCGGATGACGAGGACGGCGATCGCCCCGCCCATGAGCAGCTTGCCGAGATCTTCATGGCGCTCGAGCAGCGCCTCGATGCCGGGCAGGCGCTCGGCGGACTCCTCGGCCGCCTCGCCGGTGAAGTAGGCGCCGACCGCGCCCAGCGCGCCGAGCGCCGAAACGTACAAAGACGCACGGACCAGCTCGGCTTTGGGGAAGAACAGCGCCGCCACGTCGAAGAGCAGCGCCACGGCCAACAAGGCGATGGGGAAGTGCACCAGCATCGGGTGCAGCAATTCGGTGGACATGACGAACCTCCTGGGATCACGAGCACCATCGTAGCGAGGAGTTGTGAAAAATTCGAGAAACGCGAGGGCTGCTACAGCTTCGTCGGCCCTGGCACGACGGGGAGGCTCAGCACGAAGCAGGGCGGCCCGTCGGGGCCGCTCGCGAGTACCAGATCGCCGCCGTGGGCGCGCGCGACGTCGCGGGCGATCGCGAGCCCCAGCCCTGTGCCTTCCGGGCGGGCGGCCAGCCCATGCGCGCCGCGGAAGAAGCGCTCGAACAAACGCTCACGCTCGGCCAGCGGGATCGGCGACCCGTCGTTGCAGACGCGCACCCGCAACTGCGCCGCTTCGCGCTCGAGCCCGATCGCCACCCTTCCGCCGGCCGGCGCGTAGCGCACGGCGTTCTCGAGGAGGTTGCGCACGGCCCGCGCGATCCGCTCCGGATCGCCCACCGTCTCCGGCTCGGCAGGCGGGGCGGTCATTTCAATCGCCACACCACGCGCCCGCGCCAGCCCGCGGACCAGCGCGACTTCCTCCTCGACGAGATCCTCGAGATCGAAGCGCTCCGTGCTCGGCGCCACGCCCGCGTCCTCCCGGCTGAGCGCGAGCAGATCGGAGACCAGCGCCCCCATCCGCCGGGCGAGCGCCTCCGCCTGGGCGACCTTGGCCCGGGTCTCCACGCCCGGCTCGGCCATGACCGCGAGGGCGAGCTGGCCCTGGAGGGCGGCGAGCGGCGTGCGCAGCTCGTGCGATACGTCCCGCATGAAGTGCCGCTCGCGATCGAGCGCGGCCTCGACCGGGGCGGTGGCGTGCGCGGCCAGCCGATCGGCGAGCGCCCAGGCGAGCAACAACGCGAGGGGAAGGGTGATCGCGAGCACGACGGCCAGCGTGATGAGCGCCTGGTGGGGCCGGGTGGCCGCATGGGCCGCGCGCACGTATACGACGCCCGCGCCGCCTGCGTCGACGCGGACCGTGAACACGCGGAAGGCCTCTTCGCCTTGCCAGACCGCCACCCCGGGCACGAGCGGCATGGCGGCGAGCCCGGGCCCGCGGGCCGCGATCGGCCTTCCGTTGGCGGCCAGCAGCTCCAGCCGCTCGTCCGCCGCAAGGGGCTGGGCCGCGAGCGTCCGGCGCGCGTCCGCGATCGAGCCGCCTGGCGAGCCGACCGCGGTGACGAGCGGCATGGCGAGATGCCGGTTGGCCTCGTCGAGCCCCCAGAGGATCGTATAACGCACCAGGCCGAAGGCCGCGGCGCTGTAGCCCAGCAGCACGATCCCGAGCCCCAGGAGGTACACGCGGGCGAGGCGGCGGCGGAGCTCAGCCAGCATCGGCGGCCAGCCTGTAGCCCACGCCGTGAACCGTCTGGAGCAGCCGCTCGTCGCCCGATTCGCCGATCGCCCGCCGAAGCAGCTTGACCTGGGCGCGGACCACGTCGCTCTCCGGCTCGGCGTCCGCATCCCAGACATGCGCGAGGATCTGCTCCCGTCCGAAAATGCGGCCGGGATGGCGCATGAACAGCTCCAGGAGGGCCCGCTGCTTGCGCGTGAGCTCGAGCGGCCGGCCGGCCCGGCTGGCCGCGCCGGTGGCCGGGTCGTAGCGGAGCGGGCCCACCTCGAGCACGCCGGCCTTGTCGGCCGTGACCCGTCGCAACAAGGCGCGAACCCGCGCGAGCAGCTCCGGCACCTCGAACGGCTTGGTCAAGTAGTCGTCGGCCCCTGCGTCCAGCCCGGCGACCTTGTCTTCCAGCGTGTCCCGGGCCGTCAGGAGCAGCACGGGCATGGCGAGCCGCTCGCGCCGGGCCTCCCGACAGACGTCGAGCCCCGTCAGGCCAGGCATGACGACGTCGAGCACCGCGAGGTCGTAGGGGTAGGCCCGCAACATCGCCAGGGCCGCGGTGCCGTCGGCCTCCAGGTCGACGGAATGACCGGCCGTCACAAGGGCTTCCTGGACCGTCTGCCCGAGCGCGGCGTCGTCTTCGGCCAGCAGAATTCGCATGATCCCATACCACCAGCTACGCCGACCTCTTGGCATCGGGGATTATCACCGGCCTCGCCACCCGCGATCGCAGGTGGCCCCGAACGGGCCACATCCCATGATGACGAAGCACCGTTATCTTCTCAACCGCCGGATGGGAGGTGGGGTGATGTCGCAGGGGAGCGTCCCCATGATCCCAGGAGGACGAGCTACGGATGTGATTCATCGACGACATGCTTACCATCGGTTCAAAAGGGAGGGCTCGCGCCATGGGAATCTGGATCGCCCCTGCCGGGCTCGTCGCTGTCGCGGCCTGGCTCGGCTTCACCTACAACCGCCTGGTGGCGCTGCGCAACCAGGTGCAGAACGCCTGGCGGCAAATCGACGTGCAACTGCGTAGGCGCCACGACCTGATCCCGAACCTGGTCGAGACGGTGCGCGGGGTCATGCGCTTCGAGCAGGACACCCTGACCGCCGTGATCGAGGCGCGCAACGCGGCGGCCCGCGCCCAGGGGGTGGCCGAGGTCAACGTCGCCGAGCGCGGGCTGAGCGAGGCGCTCGGCCGGCTCTTTGCGCTCGCCGAGGCCTACCCTGAGCTCAAGAGCAACCAGAACGCGCGCGCGCTGCAAGAGGAGCTGACGACCACGGAGAACCGCATCGCGTTCGCCCGCCAGCTCTACAACGACCTCGTGATGCGGTACAACACCGCCCAGGAGACCGTCCCGTCGAACCTCGTGGCCCGCGGGATGGGCGCCCAGCCCGCCGTCTACTTCGAGGCGGCGCCGACCGAGCGGGAGGCGCCGCGCGTCGACCTCGCCATCCGGTGACGGGCGATGGACCTCTACGCGCAGCAGGTGCGCAACCGGCGCCTCACCTGGCTCCTGTTCATCGGCTTCGCGCTGCTGCTCGGCGCCGTCGGCCTGGTCGCGGACGCCGCGCTCGGCACGGGCGGCACGTTCTGGCTCGGCGGGCGCGCGTGGCCGCTGCCGCTCTTCACGGCGCTGGCGGTGGCGTCGGCCACGCTCGCAGCGAGCGGCACCTACCTCGCCGGCGATCGGGTCGTGCTCGCGACGATGCGGGCGCGGCCGCTGGACCCGGCGCGGCCGGCGGAGCGCATGCTCGGGAACGTCGTCGAGGAAGTGGCGATCGCCGCCGGCCTGCCGGCGCCGGCCGCCTTCGTCGCGCCTGAGCCGGCGCCCAACGCCCTCGCGACAGGCCGCTCGCCCGAGCGAGCGAGCATCGTCGTCACGGAAGGCCTGCTCGGCGCGATGACCCGCGCCGAGCTGGCCGCCGTCGTGGCCCACGAGATGGGCCACGTCCGCAACGCCGACATCCGGCTCATGACCACCGTCGCCGTGCTGCTCGGCTCGATCGCGCTGCTGTGCGACGTCCTGCTCCGCGCCCGCGTCCTCGGCACGGGCGATCGCCGGCGACGCGGGACGTTCGCCGCGCTGGCCGTTATCGCGGCGGTCGTCGCCCCGCTGATCGCGCGCCTCATGGCGCTGGCGCTTTCGCGCACGCGCGAGTTCGAGGCCGACCGGACGGCCGCCGAGCTGACGCGCGACCCGCTGGCGCTGGCGCGGGCGCTCGCCAAGCTCGGCGCGAACGAGGTCCCCGTCCGCCGGGGCGGGCCGCAGGTGGCGCCGCTCTTCATCGTCGCCCCGCGCCTGCGCGGCGACACGGCGCGCAGGGACGTGTTCAGGCTGTTCGCAACACACCCGCCCCTGGCCGAGCGGATCGCCCGGCTCGAGGCGATGGGCTACGCCCGGGCCGAGAGGAGGGAAGATGTCGCACCTGCACATCCCTGACGGCGTCCTCCCCTGGTGGCTCGTGGGCGCCGGCTGGCTCGTCCTGTTCCTGGCGCTGCGCGTCGTCAACCACGTCGCGGGCGACCTCGGGCAAGACCGGCGGCTGCCACGGCTCGGCTTCCTGGTCGCGTTCATGGCGCTCGCGATGTCGATCGAGATCGTGCCGCCGGCCTACCACCTCGACCTGAGCGTGCTCACAGGCCTCTTGCTGGGCCCCGCCCTGGGCTTCCTCGCCGGGGTGGCGGCGGTGATCATGCTCGCGCTCGTCGGGCACGGCGGGGCCACGGTGATCGGGCTCAACGCCACGATCATCGGGACCGAGGTCGCGCTGGCGGGCCTGGCGTATGGCCGGCTCGTGGAAGCCGGCATTCGGCCGCCGGCCGCGGCGGCGGCGGCCACCGTGCTGGCCCTCGCGGCCAGCACGTCGCTTACCGTCGCGGTCGTCGCGCTGGCCGGCCTGCCCGCGCTTGGCGGCCATGCCGACATGGCCGGCCGGGGCTTCACGACCTTCATCGCGATCGTCTTCACGGCCGGCGCGTTCGGCTGGGCGCTCGAGGCCGCGCTGGCGGCCCTCATGGTCCGGTACCTCGCCCGGGTCCGCCCGGGGCTGCTGGTGGCGCCATGAGGCCGTTCCGGTGAGCGACCTCGACGCGATCGATCGCCTGGCCCGCGGCACGAGCGCGATCCACCGGGCCCGCCCGGGCGCCAAGCTGGCCGGTGGCTTCGCCGGCCTGCTCGGCGCCGCCTCCGCGCCGGACGGGGCGACCGTGGCGGCGATCGCCGGCCTGTGGCTCGGGCTCGCGGCCGTGGCGCGGCTGCCCCTCCGCCGCCTGGCCGGCCTGCTGGCATACGCCGCATCGTTCGCCGCGCTCTACCTCCTGGCGACCTGGGAGGGCGATCCGCGCGCCAGCCTGGCGGCGCTCGGCCGGGTCGGCACGGCCACGCTCGTGGTCCTGGTCGTGGCGCTCACCACGCCCTCCCCCGAGCTGTTCCGGGCGCTGCGGCCCGTCTTGCCGGACCTGCTGGCGGACACGCTTTACCTGGCCTATCGCTCGTTCTTCCTGCTGCTCGATCGCTGGTTCCATGTCCGCACGGCGCTCGGCCTGCGCGGCGGCCTGGAGCGGCGGCATCCGCTGCGCGCGCTGGGCAACCTCGCCCAGGGGCTGGGCGTGGTCTTCCTGGGCGCCATGGACCGCAGCGAGGCGCTCCACGTCGCCATGCGCCTGCGGGGTTTCCGTGGGCGGCTCGTCGGGCCGGCGCCCGCGCGCTGGAACCGGGAGAGCGCGTGGCCGCTCGTGGTAGGCGCCGCGAGCCTCGTGGCGGCGCTCGGCCGCCCGGCGACTTCGGCCGCCCGGGCCCTCTGGGGGGCGCCATGAGCGTGGTCGTGGCGATGCGGGACGTGGTCCACCGGTTCCCCGGCGGCCTGACGCTCCGCTTCGAGGGCGAGCTCGCGATCCGGGCCGGCGAGCGCATCGCGCTGCTGGGCGCGAACGGCGCCGGGAAGTCGACGCTCCTGCGGCTCCTCGCGGGGCTGCAAGCGCCCGCGGGCGGCGAGCTCGAGGTCTTCGGCCTGCGCCCCTGGGCCAGCGCCGCGGCCGTGCGGGCCCGCCTCGGCATGGTGATGCAGCACGTCGAGGACCAGCTGATCGTGCCGACGGTCTTCGACGACGTGGCCTTCACCCCGCGCAACCGCGACTGGCCGGAGACCGAGGTGCGGCCGGCCGTGGCGCGGGTCCTCGCCGAGCTCGGTATCGCCCACCTGGCCGAGCGGCTCACGCACGAGCTGAGCGGCGGCGAGCGCGTCCGCGTGGCGCTCGCGGGCTGCCTGGTCGCCCAGCCAGAGCTCTTGCTGCTCGACGAGCCTTTCGAGCACCTCGACCCGGCGTCGCGCCGGGCCACCGCCACGCTGGTCGGCGGGCTCGCCGCCGGCGGTGCGACGGTGGTGCTCTCGACGCACCAGGTGGACCTCGTGCCGGCGCTCGCGGACCGGGTCGTCGTGCTCGCGCCCGGCGGGCGCCTCGCGATCGTCGGCACGCCGCGCGAGGTCTTCGACCGGCCGGAGGCCCTGCGCGACCTCCGCATCGAGCCGCCCGTGCTGGTCGACCTGTTCGGGCGGCTGCGCGACCTGGGCCTCGCGATCCCGCTCGACGCCGACGAAGCCGCCGCCGCGCTGCGGACGCGGCTCGCCCCTTGAGCGCGGGCGCCCGGACGCCGGCGACCGAGGCGACTGACGGGCTCGGTCGGCTCCAGCATAGAGTTGACATTAAATCAAGGCTTTCATAATCTGATTAAATAACATAATATCGACCTCCTTCCGCCCGGGAGGAGACCCGGTAGCCCCGATCACCCTTGCTGGAACGCGAAGAAGCGATCGGGCCGGGAGCGGCCCAAAGGCGTGCCGCTCCCGGCTGGCAGGGCCCGGTAGGAGGGACGTCATGGCCATCCATCCGTCGATCGCCGTCATCCGCAAGGATCCCGTGGCGCTGCGCGTCCTCCCGAACCTCCGGGACTACGAGGCGGCCTGCGCCGGCTTCTCCTGGACGGAGGCCCGCGGCGCGCTCTCCGGCTTGCCCGGCGGACGCGGGCTCAACATCGCGCATGAGGCCGTCGACCGGCATGCCGCCGGCGCCGCCGCGGGCCGGGTGGCCCTGCGGTGGCTCGACCGGCGCGGCGGGCGCGAGGACATCAGCTACGCCGACCTGCGGGCGCGGACGAGCCGCTTCGCCAACGTGCTCGCGACCCTCGGCGTCGCGCCCGGCGAGCGCGTCTTCAGCCTGCTGGGGCGGGTGCCGGCGCTCCACGTCGCGGCCATCGGCACCTTGAAGCGCGGGGCTGTGTTCGCGCCGATGTTCGCCGCGTTCGGGCCGGAGCCCGTCCGCACGCGCCTGGCCCTCGGGACGGGCCGGGTGCTCGTCACGACCGAGGCGCACTACCGGAAGAAGGTGGCGCCGATCCGCGATCAGCTCCCCGAGCTGCGGCACGTCATCCTCGTGGCCGACGACGGCGCCGTCTCGGAGGTCCCGGATACGCTCGACTTCGCCCGGCTGATGGCGGCGGCGAGCGACCGGTACGCGATCGCGCCGACCCGGCCGGACGACCCCGCGCTGCTGCACTTCACGAGCGGCACGACTGGCGTGCCGAAGGGGGCGCTCCATGTCCACGAGGCGATCCTGGTGCACCACGTCACCGGCCGCCTCGCGCTGGACCTCCACCCCGAGGACGTCTTCTGGTGCACCGCCGACCCCGGCTGGGTGACCGGCACGTCGTACGGCATCCTCGCGCCGCTCTCGAACGGCGTCACGAGCATCGTGGACGAAGGCGAGTTCGACGCCGAGCGCTGGCACGCCATCCTGCGCGAGGAGCGGGTGACCGTCTGGTATACAGCGCCCACCGCCGTGCGCATGCTCCGGAAGCTCGACCGCGGGCTCCCGCCCCGGCACGCGCCGCCCGACCTTCGGTTCATCGCGAGCGTCGGCGAGCCGCTCGCGCCCGAGGCCGTCATGTGGGGGCTCGAGGCCTTCGGGCTGCCGATCCACGACAACTGGTGGCAGACCGAGACGGGCGGCATCATGATCGCGAACTTCGCCGCGCAGGACATCAAGCCCGGCTCCATGGGCCGGCCGCTGCCTGGCATCGAGGCCGCCGTCGTGCGGCGCCGGGACGACGGGACGGTCGCCCTCATCCGCGAGCCGGACGTCGCCGGCGAGCTCGCGATCCGGGCCGGCTGGCCGTCGATGTTCCGGACCTACCTCGGCGCGGAGGAGCGCTACCGGCGCTGCTTCGCGGACGGCTGGTACCTCACCGGCGACCTCGCGAGCGTCGACGCCGACGGGTACTTCTGGTTCAAGGGGCGCGGCGACGACGTGATCAAGTCGATGGGCCACCTGATCGGCCCCTTCGAGGTCGAGAGCGCGCTGATGGCGCACCCCGCGGTGGCCGAGGCCGGCGTGATCGGCAAGCCCGACCCGATCGCCTTCGAGGTCGTGAAGGCCTTCGTGGTGACGAACCCGGGCTACGAGCCGGGCGAGCTGCTGCACCGCGAGCTCCTCGCCCACGCCCGGACCCGGCTCGGCCCGGCCGTGGCGCCCAAGGAGATCGCCTTCGTCGCGGAGCTGCCACGCACCCGCAGCGGCAAGATCATGCGCCGGCTGCTCAAGGCCCGCGAGCTCGGGCTGCCTGAGGGCGACCTCTCGACGCTGGAGGCGACGCCATGAGCACGGAGCTCCCGGCCTGGCCGGCCGAAGTGGACCTGGACCGGGGCCGGGCCTACCTGCGGGACATGCTGCGGGTGCGGCGGTTCGAGGAGAAGGCCGCCGAGGTTTACCAGGCCGGGCACATCCACGGGTTCCTGCACCTCTACATCGGCGAGGAGGCGGTCGCGGCCGGGGCCCTGCCCGAGCTGCGCGCGGAGGACGCGGTCTTCGCGACCTACCGCGAGCATGGCCACGCCCTGCTCCGCGGCGTGTCGGCCGGCGCCATCATGGCCGAGATGTACGGCAAGGCCGAGGGGTGCAGCCGGGGCCGCGGCGGCTCGATGCACCTCTTCGACGCCGCGCGGCGCTTCTACGGCGGGAGCGCGATCGTGAGCGGGGCGCTGCCGATGGCCGTGGGCCTGGCCCTGGCCGACAAGCTGCTGGGCGTTCCCGGCCTCGCCGCATGCTTCTTCGGCGAGGGCGCCATGGCCGAGGGCGCCTTCCACGAGTCGCTCAACCTCGCGGCCCTGTGGCACCTGCCCGTGCTGTTCATATGCGAGAACAACCTCTACGCGATGGGCACCGCGCTCGCGGTGTCCCACGCACGCACCGATCTCGCGGCCCGCGCCGCCAGCTACGGCCTCGCGGCGGAGGCCGTGGACGGCATGGACGTGCTCGCCGTGGCCCAGGCCGTCGCGCACGCGACCCGCGCGATCCGCGAGGGCTTAGGGCCGCACTTCATCGAATGCCGGACCTACCGGTTCCGCGCCCACTCGATGTTCGATCCGGAGCTCTACCGCAGCAAGGAAGAGATCGAGGCGTGGAAGGCGCGCGACCCGATCACGACGTTCGCGGCCCGGCTGCGGGCGCACGGGTGGCTGGACGACGGCGCGATGGCGGCGCTGGAGGCCGAGGTCGCGGGCGAGGTGGCCGCGGCGGTCGCGTTCGCCGAAGCGGGTTCGCCGGAGCCGGTCGCGGCCCTGTTGGAGGACGTCTACGCATGAGCCTGACCTACCGCGAGGCCGTCCGACGCGCGATGTGCGAGGCGATGCGGCGGGATCCGCGCGTCTTCCTGATGGGCGAGGACGTGGGCCGCTACGGCGGCTGCTACGCGGTGAGCCTGGGGATGTTCCAGGAGTTCGGGCCCGAGCGCATCCGCGACGCGCCGCTCTCGGAGCTCGGCTTCGTGGGCGCGGGGATCGGGGCGGCGATCGGCGGGATGCGCCCGATCGTCGAGCTGATGACCGTCAACTTCAGCCTCCTCGCGCTCGATCAGGTCGTGAACAACGCGGCCCTGCTGCACCACATGTCCGGCGGGCAGGTCGCCGTGCCGCTCGTGATCCGCATGGCGACGGGCGCCGGCCGGCAGCTCGCGGCGCAGCACTCGCACAGCCTGGAGGTCTGGTACGCGCACGTCCCCGGCCTCAAGGTCGCGGCGCCTGCGACCGTCGCCGACGCGCACGGCATGCTCGCGGCCGCCCTCGAAGACCCGAACCCCGTGATCCTCTTCGAGCACATGCTCCTTTACGGCCTCGAAGGCGAGCTGCCCGACGACGCCGGCCCCGCGGACCTCGTTCACGCGGCCGTCCGCCGGCCGGGCCGCGACATCAGCCTGATCACCTACGGCGGCTCGCTGCCCAAGACGCTCGAGGCCGCCGCGCGGCTCGCCGAGCGGGGCGTCGACGCGGAGGTCGTGGACCTTCGGGTGCTGCGGCCGCTCGACACCGCCACGATCCTCGCGTCGGTCCGGAAGACCCGGCGGGCCGTGGTCGTCGACGAGGGCTGGAAGACCTGCGGCCTGGCGGCCGAGATCGTCGCCACCCTCGTCGAGGGCGCGTTCTACGACCTCGACGCGCCGCCCGCGCGCGTCTGCTCGGCCGAGGTGCCGATCCCGTACGCGCGCCAGCTCGAGGAGGCCGCCCTGCCCCAGGCCGCCACGATCGTCGCGACGGCCCTGGCCGCGGTAGGGGCCCGTGTCTGAGCTCAAGATGCCCACGCTGGGCGCGTTCATCGAGGCGGGCACGCTGGCCGAGTGGAAGATCGCGCCGGGCGCGCACGTGAAGCGCGGCGACATCGTCGCCGTGGTGGACACCGACAAGGCCGCTATCGAGATCGAGACCTGGCAGGCGGGCGTGGTGCGCGAGCTCGTGGCCCGGCCGGGCGACAAGCTCGCGGTCGGCGCGGTGCTGGCGGTCATCGAGGAGGAGTCGGGAGCGGAAACAGCCGCCGCGCCGCCCGCCGCCGCCGCGACGAGCGGCCCCGCGGCCCCGGGCCCCGCTTCCCCCGCGCATGCGAAGGCGTCGCCAGCGGCACGGCAGCGCGCCCTAGAGCTCGGCGTCGCGCTCGAAGGGATCACGGGCACAGGGCCGGGCGGCGCGGTGACCCGGGCCGACGTCGAGCTCGCGGGCGCGCCCGCCCCGCCCGAAACGACGCCCGCCCCGCCCGATACGACGCCCGCCCCGCCCGAGACGACGTCCGCCCCGCCCGAGACGACGCCGATGCGGCGTGCGATCGCCCTCGCGGTGGAACGGTCGAACCGCGAGATCCCCCACTACCACCTCGCCCGGGAGATCGAGCTGACGCGGGCCCTGGCCTGGCTCGCGGCCTGGAACGCCGCGCGACCGCCGGCCGAGCGCATGCTCCCCGCCGCGTTGCTGCTGCGGGCCACGGCCCTGGCGCTGGCCGCGTCGCCCCGGCTCAACGGCTTCTGGCAGGACGACGGCTTCCGGCCGAGCCCGGACGTCCACCTCGGCGTCGCCATCCGCCTGCGCCACGGCGGCCTGGTCGTGCCGGCGCTGCTCGACGTGGGGCGCAAGCCCGTGGTCCAGGTGATGGCCGAGCTCGCGGACCTCGCGAACCGGGCGCGGGCCGGCACCTTGCGGCGCGCCGAGCTCACGGAGGCCACGGCCACGGTCACGAACCTGGGCGATCGCGGCGCCACGACGGTTCATGGCGTGATCTTCCCGCCCCAGGTCGTGCTGGTGGGCTTCGGTCGCATCTCGCGCCGCCCCTGGGTGGACGGCGAGGCGGTCGTGGCGCGCGAGGCCGTCACCGCCTCGCTCGCCGCCGACCACCGCGCCAGCGACGGCCACGAGGGCAGCGCCTTCCTCGAGGCGCTCGCCCGCTTCCTGCAGGAGCCCGACCAGCTATGAGCCTCCCCGATGCCATGACCCGCGAGCAGGTCCGCGCGGCCGTCCTCTCGGTCCTCGCAGGCATCGCGCCGGAGGTCGACGCCGCGGCCGTCCGGCCCGACGCCCGCCTGCGCGAGCAGTTCGACCTGGATTCGATGGACTACCTGAACTTCCTGATCGCGCTCGGGCGCGACCTCGGCGTGGAGATCCCGGAGGCCGACTACGGCCGCGTCGAGACGCTCGACGGCTGTGTCGACTACGTCCTCGCCCACCGCTGACGCCTTCGGGCCCCGGTGGGGCCGGATCGACCGCGCTCAGCGCGGCGCCACCCGGGCGCCGGGCCGCAAGCCTTCCGGCGGATGCACGACCACCAGGTCGCCCGGCCGGAGCCCGGAACGCACCTCCACGCGCAGCGGCGTGCGGCGCCCCAGCGAGACCTGGCGGATCGCCACGCCGCCGCCTTCCACCCGGAAGACCGCCCACCCCGCGCCGTGGCGGAAGACCGCCGAGCTCGGCACGCCGAGGACGTCGCGCCCCTCCCAGAGCATGATCCGCGCCGTGCCCGCGAACCCGTCGCCCAGCGCGGCCCGGGCGGCCGGCGGGCCGCCGAGGTCCAGCAGCACCCGGACCCGCTGCTCCTCGACGCCCAGCGGCGAGACGCGCGTGAAAGCCGACGGCTCGACCCGGCGGACGCGGGCCGGGAGCGCGGCGTCGCCGCCCCAACCCGCGACCACGGCCTTCATGCCCGACCGGACCTGGGCCGCGTCCTCGGTGCGCAGCTCCACCTCGAACTCGAGGTCGCGCGGGTCCCCGAGCTCCAGGAGCGGGGTGCCGGCCGCCACGGTCCCGGCGTCGACCCGCAGGGCGCGCAGCACGGCGCCCGCGAGCGGGGAGCGGGCCCGCCAGACCTCCGGCGAGCCGCCGCCGCCCCCGCCGAGGGCGGCCTGCGCCGCGGCGAGCTCCTGCGCGGCCAGGCGCACCTGGCGCCGTGAGGCCTCGGCGTCCGCGGCCTGGAGCCTGGCCGCGGTCTCCGCCCGCTCCAGCTCCTGCCGGCTCACGGCGCCCTCGCCGGCCAGCGCGCGCATGCGGTCGGCGTCCCGCCGGGCCTG
>JAKFEW010000140.1:0-21244 GCA_036675505.1 Candidatus Sericytochromatia bacterium
CATCCCGACCTCGCCACCTGCGCGCGAGGCAGACAGCCACGCCCCCACGACCCTCGCTCGGGACCCCGAGGTGCGCGCCAAATCCGCCGGCCGCGACTTGGCCGCTAGAAGAGAAGGTTCTGGACCGCCTCGATTACCTTCAATGCTCGTTAACATGGACACAACCGTCCCTTAACCGCCTGGGCTAGCTCCCCGCCGACAACAAGGCCACGAGCCCCCTGCCATGACCCTCCGCCCGACAACCGACCGACCCACCGCCAGCTGGCGACGCCGCGTGATCGCGGCGCCGGCTGCCGGCCAGCGGGCGCCGGCACGGTCCACCGCACAGCAGCCGCCTCGGCCGGCCACGCCGCCACCGTCTGCGGCACCCTCTGCGGCGATCGCCGCCCCCGGCTTCGGCGCGCGCCTGGCCGACCGCGTGGCGGGCCTGCTGCTCGGCGCCGAGGAGTCCGCCTACCGCGGCCAGCTGCCCGGCGCGACCGGCCGGATCGCCAACCGCCTCGGCAAGGGCGAGAGCGTCATGCTCGCGGCGACCGGCACGGCCGCCGTGCCCGCCGCGCTGGTCGCGACCTGGCTGCCGGGCGGCGCGGCGCTGCCTGACCTCGCGGGCTCGCTGCGCATGGCCGGCATGCTCGCGCGCAAGAACGACGGCAAGCTGCTCCTCACGCTCACGCTGCAGGCCGCCGAGAGCGCCTCGAAGTCGCTCGGCGGCGGGATCTCGGCCGGCCTGACGCTGGGCGCGCGCCGTTACGGCTTCAAGCTCGGCGCGGAGCGCTCGGTGGGCGGCGAGCTCGCGCAGGTGGTGGTCGTGACGCTCAAGTTCGACCCGAAGGACCCGGCCGACGCGCGCCGGCTGCGCGACCTGCTCGAGCCCGACGTGGCCGGCCTTATCGACCCGTTCGCCCCGCGCCTGCAAGGCGGCACGGCGCTGCAGCGCGCGCTGGCCCACAACCGCCAGACCGTCTCGCTGGGTGGCTCGCTGGGCGGCAACGTCGGCCTGACGCTCGGCGGCAACCTGGGCGAGCTCGACCCCACCGACGGCCAGGGCGTGGCGGCCGACAGCCCGTGGAGCGCGAAGGCGAAGCTCGCCCTGGTCGGCAGCGCCTCGGGCGAGCTCTTCCGCAGCTGGGCGAAGGACGGCTCGGTGAGCGACATGGTGGGCTTCGAGGCGGGCGTCGAGGGCGCCGTGAAGCTACCCGCGATCGTGCGCGGCAAGGTGTCGGACCGCGCCGCGTCCGCTTTCAACGTCACGCGCGACGCGCAGGGGCAGGTCAGCGGGCTCGCCGCGGTCTTCACCGATGCGGTGGTCGTCCGCGGCTTCTTCGACCTCCCGGGCGCCGACCTCGGCGCCAAGGCCGCCGTGAAGGTCGTGCGCACGCGCGCGCTGACCGAGCCGGGGCTCGTGGCCGCGCGCGCCTTGATCGCCGCGGGCGCCTCGCCGCTCGCCGCTTACAAGGAAGTTGCGCTCGACCCCGCCCTGGTCGAAGAGAGCACCGCGACGGTGGGCCAGCGCACGCTCATGGCGGGCTTCGACGCGGGCGTGACGCTGGGCGGCCAGCGCGTCGGGCTGGTGGGGCTGCTGGCCGGCGGGAAGATGGCGCGCAGCGCGAGCGACGACGCGGATCCAGGCTTGCGGGAGCTGTTGGCGGTGATGAAGGGGACGTTGGCGACGACGCGTATGTGAGAATTCGGGACGATGCAGAACCTTTCCCGTGTCCCGCGCGTTGGTTTGTCGGTCACAAATTCGATCCGCGCTCAAGATCCGGCAGTAGAGCACCGCCCGCCGTCCCAATCAAGCCATTTCGGACACTTGGTCCTACGCGCGAGTATTTTGCCAGCCGACGCAATTCGTTCGCCGCGTTCATGCGCTCGATCCTCAAGTTGCCAGGCACGCGGACCGTGGATGGCTACTTCGACCGCATTCGGCCGGCCGGCCCGCCCAACCACGATGTTTAGGCGTTGCTAGAAACTGCTTGCCAGCGGGTGAACGAGAGGAAGCTACGCTGAAATGGCCCCCTTCTGCACCTATCTATCGATACGGGGCGACTCATGCTCCGAAGCAGCGATCGAGCCGGGCCCCGTGTCAGATGACCAAATGGTAGTACTGAAACTTTCCAGCCTCGGGGTTCACGGAGACTATCAAGCTTTTGTTATCAGGCATCCAACCCGTTAGGTGGGAAGGCGGACCAGCGAGTCTGGCGGCGCCGTCAGCTACGCTGCAGACATACACGCCTAGCGGCGCTCTGCCATAGAGAGTAAAGGCCAGCTTGGTTCTATCAGGTGACAGCGCGATGTATCGCAGTTCCCCAGTGGCCCCCGGTGGCAGGGTGATCGGTATCTCTATATGATTTCCGCCCTCCAACTCATCTCGCATAAGCACGGGGTTGGCAGTATTTCTGTACGTCATGACCGCCTTGTCATCGGCGGTCATCCCGAGCATTGAGGTTGCGCTAGATACGATTTCCTTCGCCTTCTTGTCTTTAAGGCTATAGATTTGAATGGCTTCACCTGGAATCAACCTTGTGATGTGTATGTCGCTGTTAGACCAGGTCAGATCGCCCGTACCTCCCGCACGGCTGTTGAACTCCGAAATGTCAATCCAATTGTTGCCGTTGACATCGCCATAGGAGAATTCGAAACTACCAAGGCTCTTCTGGCTAGCCACTGCCAATGACGTTCCGGAAGGCGAGAGGAACGCTCGAAGATCGCCAGCCAATCCATCGACTTTTCTATATTCGCTGCTAGACGCTGTTCTAATATACAGGGCCGAAGCCGCGTTTGACGGGTAGGACGTGGTCGTATCCCCGACCGACTTGCCAGTAACGGCGACGGCGCGGCCATCTCGGGACCACGTTGCATTTGTCAGGGAAAACCCATTGATGGGCAGGTTCTCAAAGGCACCGTCCACCTTCCCGAGCGCGGGACTCGGCCCGGTTAGGGCAAAGAACGGGGTCTGCCATTCAACTACCGAGCTTGGAGTCTCAATGGCACCGAGCGACAGTTGCCTGATGTTGCTCGATTGCTGCAATGGAACCTCACTCGCCTGCCCGGTTGTTACCTTTGTCTGGCAACCCGCAACCAAAGCAACTGATATGGAAACCACAATTGTGCGTGACGCAACCTTGTTCATCCTAAGAGGTAGCGCCGGGAATTCCTTGCCATTGAACATGACGGCCCTCACTTTGAAGCGTTACTAGAACGAAAGCAAATGATCTGGCTTGCGCTCAACGCGCAAGCCAGATCTTAACGAAACGGTGCCTGGGCCTACGGCTTCACGGGCGGCGGCGCTGATGGGCCACGCCGATTTGCGAAATCAAGCCATTCAAGGCCTGGTTAGTCTAGAAAATTTGATTATCTAATTGTTTGAAAAGCCAGACGACAAGAAATTTATCGAGCGCGGGTATCCGGCGGCATAGGCAGAAGCGGCTTCTGGTCACCGTGTCACGCATGTGCTACTCAATGGCGCCCTTCACCTCAGAGAACCAGACGTCCGCGTTCTCGGTTGGACGAGCATTTGCTGGACAGCGATGCACCCCTTCATCTCTCCCTACTTGCCAGACTCAATGAGATGTTGCCCTGAACATGCGGAAATGGCGAAGCCCCGGCAAGAGCTCGATTCAAAACAAGGCATACTAGGTCAACGCGCAATAGCCTACCAGATGCCGAGCGTACGGGCAAGCGAAAATCTCTTTTATTGTTTGTTCGTTTGTTCGCGTTCATTGCGCCAGGCCAAGGCTGCGTAAGGAGGAATGAATGACCTGAAACCTTGCACTGGAGCCCAGCGGGCCCCAATCCCGCCCGGTAAAGCTGGTCAGCAGCCGGAAGCGAGTTTGCGTCGACGAGGGTGGCTCCGCCGGCGAAACGTAGACAGCGAGCGGGTAGACCGTGTGAATGAGCCCCTGATTCAGGTCATTAGCGCTGAACGCGTACGTTGTATGTTTGGCAAAGCGCATTCGTCTTTTGGGGGTCGGTCTGTAAACCAAGTCCCCGGGGGAAGTGCCTCTCTTCATGCCACGCTTTGCCGATCGGCGTATTATGTAAAACTTGAATGGTTTCGCTCTACCCCCAGAAGGAGGCAGGGTCGCCCGAACGGGCGGCCGTTAGTAGGACGTGTACATTCGAGAGGGCGAATCGGAGGTACGACACCAGAATGGCGACCTTTACCGCGTACATCGAGTTCGATGAGGAATCCAAGCTCTACTTGGGCGTCGTGCCTGGCGCTCACACGCAGGCGGCCTCGCTCGACGAGTTGAACCGGAATCTGAGAGAGGTGCTGGAACTCTGCCTCGAAGAGAATGCCGAGCTGCGCGACCACCTCTCGCGCCACGCGAGCTGCCGCGCCACAAGCAGCTCAACGGGTTCACCTACCAGGCGCTGAGGAACTCCCGCTGGAAGACCGAGGCCGAGCGCGCGGCCGAGGCGGAAGCCCACTCGCCCGCGTGACTGCCGCGCGCGCGGCCGCCACGTCGTCCGAGATGATGCCGTCGACCCCCAGCCCGGCGATCCGCGCGAGCGCGAGCGGGTCGTTCACCGTCCAGCCATACACCTCGAGCCCGGCCGCCTGCGCCGTGCGCACGGTCCGGCGGTCGAGCGCGCCGAAGAAGCCGAGCGCGGCGTCGGCGTGCACCTGCAGCGCCCGCCGGCCGGGCGGGGCGTAGGGCAGGGCCAGCCGGCCGATCGGCACGCCGGGGGCCTCCTTGCGGAAGCGCCGGAGCGAGGCCGCGTGGAAGGAGATCACGAGCGTGCGCTGGGCCATGTCGTGGCGCACCAGGGCGTCGGCGAGCAGGCGCGGCAGGCGCGTGCGGTCGGGATCCTTGAGCTCGGCGAGCGCCATCACGCGCCCGCGGGCGAGCGCCAGCACCTCGTCGAGCGTCGGCACGCGCTCGCCCGCGAAGCGCGGCGCGAAGCGGCGGTTGGCCGACAGCGCGCGGATCTGGGCGAGCGTCAGCGCGGCCACGGCGCCGCGGCCGTTGGTCGTGCGATCGACCGTGGCGTCGTGCATGATCACGGGCTGGCCGTCGCGCGTGAGGCGGACGTCGAACTCGATCGCGTCGGCGCCGGCGGCGATCGCCGCCTGGAAAGCCGCGAGCGTGTTCTCGGGGGCGATCGCCGAGTAGCCGCGGTGGGCGATCACCTTGGTGCGCGCGGCGGGCGGCGTGACCGGCTGGGCGTGCCGCTTGGCGTAGCCCGCGGGCGGCTCGCCGCGCACCACGACCTCGCCGCGCTCGGCGACCGCGTGGTAGAGCGCCAGCGGGCGCCAGCAGCCGGCCGTGGTCGCCACGGCGGCCGCCAGGACCACCATTCGCCACCGCCGAACCCGCACGCGCGCCTCTTCCCGGCCTGCTCGGCCGATCTCGATATACCCGCCGCGGCACCCTCTCCCCGCGGGAGCAGGCTGGCTACTCGATCACGAAGCGGATGCTGGCCTCGGTGTCCACCGACTCGCGCCTCTGTAGATCTGCGCGCCACTGGCCCTTGGGCAGCGCGCCGCCGCCCTGGCCCTTGAGCGGGAACTGCGCGTAGTCGACGCCCTTCTCGAGCATCACGCGGCTCTCGAGCATCACCTGCTCGCGGCGCGCGCCCGCGACCTGCTCGGCCACGAAGCGGATGAGCACCACCTGGCCGGGCTTGGCCTTGGTCAGGATCGCATGGCACCAGAGCTCCTTGGTCGGATCCTGGAAGCGCCGCGTCGCCATGTCGGTGTTCTCGTCGTTGGCGCGGGTCAAGAAGAGCTCCTTGAACGGCCCCATGCTCACCACCGGCTCGCCGGTGTCGGCCGTAGGCTCGGCCGCGGTCGCCGTGGCGTCGGGCTCGACCTCCGGCTCAGGCGTCGCTGTGGCCGCTTCGGCGCCCTTCGGCACCACCTTGAACTTGATCGCCTGGGCCGGCGGGGCGTCCGTGGCGGCGTTCAGCCAGACCGCGAACTCGTAGGTGCCCGGCGTGAGCGGGGCCTCGTCGTAGGCCAGGTCGTAGGTCGGGCCGTCCGCCACGACGGTGGTGCGGGCCATCGCGTCCACCACCTCGCCCTTCCGGCGGCCGTCGACGAGCACCGCCGTGACGCGGCCGCGCAGCTTCGACCCGCCCGCGTCGTTCTTGAGCGTGACGAAGGCGTGGACGCCCTCGCCGGGGACGAAGGGCGTGGTCGCCTGCCGCTCGCTCGCGGCGCGGCCCTTGCTCAGGATCATGCCGCCGACCTCGGCCTGGGGGGCCGCGCAGCCGGCCGTCAGCGCGAGCGCGGCCAGCACAGGGAGCACGCGTAGCATCGGCATCGCTTCCCTCACTTGCGGGCGACCGGGCCGGCCACCACGGCCTCGCGCGCGATCGGCTCGGGCGCCATCGTGGGCGTGCCAGGCTCCTCGGGCCCCGGCAGCTTGCGGCCGACCAGGCGCCAGATGAAGCGCTGGAAGTCGTCGATCACCGTGAACGCCGCCGGGATCACGACCAGCGTGAAGATCGTCGAGGTGATCAGCCCGCCGATGACCGACACGGCCATCGGCGAGAGCGACTCCGTGCCCTCGCCGAGCGCGAGCGCGATCGGCATCATGCCCGCGATCATGGCGATCGTGGTCATCAGGATCGGCCGCAGCCGGTCGCGGCCCGAGCGCATCAGCGCTTCCTTGCGGGTCGCGCCCTGCTTGCGCGCCATCAGCGCGTACTCGACGAGCAGGATCGAGTTCTTGGTGACCAGGCCCATCAGCATGATGATGCCGATCAGCGCGAACAGGCCGAGCTCCTTGCCGAAGACCAGGAGCCCGGCCATCGCGCCGCCGATCGAGAGCGGCAGCGCCATCATGATCGTGAGCGGCTGCAAGAAGCCACCGAAGAGCAGCACCAGCACCACGTAGATGAACATCACGCCGGTGCCGAGCGAGATCAACGTCTCGGTGAAGATGTCGATCATGACCTGCGACTCGCCGACCGTGCCCTGGGTGACGCCGGCCGGCAGGTTCTTGATCGTGGGCAGCGACTGGACCTTCGCGATCGCGTCGCCCAGGTTGCCCTGCGTGAGGTTCGCCGTGAAGGTGATCTGGCGTGCGCGGTCGTGGCGGTTGATCTGCACGAAGCCCGTGCCGAGCCGGATGTCGGCCACGCTGCGCAGCGGCACGAGGCCCGAGCGACCCGGCACCAGCAGGTCGCCGATCGATTCGAGCTGCTGCCTGGAGCGCTCGGCGAGCCGCACGCGGATGTTGATCAGCTGCGTGCCGGCGTTGAACTTCGCGAGGTTGAACTCCGCGTCGCCCTGCGTCGCGAGCCGTGCGAGCCGCCCGATCGCGCTGACCGAGACGCCTTGCTCGGCGGCGCGCTGGAGGTCCGGCCGGATCTGCACCTCGGGGCGCAGCTCGGCGGCGCTGCTCGTGACGTCGCGCAGCTCCGGCAGCGCGCGCATCTCCTCGAGCAGCTTGCCCGCCACGCGGTCGAGCTGCTCGCCGTCGGCGCCGCGCAGCAGGATGCTCACGGGCTTGGAGGAGCCTGTCGCGCCGAACTGGGCGAACGACACGCGCGCGCCGGGGATCTTCGCGAGCGCCGGGCGCAGCGCGTCCTCGTACTCGGCGAGCGAAAGCTTGCGGTCATGCTTCGGCACGAGCATCGCGTTGAGCGTGCCCTTGGTGACGTTGCCGCTGCCCACCTCCACCAGGCCGCCGCCGTCGGACGACGAGCCCGTGCCGATCGCCGCGAAGACGAGCTTGGTCTCGGGCCGGGCCTGCAGGATCCGGCTGGTCTCGAGCACCACGCGCTCGGTGTCGGCGACCGTCGAGCCGGGCGGCAGCTGCACCTGCACCATCGACTGGCCGATGTCGCCGATCGTGATGAAGCCCTTCGGGATGATCGGCACGAGCGCCATCGAGCCCAGGAAGACCGCCACCGCGCCCGCGAGCGTCAGCCAGCGGTGCGCGAGCGCCTGCTCGAGGATCGCGAGGTACCAGCGCCTGTAGAAGGTGTTGTCGTCGGCGTGCTTGGCGACGGCAGGCAGCAGGTGGGCCGCCATCATGGGCGTCAGCGTGCGCGCGACGAGCAGCGAGAAGAGCACCGCCACCGCCACCGTCACGCCGAACGAGCGGAAGAACATGCCGGGGATGCCGCCCATGAAGCCGACCGGCACGAAGACCGCGACGATCGTGAGGGTCGTCGCCACGATCGCGAGGCCGATCTCGTCGGTGGCCTCGAGGGCCGCCTGCATGGGCGTCTTGCCCAGGCCGATGTGCCTGTAGATGTTCTCGAGGTCGACGATCGCGTCGTCGACCAGCACGCCCACCACCAGCGTCAGCGCGAGCGTGGTCATGCCGTTCATCGTATAGCCCAGGTGGCGCATGACCCAGAAGGTCGCGATCACCGAGATCGGGATCGCGAGCGCCGAGATCAGCACGGCCGGGCCGTTCCTCAGAAAGACGAAGATCACGAAGACCGCGAGCGCCGAGCCCAGGTAGAGCGCGTCCATCGTGGCTGCGTGCGAGGCGCGGGTGTAGTCCGCCATCGTGCGGATCAGGTCGATCTTCACGTCGGCGGGCAGCGTCTTCCTGAGCTCCGCCACGGCCGCGACCGTGGCCTCCTCGGTGCCCACCAGCGGCGAGCCCTGCGAGCGCACGACCGAGAAGGCCACCACCGGCTTGCCGTCCAGGAAGGCCTTCTGGCGCACCTCGGCGTAGCCGTCGATGACCGTGCCGAGGGTGTCGAGGCGGGCGTGCCGGCCGTCCGGCAAGGTGATCGGGTAGGCCCGCAGATCCGCGACCGTCGCGGCCGAGCCCAGCGTGCGGATCGCCTGCTCCTGGCCGCCCGCCTCGGCGCGGCCGCCGGGCAGGTTGAGGTTGAGGCCGCGCAGCTGCGTGTTGACCTGGTCGACCGTGAGGCCGAGCGCGCGCAGCCGGGCGGCGTCGAGCTCGACGCGGATCTCGCGCGAGAGGCCGCCCGAGCGGCGGACCTGGCCGACGCCCTTCGCGGTGAGCAGGGCGCGCGTGATGTCCTGGTCGATCAGCCGCGAGAGATCGGCCACCGAGCGCGTGTCGGAGGAGACGGAGTAGGTGATGAACGGCTCGCCGGAGAAGTTGGGGTGGGTGACCGCGGGCTCGTTGATGTCCGCGGGCAGCTGCTGGCGGATCTTCGAGACGGCGTCGCGCACGTCGTTCAGCGCGGTCTCGGAGCTCGTGCCGATCTTGAACTCGGCGACGGTCATCGAGACGCCCTCGCTGACCGTCGAGGTGATGTGATCGAGCCCGGCGATGCCGACGAGCGCGTCCTCGACCCGGCGGGTCACCTCGGTCTCGAGCTCGGTCGGCGAGGCGCCGGGCTGCGCGACCGAGCAGACGATGATCGGGAAATCGACGTTGGGGTTCTCGTCGACGCCGAGCTGGCGGTAGCTGAGCAACCCCAGGATCGTCAGGACCAGGAAGAGCAAGATGACCGGGATCGGGCGCTTGATGGCCCAGGCCGAGATGTTCATGAGCCGTCGAACCCTTTGCCCGTGGGCCTAGTGTGAGATGCCGGCGCCGCCGCCGCGGGCGGCCGGGGCCTGGGGCGCCTGCCCCTGGGCCGGGGCGGCCGGGAGCGCGGGCGCGACGTCGACCTTGTCGCCGTCCTTGAGGAAGCCCACGCCGGCGGTGATGACCTGCTCGCCGGGCTTGAGGCCGGCGGCGATCGCCACCCAGCCGTCCGCCCGCGCGCCGGGCACCACCTGGCGCGCCTTGGCCTTGTCGCCCTCGAGCACGAAGACCTCGGAGCCGGTCTCCTTCGCCACGATCGCCGCCGCCGGCACCGCCAGCGTGGGCACCGAGCCCAGCTGGACGCTGGCGCGCACGAACATGCCGACCTGGAAGCTCACGCCCCTGGGCAGGTCGATCTCGACGGTGGCCTGGCGGCTCGCGGTCTCGACGGCCGGGCTCACCTCGCGCACCGTGCCGGTGGCCTTGAGGTCCGGGCGGGCGTCGGAGGTGATCGTCGCGGTCTGGCCTGGCGTCACGCGGCCGAGGTCGGTCTCGGGCACGAGCGCCTCGACCTCGAGGCGGCCGTCGCGCACCATCTGGAACATCGCCTTGCCGACCGCCGACACGTCGCCCAGGTGGACGTCGCGCTGGATGATCTTGCCGGCCTCCGGGGCGATCACGCGCGTCTGCGCGAGCATCGCCTCGAGCTGCGCCACGTTGGCGCGCGCCTCGGCGGCCTGGGCCTCGGCCATGCGCAGGTCCTCGACGCGCGAGCCCTCGCGGGTCAGCGACAGGCGCTGGCGGGCCTGGTCGGCGGCCGCGCGGGCCGACGCCCAGGCGGTCTCGCGCGCGACGAGCTCGGCCTGCGAGACGCCGCCCTCGCTCGCGAGCGCCTTGAAGCGGTCGTGGGCGTCGCGGGCCTGCTCGGCCGTGGCCTCGGCCTGACGCAGCGCGGCTTCCGCCGTGCGCAGCTCCTGCGTGCGGCTCGGGTTGCGCATCTTCTGCAGCTGGGCCTGGGCGCTGGCCGCACGGGCGCGGGCGCCGGCCACCTGGGCCCTGAGCGTCGCGTCGTCGAGGCGCGCGAGCACCTGGCCCTTGCGCACGTACGCGCCCTCATCGGCGAGCACCTCGACCACGCGCAGGCCGTTGGCCGCCGCGTTGACCTGCATCGGATCCCAGGCCGCGACCGAGCCCGTGATCTCGAGCTTCTGAGGCAGCTCGCGCACGGCCGCCGCCTGGGCGCTGACGGTCAGGACCGCCGGCGCCTCGGCGGGCTTGGGCGGCTCCTGCTTGCAGCCGGCGAGTGCGCCTGCGGCGATCGAGAGGGCGAAGACAAACGTGAGCGAGCGCATGCGCGAGGCCTCCGAGGCGGGGAAGTAGAGCTGTCGCACCAAACGAGCGTGCAGAGCGAATATATTGTCGGTCAAATATTTTGATGTGTCAAATAAATTGCAGTGTCGATCTCGACGTATCGAGCCGACCCAACAATCCTGATTATGTTAAAAAGCCCGGACCGGGACTGTGATCTCGCCCAGCTGATCCTCACTGCGACCCGGCGGGAAAGGCTGGAACTTCCAGCGTCTCACGGCGTCGATCACGACGGCGTCCACGTCGGCGCGCCCGCTCGAGCGCCCGATCTCGGCGCGCGCCACGTGGCCGGGCGGGCTGACCCAGATGCGCACGACCGGATCGGCGAAGACGCCGTCCTGGATCGCCTGGGCCGGCAGGCTCGGGTTGACCCGCACCACGATCGGCCGCTCGGCGAGCGTCTGGAACCACCAGGGCGGCTCGCCGCGCCGGCCCGGCCAGCCCTGCGGCCAGTCTTCCGGCAGGCCCGGGCGTTGCACGGGGATGCGGCGCACGATCCGCTCGTGCGCGAGCTGGATCTCGCCGGTGGGCGCGATCTGCTCGATCAGGCCTTCCCACTCGAGCTGGTCGCCTGGCGTGAGCCTGAGCCCGATCGTGCCAGGCAGCAGGAGCGTCCAGCTCACGCCGCCGCGGTCCACGCGGTTCGAGACGTTGACGGTGGCCCGGCCCGGGATGCTGACGTGGGCGTAGGCCTCGACCACCCAGCCGGTGCGCCGCACCAGCCGGCCGCGGTTCGCGCGGTTGGCGCCCGCGAGGAACGACTGGAACTGGCGATCGGGCAGGCGCAGGCCGGCGGCGCGCACGCGCTCGACGAGCGGCTCGTCCGAGGAGTGGCCCCAGTCGAGGGCGAGGGCGGGAGCTGTGAGGAGGGTGAGGGTGAGTAAGGAGGCGGCCAGGCGGGTGAGCAGCACGCCGCCATTGTACCCGCCGCGCCGCTCCTTTCTTCCAGCCGCTCAGCGTTCCGGCATGGCCGGCGCGCCCAGGTCGATGGTGACGCGATCCGGCGGCGCCGGCCGGCGCAACAGCTCCACGAAGAACGTCGTGCCGCGGCCTCCCGCGCCGTCACGCAGGCCGATGCGCCCGCCATGGGCAGCGACGATCGTCTTCGCGATCGCGAGCCCGAGCCCCGTGCCGCCTTTGCGCTGGCCGCCCTCGAGCTGGCTGAACGGCCGGAAGAGCCTGGCCGCGCCCTCGGGCGTGATGCCTTCGCCCTCATCGCTGACCTCCACGCTGACCGCCTCGGGGCCCGGCGCGACGCGGACGCGCACGCGGCTGCCCGGCGGCGAGAACTTGAGCGCGTTGCCGACCAGGTTCGTGATCACCTGCTCGATGCGCCGCCCGTCGATCTCGGCCTCGAGCGGACCGGCCGCGACTTCCACCGCCAGCGCGACCCCGGCTGTGTCCGCCTGCGACTTGTAGCCGTCGACCACGTCGCGCACGAGCGCCCCGACGTCCCGCGGCGCGAAGCGCATCTTGAAGAGCCCGCCCTCGATGCGGGCGTAGTCGAGCAGGTCGTCGACCAGCCGTTGCAGCCGCTTCGTGCTCTTCAGGCCCTGCTCGACCATGGCGGCCTGTTTGGCCGAGAGCGGTTCGTCGGGCGAGTCTTCCAGCAGCTCCAGGTAGCCGACGATCGCGGTCAGCGGATTGCGGATCTCATGGGAGATCGTGTGGATGAAGAGGCTGCGCAGCCGATCGAGCTCGCGGGCCGCCTCGACCTGCTCGAGCGCCACCGCCTCGCGCGTCTCGCTGGCGTCGCGTGCGGCCTCGGCCGCTTTCCGGGCACGCCTGGCCGCGACCTCGCGCAGCTCGCGCTCGATCGCGGGCACGAGCCTCGCGAGGTTCTGCTTGTTCACGAAGTCGTGCGCGCCGGCGCGCATCAGCGTCGCGGCCAACTCCTCGCCGATCGCGCCGGAGACCACGATGAACGGCACGTCACCGGCCTGCTCGCGGGTGATCCTCAGCGCGTCGAGGCCGCTGAAGCCCGGCATGTTGAAATCCGACAGCACCACGTCCCACGACTCGAGGTTGAGTGCCCTGGTCAGCGCGGTCGCGCGCGCGACTCGCTTGGATTCGAGCTCGTAGCCGGCGGCGTTCAGCACATGGCTGAGCAGCTGGACGTCGTCGGGATCCTCGTCGACGAACAGCACTTTGAGCTTCTTGGCCATCTCAGGGCCCTCCGATCGCCGGCGGCGCCTCGTTCAGGACCAGCCAGTACAGCCCCAGATCGCGCACCGTCGTGACGAAGGCGTCGAAATCGACGGGCTTGCGGATGTAGCTGTTGGCCCCGGCGGCGTAGCTCGCGGCCAGGTCGCGGTCCTCGTGCGACGACGTCAGGACCACCACCGGCAGCAGCTGCGTGCGCCGATCGGCGCGGATCGCGCGCAAGACCTCGATGCCCGGCACCTTGGGGAGTTTCAGGTCGAGCAGCACCAGATCGGGCAGCTGCCGAGGCGTTCCGTCGGCGGAGCCCTCGCCGTGCAACAGCCGGAGGGCCGCGGCGCCGTCGCGGGCCAGCAACACCTCGCTCACGACGTCGTTCTTGCGCAGCGCGTGCAGCGCGAGCTCGGCGTCGTCGGGGTTGTCCTCGACGAGCAGGATCCTGTGCTTGCCGGCCTTCATCGCTCGAGCCCTCCCAACGTGAAGCTGAAGGTCGCGCCCCGCTCGGGCTCGCTCTCCGCCCAGATGTGCCCGCCGTGGCGGTGGACGATGCGTTGAACGGACGCGAGCCCGATGCCGCTGCCCGTGAACTCATCCTGGTCGTGGAGCCGCGAAAAGGGCTTGAAGAGCTGGTCGACGTAGCCCATGTCGAAGCCGGCGCCGTCGTCGCGCACGAAGAACGCCCGGCCGCGCTCCGTGTCGCGCGCGCCGAAGGTGATGTGCGCGCGCGGGTGGCGGCCCGTGAACTTCACGGCGTTGCCCAGCAGGTTCTCGAGCACGGTGCGCAGCAGGCGCGGATCGCCGCGCGCGCTCAGGCCTTCGGCGATCTCGAAGTCGATCTTGCGGGCCGGGGCGCCCGCCCGCAGGTCGGTCGCGACCTCGCGGGCCAGGGCGCTCAGGTCGACGGTCTCCAGGTGCAGCTCGCCGCGCGTGAGCCGCGACAGCGCGAGCATCTCGTCGATCAGCTGGTCCATGCGCTGGGTCGCGGCCCGCACGCGCCGCAGGTAGTTCTTGCCGACTTCGTCGAGCCCGGCCTCGTGCTCGGCGAGCAGGATCTTGCTGAAGCCGTCGATCGCCCGCAGCGGCGCCCGCAGGTCGTGCGACACCGAGTAGCTGAACGCCTCGAGCTCGTGGTTGGTCTCCTCGAGCTGGAGCGTGCGCTCCGCGACCCGCCGCTCGAGATCGGCGTACAGCCGCTTGAGCGCAGCCTCCGCCTGGCTGCGCTCCGTGATGTCGAGGCAGGTGCCCCACATGCGCACCGCCCGGCCCTCGGCGTCCACGTCGACGCGACCGTTCGAGGCCAGCGTGCGCTCCTCGCCCGACGGGCGGACGATGCGCTGGACGATCGTGAAGGGGGCGTGCGTGGCCGCGGAGCGCTCGACGGTCGCGCGCACCATCTCCCGCTCGTCCTCCCGGATTTGCGCCAGGAAGGCCTCGAACGTCGCCCCGAACGATTGGGGCGTGAGGCCGTAAATGCGGTACAGCTCGTCGGACCAGCGCACCACGTTCGTGGCCATGTCCCACTCCCAGCTGCCCATGTGCGCGATGCTCTGCGCGGCGCTCTGCAGGCGCTCGCTCGCCTGTAGCCGATCCGCGGCCTCGCGCAGCGCGGTGGTCCGCGCCGCGACGCGCTCTTCCAGGTTGTCGCGGGCCTCGCGGAGCGCCGCGTACGCCAGCTTGCTCTCGATCGCGATCTCGGCCAGGTGCTTCGCGGCCTCCACCAACTTCAAGTCGCGCGGCGACGGGTCCTGGCGGAGGTGGTAGTACTGGGCGAGCGTGCCGATCACGCGGCCGTCGCTCGCGAAGAGTGGGGTCGACCAGCTGGAAGCGAGGCCGGCGGCCAGCGCCACGGACCGGTACCGCTCCCAGAGCGGGTCGGTCGCGATGTCGGGCGTGATGACGGTCTCCCGGCGGTAGGCGGCGGTGCCGCACGAACCGGCCTGCGGCCCGATCGGCTCGCCCTCGACGGCCTGGTTGTAGGCGGCCGGCAATGAGCGGCCGGCGCCCACATGCACGCGGCCCTGGTCGTCGACGAGCAGGATCGAGGCGAGCATGCCCGGCGCCTGGCTCTCGACGAGCGCGGCGATCGCCTCGAGCGTCCCGTTGAGCGCGTCGCCGCGCGCGATCCGCTCGAGGGCGGCCCGCTCGCCGCGCTCGAGCGCCTCCCGTCGCATGCGGTCCGAGTCTTCCTCGGCCATGACGATGATCGAGGCGCCCTCGGCCGGCCGCTCGGCGGTGAGCTGGGCGGTCAGACGGGCCCAGCCGAGGGTGCCGTCCTTGCGCCGGTAGCGGAGCTCGTGGCGGCTCGCCTTCTTGGTCCCGCCAACCAGCGCGTCGAACGTGGCCGCCGCCGTCGGCTGGTCCTCGGCCGACAGGAGGGCGGCGAAGGGCTTGCCGCGGAGCTCGTCGAGCGTGTAGCCCAGCTGCTGCAGCGCCGCCTGGTTGGCGGTCAGGACGTGGCCGTCGAGGCCGAGCTGGATGATCCCGAAGACCGCGTCCTCGAACAGCGCGCGGGCGACGCCAAGGCCCGCGGGGAGGACCGCGGCCTGGCCTTCCTCGGCCCGGGCGGTCCGACGCTGGGTCGCTTCCCCGCTGACGCGACGCATGGCGCTCCTCCCGTCATCGCCTGCACGCTACGCCGGTATGCGTGTTCGACGAGCGATCGCCATCATATCAGGCGGCTGGCCCGGCGCGAGCACGCGGGGGAGCGTTCGGGCCGCGATCAATCCCACCAGAAGTACCAGCTGGAGCCGTTCAGCAGCCCGCCCGCGAGGGCTGCGATCGAGCCCGCGCCCTGCCAGACCAGGTCGGGGCAGTACAGGTACTGCGCCTCGGCGAGCGCGAGGGCCGCGTCGCGGTCGGCCGGCGGTCGCGGCACGCGGCACTCGACGACGTCGAAGGTCGCGGCCACCGGCACGGCGCCGAAGCGCTCGCGCCAGGCGCGCTGCAGCGCGACGTGGACCGCCGGCGGCGGGCATTCGTTCCAGCCGCCGTAGCGCAGCCGCGCGAATACGACCTCGGGGCCCCAGCCGGCCTGGCGCTCGTCGCCCGCGGCGAGGCGAAACAGCCCGATCGCGACCCGCTCGAGCGGGCGGCGGGTCAGCACGTCGAGGTGGGCGACGAGGTCGTGGTACGGCCGCGCCCTGACGGGCCAGGCGCCCTGGGGTTGATCCGGGTAGCCGAGCTCCGCCGGCCGCTGGCCGAGCCAGCTGGCCGGGTCCGTGCGGGCGGCCTCGGCCAGGATCAAGGCGCTGCCCGGGCCTTGCGCGTCGAACGGCTCGAAGAGGCGCTCGGCCTCGCCCGCCTCGCCGAGGATCAGCGGCCAGTAGCCGGTCAGCTCGGCGCGGTCGCGGAACGCGGTCCAGGTGGCGAGGGCGTCGCGCCCATGCACCACCACGCGCCAGGCGGGCGGCTCATCCGGGCCCGCGGGCAGGGGCTCGGCAGCCCTGGGGTCGAGCCCGGCGGCGTGGAAAGCTGGCAGCAAGGCCTCCAGTTTCATGAGCGGCCTGAGGCCATCAGCCGCGTGCCCAGCTTCACCAGCTCGCTCACGACGATCATGCCGGCACCGACCGCGACCGCGCCCGCGAAATCCGCGGGCGGCAACGCGACGGTGCCGAGCAGCAGCTGGAACGGTGCCCAGTATACGGCCAGGAGCTGCAGCGCCAGCGCGACGACCAGCGACAGCCCCATCCACGGGTTGGGCGCCAGCGCGAAGAGCGAGCGGTCCGGCGAGCGGTACACGAAGGCGCTGGCCCACGCGAGCGCCGAGAGCGTGGTGAAGGCTTCGGTGCGCGCAGGGACCACGCCCGCGCCGTGGTTGAGCGCGAAGGTGAACGCGGCCAGCGTCGCGAGGGCCATGAAGAAGCCCCAGAGCAACATCGCGATCAGCGCGTCGCGCGTGATCAGGGGCTCGTTCGGCGGCCTGGGCGCGCGCCGCATCACGTCGGGCTCGCGGGCCTCGAGCGCGAGCGTCTTGTCGAAGACGCCGATCGCGACGAGGTTGATCCAGAGCAGCTGGACGGCCGTGAGCGGCAGCGGCTGGCCGGTGACGATCGCGCCCGCGATCACCGCGATGTTGGCGACGCAGGTCGCCATCAGGTAGCCGATCACCTTCCTCAAATTGTCGCCGATCGTGCGGCCTTCCTCGACCGCCGCCACGATCGTCGCGAAGTTGTCGTCGGCGAGCACCATCCCGGCCGCGCCCTTGGCGACCTCGGTGCCGGTGATGCCCATCGCGATGCCGATGTCGGCCTGGGCGAGCGCGGGGGCGTCGTTCACGCCGTCGCCCGTCATCGCCACGACCTCGCCGCGGCGCTGCAGGGCGCGCACGATGCGCAGCTTGTGCGAGGGGTTCACGCGCGCGTAGACCGCCGTGCGCTGGACGACCCAGTCGAGCCGGGCCGCGTCCATGCCCTCGAGGTCGTGGCCCTCGACCACCTCGCTGCCGGCGTCGAGGATGCCCATGCGGCGGGCGATCGCCGCCGCCGTCAAGGCGTGGTCGCCGGTGATCATCACGACGCGGATGCCGGCCTCGCGGCAGGTGGCGACCGCCTGGATCGCGGCCTCGCGCGGCGGATCGATGATGCCGACCAGGCCGAGCAGGACCAGGTGGCCGGCGAGCCGGTCGACGCTCAGCGCCTCCGGCCGCTCGACGCCGCGCACGAGCCCCAGCGCCAGCACGCGCAGCGCGTCCTTCGCCATCGCCTCAGCGGCGGCCGCGACCTCCTGGCGGACCACGTCGTCGAGCGGGTGCACGGCGCCGGTGGCGTCCATCCAGCCCTCGGCCATGGCGAGCAGGCGCTCCTGGGCGCCCTTCACGCAGACCACGAGCTCGCCTTCCGGCGCGCGGTGGAGCGTCGCCATCCACTTGCGCTCGGAGCTGAACGGGATCTCCTCGAGCCGCGGCCAGTCCGCGTCCACGCCCAGCTTGGCGGCGAGCGCGAGCAGCGCCCCTTCGGTCGGGTCGCCCACCACATGCCAGGCGCCATCGTCGCGCTCGAGCAGCGCGTCGTTCGCGAGGCTGCCGCAGCGGCCCAGCCAGGCGAGGCCTTCAGGGCGGTCGGGCGCCGGGCTCAGCTCGCCCTCGGGCGCATAGCCGTCGCCGGTCACCTCGTACGTGCGGCGGTCGTGCCACAGCCGCACGGCGGTCATGGCGTTGCGCGTGAGCGTGCCGGTCTTGTCGGAGCAGACGTAGGTGGCGGCGCCGAGCGCCTCGACGGCCGGCAGCCGCCGGATCAGGGCATGCCGGCGCGCCATGCGCGTCACGCCTATCGCGAAGAGCGCCGAGACGACCAGCGGCAGGCCCTCCGGGATCGCGGCCACCGCGAGCGAGATCGCGACGTAGAACATCTCGGCGGGCGGGCGCCCGAGCAGCAGCCCGAGGGCCATCACCAGCGCCACGATGCCGCAGATGGCCGCCCCCAGCACGCCGCCGAAGCGTGCGAGCCGGCGCTGGACCGGCGGCACGGCGTCGGCCTCGGCGACCTCCTCGGCGATGCGGCCGATCTCGGTCGCCATGCCGATGCCCACGACGACCGCGCGGCCGCGGCCTGTGACGATCGCGGTCTGCATGAAGACCATCGAGGTGCGGTCGCCGAGCGGCGCCTCGTTGCCGCCTGCGACGGGGGCGGGGGCCTTCGCGACCGGCACGGACTCGCCGGTCAGCCCGGCCTCGTCGCAGGCGAGCTCCCAGGCGTCGAGCACGCGGGCGTCGGCGCCGACGCGGTCGCCGGCCTCGAGCACGAGCACGTCGCCCGTCACGATCTCGGCGGCGGGCAGCTCGCGCATGACGCCGTCACGCAGGACGCGCGCGCGCGGGCTGGTCATGCGCCTGAGCGCGGCGATCGCCCCCGACGCGTGGTACTCCAGCACGAAGCCGAGCACGGCGTTCAGCACCACGACGGCCAGGATCACCCAGACGTCGAAGCCCTTGCCGAGGAACCAGGCCACGGCGGCGGCCAGGCCCAGGATCGCGATCAGCGGGCTCCTGAGCTGGTCGACGAACAGCGCCCAGGCCGGGCGCCCGGCGATCTCGGCGATCACGTTGCGGCCGTCTTCAGCGAGCCTGCGCGCGGCTTCGGCGTCCGTCAGGCCGCGCGGGCTCGAGCCGAGCGCCGCGAGCACCTCGGCCGCGGGCACCGCGTGCCAGGCGCGGACGGCCACCGCCGGGGGCCCGGCAGTGGTGGGGCGTTCGTCGGTCGTGGGCGCCATGGCTCGGTACCTCGCGGGGCGGTAGCTCGACCTTAAGGCCAGGCCCCGTCACCCCGCACCATGGAAGCGCGAAAGCGAACGCGTCGCGTCGGGGGTTTCCCCGGTTACAGGACCGCGTGCGCCGGGCTGTTCTGGACGTTGCCGTGCAGGTCTTCGGCCATGCCGAAGTAGAAGGCCTGGCCCGCGACCTTCTCCCAGCTCCAGGCGGCGTCCGCGTCGTAGGTGATCGCCGCACCCGTCTCGACGCGCACCGCGTCGGCGTCCACGTCGATCACCGGGCGGAAGAACGCGAGCGTGTCGCCGTCCGAGAGCTCGTGCTGCTCGCGCGCGATCTGCACGTCGCCGTCGGCGTCGGCCTCGTAGGGCGTGATCCAGGTGTTGACGATCGCGCCTTCCGGCGAGAACACCAGCCGCAGCGTCGCGGTCTCGCCGTTCCAGGCGCAGTCGGCCGCCAGCACCAGGTAACCCTCGTCCTCGGCTTCGAGGTCGAAGGGCACCGCGCTCTTCGCGCCGTCGGCGCCCGTGAGGTGCAGGGTCTCGCCGTCCCAGGCGGGCAGCCCGAACGTGTTTTCCTCACCCTCGTCGGCGCCTTCCTGGCCCACGATGTGGAAAACGTTCTGCGCGGGGTCCGGCTGGACCACGTGCAGCACGCTGACCTCCTCGATGCCCAGCGCGTCGGCGACCTTGAGCCGGAAGGCGTCGCCGGTCTGGCGCAGGCGGTAGGCCTCGACGGCCTCCTCGGTGACGGTCGGCGGCGTCGTGTCGCCGGCGGAGGCGTCCGCCACGGACTTGATGAAGCCGAACCAGCCTGACCCGGAGGCGGTGCGCTCGTTGTAGATCGCATGCTGGAAATAGAGCGGGTTGGTGAACGAATAGATCGAGATGCCCCTCGCGCCGGGCCGCGTGCCGTCCTCGCGCGCGTAGACCACACAGGCCTCGACGGCCGCCTTCACGGCGGCTGCCTCGCCGGCGAGCGCCGGGTCCTGCTTGGCGAGCGCGTCCGCGAACATGTGGATGTCGCGGCCGAACTCATCGTCGTCGGCGCCGTGGCTGCCGAAGCGCGTCGCGCCGCGGTGGGCGTCCAAGATCGGGTCGACGGCGGTCGAGTTGCCGGCCGCGACCGCCGCCTGCACGTTCTGGCTGAGCGCGCGGCCGAGCGCGTCGCTGGCCGTGATCAGCGCCTCCGCCTTCGCGAGGTTGATCAGGCTCAGGGTGCGGCCGTTGGTGACCTTGTGCTTCTCGCTGTCGAGGAAGCCGTCCACCAGCCAGGTGCCGATCTCGGTGTTGCTCGCCGCCGGGTTGGCCGCGACCTTGCCAAGCCAGAGCGTGTAGTCCCAGCCGTGGCCGGGCTCGGTCTCCTCCGAGGCCACGAGGTAGGACGCATACTTGTGCACGGACTTGATCACCTCGATGCTGCCCATGAGGCAGGCGTCGAAGCCTATGAAGTCCGCCCGGAAGTCCGTTTTGCCGAGCGTGGCCTCGATCTCGTCGTTGGCGAGGATGCCCTCGGTGTTGGTGTCGGGGCCCATGCCGGCGAAGGAGCCGCCGTGGTCCCAGATGTCGAGGAAGAGCTTCTTGGCGCCGCCGCGGCGCGCCTTCACCTCGTTCAGGAAGCCTTCGAACACGGCGGGATTGCCCATGTCCGCGCCCGGCGAGTCGGCCAGGTAGGTGTCGGCCGGCGCGTTGCCGAAGTAGCCGTCCTCGGCGTCCTTGAGCAGGCCGTCGAGGTCCATGAGCTTCGTGCCCTTCCAGCCGGTCTGGCGCGCGCCGCCGAAGAGCACGAGCACGTCGACGTTCTGGCGCTGCTCGGGCGTCATCGCCTTCACGGCGTCGACGATCTCCATGAAGTCGGCGGTGGCGGCGCCGTTCGGGTTGAGGCCGCCCGCGTCGACCTCGTCGGGAGAGTCCTTGGGCTCGATCACGTCGTCCTCGAGGTCCGAGCCGATCACGTACATGGCGAGCAGCAGCTTGCCCGCCTCGCCGGTCGCCCCGGCGGCGCCGCTCACGGCGGGCCCGCTCGGGACGTCGCGCTCGTCCTTGCCCGCGGGACGCGCGCCGGGACGCGCGGCGGGCCTGGCGCTCGGTCAGGCGCT
>JAKFEW010000131.1:0-79467 GCA_036675505.1 Candidatus Sericytochromatia bacterium
ACGAGCACCGGCGCCCAGCGCGCGAGATCGCCCTGGGCCCGCACGGCGAGGGCCCGCAGCCAGGGTCCGAGCGCCTCGTAGGGCGGCGCGTCGGTGCCGAGGCCGCGCGCCACCAGGGCCGGGCGACCGTCGAGCTGGGCGCCGGCGCGCAGCTCCCCCAGCAGGCGCGTCTTGCCCGCGCCCGCGGTCCCGACCAGGGTCGCCTCGACCGGGCCGTCGGCGGCGAGCAGCTCGGCGAGCGACGCCTCGGCGGCCGCCCGGCCGATCAGCGGGGCGCCGAGCAGCGCCTGCCCCATCTCCGCGTCGGCCGCGAGGCCGAGCATGGCGAGCACCGTGGCCGCGTCGGCCGGCCGCGCCGCCGGCTCCTTGGCGAGCAGGCGCGCGACGACCGTCTCCATCTCGGGCGAGACGCCCGGCGTGACCCGGCCGAGCGGCACCGGCGGCGTGGTCAGATGCGCCCGCACCAACGCGAAAGGCTGGCTGTCGCTGAACGGCGCGCGGCCTGCGAGGGCCTCGTACAGCACCACGCCCAGCGCATAGAGGTCCGAACGCGCGTCGGCCGCGCCGCCGCGGATCACCTCCGGCGCGAGGTACCGCAGCGTGCCCTGCACGGCGTCGCTCGCCCGGCCGCTCGGCCGCACGAGGCCGAGATCCATGAGCGTGGCGCGGCCGTCGCCGCCGATCCGCACGTTGCCCGGCTTGAGGTCGCCATGCAGCCAGCCGCGCCCGTGCAGGTGCGCCAGCGCGCCGAGCAGATCCGGCAACCAGCCGCGCACGGCCGCCTCGGCCAGGGGCCCCGCCTCCAGGATCGCCGCGAGGTCTTCGCCCGGCACGTGGTCCATCGCGAAGGACGGCGTGCCGTCGGCCGCCTCGGACCAGTCGCGCGCGGCCACCAGGCGCGGGTGCCGGAAGGTCGTGAGGGCCCAGAACTCGCGCGCGAACAGGTAGCGCGCGTAGGCCGGGTCGGCCGAGGGCGGGGGCGCGAAGACCTTGATCGCGACCTCGGCGCCCGTGGCGCGCTCGCGCGCGAGCCAGACGCGGCCCATTCCGCCGGCACCCAGCTGGCGGATCACGTCGTACTGGGGCGGGAGCTGATCCATGGGTCGCGCGTCCTCCAATTCCTGCTAGCATAGTTACCCACCTCCCGGAACGTCCAGAGCACTCCCGGTGTCATCCTCCCGCGACCAGTTCATGCGCCAGCCCACGGAGCCTCTCAGGCGGTCGCCAACCCGGCCCGTCGGCGGCGACGTGGGGATCGCCGCGCAGCTGGAGGATGCCCTCGGCCGGGCCGGCGGCCTGCTCGAAGCCGCGACCGCCCCGATCGCCGCCCTGCACGAGGCCTGCCGTCAGGCCGGCGTGCGCCCGCCCGGCGTGCCCGATCTGCCGCCCGCGCGGCCGCTCACGCCGGCGGAGGCCGCCGCGGCCGAGGCGATCGGCGCCGCGATCGCCGAGGACGTCACGCTGCGCCGCAAGGTGCAGATCGCGGTCTTCCGGCTCCACGACGCCCGCGCCGCGGTGGCGGACGCCGAGGCCGCGCGCGAGCGCCAGCACTACACGCTGCCGGTCGTCGAGCGGCTGCGCCAGACGCTCTACTACGTCTCGGTGTTCCACATGGAGTTCAAGCCGGATGAGCTCGTGCGGCCGCTCTTCCCGGGTCCGCGCACGCATGGCGCGGGCGATCAGCTCAGCCAGATCCAGAAGCTCAAGCGCAAGCTGGCGCAAGAGGCCGCGCTCGAGTCCGCCAAGGAGCTCTCGGAGGGCCTCGAGGGGCCGCTGCGGATGGCGCAGTCGGTGCTCGAGATGCTGGACGGCAAGCGCGGGCTCGGCTTCAAGGATCTGCTCGACGCGCCATCGCGCCAGGCGAGGCTCATCTCGCTGCACCTGGGCCAGGATGCCGAGGCGATCGCCCGCTTGCGGAAAGGGCTCAAGGATTACGAGAACCTGCGCGTCGTGCTCACCCGGATCCGCAGCTTCGAGGAAGCCCCCAAGGTCGAGGCGGCGGCCTTCCCGCTCAGCGACTTCGAGCACGCCTGCCGCCAGCACCTGGCGCTCAAGATGCTCTTCCCGGCCCCTGTGCCGTAGCCGTGCTAAGCTGAGGTCCTTCCTCGCTCGGGAGCCACGCGCCATGACCACCTCGACCCCGTCCACCGCCACCGCCACCCCAGACACGGCCACCCCGCGCACGCCGCCGGGCCCGCCTTCGCGCTGGCCGCTCGGCAACCTGCCGGAGATCATCCCGGGCGAGACGCGCTTCCGCACGGTGCTCGGGTGGCAGCGCCAGTACGGCGACGTGTTCCGCGTGTTCCTCGGCACGCGCGAGGAGATCGTGCTGCTCCACCCGGACCACATCCAGCATGTGCTGGTCGGCAACGCGCGCAACTACCCGAAGAGCGACCTCGTGCACAAGCTGCGCACCTTCCTGGGCAACGGCCTTGTGACCAGCGAGGGCGATTTCTGGCTGCGCCAGCGCCGCATGATGCAGCCGCACTTCCATATGAAGGCCCTCACCGGGCTCGCTGCCACGATGGGCCGCGTGGCCGCCGACGTGGCCGCGGACTGGCGCACCCACGCCCAGGCCGGCGCCGAAATCGAGGTCACGCACGAGATGATGCGCCTCACCCTGCGCGTGATCGCCCTCACGATGTTCGGGGCGGACATCGAGGGCCGCACGGCGCGTGTCGGCGCGGCCGTGGAGGTGCTCTTGCGCGAGGGCGCCCGCAAGATGCTCTCGGTGGTCGATCCGCCGCTCTGGGTGCCCACGGCGGCCAACCGGCGCTTCCTCGCCGCACGACGCACCGTGGACGAGGAGGTGCAGGCGATCGTGGCCGAGCGCCGCGCCGCAGGCCCGAACGAGGCGGCCCCCTCGCTGCTCGACATGCTGATCGCGGCGGTCGACGAGGAAACCGGCGAGGGCATGACCGACCAGCAGCTGCGCGACGAGGTCGTCACGATCTTCCTCGCCGGGCACGAGACCACGGCGCTCGCGCTGACCTGGACCTGGTACCTGCTCTCGCGCCACCCGCTGGTCGAGCGCAAGCTGCACGCCGAGCTCGACGCGGTGCTGGACGGCCGCGCGCCGGCCCTCGCCGACCTGCCCGCCCTGGCGTACACAGGGATGGTGATCGACGAGGCCATGCGGCTCTACCCACCGGTCTTCTACCTCGGCCGCCAGGCGGCCGCCGACGACGTGGTGGGTGGGTTCCGCGTGCCGAAGGGCGCCATGATCGGCCTGAACATGTTCGTGACCCACCGCCACCCGGCCTTCTGGGACAACCCCGAGGGCTTCGACCCCGAGCGCTTCACCCCGGAGCGGGTGGCCAGGCGCCACAAGTACGCCTACCTGCCCTTCGGCGGCGGCGCGCGGGTCTGCGCCGGCAGCAACTTCGCGCTGATGGAAGCCAAGATCGTGCTCGCGACGCTGGCCCAGCAATACCGCCTGGCGCTCCGTTCGGAGCACCCGGTGGCCTACGATCCGATCATCACGCTGCGCCCGAAGCACGGCATGGTGATGCGGGTCACCCCGCGGACGCCCGCAACGATCTAGCCGGTTAGTAAAACTCGACCAGCGTCATGTTGACGGTCACCGGGTTGAGGGTCGAGGTGGCGTCGCCGTTGGTGTGGCTGTACTGCGCGTCGGCCACCACCGTGAGCGCCGCCGCGAGCGGGGCCACCGGGTAGGTGTAGACGAAGTCGAAGTAGAGGTTCGGGTTCCAGGCGTTCAGGCCGAAGGCCGAGACGTCCTGCAGGAGCACCTGGGTGCCATCGATGGTGATGCGCAACCGGCCCTGCCCGCTCGTGCCGGTGTTGGTGATCGCATCGCCGATCCCGTTGAAGTAGGCGACACCCGTGACGTGGACGGCGGTGCCGGTGGCGGTGCCCACGTAGGTCGTGTTGTCGTTGATGCAGGGCAGGAAGTTGCCGGTGCCGACGCCGAAGGTGGTGGAGAGCGCGGCGGTGTTGCCGGTGATGGTGGACGCGCCCGTGAGCTGCTTGTAGTACTTGTTGTTGGGCGCATCGGCACCCGCGGGGCCGGTGGCACCTGTCGCGCCGGTGGCACCCGTCGCACCGGTGGCACCCGTCGCGCCGTCCGCCCCGGCGGCGCCTGTGGCTCCGGTGGCGCCCGTGGCGCCGGTCGCACCGGTGGGCCCGGTCGCACCGGTGTTGCCGGTCACGCCCTGGGCACCGGTCGAGCCGGCCGGACCGGTGGCGCCCGTGGCGCCGGTGGGACCGGTGAGCCCGGTCGCGCCGGTGGCGCCCGTCGAGCCGGTCGCACCGGTCGCGCCGGTCGCGCCGCCGGGTCCTTGCGGCCCGGTGAGCCCGGTCGCGCCGGTGGCACCCGTCGCACCGGCCGGGCCGATCGGGCCCTGCGGACCGATCGCGCCGGCGGCACCGGTGGGGCCTGTTGCGCCTTGCGGGCCGGTCGCGCCCAGCGCGCCCTGCGCCCCGGTCTCACCCGTGGCGCCCCGCGGGCCGGTCGCGCCGGCCGGGCCGACGACGCCCTGTGCGCCGATCGCGCCGTCCGCGCCGGCAGCGCCCGCATCACCCTTCTCGCCTGTGTCGCCCTTCGGGCCGGCCAGACCGGGATCGCCCTTCTCGCCGCGCTCGCCCTTCTCGCCCTGCGGGCCCTGGGCCCCGGGCTCGCCCTTTTCGCCCGGCTTGCCCTTGATGACCTTGGCCGCGTCGGCGTCGACCTGCTTCAGGGACATCTTCACGGGATCGAGCGGCGTCGTCTGGGAGCACCCCACCAGGAGCACGCCGAGAACGAGTAGACTGAGGTGGCGGGGCGACGACATGATTGGCCTCGGTGAAGCGATCGAGCAAGGTCACTTATACCTCGCCCCCTCGACCTCTAATCGACGCCGCGGAGCACCCAGCCATCAAGATGACGGACGGGGTTGACGGATCAAGTTTTGAGATTTGAGTTTTGAGATTTGGGTTGGGCAACGGAAAACCTGGAGCCACGCACCTTGGGTTGGGCAAGGTAGCGTAGGAACCCGCCGAGAAGGTGTTGCACGCACACCGACCCAACACAAATCTCAAAACTCAAATCTCAAAACTAACACTTGTTCAATCGCCGCTAATCCTGATGCAAAGGCGGGGCACGGAATCGGTAGAACCCCGCGATGCCGGAAGCGTTCCGGCACGCCTAGCATGTAAGCGCAAGCTGGAAAGCGAGGTCCCCATGCACGTCCTGATCGCGATCGACGGCTCCGAATGCTCGGAGCGCGCCACCCGGGAGGCGGTACGACTGCTCCCGCTCGCAGGTGCCCGCGTCTCGATCCTCTCCGTCGACGATCTCAAGCTCGAATGGCCGGGCCCCGCCGCGGTCGTCGGCGCCGCGTCGATGCTCGTCGCGCGGGACGCCGAGATGATCCGCGCGGACCTCGACCGGGCCGCGGCGATCGTCGCCTCGACCGGTGCGGAGGTCGCCACGGTCATCCGCGAGGGCGACGCCGCCACCCGCGTGCTCGAGACCGCCCGCGATCTGGACGTCGACCTCATCGTCGTCGGCTCGCACGGCCGCGGCCCGGTGAGCCGCCTGCTGCTCGGCAGCGTGTCGACGGCGGTGTTGCACGGCTTCGACGGCCCCGTGCTCGTGGCGGGCCGGGCATGATCGCGATCGCCCGGAGCACCCGCCGCCTTTAGCGCAGCGGAAACGCCAGGCCATAGCAAGCGGCCAGGATGAGGCCCACGCCGACGACGTTCGCGATCGCCCCCGCCGCCGCCATCTGGCCCGGGCTGACGTGGCCCGTGCCGATCGCGAGCGCGTTGGGCGGCGTGGCCGCCGGCAACATGAAGCCGAGCGAGGCGGCCATCGCCGCCGGCAGCATCAGGAAGAGCGGGTCGTGGCCGAGGCCGACCGCGAGGGCGCCCGCGATCGGCATCAGCAGGGCCGCCGCGGCGGTGTTGGAGGCGACTTCGGACAAGGCCACGCAGACCAGCATCAGCGCGAGCATGATCAGGATCGGCGGCAACCCGCCCAGGCCGCCCAGCGCGTCCACGACGAAGGCGTCGAGGTGGGACTTCCGGATGCCCTCGGCGAGGCTCAGGCCGCCACCGAAGAGCAGGATCACGTCCCAGGGGATGCGCCCACCGGTCTGCCAGTCCAGCGCGAACCGCAGCGGCCGCAGCGACACCGGCACCAGGAAGAGCACCAGGGCGGCGGCGATCGCGATCGTGCCGTCCGACAGGCCCGGCACGAGCTGGGCGAGCCCGAAGGTGGTCCCGCCGTAGCTGCGCGGCTCGCGCAAGACCCAGGCGGCGATCGCCAGGGCGAAGGTGCCGATCACCAGCAGCTCCGGGAAGCGCCAGGGCCCCAGCGCCGCACGCTCGGCGGCCGCCTCCTCGGCCGTGCAGGGCAGGCGTGCACCATGCTGCGGGTGCAGGACGCCGACCAGCAGCCACCAGGCCACGAGCGTGAAGGCGACGACCAGCGGCACGCCCCAGGCGATCCACCAGCCGAAGCCCACCTGGATGCCGTGGACCCGCGCGAGCGTGTTCACCAGGAGCAAGTTGGGCGTCGAGCCGATCGGCGTGCCCATGCCGCCGATGGACGCGGCGAGCGCGACTCCGAGCGCCATGGCCGTGCGGAAGCTCGCCGCCCCGGGCCCGGCCCGGCTCGCCACGGCCAGGGCGACCGGCATCATCAAGATCGCCGCGGCCGTGTTGCTGATCCACAGCGAGACGAAGGCGGTGGCCGCCATCATGCCGCCGACCAGGGCGGCCTGCGAGGTGCCCACCAGCGCCAGCACGCGGAGCGCGAAGCGCCGATGGACCCCCCAACGCTCGACGCCGTTGGCGAGCACGAAGCCACCCAGGAACAGGAACACCAGGTCGTTCGAGAACGCGCTCGCGGCTTCGGCCGGCGAGGCGATGCCGGCCAATGGGAGCGCCACGAGCGGCAGCAACGCGGTCGCCGCGAGCGGCACGGCCTCGCTGACCCACAAGAGCGCCATGGTCGCCGTGAGCGCGGCGACGGCGCGCATGTCGCCGGTCATCGCGGCGGGCAGCGGGCCCACGAGTAGGCCGAGCACGACCGGCGGGACGAGCAAGAGCCCGATCCAGCGGCGGCGCTCGGCGGTGGTCGCTTCGGCGAGCGGCTCGGTGGCTTCCGCGCTCATGGCCGCCGTGGGGGCGTTTCGTCGAAGAAGATGCGGTGTTTCTCGCCTTCCAGGTCCTCGTATTGCGAGGTCCGCACGGCCCACAGGAAAAGCCCCAGGAACGCCCCGGCCACGGCCAGCATGAAGGGAAGCATGAAAACCATCAAGTCCACGATTGCCGCCTCTTCCGGAACGTGTTGGCGAGGACCACCAGGCTGCTCGCCGGCATCAGCACCGCCGCGAGCAGCGGGCTGACGAGGCCCGCGATCGCCAGCGGGATCGCGACCATATTGTAGAGCACCGAGAGCGCCAGGTTCTCGGTGATCACCCGGCCGGTGCGCCGGGCCAGCAGGATAACCTCCGCGACGGCGTCGATGCGGTCGCCGAGCAGCACGACGTCCGCCGCCAGGGTGGCGAGGTCCGCGCCGCGGGCCAGCGCGATGCCGACGTCGGCCGCCGCGAGCGCAGGCGCGTCGTTGAGGCCGTCGCCCACCATCGCGACGCGGCCATACTTCGCGCGGGCGGCTTCGATCGCGGCGAGCTTCCCGGCGGGCAACACGCCGGTCGTCACGTCGTCGATGCCGAGGCGCGCGGCGACATGGGCCGCCGCGCCCGCGTTGTCGCCGGTGAGCAGCGCGACCGAGATGCCGGCGGCCCGCAAGCGTGCCACCACTTCGGCTGCGTCGGCCCGCAGCGCGTCGCCGAGGGCGATCGCCCCCACGGCCTGGCCAGCGCGCGCGACCCAGAGCACGGTCAGGCCGCGGGCCATCCAGCCGTCGGCGGTCGCCCGCCAGGCCACTGGCAACCCGACGCCCGCCTCCAGGAGCCAGGCCTCGCGGCCCACCTGCGCGGCCGCCCCCTCGACCGTGCCCACCACGCCCAGGCCGGGCATGGCGCGGAAATCGTCGGCGGGGGGCGCCGCGTCGTAGCCGCGGGTGCGCGCGAAGCGAACGACGGCGCGGCCGAGCGGGTGCTCGGAGCCAGCCTCGAGCGCCGCGGCGATGGCCAGCGCCGCGGCCTCGTCGCCGAGCAGGCCGACGACCTCGGGCTCGCCGGTCGTCAGCGTGCCCGTCTTGTCGAAGACCACGTGGTCGATCGCCGCGAGGTCCTCGAGCGCGTCGCCGCGCTTGATCAGCATGCCGGCGCGCAACGCGCGGGCCTGGGCCGCCACCTGGGCCGCCGGGATCGCGAGGCCGAGCGCGCACGGGCAGGTCACGACCAGCACGGCCACGGCTGCCGGAAGCGCGCGGGCCGGGTCGATCAGCGCCCAGCCGATCGCGGTGGCGATCGCCGCCGCGAGCACGCCCAACGTGCCCCAGTGCCCGGCCGCGTCGGCCAGGCGCTGGGCGCGCCCGGTGGGTCGCTCGGCTTCGGCCACCAGCCGGGCGAGCCGGGCCTGGGTGGCGTCCTCGCCGACGCGCGTCAGCTGGACCCGGATGGCGCCGTCGACGACGATCGCGCCGCCCGGCACGGCGTCGCCCACGCCGCGCGTGAGCGGCCGGGCCTCGCCGGTGAGCAGCGATTCGTCGACGCTCGTCTGGCCACGCACGATCACGCCATCGGCCGGGGCGCGGTCGCCGGGGCGCAGCTCCACCACGTCGCCGGGCGCGAGCAGGCTCGCCGCCACCTCCTGGACCACGCCGCCCCGCACCAGGCGCGCGGTGTCGGGCGCGCGGCCGACCTGGCGCTCGACCGCGCCCATGATGCGCGCCCGCACGGCGCCGTCGGCGAAGCGGGCGCCCACGAGCAGGAAGAGGAACATCGTGAGCGAGTCGAAGTAGACCGGGCCGTGCGTGAAGAAGCCCCAGACGCCTGCGAGCCAGGTGGCGCCGATCGCGATCGTCGCGAGCGCGTCCATGCCCAGGCGCCCGCGGCCGAGGCCGCCCACCGCGGCGCGCACGAACGGCGCCGCCGCGTAGGCCGCCGTGCCGGTGCCCGCGACCATGCCCAGGAAGCGCAGCAGCTGCTGCAGCGCGAGGTCATGGGCGCTCTGCGCGCCGTACTGGTAGTAGAGCGGCTCGGCGAGGAACATCGTGGCGATCGCCCCGAAGCCGGCCACCGCCAGGCGCATGAGCCAGGCACGCCGCCGCTCGGCGAGCGGCTCTTCGGCCGCGCCCGGGTCGTACGCGCGGGCGCCATAGCCCGCGACCTCGACCGCCGCGATCAGCGCCGCCGGGTCGACAGGCCGGCCGACTTCCCAGCCGACTCGCGCGGTGCCGGCCTGGAGGTTGACCCGCGCCTCACGCACGCCCGGCACGGCCTGGAGGGCGCGCTCGACCGCCTGGATGCAGTCGCCGCAATGCAGGCCCTCGATCATCAAGGCGAGCTCCGCGCCGCCGACCGCGTCGAACCGGACGAAGCGCGCGGGTCCGACCAGCACGTCGGCCAGCGCACGCTTGCGTGCGCGCAGGCGCTCACGCAGGGAGACGCCACCCGCGATCGCGCCCGCGACCCTGCCACGCCGCAGGCGCCGGCCGGCCGGCGTGGCCGGCAGCCGGCGTTGCGTCGGCAGCTGGGGACCCACCGGGCCCTTGCCCACCCGCTGGGGGTTCACGCAGCACCACAGCACGCCACCGTGGGTCGGCGCGGGCGGCGTGGCGGCGAGGGAGCCGGCTGACGCGACCGGGGCGAGCGCGAGGGCGCTGGTCAGGAACCAACGGGCAGCGCGGTTCATCGTCCGCGCTCCGGCAGGACCACGCCCCGCTCGGCCGCAGGGCGCCCGTCCATGGTGCGCAGCACCTTCTGGGGCGGGAACTTCGAATGGCCCTTGCCGACGCGCAGGTCGGCCTCAGCCATGCCGCCGGCGGCGGCCAACAACGCCCCGCTGCTCGCCGCTCCCAGGGAGAGGAGCAGGGCGAGCAGGATCCAGACGCGCTGGGAGTAAGACATGGAGAGCCTCCTGGAGCGACTCAGGACGGGGGGACAAACGTGGCGGGGGCCATGTCCTTCACGGTGCCGGTCTCCCCCTCGTAGAGCCGGAACCTGAATGGCACCGGGCGCACTTCGTGGGCGACCGGGATGACGACCGAGGCCCGCAGCTCTCGGATCTCGCCAGGGGCGAGCGTGAGCGGGTTATCGCCGATCAGGAGCTGGCCCTGGATGCCCTCGAGCTGCACGGCCACCGTGTGGGGCCGCGTGTCCTTGTTGAGCAGCTTGATCGTGTACTGGTTCGAGGTCCGGCCATCCGGCAGCGCGAGCGCCGTGTTGCGATCCCGCAGGACGTCCAGGGCGAGCAACGGCCGGGTGGTGACGAGCGTGGCGATCGCCCCGACCAGGACGACGAGCACGACTGCGTACCAGCCGAGGCGTGGCCGCCATACATGATGATGCGGCTTCTCAGGCCATTTCACCTCCGGGTTTTTCACGTGCGCCTCGTACTCTGCCAGGGAAGCGAAGCGGATCAGGCCCGGCGTCATGCTCAGCTTGACCATCGTGGCATCGCAGGCGTCGATGCAGCGGGCGCAGGTGATGCACTCGTACTGCGAGCCGTTGCGGATGTCGATGCCCATCGGGCAGGCCGTCACGCACATGCCGCAGTCGACGCAGCCGTCCTTCGCGACCTGCGCCTTGCCTTTGCCCCGCGGCTCGCCGCGCTGGGCGTCGTAGGTGACGATCAGCGATGAGTCATCCTGCATCGCGCCCTGGAAGCGTCCGTACGGGCAGGCGGTGGTGCAGATCCAGTCGCGCAGGTGGCCGGCGAAGAGGTACGTGATGCCGGCGACGAGGAGGATGCCGACGAGCGGCGCGCCGGCGAGCGTGCCGCCGGCGGCGCGCCGGATCAGCTCATGGGCGCCCACGAAGTAGCTGACGAACGTGAAGCCGAAGCCGAGCGCGAGCGTGATCCAGACGGCGTGCTTCGCGGCCCGGCGGGCCACTTGAGCGGGCCTGGCATGGCCGCCGTCGAGCGCGAGCCGGGCCGGCCGATCCCCCTCGATCCAGTGGTCCACCAGCATGAAGAGGCTGGTGAGCAAGGTCTGCGGGCAGGCGTTGCCGCAGAACACGCGCCCCACCAGGGCCGTCGTCGCGAAGAGCAGCAGCGCGAAGACCGCGAGCACCAACCCCAGCATGTAGAAGTCTTGCGGCCAGAACACCTGGCCGAAGACGTGGTAGCGCCGGTTCGGGATGTCGAAGAGCAACGCCGGCGCGCCGCCGACGGTCAGCCACGGCAGGCCCAGGAAGATCCCGAACTTGGCGAGGAAGATCGCCCAGCGGCGCTTCTCGTACGTCCCCCACACCCACTGGGTCTGCACCCGGGGCCGGCCCGTGAGGAACGACGGCTTGGCGTGCGTGCGGGGAGTCGACATGGAGGGATTCCTTTCCGGGGCTACTTCGTGCCTCCGCCGAGCCCGTGGACGAAGGCCGCGAGATCGGCGACCTGGGTCGCCGTGAGGCTGCTCTTGAAGGGCGGCATGCCCTTCGCTGTGCCTTCGCCGATGGTCTTCGCGATCGCCGCGCCCGTGCCGCCGTAGAGCCAGGTGGCATCCGTGAGGTCGGGGCCGATCGCCCCGCCGCCGGCCTGGCCATGGCAAGCCGCGCACTGGGCGCTGTATGTGGCCTTGCCGCGCTCCGCGGCCTTCGGATCGGCGAGGGCGGCCTGCAAGGCCTGGGCGGGGTCGGCCGGCGTCGCGGCCTGGTACCGGGCCTTGGCCTCGGCGATCTCGGCGTCGTACATGCCCTTCTGGGTCCAGCCGAGCAGCGACACGCCGACGCCCGGATACGCCACGATGTAGGCGGCGCTCCAGATGATCGTGCCCCAGAAGACCAGCATCATCCAGCGGGGCATCGGGTTGTCGAGCTCGGTGATGCCGTCCGGGCCTTCGATGATAGGCACGCCGTCCGGCGTGGTCCGGCCCGCCTCGAGCGGGGATTCGTCGTGTTTAGACATGGTCTGAAGCTCCCTCGTCGTCGAACGGGATGCGGGCGAAGGCCTCCATCGACGCCTTGTTGGGGCCCCAATAGGCGTACACCACGGCACCCACGAAGATGGGGAAGAAAATCAGCAACGAAATCATCTTGCTGGAGGCGATCAGGGCTTCATCAAACATGGGGGTCTCCTAACGGGGCACGTCTTTGGCCGCCACCCCGAGCGTCTGGAGGTAGGCGACCATCGCGTCGAGCTCGGTCTTCTCGAGGACGGCGGCTGGCGCGGCGGCGATCTCTTCTTCGGAATAGGGCACGCCGAGCGTCCGCTGGGCCCGCATCTTGTCCTGGATGTGGCGGGCGCGCGCCGCATCGAGCTTCGTCTTCTCGAGCCAGGGGTAACGGGGCATCAGCGAGCCCGGCACCATCGTGGCCGGGTCCTTCATGTGCTGGACGTGCCAGGCGTCCGGGTACTTGGCACCCACGCGGGCGAGGTCCGGCCCCATGCGGCGCGAGCCGTACTGGAACGGGCGATCGTACTGGGCCTCGGCTGCCAGCGAATAGGGGCCGTAACGCTCGGTCTCGTGGCGGAAGGGACGCACCATCTGCGAGTGGCAGGTGTAACACCCTTCACGCACGTAGATGTCGAAGCCCTCGAGCTGCAGCGGCGTGCGCGGCTTCACCAGCGCCGCGGCCTGGGCCTCGGCGCTGGACGGCTGGCCGCCCTGCTTGAGGTTGAACAACGGCACCATCTCCACCAGGCCGCCGACCGAGACGGCGATGGTGATCCAGACCGCGAACGCGATGGCGTTCTTCTCGATCTTCTTGTGCTTGTAGAGCGGGTTTTTCGGTTCGGGGTTCATCGGGCGTCTCCGGTGCTAGGCCGCCAGGGGGGCGGCGGGCGCGGCGACGGACGCCGGCTGCGACGCTGTGCGGTACATGTTGTAGGCCATGATGAGCATGCCGGTGAGGAACAGCAGGCCGCCGAGGAGGCGGACCATGTAGTAAGGCTGCAGCGCGTTCATCGTCTCGACGAAGGTGTACGCGAGCGAGCCGTCCGGCTTGACCTGGGCCCACATCAGGCCCTGCATGATGCCCGCGATCCACATGCTGGTCGCGTAGAGCACCGTGCCGATGGTCGAGACCCAGAAGTGCCAGTTGACGAGCTTCATGCTGTACAGCGGGCGGTTCACCAGGCGCGGCCACATGTAGTAGATGGCGGCGACCGAGATCATCGCGACCCAGCCCAGGGCGCCCACGTGGACGTGGCCGATGGTCCAGTCGGTGTAGTGCGAGAGCGCGTTCACCGAGCGGATCGACATCAGCGAGCCTTCGGTCGTGACCATCGCGTAGAAGGCCATCGCCGTGAGCATGAACTTGAGGATCGCGTCGTCACGCAGCCGGTGCCAGGCGCCCCTGAGCGTCATGATGCCGTTGAAGGAGCCGCCCCAGGAAGGCACGATCAGCATCACCGAGAACACCATGCCGAGGTTCTGCACCCAATCGGGCAAGGGCGAGTAGAGGAGGTGGTGCGGGCCGGCCCAGATGTAGATGAAGATCAGGCTCCAGAAGTGGACGATCGACAGGCGGTAGGAGTAGATCGGCGTTTCCGCCTGCTTGGGCAGGAAGTAATACATCACGCCGAGGAAGCCGGCCGTGAGGAAGAAGCCGACCGCGTTGTGGCCGTACCACCACTGCATCAGGCCGTCCTGGACGCCGCTCCACACCTGGTAGCTCTCGAAGAGGCCGATCGGGATCACGAGGTTGTTGAAGATGTGCAGCATCGCGACGCCGATCATCAGCGCCAGGAAGAACCAGTTCGAGACGTAGATGTGCTTCTCGCGCCGGGTGGCGAGCGTGCCCATCAGCACGACAGTCCCGGCGACCCAGACCGCCGTGATCAGCAGGTCGATCGGCCATTCGAGCTCGGCGTACTCCTTGCCCTGGGTGATGCCCAGCGGCAGGGTGATCACGGCCGAGACGATCACGGCCATCCAGCCCCAGAACGTGAAGTCCGCGAGCTTGCCTCCCCACAGGCGCTGGCGGCAGGTGCGCTGGACGCTGTAGTACATCGTGGCGAACAGCACGCAGCCACCGAACGCGAAGATGACCGCGTTGGTGTGCAACGGCCGCAGGCGGCCGTAGGTCAGCCAGGGCAGGTCGAAGTTGAGCGCTGGCCAGATGAGCTGCCCGGCGATCAGGACGCCGACGAGCATGCCCACGATCCCGTAAACGACGGCCATCGCCGTGAACTTGGTGGACGGGCCGTCGTCGTAGAGCGGCGCCGCCGTGGGGGTCGCCGCGTCGGGCGGCGAGGCGGTGAGCGACATGGGACATTTCCCTTTCCGTGATCGGGCGCTACCCCCTGATCGTAGATCGGGAAGGATCGGTAGACCTCCGTAGCGACTACGGTGCCGCGGATCGGGAAACTACGGGACCGGACGACTTACGGTTCGCGGGCGTGGCGGGCGCGGCTGCCGTCGCGCAGCGTCGCGAGGGGCACGACGGCCGGCGCCTCGTGGTGCTCGATCCAGGTGGCGAGTACGTAGGTGACCAGCTCGCCCTCGACGTGAAAGCCCGCCAGGCAGACGCCACAGGCCAGCTCGTACGGGCTGTAGCCGACCTCGCCATGCGAGAGCGGCTCGCCGCAGACATGGCAGTATAGCGTTTCGGCGGCCCTGGCCGGTTTGCCTGCCATGTCCTCGTCCCCGCTATAATGTGGCCATGTCTCCCCCAACCATCACCCAGGCCACTGGCACCATTCTGGCCGTCGACGACCAGGACGACAACCTCGCGTTGCTCGACGGCATCCTGACCTCGAAGGGGTTCAGCGTGCTCACGGCGCTCGATGGACCGACCGGGCTGCGCCTCGCAAAGGAACGACGGCCCGATCTGATCTTGCTGGACCTCGCGATGCCCGGCATGGATGGCTTCGAGGTGCTGGCCCGGTTGCGGCAGGATCGCGCCACCGCGCGCATCCCGGTGATCATCCTGACGGCCAACTACCGCGAGGCGAATTCGGTGGAGCGCGGCCTCGAGCTCGGCGCCACCGAATACCTCACCAAGCCGATCCAGATGGACGAGCTGGTGGTGCGCCTGCGCAGCGCGCTGCGGCTGGCCGCGGCGGAGCGCGAGCTCGCGCAGCTGCGCCAGGACTTCGCCTCGATGCTCGTGCACGACATGCGCGCGCCGCTCGACGGCATCCGGCTGGCGCTCGGCGTCCTGCGCCGGCAAGAGGCGATCGAGACCGCGCGCTGGTCGCTCCTCGACAACGCGCTCGGCGCCGTCGAGGATATGGGCACCCTGGTCGACGATCTGTTGCACGCCAACCGCCTGGAAGACGAGGGCTTCGAGCCGAAGTGCCACAAGCTGGCGCTCAGCCGGCTCGTGGAGCGCAGCCTGACGGTGCTGCGGCCGCTGGCCGCCTCGCGGGAGCTGGCCCTCACGGCCGACGTCTCGGCCGACCTGCCGATGGTCATGGCCGATCCCGCCCTGGCCAAGCGCGTGATCGACAACCTCATCGGCAATGCGCTCAAGTTCACCGACGCGGGCGACGTGGCGCTGACCGCGTGCCTCGCCGGCGACGCTGTGCGGATCGAGGTGCGTGACACGGGCCCCGGCATCGCGGACGATGTGAAGGCGCGGATCTTCGATCGCTACTTCCACCTGGCCCAGCGCAAAGAGAAGAACCAGGGCGGCTTCGGGCTCGGCCTGGCCTTCTGCGAGCGGGCCGTACGCGCGATGGGCGGCACGATCGACGTGCGTGACGCCGAGGGCGGCGGGACGGTCTTCGGCTTCACGCTGCCGATCGCCCCGTGACGCCTACCGCCGGCCGCGCAGCTTCAAGCCCAATAGCACCGTCTGGTAGGTCACGCTAAGCACCGCCCGCAAGGCAGAGCTCTCGAAGCCGGGCGGCAGGCGGCCCTCGTCGGCGTCGATCGCGCGGTAGAACCAGCCCCAGCGTGTCAGGAAGGAGCGGCTCCAGGCCTCGCGGGCACCTGTGTCGGTCGCGCCCATGGCGGCGCCGACGCGGCTCGCGATCGCCTCGTCGTCCAGCCCCGCGTCGAGCCAGCCTGTGACGTCCTTCCCGCTCACCTTCCATTCGGCGAGTGCCCAGCTGTCGAGCGGGCTGTCCTCGAAGAGCAGGTACTCGCCGAGGCCTTCGCTGCGAGCGCGCCGCGCCTTGGCGAGCATGCGCGGCAGCCAGACGAGGCCGCCCACGCGGTCGAAAGGAGATGGCGGTTGGATGCCCATACCGCCGATCATACCCGCGCCTGGCGATTGCTTGCTCGCTCCGGTAGGATGGCGGCATGCACAATCCCGCCGTCCTGCTCCGCGATCGCCGCTTCTGGCCGCTCTTCTGGTCCCAGTTCCTGGGCGCCTTCAACGACAATCTGTTGAAGAACGCGATCGTCATCATGATCGTGTACCAGGGGCTGCGCGTGTGGGGGATGGACGGCGAGGCGATGGCCACCTTCGCGCCGGCGCTGCTGATCCTGCCCTACTTCCTGTTCTCGTCGCTCGCCGGCCAGCTCGCCGACAAGTACCCGAAGTCCTGGCTGATCCGCCGCGTGAAGTTCGCCGAGGTCGTCCTGATGGCCGTGGCCGCGGCAGGCTTCCTGCTCGGTGTGCCGCAGATGCTGCTGGTGGTGCTCTTCTGCATCGGCATGCAGGCGACCTTCTTCGGCCCGATGAAGTACAGCGCGCTGCCGCAGTACCTCCGCAACGACGAGCTCGTGGCCGGCAACGCCCTGGTGGAGGGCGCGACGAACCTCTCGATCCTGCTCGGCACGATCGCGGGCGGCATCTTGATCGCCATGACGGCGCCGGTCGCCGGCACCTGGGTGGTGGCGGGCGCGATCCTGCTCTGCGCCACCCTCGGCTGGCTGTGCACGCTGCGGCTGGTCGACGTGCCCGCCGAGGCGCCGGACCTCGCGATCGACTGGAACCCGATCACCACCACCTGGCGCCTCTGCGCACGGGCGGCGCAGCAACGCGGCGTCTGGAACGCGATCCTCGCGATCTCCTGGTTCTGGACGATCGGCTTCGCGTTCCTGGCGCTCTTCATCCCCTGGGCCAAGAACGTGCTGCACGCCGACGAGCACGTCGTGACGCTATTCCTGGCGCTCTTCTCGATCGGCGTCGGCGTGGGCTCGATGCTCTGCGAGCGGCTGTCGTTCAACCGCCTGGAGCTCGGCCTGGTGCCGCTCGGCTCGATCGGCCTGAGCCTGTTCGCGCTGGACCTGGCGATCGCCTCCGGGCCCGCCAGCGAGGCCGTGATGCTGCTGCTCGCGCGCACCGAGTTCGCAGGCCCCGGGCCGCACCTGGTCGGCGTGCTGGCGTTCCTCTCGCTGCCGGCGGCGTGGCGGATCGTGGCGGATCTGGTGCTGCTCTCGATGTCGGCCGGCCTCTTCATCGTGCCGCTCTACACCTGCATGCAGACCTGGTCGGAGCCAGCCGAGCGCTCGCGCGTGATCGCGGTGAACAACATCCTCAACGCGATCTTCATCGTGGCCTACGCCGGCGTGCAGATCGCGCTGCTCGCCTGGCTCACGGTGCCCCAGGTGTTCGTGGTGTTGGCGGTGGCGAACGCCCTCGTGGCGCTCTACATCTACTCCGTGATCCCGGAGTTCACGCTGCGCTTCGTCGCGTACATGCTCACGCGCGTCGGCTACCGCCTGCGCGTGCTCGGCCGGCACCACATCCCCGAGGATGGCCCCGCGCTGCTGATCTGCAACCATGTCTCGTACGTCGATTGGCTGTTCATCGCCGGGGCCGTGCGGCGGCCGCCGCGCTTCGTCATGTGGGCGGGCTTCGCCAAGCACCCGCTCATGCGCGCCCTGATCGACCAGGCGCGGATCGTGCCGATCGGCTCGGCGAAGGACGACCCGGAGGCGCTCGAGCGTTCGCTCGATCAAATCGCGGCCGAGCTCGCGACAGGCGAGCTCGTGTGCATCTTCCCCGAAGGCAAGCTCACCGGCGACGGCGAGGTCGCCGCGTTCAAGGCGGGCGTCGAGCGCATCATCGCGCGCACGCCGGTGCCGGTGATTCCCATGGCCCTGCGCGGGCTTTGGGGCAGCTACTTCAGCCGGAAAGACGCCCCGGCGCTCACGCGCCCATTCCGGCGCGGCCTGTGGTCGCCCGTCGAGCTCGTGATCGGCGAGGCGGTGCCGCCCGAAGAAGTGACGGCGCCCATGCTGCGCGAGCGGGTGCTCGCGCTGCGGGGCGCCCGGGCCTGAGCCTTACTTGACGGCCGAGAAGGTGTTCTGGGCCGTGTCGTAGGTGGCCATGCGGCCGCCGGCCGCGATCGTCACCAGGCCGCGCGCGAGGCTGATCGTGGCGCCGTCGGGGGCGGTGCCCTTCACCCGGAGCGGCGCGAGCAAATCCGCCGAGTCGGGGCCCGTGCGGGCCACCGCGCCCGACAGCAGGCCGTCCCAGTTCTCGATCGGGCTGAGCGCCTCGTCTTGCGAATCGAGCTCGCGAATGACGGTGTAGCCGGTTCCCGGCACCACCACCTCGACCACGTGGTAGGTCTTCGACGAGTCGGGCGGTGGGTTGAGGTAACGGCTGAACGTGAAGCTCCACGCGCTGCCCATCGCAGGAACGGTGCGGCCGTTCGCGTCGAGGTGCTCGCCGCGGAAGCCCACCAGGTGGTAAGCGTCCGTCGCCGGCGGCAGGGCCGTCACGTGCTGGGCGGCCAGGGTGAGCGCGCTGCGCAGCGTGGTCGGCTGCGAGAGCGTCACCTGCTTCGCGCCGGGCGGCAGCGCGGCCGCGGGCGGCTGGCAGCCGCAAAGCGCGAGGCCTGCGACCGCTGCGAGCGTCATCGCCGCGCGGCCGGGGCGGCCCTGGGCTGCGCGCAAGGCCTGGCCCCAGCCAGGCAGAGGGCGACCGGGAGGAGGGGACTCGTGCATAGGAGGGAGGGCCTCACTTCTCTTGAAACGCTCGCTTGGCGAGTGGTGGCCATTTACCCGCCCTGTGCGGATCCAAACCCGCGCGAAGGCTGAAACGCCCGCCACACCAAGTGTTTTCCACCACGGAAACACTGTTGCCAAAGGGCAACTAGATCCAACGCGCTTCGCGTCCGCGAAGCGGCAATATCTCATCGAGATGCCGAATATCGGCTTCCCGTGGCAACCTCGGGGATAGATATTTCCACCATTTATTAGCGTACACAGAACCGGACAGCCCGCCGATGCGATAGACCTATGAAACATCAATATCGTCGTTGCGAATTCGGCCTGTCCTTCGACGGTAACACGCGCGGTCTGGCCATTTCGTGGGCGTGGATCACGCGCGGGGCGAACGGGCCCCGGCCTTCATGCGCAAGAGCTGGCGGAGGGTCTTCGTGTTCAGCACGTCGTCCTTCGTCAGCCAGGCCCGGCGGGCGATCGCGATCGCGAGCCGCATGTCGCCGAGGCCCGAGGGCGTGTGCGCGTCGGAGCCCAGCGCGAGCTTCACGCCGGCCGCGTGCGCCTGGCGCGCGGCGGCGGCGTCGAGGTCCATGCGGTCGTAGGAGCCGTTCACCTCGAGCGCCTTGCCGTGGCGCGCGGCCTCCGCGATCACGGCCGCCAGGTCGTAGTCGTAGGGTGGCCTGCGGCTCAACAGGCGTCCGCTCGGGTGGTTCAGGCTGCGCACGTGAGGGTTGGCGATCGCCCCGCGCAGGCGCGCCGTGATGCGCTCCTCGTCCTGCCTGAGGCCCAGGTGGATCGACGCGCCGACCCAGTCGAAGCGGGCGAGCTCGGCGTCATCGAAGTCGAGCTCGCCGGTGGCGCGGATTTCGAGCTCGACGCCGTCGAGGATGCGGAACGGCGCGAGCGTCTCGTTGAGCGCCGCGATCTCCCGGCGCCTCGCGGCGGCCTTCTCGTTGGTCAGGCCGCGCGTCACGCCCAGGCTGTAGGAGTGGTCCGTGATCACGATGTAGGCGTAGCCGCGGGCGATCGCGGCGCGCGCCATCGCCTCGATCGAGGCCTTGCCGTCCGACCAGGTCGAGTGCGCGTGCAGGTCGCCACGCACGTCGTCGAGGGTGATCAGCGCGGGGAGCTCCCCCGCGTCGGCCGCCTCGATCTCGCCGCGGTCCTCGCGCAGCTCGGGCGGGATCCAGGCGAGGCCGAGGGCCTCGTACAGGTCGGCCTCCGTGCGCGCGGCCACGACCTTGCCGTCCGCGAGCCCGGTCAGCCCGTACTCGTTCAGCCGATACCCACGCTCGAGCGCGCGTTGGCGCAGCTTGATGTTGTGCGCCTTCGAGCCGGTCCAATGCAGCAGGGCGGCGCCCCAGTGGGCGGGATCGACCAGGCGCAGGTCGACCTGGAAGTCGTCGCTCGTCAGGAAGGTGATGCGGGCCTCGCCGCTCGAGAGCACCTCCTTGACGATCGCCAGGTGCGCTAGCGCCCGCTCGACCACGCCTGCGTCATGCACAGCGACCAGCAGGTCGACGTCGCCGACGGTCTCCCGGCGGCGGCGGATGCTGCCGCCGGCCTCGACGGCGGCGACCGTGGGGATCTCGCGGATGGCGGCCTGGACCCGCTCCGCGAGCGGCCAGGCGACGCCGAGCGGCAGGCGGGTCTGGCGCTTGCCCATGCGCCCGAGTTCGCGCAGGATCGACGCCTCGAACTTCTCGCCCATGCCGGGGATCTCGCGCACGCGGTGGCGGCGTGCGGCCTCGGCGAGCTCGGGCAGGCTGGTGACCCGCAGGTGACGGTAGAGCGCGTTGGCCTTGGCCGGGCCGATGCCCGGCACCGCGAGCAGCGCGAAGACGCCTTCGGGGATTTCCCGGATCAGCTGGTCCAGGTACGCGCTGCGCCCGCCCGTGGCGAAGAAGCCCGCGATCTTCTCGGCGATCGAGGCGCCGACGCCCGGGATCTCGGTGAGCTTGCCGGCCTCGTGGAGGGACTCGACGTCGGTCCCGAGCTCCTGCACGTGGCGCGCCGCGTCCCGGTAGGCCCGGATCCGGTACGCGCTCTCTTGCTTGAGCTCGAGCGCGGCCGCGATGTCTTCGAGGAACCGCACGACGTCTTCGTTCCGCATCCTGGAACCCTCCTGGCCGGTGCCACGCGCTTTCATGGTCGCCGCGCGCCGCGCCGGCCACAACGCTCGGCCTCCTGCCAGCGGGAAGCGAAATTTAATTTAAAGTTAGGTAAAATTTGCGTTATAATGAAACGACCGGAGGTCATTCCATGATGCGCCAGCGCCCCACGCCTCGCCCGTCCCTTCGCCGCGCCGTCGTCGCGGCCGCCATTTTGGCGATGGCCCTCGGCTGCAGCCAGGCGCCCCGCGCCACCGCGCCCGCCATCCGCGGAACCGGGACCGCCGAGGCGACCCGCACGGCGGGCCGCTGGTGGTCGGTCCAGCTCCACGCCCACAGCACCTACAGCGACGGCAACCTCGGCGTCGCGGCGATGATCGCGAAGGCCAAGCAGGCGGGCCTCGACGCGCTCGCGATCAGCGACCACGAGACGACGACCCACTGGCTCGACCCCGCGTTCGTCGTGGAGCGAGACCTGTTGCTCCTGCGTTCGCTCGAGGCCGCGGACGGCGACGGCCGCAACCACATGGGCGTGCATGGCCTGCGCGGCATCGACCCGATCCTGCCTGTGGGCACCCGCGACCACGTGCTGGCCCAGGCGGCGGGGCGCGGCGGCACGGTCGTGATGAACCACCCGTACAACCGCCTGATCCCCTGGACGCCCTTGAAGTTCGATGCGCGCGTCCACGCGATCGAGGTCTGGAACTCGTGGTACTGGACGCCGCTGCGTACCGCCGACCAGGAGGAGCCTGCCGTGCGCGAGGCCCGGCTGCAGAACGACAGGGCGATCGCCTGGTGGGTCGAGCTGCTGAAGGGCGGCACGCGCGTCGCGGCGATCGCCGCCGCCGATTTCCACCGCGCCCCACAACGCCTCGATGCGCCCTGCACGCTCGTGTGGGCCGAGACCCGCACCCAGGACGCCTTGCTCGCCGGCATCCGCGCCGGCCGCACGGTGCTCGTGAACGGCCCGCGCGAAGCGCGCCTGGAGCTCACCGCGGACGCCGACGGCGACGGCCGCTTCGAGGCGATGATCGGCGACACGACGCGCCGCACGGCGCGCTTCCAGCTGCGGGTCACGGGCGGCAAGGGGCTATCGCTCAAGCTCCTGCGGGGCGACGAGGTCCGGCTCGATCGCGAGGTGCCGTCCGACGACTGGACGGTGGCGGTGGACGGCGTCGGCGGCCTCGGCGCGCCGTTCGTCTACGCGCGCCTCGACGGGACGTTCTCGACGCCTCGCGCGATGACCTCGGCGCTTTACTTGCGGTAGGAGGGAACTCATGGCCTCCCGCGAACAGCTCGCCGAGGCGTTGCGCCTCTTCACGGAGAACGGCTACCTCGATCGCCTGGAGGCCGATGCGCTCGTGGAGCTCGTGCTGGCCGACGGCAAGATTTCGGATGACGAGCGCGCCTTCCTCGAGGGCGTCATCACGACCTGCAACCTCGAGGAAGCCGCGCTGCTCCGCATCAAGGGCTTGCTCGACGGCAGCCGCCTCCGCCGCTGAGCGGTCACTTCGGCTCCGGATCGACGTGCTCGAGCTCTTCCATGAACCCGCCACCCGCGCCGCCACCCAACGCGGCGAGCTGGGTGCGGTAGGCCATCGCGACCTGGCCGCGGCCCTCGCGGGCCAGGCGCGCGGCCTCGGCGGGGTTCATCGACGCGAGCGGCGCCGCGCCGCCGATGCGGGTCGCGATCTCGCGCAGCGCGTCCGCGCCCGCGCGGTCGCGGAACAGCAGCAGGTAGGCCGTGGTCAGCTTGCCGCTCGCCGCCATCAGCTCGGGCGTCGCGGCGGCAGGATTGGTGCCCTCGAGGCGTTCCTCGGCGATGACGAGGAGCGTCATCGCGTCGTCCATGAACACCACGGCGGCCCGGCGATCCTCGGCCAGCGTCCAGGTCAGGGCCGGCACCTGGGTCTCGAAGGCGTCGGAGCGCATCGCATCGATCGCGATCGGCGACTCTTGCGCCAGGGCGGGCGCGGCCAGCCCCGCCGCGGCCAGGTATGCACAGGTGATTGCTCGGATGACGCGCATGAGAAGGGCCTCCTCACCCCCGCCCATGCTAGCCCCGCCGGTTCAGGCTCGCCAACGGACGAGCGCGGCTCGCCACGCGGGCCCGGGTTGAAACCCAAGCTCGGCGGGTACACATAAGACGGCTTGCAGGCGGGCCCGCGCTGCCGCGGGAAGCATGCGGATGAGGGGATGAAGGAGGTCCGGCCATGCTCGGATTCGACCGCCGCATCGTCCTGGAGGACCACCAGGGCGCCAAGCACCCGGTGTACCTGCTGGAGACGATCGCCAGCCACCTCTTCGTCCTGCTGCCGCCCGACGCTGCCGATCAGCTCTCGGCGATGCAGGCCGACAAGGCCGACGCCGAGTTGGCGCTCGAGGTGCTCGAGTCGGACCTCATGGTGATGGACGTGCGCAGCCACCAGTTCCTCGAGCGCGGCGAGATCGCGCAGGCGCTGACGACCTCGCGGCACCACATCCTGGTGCTGCTCGGTCGGCGCCTGGGCGGCGAGGCGCTGCCGGCAGCCGAGCCCAGCGAAGCCGATCTGAGCGCCCACGCCTTCGCCGAGGAGTTGCAGCGCCGCACGGCGTGGTAATTTCCGGTTATCACCTTAACCTTCGAAATCGCCGGGCTGATCGCCTCAGATCAGCCCGGTGAAATATTTTTGCACTTAACACGCAAGTAACGGAAGGTTATCCTCTATGAAGTACTCGTTAAGGTTGGTTAAACGTCCAACTGAATCGCGTTAATCAAGCGAGGAGGACCACGGAAATGGCCAAGAGCTTCCCCACCCGCGCCGGCGCCGCTTTCATTGCGGCCGCGCTGTCGACTTCGATCCTGGCGGGCTGCGGCTCGCAGGGCATGATCGGCGCCCCGGTCGTCCGTGGCGGCCAGGCCTACGAGGCGGAGGCCACCAGCACCCTGATGAAGGGTCTGACCCGCATCCACCACGCCATCTTCGCCAAGCTCGACAAGGACGGCAACAAGTTCATCGACGAGTACGAAGCCGGGCCCAACATCACGATGGCCGACTTCAAGAAGGCCGACAAGGGCCGCAACGGCAAGCTGACCTACAGCGAGTTCAAGGGCTACGCGATCACCAACCTGTTCTTCTTCAAGGACTCGCCGAAGGCGTTCTCGGACCGCTTCCGCAAGGACCTCAAGAAGGCCTTCGACCGCCTCGACAACGCCCCGCGCGACGGCGTCCTCGTGAAGAACGAGACCAGCATCCGCGACATGCAGAAGCTGGGCCTGACCTTCGAGTACCCCCGCCTGAACATCCGGGTGAAGGTCTCGAAGATCAACAAGGAGATCTTCGGCGCCGCGGACAAGACCGGCGACGGCGTGCTCGGCCAGGCGGAATTCGAAGACCTCTACATGGAGATGACCATCGCCGGCCTCGGCGGCGCCCCGGGTGGCGGCGGCGACACCCCGCCGGAGCCCGCGCCCCCGGCCCCTCCCGGTGGCGACACCCCGCCGGCGCCGCCGGCGCCCCCGGCCCCCGAGGATCCGAACGCCAACCCGGCTGATCCGGGTGCCGACCCCGCGCCCGCTCCCAAGCAGCGCAAGCGCAAGAAGAAGAAGGAAGACGAGGAAATCTAGCCTCGACCCGATGCCCCGCTCGATGAGCGGGGCATCGGATTTTGCGGCCTCAAGGTCCTATGACGATCGTCGGGCGGCCGAGCAGGTTGCGGCCGATGCCCATGGCGCATCCGAGCCGATCGACCTCCTGGAACAGGGAAGTCAGCTTGAGCTTCGGCAGCGAGACCGACAGGCCCAGCGCGTGGCTCTCCCAGTCCGAGATGCCCAGCGGCAGCGAGCGGAAGACCGGCAGCACCGCTTCCGCGAACCGGAGCGGCACGCGCTGCTCGGCGTCGTCGATCAGCACGAAGCAGGCCGGGTCCACGCGCGGATAGAGGGTCACACGGCTCGGCGCGACCACCGCGCAGCCGTCCGGCGTCGCCATGATCCAGGCCTGCTGCCAGCGCGAGTAATGCACGGGCATGGCGTTGCCGCCGACCCGCGCGCGCGCCTGGGCCAGCGAGAACCGCCGGCGCGCGGCGTGGAACGGGAAGGCCCAGGCGGCGTCGCGCCAGGCGCTTTCCGGCACCTCGGGCAGGAGCACGGTCGTGAGGTCGGCCTTGCGGGGGTCGGCGGCCTCTTTCAGGCGACGATAGGCCACCACGGGCGGGAACGCGTCGATGCGGCCCGGCGTCGGCACGAAGGCTTCGTGGGCGAACGTCGCCTCGTCGAAGCGGGCGTAATGAACATGCACCTCGCGCCAGGCGTCGCCGCCTTCCAGCATCTTCACGACCAGCATGACCGTGCGCGACTGGCCCGGGCGCAGCACGGCGGTGAAGAACGCGGCGGGCGTCGGCGTCGGCGCGGAGGCATCATAGACGTAGGCGCCCTCGCCCGGCTCGAAGGTGAGCGCGCCCATCGAGGCGCGCCTGAAGCTCTCGGGCGCGTCATAGGGCAGATCCGTGGCGACGTGATCGAGCACCAGCATGTCGTCCGAGATGTTGGTGATCGTGACGCGGGTCATCAGGCCGGCGCCCTCCAACACTTCCTTGGCGTGGTCCCACACGAGCGCCAAGGCGAGCGGTGAGTGCCCGGTGGCCGCGTCGAGCGCGCGCTGGCTCTGGGTCGCGAAGAACGGTGGGCCGTAGAGCGTGAGCCAGCCACCCTCCGCGTCCAGCATCGCCTGGCCGCCGTCGCCCGGTGCGACGTGCGCCATCGCCGAGAGCGCGTCGAACGGCGTGCCCGAAAGGCGCATGCGCCAGGCGCGGCCTTCCTCGATCGGGATGCGATCCACCGCGCGCCCGCGGCGCGGCGGCCGGCGCCAGCGCACTTCGACGTGATCGCAGCCGGCCATCTCGGCGGACGTCAGGAAGTAGTCGAGCCAGCGCTCGAAGTCGCCATCCTCGACGCGCATGATCTGGTGGCGCGCGCGCTCGAAGCGGCCCAGCAACTCGCGGCGCTTGCGCTCGAGCAGGTGGCCGGTCGCCATGCCGGGCGGCGGGTCGAGGTGCTCGAGCGCGAGGAGCGCCTCTTCGAGCTGCGCCTCGCGCGCCTCGGCCACGACGCGGTCCAGCCGCTGGACGTAGCCCAGCACCGCTTCATGCGGGTCCGCTACGCTCGCCTGCGCTCCGGTGGTACCGGCCAGCCCGGCGGGGCGTTGGGGTTCGCCGCGCTCCATCCTGCCTCTCCCTGCATCGTTGATGTCCGTTTCGCCATGTTAGGGGCGCGAGGGAGGCGATACAAGCCGCGGCTGGTCCTTTGACCGTGTTCCGGTGCGGATTCGCGGCGTCAGCGCCCGCTGAGCAGGCGCGCCAACACAGGGGTGGCCTCGGCGATCGCCGCGTCGGTGACCTGTGGCGCCAGGCCGATGTAGTCGGCAGGCGTCAGCGTGGCCCAATAGGCCGCGCGCTCGGGGGCGATCGCCTTCCCGGCGGCACGCAGCGCGGCGAGGTCGACCCCGCGGCCGCGGGTCAGCTCCTTCAGCCGCTCGTAGGGCTCCGCGGCGCCGCTCGCCCGGCCCACCACCTGCACGGCCTCGGCCAGCACCTCGGGGTGGTCGGCGAGATCGGCCGCCATCCTCCCGGCGTCCGGCGCGACGCGCGCGAGCCCGCGCGAGACCGAGCGGCAGGCGAGCAGCACGTGGCCGAACGCCACGCCCGCGTTGCGCAGCGTGGTGCTGTCGGCGAGATCGCGCTGCAGCCGGCTGCGCACCAGCTTGTCGGCGAGGTGCGCGAGCAGCGCCACGGCGACGCCGCCGTTGCCCTCGGCGTTCTCGAAGTCGATCGGGTTGACCTTGTGGGGCATGGCGCTCGAGCCGATCTCGCCGGCCCTCGCGGCCTGGCGCAGCCAGCCGTCCGAGACGTAGCGCCACATGTCGGGCGCGAGATCGAGCAGCACGTTGGTCACCCGCCGCGTGGCGTCGTAGATCGCGGCCAGGCCGTCGCGCGGCTCGACCTGGGTCGTGGCCGCCACCGGCGCGAGCCCGAGCCCGGTGACGAAGCGGTGCGAGAAGGCGAGCCAGTCGACCTGCGGGTAGGCCAGCGCGAGCGCGGCGTAGGTGCCCGTCGCGCCGGACAGCTTGCCCGGCGGCGTGAGCGCGGCCAGGTCGCCCGCGGTGCGTGCGAGCCGGGCGGCGAAGACGGCCATCTCCTTGCCGAAGGTGGTCGGGCTGGCCGGCTGGCCGTGCGTGCGCGCGAGCATCGGCGTCGCGCGGTGGTCGCTCGCGAGCGCGAGCAAGCCCGCGAGCACGTCGGCGATCGCAGGCAGCAGCACGGTGTCCAGCGCCTCGCGGTGCATCAGCCCCCAGGCGAGGTTGTTCACGTCTTCGCTGGTGAGGCCGAGGTGGACGAGCTCTTGATCACGAGCCAGCGCTGGCACCTCGGCGATCCGCGCCTTGAGCCAGTACTCGACCGCCTTTACGTCATGGCGCGTGGTCGCCTCGAGGTCCTTCACGGCCTGCGCGTCCGCCGCGCCGAAGCCCGTGGCGATCGCCCGCACCGCCGCCACCGCCTCGCCATCGCGCGCCGCCGGGTGATCGATCGCCTCCAGCAACGCGAGCAGGTAGGCGCATTCGACGTCCACCCGGCGGCCGATCAGGGCGCGCTCCGAGAAGCACGCCGCGAGCGGCGCCGTCTGGTCCGCGTAGCGGCCGTCGAGCGGAGAAAGCGCGTCGAGGGGGTTCATTGAAATGATCCCCCGCTCCCTGGTGGGGGAGAGGGTTGGGGTGAGGGGGCTGGCCGATCATCCCACGGGGGCGCGGGTGCGTCTATAATGGGCCGGCCTTCCGGCCAGGAGGATCTTTTCATGGCGAACGTTGTCGTAGTCGGCGCCCAGTGGGGCGACGAGGGCAAGGGCAAGATCACGGATCTGCTCGCGGCACACGCGAACATGGTCGTGCGCTACCAGGGCGGCGGAAACGCAGGCCACACGGTAATCGTGGGCGATCAGACCTACAAGCTCCACCTGGTGCCCTCGGGCATCCTGTACCCCGACGTGGCCTGCGTCGTCGGCTCGGGCACCGTGATCGACCCGGGCCGCCTGCTCGCCGAAATCGCCACGCTGCGCGAGCGCGCCATCGACGTCAGCCGCCTCGCCATCTCGTTGAGTGCGCACGTGACCATGCCTTACCACCGCCTGCTCGATCGCGCCGAAGAGCAGCGCCGTGGCGCCGGCGCGATCGGCACCACCGGCCTCGGCATCGGCCCGACCTACACGGACAAGGCCAACCGCTCGGGCTTCCGCCTCGGCGAGTTGCTCGATCCCCCGCGCTTCCGCGCCCGCCTGGCCGAGGTGCTCGAGCTCAAGAACCTGATCCTCACCCGCATCTACGGCCTCGAGGCGCTCGAGCTCGAGCCGATCGTCGAGGAGTACGTGGCGTATGGCGAGGCGCTGCGGCCGTTCCTCGCCAACACGGCGGTGATGGTGCACCAGGCCACGCGCCGCGGCGACGTGGTGCTCTTCGAAGGCGCGCAGGGCACGCTGCTCGACATCGACCAGGGCACTTACCCGTTCGTGACCTCGTCGCACCCGGTCGCCGGCGGCGCCTGCGTGGGCACGGGCATCGGCCCGACGGCGATCGATCGGGTGATCGGCGTCGCCAAAGCTTACACCACGCGCGTGGGCGGCGGACCATTCCCCACCGAGCTGACCGACGAGACGGGCGAAAGGTTGCGCGCGGTCGGCCAGGAGTTCGGCACGACCACGGGCCGCGCCCGCCGCTGCGGCTGGTTCGACGCCGTCATCGGCCGCCTGGCGGTGCGCGCGAACGGCCTGGACGGGCTCGCCATCACGAAGCTCGACGTCTTCGACGGGCTCGGTGAGCTCAAGATTTGCGTGGCCTATCTGTTGAACGGCGAGCGCATCGAGGAGTTCCCCAACTCCGAGCACGAGCTCGCGGCCTGCGAGCCCATCTACGAGACGATCGCCGGCTGGAGCACGCCCAGCGCCGGCGCGCGGACGCTCGACGAGCTGCCTGAGCAGGCGCGCGCGTACTTGAAGCGCCTCGAGGCGCTGCTCGAGGTGCCCGTGGTGATCGCCGCCGTAGGGCCGGAGCGCGAGCAGACGATCGTGGTCGAGGACCCGATGCATGGCCCCAAACGATCCCTCGTGCGGACCTGACGCCATCCTCGGGCCCTGGCCGGCCGCCTGTCCGGTGCCGGCCGGCGCTCTGGCGGCGCTGTGGGATGACGACTCGCTGGGCGCGCGGGTGGCCGCGGCCTGGCTGCGCGCCGGGACCATCCGATCCGTCGTCCTGGTGCCCGGCGTGGACTTCATGCCGGCCGGCGCGATGGATGCGCCGGGCGGCTGGGGGCCGGCCCACGCCGCGGCCGTGGCGGCCGGCGCGGGCTGGCTCGTGGTGCCGGCGCTATGGCCCGGCGACGCCGGACGCTGGCATGCGGCGGATGTGGCGCTGAACGCGGCCGGCCTGGGGCTCTGGCGGCCTTTCGCGTTGCTGGATCGCCTGGCGGTGGCCCGGCTCGGGCTGGCGTTGGGCGTGGAGGTGGCCACGGCGCCCGACGTCGATCGCCCCTTGCTCGCGGCCCTCGGCCTGCGTCTCGCGCCGGGCTGAGGGTGCGGGCGGCCTGACCAGCCTCAAATCGGGTTGCGGTGCCCGAGGTACCGGCGCAGCGCGTGCAGCGCGTCGCCGAGATCGACGTCGCTGTCGCGCTCGGCGTCGAGGAAGGCCATGAGGATCGGGTTCTCGCTCATTCGCGCGTGGGCGCCGCCGACCGCCGGCGCGCCACCGTGCAAGATCTTGAGCACCATCGGCACGACCGCGGGCAGCAGCCGCTCGACGGACGCCAGGTCGAGCCCGGTCTCCTGCGCGACGGACCGCTCGACCTGCGCGCGCGCGCGCCCGGGGAAGAGCACATCGACCGCCGCGGCGTTGGGCGAGAGGCCTTCATAGGCGTCGACGACCTCGATCGCCGCGTGCACGCCCCGGGTCCGGCGGATCTCATGCAGGGATTGGCGGACGAAGCTGCCGACCGTCGAGACGATGGTCCGCGAGCAGTCGGGCCGCCCATGCGCCACAGGACCCGCCAGGCCGGTGACGCCAGCGACGACATGGCCGTAGTCGCGGGCGTTCGCGAGCTGGCCGGGGTTGTCGATCGCGCCGGCGATGAGCGTCGCGAAGTCCATGGGGGCCTCCTTCCGCACCTACGGCCGAGCGTAGCACGGCGGGCCCGGCGGCCCGACATGGAAGCACCCCTCCGTCACCCCCGAGGGATCAGAAGGCGCCCTTGGGGATCAGCTTCACCTGGTTCGTCCCGCTGTCGGCCACGATCAGCCGGCCTTCACGGTCGACGACCAGCCCCAGCGGGGTGATCAGCGTGTCATCCGACGTCGGGTCCGCCAACAGCGACGTGCCCGGGCCCGCGATCGTCCGCACGGTGCCGTCCTTCGCGATCCGCCGGATGCGGGCGGTGATGCGCGGCAGCCCGCTCATGTCCATGCCGGTCATGGCGCCGAGCGTCGCCAGGCGCAGCGTGCCGGCCTCAGCCACATAGCAGGCGCCGTCTTCGCCGAAGGTCATCACGAGCGGGCCGATCAGCACGGCCTCTTGCTTCGGCTTGCCCTCATCGTCCGGCTTTTGGCCGCCAATCATGGCGAGGGCGCCGGAGAAGCCTGTGCCGGCCCAGGTCGACATGATCGGCGCGCCGGTCTGCAGGCCCGTGATCTTGCGGATCTTGAGGTTGCCGCTGTCGCAGACGTAAAGATCACCGGCCGCGTCGAACGCCAGGCCGACCGGCGACGAGAGCCCGGATTCCGGGCCCACGGCTGGCCCGGGCGCGTCCGGCGCGTCACCCGAATCGTTGGTCACCAGGCCCGCGATGGTCTCTACAAAGCCGTCTTTCGTCAGCCGGCGGACCTGGTGTTCCTCATTGTCCGTCCAGTAAGGCTTGCCATCCGGTCCGATCGCGAGCGCGAGCGGGCGTCCCATCACCGTGGACAGCGCCGGCTGGCGCACGGCCGCGGGAACCCGCCCGTTCACAGCGCCGGCCACCGTGGTGACGATGCCACTCGCGTCGATCTTGCGAATGCGCTCGTTGATCGAGTCGATCACGTAGAGTTCCTGGCCGCTGAAGCCGAAACCCGCCAGCGTGTTGAACTTCGCCGACAGCGCCGGGCCGCCGTCGCCCTCCAGGCCCTTGCCGGCGCCCGCGAGCCTCACCAACCGGCCACCCTCGAGGCGCTTGATCGTGTCGCCCGCCGCTTCTGCGATCACCAGCCGGCCGTCTCCATCGAGCGCGATGCCGGCCGGCGAGTTGATCGCGATCGCCGTGGCGTCGCCGACCTGATCCGAGGCAGCGGCGCCGGCGATCGTGTGGATCGTGCCGTCGCGCCGGATCTCGCGCACGACGCTGTTGCCGGCGTCGACGAAGACGATCCGGCCATCCGGCGCGATCCAGAGCCCGGCCGGTCGGTTCAAGACGGCCGCGGTGGCCGGCCCACCATCGCCGCCGTAGCCTTCGACGCCGGTGCCGGCGAGCAGCGTACGGGTGCCGTCGCGCCCGTAGCGCCAGATCTGGTGGCTGTCGTTGCCCGTCGCCACGAGCTCCCCTTCCGGAGTGAGCTGAATATCGCTGAAATCGCCGGTGCCGGACGCCCCGTCGACGAGCGCCCAGGTGCCATCCGGCGAGCGCCGGTGGATGCCCCGCAGGCGTGAGTCGGCGACCCACAACGTGCCATCGCCTGCGACAGCCAGCGCGGCGACCTCCGCCCGCTCCCATTGCACGGTGGGTGGCATGACCTCTTCGGTCATGCCGTCAGGCCGCAGCCGGATGATGCGGCCGTTGTCGTCGGTCTTCGGCACCTCGCCCACGTAAATCGAGCCGTCCGGGCCGAGCGCGAGGCCACGCGTCCCCGCGATGTTCGTTTGCGTGCCGAGGCCGCCGAGCAGCCCCTGCGTGCGGGTGCCGGTGCCGAGCAAAGTGGTCACGCGGCCGTCCGTGGCCACTTTGCGCACCCGGTTGGCGAGTGTATCAGCCACGAGCAAGCCGCCGTCGGGCAACGCCACCATGGCACCGGGCGTCTCGATGAACTCGCCCTGGCTCTCCACGACCGACTTGCCGTCGAAGAACACGCCCAGGCCGAGGAACAGGCCGGCGCGCAGGTCCGGCGTGATGCGGCGCAGGCGACTGCCCGAGTTCTCGGCGATCACCATGGTGCCGTCCGCGAGCCCGACGATGCCGGCCGGGGTCGACAGGGAGACCTCTCGCGCGGGGCGGCCATCGCCCAGGTTGGCCTGGCCCGCGAGCAGCAGCGCCTTGATCTTCTCGAGCCGCTCCGCGACAGGCTTGGCCTGTTCGCTGAGCGCGCCCGTCGCGGCGACCAGGTCTGCCAGCCTGTACGAACGCGCACCGGTCGGCAGGAAGGCGCGCGCCGCCTCGATCTCGCCGCGTAGCGCGGCGGCCTCCGCCGCCGGCAGCTTGGCGAAGACCGCCGGCCGCTTCTGCACGAAGGTTTCGAGCACGTAGGCCGCGCCGAGCGAGGCGGCGGTGTCGAGATCGACTTCGCGCGGCCCGCCGGCGGTCGCGCGGGGCAAAAGCGCGAGCAGTTGGCCGCCGTTGTAAAGCCGGATGCGCAGGACCAGGTTCTCGTCCGGCAGCTGGCCGCTGAACTTAAAAGCACCCGTCGCATCGGTGCGTGCGCCCAGCGGGCGACCGTCCGACCCGACCAGCACCTGTCCCGAGCCGTCGAGCACCTCGATTTGCGCTTCGGCGAGCAGCGACTCGGCCGCCGGCTCGCCACCGAGCAACGCATACTTGGTCTTCGCGGTCAGGCCGCCGCCATTGTTCGCGATCAGCCCGCCGCCGTTGTTCGCGATCAACCCGCTGCCGTGATCCGAAATCAGGCCGCCCGAGTTGTTGCTGACGATGCCCCCACCATGATCCGACAGCAGCTTCGCCTTGCCGGTCAACTCGACGGTCACCAGCTTGGTCTTGGCGGTCAGGTCCGCCGCGTCGATCGGTCGGCGGGCCTCGATGAGCGGCGCGTAGTCGACCTTGATCGCGCTGCCCTTCGCCACGCCGCCGGCGGCCGCGCTCGTCTTCGAAGAAGGCGTTTTGCGGGGCGTTTTCGTCGCGGCGGGCGGGCTCAATTGACAGCCGGCCAGCGCCGCGGCGATCAAGATGGTCAGGGGGCCACGGTAGCGCAAATTGGATCCCTCGCCCGCCTTATACCCGACGTGCGGAAAGGCGACCCGCAGCCGAGGGATGCAACAATCACGAAACATTCAAGCAACGGTCCGGCAACCGTCGGTCGATACGATGCTCCCTACCGTGGTGGGCCATCGGTCGGGGGGCCGGGTCATCGTGGGAGAGGAGAAGGGAATGAGGGACCATTTTTCGTGCCCGACATGCGGGCAATCGCTCCAGCCGTTGGTCCGCAGCCTGGACTTCTTCTGCCGGTCGTGTTTCTCCACGTTGGTCGTGATCGATGATCGCTGGTCGCATGCCATGCGGCCGGGCGAAAAGGCCCCGCGCCTCATTCCGACCGACCGCTGCCGCCGGGTGCGCTTCACCGAGCCGCTGTGCATGGGCACCGAGCCGCTGGGCCAGACCGTCCAAACCGGCGCGCTGGCTTCCTGATTAGTTCGACCCCCGACAGCGCCCCGGCACGGCTTGCGAAGCGGTGCCGGGCCGTTTGTGTGGCGGGGTGGTCGATCAGTGAGTCAGCACCTTGCTGAGGAACTGGCGCGCGCGGTCGGTCCCAGGGTTGGCGAAGAATTCGGCCGGCCGGCGATCCTCGACCAACCGTCCGCCATCCATGAAGATCAGGCGGTCGGCGACGCTGCGCGCGAAGCCCATTTCATGGGTCACGACCACCATGGTCATCGTGCCATGGGCGAGGTCGGTCATGACCTCGAGCACCTCCTGCACCATCTCCGGATCGAGGGCCGACGTGGGCTCGTCGAAGAGCATGATCTTGGGGCGCATCGCGAGGCCGCGGGCGATCGCCACCCGCTGCTGCTGGCCGCCGGAGAGCTGGCTGGGGTAGGCGTCGGCCTTGTGGGCCATGTTCACCTTCTCGAGCAGCTCGAGGCCGAGCACGCGGGCCTCGCGCGCCGAGAGCCGCCGGACGAGCGTGGGCGCCAGCGTGACGTTCTCCAAGACGGTCCTGTGCGGAAAGAGGTTGAAGGCCTGGAAGACCATGCCGATTTCCTGGCGCAACGCGCGGATGTCCGCGCGCGGGTCATGCACCGCGTAGCCGTCCACGATCAACCGCCCCGCCGAGACCTCCTCGAGGCGGTTGATGCACCGCAGCAAGGTGCTCTTGCCCGAGCCGCTGGGGCCGATGATCACGACTTTCTGGCCAGCCTCGATCGTGAGGCTGACGTCGTGGAGCACGTGGGTCGTGCCGAAGCGCTTGTTGACGTTATCGAAGGTGATCAAGGCCGTGTAAGTCCTCCGCGGGCTGGCGTTGCCGGATTATACCCCGGGACGCCGGGCCCGCGCGGTGGGTGGCGGCCACGCGGGTAAATGCCGGACATGCGCCGCTTGATCTTCCTGGCACTCCTCACCGCCGGGCCCAGCCATGCGTGGATCACCGGGGCCGGCGCGAGCCTCGCCACGCCGAGCGGCCACCCGCTCTTCCCGACGCTCGCCGGCCGGCCGGTGGCCGGCTGGCTCGCGGCCTTCGGCGGCGAGGCGATGGGGGCGACCTGGGGCGGCTACTCCCAGCGCCACCCCCTCGGGCCGGGGCTGGACGTGGCGGTGGTCCGCGCCCAGGGCCTGCTCGCGACCTACCTGATCCGGCGAGACGCGGCGGGGGTCGAGACCTGCCTCGGGCATGTCATCCACGAGCCGCGCGCCCTGAAGGACGCCGTCAGCGCGGAGCGGGGGCTCAGCAAGTCCGGATACACGGTCCGGCGCGGCTTCTTCACGACCCCGGGCGCCCGCTTCGCGGTGGATGCGGGCACGTTCGAGCGCCGCGCCGCGGGGCACGTCGAGCGCTACGTCTTCGTGCGCCTGCCGGGCCGGGACGCCGCACCGCCGGCGCTCTACCTCGGCGAGGCGGCCTTCTACCCGGCGGCCCACGAGGCAGGCCTGTCGAGCTGGCTCGCCGAAGGCCGCGAAGCCCTCGCCGCGTTCTTCGCCGCCCGCGAGGCCGCCGCCGAGCCGCCCCCCGGATCCCGCTGACCATTTCATGTCATATGGCATCAAGCCGCACGGCCGCTTGATGATCGACCGACCGAATGGCTGACGAACGCCGCGGCGCCAGGCAAGCGTGCGCTGGAAGTGGCTCACGCTGCCGGGCTACAGCTTGTCATAGAAACTTGGTTGCGGACGTGTCCGCCAGCTACAATCTTCTTCACAAACGGCCGAACGGACGTGACGACGTATGAAGATCCTGGCGGTCGACGACAACCCGACCAACCTCGAGATCATCAAGCTCCTGTTGAAGACCGGCGGGCACGAGGTGCACGAGGCCTGCGACGGGCTGGGCGCTATCGACGTGACCGCGCGCGTGCGTCCTGACCTGGTGTTCATGGACTTGTCGATGCCAGGCGACATCGACGGCCTGGAGGCCACCCGCCGGCTCAAGGCCGACCCGTCCACGCGCGGCGTGGTGGTGGTCGCGGTGACGGCGATGGTGACCAACGGCGACTACCGCGACGCGCTCGACGCCGGCTGCGATGCGTTCATCCGCAAGCCTTACACGCGGCGGGAGCTGCAGGATGCGATCACGCGCTTCTTTCCGCAGGCCGACGTGTCGCAGCCAACCGTTCATTAATATTTATTTACAATTCGCCAATGAAATAAATGCAAGTCGTGGGAACGGGCCCGTAGGGCCCGTTTTCGCGATCGACGCCGGCTCGCTTGGGCTAACCCAAGGCCGCTCGCGCTGTCGGGCGGCAAGGGAAGGCCACACCGGGCTTCGCAGGCCTCTCGCCGCCGGTGCGAAACCAGGCAAGGCCCGTCATTACATTACTTTACAATTTGCGCATCAATTTGTTACGATACTCAAACACGGCGCAGGACCATCGTCTCAAGAGCCCCAGCCGGACGCCCCGACGTCCATCGTCCCAGCTCGATTCCCGCTGCGCCTCTGGCGTCACTTCTCTTTCAATGAGGCTTAGGTGTGATGATCGAGCTGTTGATCGTGCTGTGCGCCCTCGCGATGGTCGGGCTCCAAATTTCAGTTTGAGCGCGCCTCGCCTTCGGTGCCGCCACGTTCCCTGAAGAACGCGGTCAACATCTCACCACACGTGTCCTCGAGCACCCCCGCGATCACCTCGACGCGGTGGTTCAGTCGGCGATCCTCGACGAGGTTCAGCCGGGAGCCAGCCGCACCCGCCTTCGGGTCCGGCGCGCCGTAGACGAGCAGCGGAAGGCGGGCCTGGACCAGGGCGGCCGCGCACATGGGGCATGGCTCGAGCGTCACGTAGAGGACGCAGCCCTGCAGGCGCCAGCGGCCGAGCCGCGCCGCGCCCATGCGGATGGCGTTGATCTCCGCGTGGCCGGCCGGGTCGAGCAGGGCCTCGCGCGTGTTGCGGCCGCGGGCGACGATCTCGCCGGCGTGAACGAGCACCGCGCCGACCGGCACGTCGCCCGTGGCGATCGCGCGGCGCGCCTCGGCGATCGCGAGCTGCATATAGTCATGGTGCCGCATGGCGCCTCCATTCCGCCGACCGGTCGGGGCCTCCTTCCAGCTTAACAGAACATGCGTTTACGGCGGGTACATGCACCGAGCAGGGGTTGGGACCGGCTGGGGGTGCCCGGATGACGGAGACGCTGGAACGCCAGGCGACATGGGCCTCGGTCCGCGAAGCGATGGCCCGGGGCGATGCGCTCGGCTGGCTGCGCAGCCGGATGGCACGACCGATGCCGCCGGCCGCGCTCTTCGAGGCGCTGGGGTCCGACCGGCGCGGCCTGGTGTCCGAGCTGCGCCGCGCCGCCGTGCCCGAGGGTGAGGCGGTGATCGCGGACATCGAGCGATTCTTCGACGCGGTCCACGCCGCGGCTTGCGCCGCCGCGCGCCCGGCTGCGGGCAGCGGCTCGGGTCCGCTCGTGTGGCCCTGGCCCGAGCCCACCCTGCCGAGCGCGCCGCCGGCCGTGCCGGCAGGCGCGCTCGCGTTGCTCCACGACACCGGGCGCCGGCTGTTGGCCGAGCTCGACCTGCGCCGGTTGTTGCCGCTGCTCGTCGATCGGGCGGCGGCCATCACGCATGCGGACGTCGTGGCGCTGGCGATCTGGGACCCCGATGCCAATGGCCTGGTGGTCGCGGAGAGTCGCGGCGTGCCGGCCACGAGCCCGTGCCCGCTGCCGCTCTCCGCCGCCGACCGCCTTGGGCTCACGGCCACCCCGGGCGCCCGGGTCGTGGCGCTGACCGACGTCCCCTGGCTGGCCCCGGCGTTGCGCGGCACCGACCTCGACGCGGTGCTCATCGCGCCGCTCGACCACGGCGGCGCCCTTTGGGGCGTGCTCGTCTGCGGCGGCGCGGGCTTCGACCCGGCGGACGACGTGCGCGTGGACCTCGCGTCGGTGTTGGCGGGGCAGGTGGCGATCGCCGTGCGCAACGCGGCGCTGTTCCGCGAGGCCCTCGGTGCGGCCAGCCTGCTGCGCGATGCGAACGAGCGGCTGCGGGGGCTCGACGTGCTCAAGGACCACTTCCTCGCCACCGTCAGCCACGAGCTGCGCACGCCGCTCACCTGGATCACGGGCTTCGGATCGCTGCTCGTCGAGGAACCGGAGCTCGCCGAAGGGCACCGCTACTACGTTCAAAAGATGCTCGAGGGCGCGTTCCAGCTACTGGGGCTGGTCAACGACCTGCTCGACTACAGCCGCATGCACGAAGGCCGCCTGCCCATGCACCGGGGGGCGTTCGCGCCCGCGGCCGTAGCGAACGCGCTGCTCGAGCAGCACGCGCCGATCGCCCGGCGGGGCGGCCTGCAGCTGGACGGGGAGGTCATGGCCGAGCTGCCCGAGCTGTACGGCGACCCCGAGCGCATCGGCCAGGTGCTCGCCAACCTGGTTTCCAACGCCCTCAAGTTCACGCCGGCGGGCGGGCGCATCGCGGTTCGCGTGCAGCCGGCGGCAGGGCCGGTGCCGGCGGTGCGCTTCGAGGTCGAGGACAGCGGCCCCGGCATCAAGGCTGCGGACCAGGGCCGGCTCTTCGAGCGTTTCAGCCGGCTCGAGCAGGACGCCGGCTGCCGCGCCCCCGGCACCGGCCTGGGCCTCGCCATCTCGCGCGGCCTGGTCGAGGCCCATGGCGGCGAGATCGGCGTGACCTCGCCCGTGCCGGGCGCCGCGCGCGGCTGCGTGTTCTGGTTCGAGATCCCCGTGACGGCGCCGCTCGGCGCAGGTGAGGGCTGACCGCGAGCGGCTCTCAGGCGCCGTCGCGACGAGTCGAGAACGCCCGGCTCAGGGGAGCCCGGCCGCCCGCCAGACACGATCGATCTCGGCGTCGAGCTCGGCCAGCCCCGCGTCGTTGCGGACGATCCGGGTCGCCCGCGCGAGCTTCTCGGCCCGCGGCATCTGCGCCTCGATGCGGGCCTCGGCCTCAGGCGGCGTCAGGCCGTCGCGGGCGATCAGGCGCGCCCGCTGGACGGCGTCGTCGACGTCCACGACCCAGCTCTCGTCGGCCAGGCGGTCGAGCCCGTTCTCGAACAGCAGCGGCACCACGAGCACCGCGGCCGGCGGCGCCGGATCGTGGCGCCGCAGCGCGGCGAGGGTCGCCGCCATCCGCTCGCGGATGCGGGGGTGGGTGATCGCGTTCAGCCGTTCCCGCGCAGCCGGGTCCGCGAACACGATGGCGCCGAGGGCCTTGCGATCGAGCCCGCCGTCCGGGCGCAGCGCGGCCGGCCCGAAAGCCGCCGCGATTTCGGCCAGCGCGGGCTCGCCCGGCGCGACGATCTCGCGGGCGAGCAGGTCGGTGTCGATCACCGCCGCACCCCGCGCGGCGAGGCGGTCCGACACCGCGGTCTTGCCGGAGGCGATGCCGCCCGTCAGGCCGATGACGAGCATCCTAGTCGCGCCAGCAAGCGCGGAACACGCGCAGCCAGTTGCCGCCCACCATCTTCTCGACGTCCGCCTCGCGGAAGCCCTTGGCCAGCAGGGCCGCCGTCAACGCGGGCAGGCGGCCCGCGTGCTCGAGGCCCACCGGCGTCTTCGCGATGCCGTCGAAGTCCGAGCCGAGGCCCACGACCTCAGGCCCGCCGACGTCGCACAGGTAATCGACGTGCCGCACCACGGTGGCGATGTCCGGGGCCTCGCCGCCGAGAAAGGCGGGGACGTAGGTCACCCCGATCACGCCGCCCGTCTTGGCGATCGCCCGGATCTGGTCGTCGGTGAGGTTGCGGCGGTGGTCGCAAATCGCCTTGGCGTTGGCGTGGGAGACCGCCACCGGCTTGGTGGCCATCTCGATCACGTCCCAGAACGAGGGCTCCGAGACATGCGCGAGGTCGACCACGATGCCGAGCTCCTCCATGTGGCGGATCACGTCCTTGCCGACGTCCGTCAGGCCGCCCGGCCGGGCGCCCACGCCCACGCCGTCGGCGATCTCGTTGCGGCCGTTCCAGGTGAGGCCGATCATGCGCACGCCGGTCACGTAGAGCGCCTCGAGGTGGCGGATGCTGCCCATGACCGGGGCCGCATCCTCGAGCGAGAGGACGAAGCCGAGCGCTTGCACGTCGAGGTCGGCCCGCGAGACGACATGGCGCAGGCCCGCCTTGCGCCTGAGTTGGTGGAAGGCGCCGATCTTCGCCATGCAGCGCGAAAACGCCGCGTGACCGCTGTGCTCGGGCTCGTTCCAGCAGGCCAGCACCTGGATCGAGACGCCCGCCTCGCGCAGGCGCGGCACGTCGACCTGGAAGCGGGCGTCGCCGCCCACCATGTCGTGGCCCTCGTCGAGCACCAGGGAGATCGTGTCGCAATGCGCGTCGACGACCCGAACGCGTTGATGGAGGGCCAGCGCCCGCTCGTGGTAGGATGAAGTCTCGATCACGCCATTTCTCCCTGATTTCGAGGATCGTTTAGGTGCCGAACGCCGCCTGGTCTGCCCCTTCGCCCGCCTTGCTCGCCGAGCTCGCCCCCCTGCTGGGGGCCTGGCCCGGCCACGTGGCGCTCGCCTGCTGGCACCTCGCCACCGACGAGCGCTGGGCGCTCGGCGACGCACCGATGCCGGCCGCCAGCTTGATCAAGGTCCCGCTCGCGATCGCCGCGTACCGGGCGGCCGCGAACGGCCAGCTCGACCTCGACGAGGCGGTGCCCGTGCCGAAGCTCGCGGCCGACGATGAAGCCGAGTTCGACAACCTGGGCCTGGCGCCCGCGGGCACCCGCTTCACCTGGCGGAAAATCATCGACCGCGTGCTCACCGAAAGCGACAACGCCGCCACGAACGCCTTGATCGATCGGCTGGGCCTCGACGCGATCGAGCCGCTGGTGAGCGAGCTCGGCCTCGTCCATACGGCGTTGCGGCGCCGCATGCTCGACCAGGACGCCCGGGACGCCGGGCGCGAGAATCATACCACGGCCGCGGAAATGGCCACGGTGCTGGGTGCGCTGCGCTGCGGCGCCCTGCTCGAGCCCTGGGCGACCACCGAAATCGTGGCCCTGCTCGGCCAGCAGCGCAGCCGCGAGAAGCTGGCGAGCGGCCTGCCGGCTAGCGTGCCCTTCGCCCACAAGACCGGCGAGCTGCCGGGGTTCAGGCACGACGCCGGCATCGTGGGGGAGGAAGACGGCTGGGTGATCGGGTGCCTCGTGGCTGCCCCGCGCCAGGCCGGGCTCGATGCCGAGGCCGACGCCCTGCTCGGCCGGATCATGGGTGTGGTCCACGCCTGGTTCGGCCACCAGGACCTGCGCGCGGTCGAGGCCAAGGCCTGGCTCGCCGCCGCGCGCCACGACCTGGTGCCCGACGCCCGCCTGGCGCACGACACCCTCGCGGTGGAACGGGCCGGCGGGCGGCTCTTGCTCGTGGGCGACACCACGGTGGCCGCGCGCCTGACGCCGCCGCCCGCGATCGGGCTGGACGTTTGCGCCCGCCACCTGGGCGGCCGCCCGGGCGTGGTGAGCGTGCCTTGCCTGCAACTGCGGCGTGGCCCCGGTCACGACCACGAGCTCGTGAGCCAGGCCCGCCTCGGCGATCCGCTCACGCTGCTCGATGAGGGTGCGGACTGGACGCTCGTGCGCACAGCGGACGGCTACGTGGCTTACGCCAAGACGAACAACCTGATCGCGCTCGCGGACTGGCGGCCGGATACCCTCGTGGCGGCGCCGATCGCCGTCGCGACGGCGGACGACGGGCGGGTGCTGCAGCTTTCGGCCGGCACGCAGCTCGTCGGCGCGGGCGCGGGGCGCTATCGCCTGCCCGACGGCGCCACGCTGGCGCTCGCCGCCGACGACGTCCGGCCCCGCGGGGCCGCGGGCGGCCCGGCGGAGCTGCTCGCCTTCGCGCGGCGTTTCCTGGGGCTGCCTTACCTGTGGGGCGGCACCACCGGCTGGGGCATCGATTGCAGCGGCCTGATCCAGCTCTCGCATGCGGTGTTCGGCCAGGTGCTGCCGCGCGACGCCGACCAGCAGCAAGCCGCGCTGCCGCCGGTGGCCGACCCGGCCGACCTGTCGCCCGGCGATCCGGTCTTCTTCCCGGGCCATGTCGGCCTGTGGCTGGGCGACGGCGCGTTCATCCATGCCGCCGCCAGGCCCGGCTGTGTCCTGATCAACAGCTTCGACCCGGCCTCGCCGCTCTTCGACGCCGACCTCTGGCGGGCGTTCAGCGGCGGCGGGCGCACGCCGTTGCGCGCACCCGCGACCACGAGCCCCTGAGGCCATGCCGCGCGTCGCCGCCTACAGCCCGTCGCGGCTCGCCGTCTACCAGCGCTGCCCGCGGCGCTACTACTGGCAATACGTGATCCGCGTGCCGCGGAAGCGCACCGGCGAGCAAAGCGTGGGCATCTCGCTGCATGGCGCGCTCGAGGCCGTGGAGCAGGCCGGCGGCCTGACCGCGACGGGTGTGGCGGGCGCGCTGGCGCTCCTGCAGGACCGCTGGGAGGGCGAGGGCTTCGCGAGCGCCGAGGAAGAGGCCACGGCCCGCCAGGCCGCCCAGCGCATGCTCAAGGCTTACCTGGAGGCGATGGGCGAGGGCGAGAGCGTGCCGGTGATGCTCGAGCAAAAGCTGAAGGGATCGTTCGACGCCGTGCCGCTGATCGGCATCGTCGATCGGGTCGATCGCCGGCCGGATGGCACGCTGGAGTTGATCGACTACAAGTCCGGCCGCAGCGCGGCCAGCGGGACCGATCCCGAGGTGACGCAGCAGCTCGCGATCTACCGCCACCTGATCGCCGAGACGACAGGCGCGCCGCCGGCGCGCGTGACGGTGCACCACCTGGATGCCGGCGTGATCCCGATCGCGCTGGCGCCGACCGAGTGGGACGCGTTGCTCGCGAAGGCCGCGTCGACCGCGCGGGCGATCGAGCGTGAGGACGACTACACGCCGCGGGTGGGGCCGGCTTGCCGGCGCTGCGACTACAGCGGGCGCTGCCTGGCATACCAGAACGCCAGGCGGGCGCAGGCCGCCTTGGCCGCGGACGCGGCCGATTTGCTCTAACCGGAGCGCGCCAGCACCCTTACCCTCCCTGGGTGGGATCAATACCTCGGCGGCCGCTTCTCGCGGATCGCCCGCAATCCCTCGCCCAACTCCGGCCCGGCGAAGCATATAGCCTGCGCGCTCGCCTCCGCGTCCAGCGCGTCGGCGAGCTCCTGCTGTGCCGCCTGCCGGATCAACGCCTTGGTGGCGCGCACCGCCGCCGGCGCGCCCGCGGCGATCTCGCCCGCGAAATGCAGGCCGTACGCGAGCAACCCATCCGGCTCCACCACGCGCGACACCAGGCCGAGGCTGCGGGCCTCCTGGGCGTCGATGGTCCGGCCCGTGAGCGCGAGGTCCAGCGCGGCCGGCACGCCGACGATGCGCTGCAGCGTCCAGGTGCCGCCCATACCGGGCGTGAGGCCCAGCCGCACGAAGTTGAACGAGAGCAGCGCGTCGGTCGCGGCCACGCGGAAGTCGCAGGCCAACGCCAGGCAGAGCCCGGCGCCGGTGGCCCGGCCCTGCACGAGGGCGATCGTGGGCACGGCGGCCTCCCGGATCGCGAGGAACTTGCCATAGAAGCGGCGCATCTCGTCCGCGTTCTCGGCCTCGGCCCGCGCCGCGTTGGCCTCCAGGAAGGCGAGATCGCCGCCGGCCGAGAATGCGCGGCCCTCGGCGCGCAGCACCAGGCAGCGGAGGTCCGCGGCGCCGGCAGGGCCTGCGAGCAGCTCGGCGAGGCGATCGCCCATCTCATGGGTCATCGCGTTCAGCTTGTCGGGGCGATCGAGGGTCAACACCCCGATCGCACCCTCGCGCCGGAAACTCACGCTCACACGGGTTCTCCCTTCGCCTCGAGCCCAGACGCCACGCTCGTCAGCACCACGTTCGTGTAGTCGACGAGCAGCTCGCCGACCAGCCGATAACCGGTCTCGAGCGATGAGGCGGACGCGCCGTCCACCGCGCCGCACGCCGCGAGCCGGCGCAAGACGGCCTCGGTGGTCGCCACGACCAGCTTGTTCCATTCCTCGTCGGGCACGCTGGCCGCGAGGGCGCGGAAGCGGGCCTCGACGGCGGCAGAAGTGGGGGCGGCATCCGGGGGAGCCGGCTGGTCGGGGGAGGTCATGGCGGTCTCCTCTGGCGATGGCCTATGGTACCACCCGCCGTGGACGCGGTAAGATCGGGGCGAACGGAGGGGCCCTCATGCGCTACCTGGTCGTCATGTTGCTCGCGCTCGCGGCCTGCCAGGCCGCGCCGTTGCCCGCGGTCACGCCGGCGGTGTCCGCTTCGACGATCGCGGCCGCCCCGTCGAGCGCCGCCTCGCCGGGCCCGCGGCCAGCGCCCGCCGCGAACGCTGTTTCGCCGACGCCGACGGCTTCCTGCTCGCCGACCGCCTCGCAATCGACAGTGGCCTTCCTGGGTCGCACGATCCCGGTCGATCTGGCCTTCACCCCGCAGACGCGCACCCGTGGCCTGTCGGGGCGCACCTGCCTGGCCCGAGACACCGGCCTCGTCATCGGCTGGGACACGCCGACCATGACCCGCATCTGGATGCCCGAGATGAACTTCGCGATCGACGTCATTTTCGTGCGCAACGGCAAAGTGATCATGCTTGTCGCGGACGCCCAGCCCTGCGTCGAGGGCGGTCCATGCCCCACCTTCGGGCCTGACGAGGCCGTGGACTACGTGCTCGAGGTGCCGGCCGGGTCGGCGAAGGCCTGGGGGCTGGAAAAGGGCGCGGCGATCACGCTGCGGAAGTAGATCCCCGCCCGCCTCACATGCTCCGGCGGTACTGGCCGCCCACCTCGTAGAGCGCGCGGGTGATTTGCCCCAGGGAGCAGACCTTCGCGGTCGCCATGAGCTGCGCGAACACGTTGCCGCCGCCCGTCGCGACGGCCTGGAGCTCCGCGAGGGCCACGGCGGACCGCTCGGCGTTGCGGCGCTTGAAGGCCTGGACGTTGGCGATCTGCTGCTGCTTCTCATCCTCCGTCGAGCGGATGAGCTCGATGCGGTCACCCGCCTCCTGGGCCTTCGGGTTGAGGTAGGTGTTCACGCCCACGATGGGCAGCTCGCCGGTGTGCTTGCGGTGCTCGTAGTACATCGACTCGTCCTGGATCTTCCCGCGCTGGTACATGGTCTCCATCGCGCCGAGCACCCCGCCGCGGTTGGAGATGCGCCGGAACTCCGCGAGCACCGCCTCCTCCACCAGCTCCGTGAGCTCGCGGATGATGAAAGCGCCCTGTAATGGGTTCTCGTTCTTCGACATCCCCAGCTCCTTGTTGATGATGAGCTGGATGGCCATCGCGCGGCGCACGGACTCTTCCGTGGGCGTGGTGATGGCCTCGTCGTAGGCGTTGGTGTGCAGGGAGTTGCAGTTGTCGTAGATGGCGTAGAGCGCCTGCAGCGTGGTGCGGATGTCGTTGAAGTCGATCTCCTGGGCGTGCAGCGACCGGCCCGAGGTCTGGATGTGATACTTGAGCTTCTGCGAGCGCTCGTTGGCGCCGTAGAGCCGCTTCATGGCCGTGGCCCAGATGCGGCGCGCGACGCGGCCGATCACCGCGTACTCGGCGTCGACGCCGTTCGAGAAGAAGAAGCTGAGGTTGGGGGCGAAGTCGTCGATCTTCATCCCGCGGCTCAGGTAATACTCCACGAAGGTGAAGCCGTTCGCGAGCGTGAACGCGAGCTGGGAAATGGGGTTCGCGCCGGCCTCGGCGATGTGGTAGCCGCTGATCGAGACGGAGTAGTAGTTGCGGACCTCTTTCTCGATGAAGTACTGCTGGATGTCGCCCATCATCCGCAGGGCGAATTCCGTCGAGAAGATGCAGGTGTTCTGGGCCTGATCCTCCTTGAGGATGTCGGCCTGCACCGTGCCGCGCACCACGTTGAGGGTGCGCGCCTGGATGGCGGCGTAGGTCTCGGCGTCCACCAGCAGGTCGCCGGTGACGCCGAGGGTGCGCAGGCCGTGCAGGCGGCCGCCTTCGGGCACGTCCGCGCCCTGGTAGACCGGACGCGGCAGGCCGAGCCGCTCGAAGTGCGCGGCGATCTTCGCCTCCGCAGCCTCCCAGCCGCCGGTCTCGAGCAGGTGGTGCTCCACCTGCTGGTCGATCGCCGCGTTGAGGTAGAACGCGAGCAGGATCGGCGCCGGGCCGTTGATGGTCATCGAGACCGAGGTGGTGGGGGCGCACAGATCGAAGCCCGAGTAGAGCTTCTTCGCGTCGTCGAGCGAGGCGATCGAGACGCCGGAGTTGCCGATCTTCCCGTACACGTCGGGCGGGGTCGCGGGGTCCTCGCCGTAGAGCGTCACGGAGTCGAAGGCCGTCGACAGGCGCACCGCGGGCTGGCCCTGCGACACGTAGTGGAAGCGCTTGTTGGTGCGCTCGGGCGTGCCCTCGCCCGCGAACATGCGGGTGGGATCCTCGTTCTGGCGCTTGTACTCGAACACGCCCGCCGCGTAAGGGAAGCGGCCCGGCACGTTATCCGTGAGCTGCCACGCGAGCAGGTCGCCCCAGTCCGAATGGTCCGGCAGCGCCACCTTGGGGATCTGGAGGTGCGATAGGCTCTCGGCGTAGTTCTCTACGCGGATCGTCTTGCCGCGCACCTCGTACTCGTGCACCGGCCGGCGGTACGCCTCGACGAGCGCGGGCCACCGCTGGAGGAGCTCGAGGTTCTCGCGGGTGAGGTCGAGCAGTGCCGCCTGGTAGCGCTGCCGGAGCACCAGGATCACCGCCTCGACGCCGTCCGCCTTGAGCGCGGCGGGGTCGTAGAGCCCGCCCATCGCAGGCACTTCGTCGCCCAGCGCGCACAGCGACCGCCAGAACCCGTAGGCGTCGCTCGCGCGCGCGGCCTGATCACGGGCCTCGGCCTTGTGGCCCTGCACGGCGTCCGCGATCTCCGCGAGGTAACGCTCGCGGTCCGGCGGGATCACGGCCTGCTTGCGGCTGTCGCGGTCGGTCACCACGAGCGAGGAGCGCCAATCCGCGCCGGTCTTGCGCGCGATGGTGCCAATCAGGTTCGTGTAGAGCCAGTTCGTGCCCGCGTCGTTGAACTGCGAGGCGATCGTGCCGTAGACCGGCATCGCATCCGCGTCTTCCGTGAAGCGCTTGGCGTTGCGCTGGTATTGCTTGCGCACGTCGCGCAGGGCATCCTCGGCGCCGCGCTTGTCGAACTTGTTGATGGCGACCAGGTCCGCGAAGTCGAGCATGTCGATCTTTTCGAGCTGGCTCGCGGCGCCGAACTCGCTCGTCATCACGTAGAGCGCGACGTCGACGTAGTCGACGATCGCGGAGTCGGACTGGCCGATGCCGGCCGTCTCGACGATGACCAGGTCGAAGCCGGCCGCCTTCACCACGGCGATCGCGTCGCGCAGCGCGCCGGAGGTCGCCACGTGGGCCGCGCGGGTCGCCAGCGAGCGCATGTAGACGCGCGGCTCGTAGATGGCGTTCATGCGAATCCGGTCGCCGAGCAGCGCGCCGCCGGTCTTGCGCTTCGATGGGTCGACCGACAGGATCGCGACCCGCTTGTCCGGGAAGTCGCGCAGGAAGCGCCGCACGAGCTCGTCGGTGAGGCTCGACTTGCCGGCGCCGCCGGTGCCGGTGATGCCGAGGACCGGCACCGCGGTCTCGGCCGCGCGCGCGCGCAGGTCGCCGAGCAGCGCTGCGGCGGGGGCCCCCAACCGCTGCTGCGCAGCGGCCCCACCTTCAAGGCCTTCGGCGGCGGTGATGGCCCGCGCGATCGCGCCGGGCCCCTCAGCGCTCACCTCGCCGGCCGCGGGCAGGCCGCGCTCGGCCATCGCGTAGTCGCAGGCCGCGACCATCTGATCGATCATGCCCTGCAGACCCATCAGGCGCCCGTCCTCGGGCGAGAAGATCTTGGTGACCCCATACGCCTCGAGCTCCGCGATCTCGGCCGGCACGATCACGCCGCCGCCGCCGCCGTAGACCCGGATGTGGCCCGCGCCTCGTTCCGCCAGCAGATCGACCATGTACTTGAAGTATTCGAGGTGGCCGCCCTGATAACTCGAAATCGCGATGCCGTGCGCATCCTCCTGGATCGCGGTGTCGACGATTTCGGCGACCGAGCGGTTGTGGCCGAGGTGGATCACCTCGGTGCCGCTGGCCTGAAGGATCCGGCGCATGATGTTGATGGCGGCGTCGTGGCCGTCGAAGAGCGCCGCCGCGGTGACGAACCGGATCTTGTTCGTGGCCACGTAAGGCGAGGGGGCTTCGCTACGGGGGGCGGGCGCTTCGATGGTCATGGCTCTTCCTATTCCGGCGACGGTGCCGGTTACGGGGTCTTCGTCGACTTGACCATTCTACCAGATGGACAGGCGTGGCCAAGTGGGGTAAAAGGGCATGGACCCTTGCTTGGACGCCACATAACGTCCGACGCGGGCCACGCGCCGCCACCCCCCCTTTCGACGAGGCCCCGATGTCCGCCCAAGAACCCCTCGCACACGCCGCCGAAATAGACCACGCGAGCCTCATGAAGGACCTGCCGCCGGAGGCGCGCGAGGCCTACTGGTATGAGCACGTCTACCGCGGCGACGTGAAGCAGCTGACCATCCGCGCGGTCATCATGGGCATGATCATCGGCGGCGTGATGTCGGTGTCGAACCTCTACGTCGGCCTCAAGACCGGCTGGGGCTTCGGCGTCACGATCACGGCGGGCATCCTGGCCTTCGCCCTCTTCAAGACCTTCGAGCGCTGGCTGCCTGGCGGCGAGTTCACGGACCTCGAGAACAACGCCATGCAGTCGGTCTCCTCCGCGGCGGGCTTCATGGCCTCGGCCGGCCTCACCACCGCGATCCCCGCGCTGCTGCTGCTCAACGGCACGGTGATGAACTGGTTCCATATGTTCATCTGGATCGGCGCCATCTCGATCCTCGGCGTCGTGATCGCGATCCCGATGAAGCGCCAGATGATCAACATCGACCAGCTGCCCTTCCCCAGCGGCATCGCAGCGGCCGAGACGATCAAGAGCCTCCACGGCCATGGCGACGAGGCGATCGCCAAGGCGCGGTCGCTGGGCATCGGCGGCATCCTGGGCGCCGTGATCGCGTACTGCAAGGATCTGCACCCCGTGGTGGTCGACCACTTCGGCAAGGCGCACGGCTGGGTCAACAGCCTGGGCGTCTTCTCGCTGCCCAACCAGATCCCGGCGGACCAGACGAAGTACTCGTTCCAGGGCATCCCGTGGGACAAGCTCACGCTCGGCGCGAACGTTTCGCTGCTGCTCTACGCCGCCGGCGCCATCATCGGCCTGCGCACGGGCATCAGCGTCCTCATCGGCGCCTGCCTGAACTGGTTCTTCATCGCCCCGTGGCTGATCCACAACGCCGTCGTCGTGAACGGCAAGCCCATCACCGGCGGTTTCCGCCAGGTCGTGGCCTGGACCACCTGGCCCGGCACCGGCATGCTCGTCATCGCGACGCTGGTGGGCCTGGCGCTGGTGTGGCCCTCGCTGGCGCGCGGCTTCTCGGGCATCACGGACGTCTTCAAGAAGAAGGACGCCGCGGCGCCCGACGACCGTGCGTCGGCGATCGAAGTGCCCGGCACCTGGTTCTTCTGGGGCTTCCTCTTCGGCGGCATCGCCTGCGTGGCGCTGCAGATCATCCTCTTCGGCATCAACCCGCTCATGGCCATCCTGGCCGTCTTCCTGGCGCTCATCCTCTCGATGGTGGTCGCCCGCGTCACCGGTGAAACGGACATCTCGCCCACCGGCGCGATGGGCAAGGTGACCCAGCTGACCTACGGCGCCATCTCGCCAGGCCAGCCGGTCACCAACCTCATGACCGCCAACGTCACGGCCGGCGCGGCGATCCACTCGGCCGACCTGTTGACCGACCTCAAGAGCGGCTACATCCTCGGCGCCAAGCCCCGCCAGCAGTTCCTGGCGCAGCTCTTTGGCGTGCTCGCGGGCACCGTGTTCTGCGTCCCCGCCTACTTCCTGCTGGTGCCGAACGCCTCGGTGCTCGGCGACAAGTTCGCAGCGCCCGGCGCGCTGGTCTGGAAGGCCACGGCCGAGGCGCTCTCGAAGGGCCTGAGCTCGATCCCCGAAACCGCGCTGCAACTCGCGATGTTCACGGTGGCCTTCGGCGTGATCGTGACGCTGCTCGAGCACTTCGTGCCCAAGACCCGCAACTTCCTGCCTACGCCCACCGGCCTCGGCCTCGCGCTCGTGCTGCCCTTCATGGACTCGTTCGCGATCTTCCTCGGCGCCCTGACGGCCTGGATCGTCGCCAAGGCCCGTCCGGCGGTGGCCGAGCGCCACACGATCCCGTTCTCGTCCGGCATCATCGCGGGCGAGAGCATCGCGGCCGTCTTGATCATCGCGATCCTGGTGTTCTGGGGCAAGGCATGACCAAACGCTGATCCGCTCAGGGCGACAGCAGGTTGACCTGCGCGTCGCCCTCGGTGGTGAACCAAACCCGACCCTGGCCGTCGTCAGCCGCCGAGGCGTTCCAGCTCGATCGCCGCGGCGGCTGCGCCCATCAGACCGACGTGCTTGTTCATGACCAGGCGCACGGGGATCGATCGCACCAGGCCCGAGAAGCGGCCCTTGGTGGTGTAGGCCGTGTGAAATGTGCCGTCTCGCAGCTTCGCGACGTTCTTCGGCCCGATCCCGCCCGTGACGTAAACGCCGCCGGTGGCGATGATCTGCAGCGCCAGGTTGCCGGCCTCGGCGCCGTAGATCGCGCAAAACATGTCGAGGGCCTTGGCGCAAACGCCGCACCGGTTCGCGAGGCCGAGCTCGGAGATGACGGCCGCGTCGTCTTCGGCCGCGAAGCGCGCCGTGGCCTCCGGGTTCGGCGCGTCGCCCCGATCGACGAGGTAGTCGTACACCGCCCGGATGCCGGCGCCGGAGACGATGCGCTCGTAGGAGACGCGGCCATGGCGCTTGATCAAGAACCGCAAGAGCCCCATCTCTTCTTCGTTGCGCGGGGCGAAATCCTTGTGCCCGCCCTCGGTGGGCACCACGTGGTAGCGTGCCCCGTCATGGAACAGGAAAGCCTCGCCCAGGCCCGTGCCGGCGCCGAGCACGGCGACCGGGCCATTCGGCTCGGCCTGGCCCGGGTTCAGCTCGATCCACTCGTGCGGCTGGAGGTGCAGCACGCCGAGCGCGGCGGCCTTGAAATCGTTGACCAGCGCGACCCGGCCGACGGGCATCGTTCCCTCGAGCTCGCGCGCGTCGATCACCCAGGGCAAGTTGGTGGCCTGGCAGCGGCGGTCGAAGACCGGGCCAGCGACGCCGAGGCCGGTGGCCGAGACGGGATCCGGGTGCTGGCGGCGGAAGTCGCGGATGATCTCCATGAAGGTCGCATGGTCCGCGCTGACGTAGGTCTTCTCCGCCGTCAGGCGCATCGGGCCGGCACTCTCCACCTCGTACAGCGCCATGATGACCTTGGTGCCGCCGATGTCGCCTGCCAGAAACCGCTTCATGTGAGCCTCCTAAAATCGCGCGGCGATCATTCTACCGCACGGCGTTCCAGGGGAAAGCCCCGCGCGCCAGGAAGCCGAAATCCGCGGCCGTCCAGTCCGCTCCGGCAGCCCGCAGCGCCGCCTCGCCCTCGCTGGTCGTGAGGCCCAGGGTGGCCGCACCCGCCGCCTTGCCGGCCCGCACGCCCGGCAGGGCATCCTCGACGACCAGGCAACGCGTGGGCGCGACGCCCACCCTGGCGGCCGCCGACAGGTAGACCTCCGGGTCGGGCTTGCCGCGCGTCACGTCGGCGGCGGTGACGGTGGCCTCGAAGGCGGCCTGGAGCCCGAGCCGCTCGATCACGACCGCCACGTTGGCCGGCGTGGCGCTCGTGGCGAGCACGCGCGGCACGCCGCGCGCGCCCAGCCACGCGAGGAACGCTTCGACGCCGGGCACCGGCGGCAGATCTGCGGCGGGCAGGCAGGCGCGGTAGGTCTCCTCTCGGGCTCGGGCGAGCTCGGCCACCTCATCGGGCGGCAGGTCGCCGAACAGCGCGGTGATGATGTCGGCGGCGCGGCGGCCGTCGAGGGCGCGGATCTCGGCCTCGGTGGGCGCGAGCCCGCGGTCGCGCACGAACCCGGACCAGACGCGCCGGTGCAAGGGCATGTTGTCGCAGACCACGCCATCCATGTCGAAAAGGACGGCGTCGAAGGGGAAGGTGGGCGTCATGAGCGCCTTTATACCACATAGGCACAGGAGCGGGGCTTGCCCTGGCGGCATGAGGTGCGGTATGATGGGTTTCGGTACGTCTCCGTAGCTCAGTGGATAGAGCGTCTGCCTCCGGAGCAGAAGGCCGCAGGTTCAAGTCCTGCCGGGGACGCCTTTTTTCCCGTTCAGTCGAGGGATCCAGACCCTGATCGACTGAGTGGGCGGTTTCATTCCCCCTTCGTCTAATGGTAGGACAACGGTTTCTGGATCCGTTAATTGGAGTTCGAATCTCTGAGGGGGAGCCTCGAGAAGGGCGGCCGGAAGGCCGTCCTTCTCATTTCGGAGCCTCGAAGACATGCGCAAGATAGGCCTCTACGCTCGCCTCTGCTGGTTGTTCTTCATCTCGCTCTTCGTGCCGACCGCCACGATCACCCCGAAAATCGAGGCGCTGTTGGCCGACCTCAAGGGCGAGGCGCCCGAGGCGATGGAACCGCCCCGGTGAGGCCCGCCGCCATCCTCGCCGCGCTGGCCGCGATGTTGCTCGCGAGCCCGCCGGCCCCCGCCGAGGCCCGCCTCGGGGACAGCTTCCTGCGCTTCAAGTCATCCGCCTTGATCCAGGGCGAGACGCTTTTCCGCTACGAGGGCCGAGTCGGCGCGCGCTTCAAGTTCGGGCCCGCGCCGCGCTGCCAGGTCGGCACGGCCATTCTGCTGCTCGATACCCAGGACGGCATCGTGGTGCAGCAGACCATCATCCTGCCCCTGCCGCGCAACTCCCGCGACCAGCGTAAGATCGACGCGATCGCGATCCTCTTCCTGGAAGACGCCGGGCTCGGCAAGAAAGACGTCGAGGAGGCGATGACGGCCTTCCGAGACACCTACGGGACCGCCAAGAACGTCGAGAAGCAGATCGGCCCCGACAAGAAGCTGAACCTGAACACCTTCACGAACCCCCAACTCGGCCACATCCTGCTCGCCGTGGGCATCAAGCCGGAAGGCCAGGCGCCCGAAGCCACGCCCGCGCCATGACTACCCTGTTGATCGCCTTCGCGGCCCTCTTCGTCGTATTCCTGGTCGCCGTGGGCGCGATCGGCTGGTGGGTCGCCCGCACGATGCGCAGCCGCCAGACGGTGGACGAACGTCAGAAGCTCATCACCCTCGCGGCGCGCGCGGCCGGCGACGAAAGCGGCCGAGGCCTGCTCGCGCTGCTCCGGGCGCTGGACCTGGCCCCGCCGAACCAACCGGTCACGGTGGGTTGGTTGGCCCGCCGCACCGCCCAGGACGAGGTGCCTGGTTTCCTGGTGAAGATCGCCTGGGACGGCAACGAGTGGCGTCGCGCGCTGCCAGCCGCCCAGCTGCGCGCCGCGCTCGAGGCGTGCCTGGCCGAGGAGCCCGCGCTCGAGGGCCCTCAGGCACAGCGCCTGTTGGCCGACCTGCGGGCGAGCGACACGGACGCTTGAGCCTCGGCGAGATGCCACGCCGCACCTCGATCGCTGCCGGCCGAGCGACGTGACCGGCCAATACCGCATCGTTATTCCGTCAATCTGGCACGTTCCGGCTGGCCGGGCTCTGGGCTATTGTGCGGAGGTCGGCCTTGGGCCGACATTCCTCGCGAGAAGGAGAGTAATGATGCGCAAGACCTTACTGGGTCTCGGTATTTGTGCCCTCACGCCGATGGTGCTGGCGGGCTGCGGTTCCGCGCCGACCACCGCCATTCAAGCGCCCGCCACGGCGCAAGCTGCCGGCACGACGCACGCCGTGCCTGCGTCCAGCGCGCGAGCGAGCCGTCTCGAGCAGGTGACGTTCGAACTCAAGCAGGTCTGCCAGACCGATTAGCGCCTTAGCCGAGCATCGCGTCCACGGGGCCGGCCGCGCGGCCGGCCTCGCCTGTGGCGGCCTCGTTCACTAGCTCATCTCCCCCGCGATCGAGACGCCGAAGGCACGCGCCGCCTTGGCAGTGTCGTCGCCGTATTGGCCGAGCAGGAACATGAGCTTCACGGCCGAGGCCTCGGGGGTCATGTCGGCGCACGAGACCGCACCCGCCTCGATGGCCATTCGGCCCGCCTCGTAGAGCGCCGGCTCGACCCGGCCCGCGACCGCCTGCGAGCAGAGCGCGACCAGCTTTTGCCGCCGCGTCGCTTCCTCGATGAAGGGGATCAGGCTGCGTTCGGCCACCGGCACCGTGCCCGCGCCGTATGCCTCGATCACGAAGGCGACCGCGTCGCCGTCGAGCAGCGGAACCAGGTGCTCGGGACGCAGGCCGGGAAACAGCCGCAAGATCAGCACCTTGTCCGAGAACCCGCGCTGCAGGCGGAAGAGCCCCGCCGGCCTGCGCACATGCTCCTCGTGGATCTCGACGTGCAGCCCCACGGTCGCAAGCGCCGGGTAGTTGGGGGACGCGAATGCGTCGAAATCGTCGATGCTGACCTTGCGCGCGCGGTTGCCTCGCAGCAGGCGGTGGTTGAAGAAGAGCCCGACCTCGGGCAGGTCGAGCGTGGCGAGCGCGAGCGCGTTGACGAGGTTCGTCTTCGCGTCCGTGCGGATGGAAGCGATCGGCCGCTGGGCGCCCGTGAGGATCACGGGCTTGGGGAGGTTCGCGAGCATGAACGACAGCGCCGCTGCCGTGTAGGCCATCGTATCGGTGCCATGAATGACCACGAAGCCGTCATACGCGTCGATCGCCGCCTCGATGGCGCCTGCGATCGCCTCCCAGTGGGCCGGCTGGACGTTCGCGCTGTCCTGGTTGAACAGCACGGCCATCTCGATGTCGGCCAGCTCACGCGCCTCCGGGATGTAGCGCAGCACCTGCTCGGCGAGCGCACCGGGGGCGAGCGAGCCGGTGGCGCGCGGATCCATGCCGAGCGTGCCGCCGGTGTTCAACACGAGCAGACGCCTACGCTCCTGATCGCTCATACGTCGCCGATGCCCTCGCGGAAGAGCGCCCCCGCCAGGCTGCCGGCCTCGCGTTCGTCGATCACCCAGCTCCACTCCTCGTGGCCGCGATCACCGAAGAACTTGCAGCGGCCGGCGTCCAGGAGTTCCAGGATGCGCTCCTGGGCCTCCTGGTCGTCGGTTTCCCCGGCGCGGAACTCCGCGACGATCCGTTGAAAAGCCTCCGACCTGGCGATCTGATAGGCCAGCTCCGCCAGGTCGGTCTCGAAGGTGCGCGTGGCGCGCGCCATCCGTGGTGGTCCCGTTACTTCTTGACGTCAGTCGAATCGCCGTCGGGCATCGGCGGCATCGGCACGTTGTCCACGCCGATGCGCGGCGTCAGCACCTGGTCGATCAGGCCGTAATCCTTGGCCTCGGCGGCGGACATGTAGTAGTCGCGCTCCATGTCCTTGTGGAGCTTCTCGACCGGCTGCTGCGTGTGGATCGAGAGGAGGGTCGTCAGGTAGTTCTTGATTCGCAGGATTTCCTGGGCCTGGATCTGGATGTCCGTGGCCTGGCCGCGCGCGCCGCCGAGCGGCTGGTGGATCATGATGCGCGAGTTGGGCAGCGCGATGCGCTTGCCCGGCGCGCCGGCCGCGAGCAGGAACGAGCCCATCGAGGCCGCCTGGCCGAGGCAGATCGTCGAAACGTCGCTCTTGATGTACTGCATCGTGTCGTAGATGGCCATGCCGGCCGTGACCACGCCGCCCGGGCTGTTGATGTACACCATGATGTCCTTGGCGGGGTCTTCCGACTCCAGGAACAGCAGCTGCGCGATGATCAGGCTCGCCACGTCGTCGTCGATTGGCGTGCCCAGGAAGATGATGCGCTCCTTGAGGAGCCGCGAGAAGATGTCGTAACCCCGCTCGCCGCGGCTGGTGGATTCGACGACGGTGGGGACGAGGGCCATGCGGGGATCGAACATAGGACTCTCCTTCTAACGCCTTGTCAGGCGCGGCCATTATATACGAGGTCGCGAGGACGGGGAAGCGGCGGACCCGCCAGCCTGTCAAACCCACAGCTACTCCGGCTTTTAGGGTACAATTCATGCAGGACGCGCGCGGAGCGCGTCTTTTCTGCGAGAGGTTTCCATGATTGCCTTCAACCAGGTCGCCAAGTTCCAGGGCAAGCGGTTCCTGTTCAAGGACGGCAGCTTCCAGATCAACCCGGGCGACCGGGTCGGGCTGGTCGGACCGAACGGCGCCGGCAAGACCACGATCTTCCGGCTGATCGCCCGCCAGGAGACGCCGGACGAAGGCCAGGTCGTGATCCCCGAGCGCTTCGTGGTCGCGTACTACTCGCAGGACATGGCCGAGCTCAAGGGCGTGACCGTGCTCGAAGCGGCGTTGGCTGGCTGCGCAGACGTGCTGGCGCTCGACAAGCGGATCGCGGAGCTCGGCGAGGCCCTGTCGGACCCCGCGTTGACCGACGAGAAGATGACCGAGCTGCTCGAGGAGCTCGGCCACGCGCAGGAAGCTTTCGAGGCCCGCGGCGGCTACGACCTGGAACAACGCGCGAAGGAAATCCTGGCCGGCCTCGGCTTCAAGGCCGGCGACCTCGCGAAAGACATCGGCGACTTCTCGGGCGGTTGGCGCATGCGCGTCGAGCTCGCGAAGGTGCTGCTTCGCCAGCCCGACGCCCTGGTGCTCGACGAGCCGACCAACCACCTGGACCTCGAGTCGATCGTGTGGCTCGAGGACTTCCTGCAACGCTTCAAGGGCGCGATCTTCCTCACGTCGCACGACCGCGACTTCATGAACCGCCTCGTCTCGCGCGTGGTGGCCGTCGAAAGCGGCGAGATCGTGACCTACAACGGCGATTACGACTTCTACGAGCGCGAGCGCGACATCCGCCTCGCCAACCTGATCGCCCAGGCCAAGCGCCAGGACGACAAGCTCGCCAAGGAGGAGGAGTTCATCGCCCGCTTCAAGGCGCGCGCCTCCCACGCGGCGCAGGTGCAGTCGCGCATGAAGATGATCGAGAAGATGGACCGCATCGAGGTGCCGCGCGAGATGCAGGCCGTCGACATCCAGTGGCGTGAGTGCCCGCGCGGCGGCGACGTCGCCGCGACGGTCAAGGGCCTCGACCTGGCTTTCGGCACCCACCATGTGCTCGAGGGCGTCGACCTCGACGTGAAGCGCGGCGAGCGCATCGCGATCATGGGCGTGAACGGCGCGGGCAAGTCCACGCTGCTCAAGATCCTGGCCGGCGAGCTCCAGCCGACGAACGGCGAGGCGAAGATCGGCGCGGGCGTCTGCGCCGGCTACTTCGCGCAGCACCAGACCGAGATCCTCGACCGCAACCGCACGGCCTTCGACGCCGTCGCCGACGTGGTCCCGACGGCGAGCCGCGGCGTCGTGCAGAACATCCTCGGCTCGATGCTCTTCTCGGGCGACGACGTGGACAAGAAGGTGGGCGTGCTCTCGGGCGGCGAGAAAACCCGCGTGGTGCTCGCGCGCATCATCGCGAACCCGGTCAATCTGCTGATCCTCGACGAGCCGACCAACCACCTCGACATCCGCAGCCGCGAGATGTTGCTCGAGGCGCTCAAGGAGTTCGACGGCACGATCCTGTTCGTGAGCCACGATCGCCACTTCCTGCGCGAGCTCGCGACCAAGGTCGTGGTGATCGACAAGGGCCACACCACGGTCTACCCGGGCGGCCTTTCGTATTTCCTCGAGAAGAACGAGGGCAAGTTCCCGGGCAGCGAGCACACCCTCCGCGTCGGATAGTCTTCTTACGCCTGGTGGGTAGAGGGGGTTATGCTCAACCCCCGCTCGCTCGCAGCCATCCTCGTTCTCACGGGCCTTTTCCCCGCTTCACCCGCCGCCGCGGCCCCCGCGGTGGACGTCACAGTGCCGATCGTCTACGGCTACAAGGCCGAAGGCCTGTACCACGGGAACTGGGCGCTCGCCGACCTGCGGCCGCTCTTCGAGGCCCCCGACGACGGGCCGTCCGGAAGGGGCTACCAGCTCGACAGCGGGGCGCTGCGCCACCGCCGTTGGCACCTGTGGTCAGCGAGCGCACCGCTGACCGTAGCTGAGGCGCGGCGGGCCTTTGCAGGCAAGGGCGTCACGCTCGTGGGCGGACCGACCGCGATCCGGGCGGTCTGGACCGACGGCCTCCAGGCCTTCGAGGCCCCCGGGCCCGCGCCGGCCTGGGTGGCCGATTGGCTCGCCGGGCAGGTGGGCGAACACGCCCACGCGCGCTTGAAGACGGCCGCCCTCTGGGCCGCGCGTGGTGCCGACGGCCGCGCGCTGTGGCTCTACGCCGAAGACGGCGCGCCGCCGCCAATCCCGGCGCTGAACGACGCCGAGGCCTGGCAGTGGGAGGCGGTGGCCCACGGCCGTGCCAGCCGCGACGGGCGCGAAACGACCTTTCACGCGGTGCCGCGAACGTTCGGCGGCGTCGCGCTGCACGCCCTCGCGGCGCGCTGGCGGGCGGAGGGGAACGCCTTGCGGGTCGACGCCGGCAACCTGGTCGACGACGCCACCTCGCCGGACGCCGAACTCGCCTTGCCGGACACGCTGGACGCGGTCGGCCGGATGGGCCTCGACGCGCTGGTGCCGTTCGATTTCGAGCTGCGCCTGCGGCATGCCGAGCAGGTGCGGCTCGCGGCCAGCGTGCCGCTGGTCGCGGCCAACCTGAAAGGCCCCGACGACGTCCCCGTGAGCCCCTGGGTGGTCAAGGAGCGTCACGGCAAGCGGATCGCGATCATCGGCCTCGTCGACGCCGAGCACGTGAAGCGCTACAGCCTGTACGCCGGGGACGGTGGTTGGGTGACGGAGGACCCGTTCACGGCCCTCTCGCGTGCCCTGCGCGAGGTGAAGCAGCAACGGCCCGACGCGGTCGTGGTCGTCACCAACCTGCGGGAAGACGAGTTGCCGCGCCTGCGCGACGAGGCCGAAGGCGTCACCGCGATCGTCACGCGCTACCAGACTCGGGGCGAGTGGGACTACCGGGAGCGTTTCGAGACCGGCCCGCGCGACGCCCGCCAGGCGCTCCTGCCCTGGGTCATGGCCGGCGGCTCGAAGGACCAGCTGGGCAGGCTCACGCTCGGCTTCGGGGAGCGCGACGGCCGTGCCGGGCTGCGCTGGATCGAGAACGAGGTGAAGCGCGCGATCGCCGACCAGGAGGTCGACCCCTCACCCGCGCGCACCTGGGCGTTCGCCGAGCGCCTCGCCGCCTTCCAGGCCCGGCGCCAGGACGCCGTCCTGCCCGACCGCCGGCGCCTCGCGGCCCTGGACCCCCGCCTCGCGCGGCCGGACGGCCGGCCCGCGCCGCAGTACGATCGCGTCGCATGGTCCCGCATCGCCGCGGGTGCCCTGAAACGGGCCACCGGCGTCGAGGTCGCGCTGCTGCACGTCGTGCGCAACGCGCCGATCGCCGACGGCGAGGTGCCGCGCCACGTCGCGGACAGCTGGCTCAAGCGCGAGCGGGTCGTGCTGGTGCAGATGAGCGGCGGCCAGATCAAGCGCCTGCTCGCGCGCGATGGCGCGAAGTCGCCTTTCGTGACGGCGGGTTACCACCCGGAAGCGGGGGTCATCGGCGGCCGCGAGCTCGACGAGACCGAACACTACAGGGTCGCCACGACCGAGTCGATCGCGCGCTCGGAGCATGCCGACGAAGACTTCGAGGGTCCTGTCGACGCCGAGCTGAAGCGGGTGGGCGACCGGATCGTCCGCGGCGGGAGCGGCGTCGGCATCGGCGACGCGACGCTCGGCGTGCTCGACGCCCTGCGAGATCGCCACGGCGGCTTCGACGACGCCTACCTGCAAGACCTCGCCGCGCTGATGCTCGACGACGGCCAGGCCTTCGATTCACGCTGGCGGGTGCTCGTCCGCCACAACGAGCTGACTTACCAGCACTTCCAGGCGAGCCCGCGCGACACCTTCGACAAGGTCCGCAACGCCGAGATCAACAACCCGGACAGCGCGTTCTACGGCGCGAAGGCGGACGTCGCCGCGATCCACGAGGCCGAGGCGATCGAATGGGAGAACCGCGGCATCCTGCGCTACGTGCGCGCCGACGTGGTCGAAGCGGAGCCCGACCCGAACGCCGAGCCGGATGCCGCCGAGCAGGACGACCTGGTCCAGCTCACGAGCGAGCTGCGCGTGAAGGCCGCCGCCCTGCCCTCGGGCTTCGCCGAGGTGCCCCTCGTGCCATACCTCAGCGGCAACTATCTGACGGAGTTCACGCCCTCGATCGACGAGAACGGCGACTTCAACCCCCGACGGCAGGAGCTCAACGCCCATACCGGCCTCGTCGTACGCCCGGACGCCTGGCTGAAGGAGCTGCGCGTGGGCCTGATCGGCAAGAATGACCTGGCATCGCCGGTGGGCCGCTTCGAGCCCGGGTTCCAGGTCCTCGCCCTCGCGGAGCAGCCGATCGGCCCGGCCACGCTGGCGGTCAGCGCCGATGCGCGGCACTTCCTGGGCATGCCCGAGGACGGCCCCGAGGACCTGGCCTGGCTGAACAAGCTGTCCGTGGCGCTGCGCTTCCCCCTGGGTGGCGGCCTCAACCTGGCCGTCGGCACGGATGCGCTCCTGTTCTTCGGCAAGCTGCCGGAAACGGCCACCTGGGGCAATGCCATCACCCCGACGATCGGCATCACCTACAACGGCGTCTGGAAGCCACGCTACGGTGTGCTCTACGATCCGGGCGACCGCGAAGAGGAAGAATGAGCGTCCTGGCGCTCAGCGCCCCAGGTGGGTCTGGAACGCCGCCAGGGTGCTCGCGATCAGGTCGGCGTAGCGACCGCGTACCCGCGTGTCGGATCGGACGGCCCAGGGCGTCTCGAGGTGCAGCGCCATCGGGACGCGCGCGAGGGCGCCGGACCGCTTCGCGCCGCCCGCGCGGTAATGGATCGCGTCGAGCGGCTCGATGAGCCACGGCAGACGCGGCATCCCGCGGTCGAGGAACGCGAGCCGGCGGCCGAAGTCCGCCTTGAGCCAGGTCGCCTGGGCGGCATCCACGCCGACGGTCGCGACCTCGATCGCCCCAGCCGACGCGGCGCGGCTGTTGCCATGGATTTCCACGTACAGGCTCGGCTGCTGGGCATCGAGCCGCGCGGCCCAGGCGGCCCAGACCCGCTGCGACGCGGGCGTCACGTATTCCGCGTCGGCCGCGAGGCCCACGCCTTCCGTCGGGCGGTTCACGTTGATCGGGCGGGCCGACGTCCGGTAGCCCGACGCGAGCAGGTAGCCGCCTCCCGCGAGCAGCGCCACACGCCTGGCCATCTCGTCCGTGTGGCGGTCGAAGCCGCCGTGCGGCGCGGCCACGAGCAGCCCATGGCGAACATCGAGCACCTGCATCACGCCGCCGGGCGCGTCGGGGATGGTGGGGCCCGCCAACAGGTCGGCCGCGAGTACGATTGCCAGGGTTGCGGGCATCATGGAAAGGTCCTCCGGGTATAGGGGGATGTACCCCTCGGGGTATAACCTATGTACGTTCGGTTGCCGCGGTGCCGCGCCTGCTGAGCGATCGGACCGGGAGGATGAGGGAGATGGTAGACCGGGAACGGGCTTTGCACCTGCTTCTGGGCCGGTACCGCTACGAGGAGGCGATGCGCCTGTTCGGCGAATATTGCCTGTTGCTCGAAGAGGACTGGAACGACTTCATCGCCCGGCACAGCCCGCAGCGGCTGCGCGTATTGCACCGGCAATTGGCCGCGGTGGGCCTGTGGCCCCCAGAGTTGGTGCCCCCGACGGGTGGCGGCACGGGCTTGCTGGCCGAGGCCAGGAAAGCGATCACCGGACTGCTAGGCGGCCTGCAAGGGCCGCCCGCGATTCCGGCCTACGAGGCCATCCCGATGGCGCCGCCCGCGCCTGGCGAGGCCGGCATGGTCGCGGCCCAGGAAACCGCGATTGGCCGCGACCCGGAGGTGGTGCTCCAATCGCTGGTCGCGCCGCCGCTGACGATCGAGATGGCGCCGGACCTCGCCCAGCATGCCGCCGTGGGCGGCAGCGAGAGCCCGCTTCACGATGCGATCGCCCACGCACGGTACCGGCTCGCCCACGACCTGGGCTTCGTCTTCCCGCTCGTGCATGTGCGCGAGAACATCGACATCGGCCCGCGCACCTATGCCATCCGCATCAATGGCGAGACCGTCGCCGAGGGTCGCGTCCACCCCGACTTCATGGCCGCCGTCGGCCCCAGCCTGCCGCCGGATTGGGCTACCGAGCCGCATCCGGTCCGCCATGGGCCGATCTCGTGGGTCACGGAGCCGGTGGCGCGGACCTGGGAGGGCGACGTCCAGGCCCCCAGCGCGATCGTCTCGGAGCACGTCGAGGAGGTCATCCGGCGCCATGCGCACAGGCTCTTCAACAACCAGGCGCTCGACATGCTGCTGCGCGCCTACGAGCCCGAGATCGGCAAGGACACGCTCTCCGAGCTGTTCGGCCGCTTCATGTCGATGAGCGAGCTGCGGCTCGTGCTGCAGGCGATGCTCAAGCAGGGCTACGGCGTCCGCAACTTGCCGAAGATCGTCGACATTCTCATGAGCCACTTCATCAACTATCTGGCCGAGAAGCCGCTCAGCATGGACGAGACCTGGAAAATCTCCTCGCACATCCCGTTCTTCTCCACCGAGGAGCTGGTCCGGGTCGCCTGCGTGGGGCTCGGCCTGCCGACCGGCGTCGATCGTCGCGCTGGCATCCATGCCGCTCTCGAGCGGGCGGTTCGCCAGACCGTGATGCCGCCTCTCCCTGTGGATTCGGAAGGACAGCATCCGCAAGGCCTGTAAGGCCCTGCGGAGCATCCAGGTTAGGAGAACCACCAGCATGTACGAAGCGTCTCAGCAGGCTCGCGCGAGCTTTCTCGAGGAGATCAACGCCGGCTTCTTCGGCGAGTACCTGATTTCTCAGGACATGATCGACCGCGCGCAGCTCGAAGAGGGCCTCAGCCAGCAGAAGACTCTTGCGTCGCATCTCAAGATCGGCGAGTTGTTGGTCAAGACCGGCGTGCTCAAAGGTGACGACCTCATGCGCGCCCTGCGCGATTACAAGGCCGGCATCCGCATCGGCGAGCTGTTGATCCACCAGGGCGACATCGGCTTCATCCAGCTGCTCGAGGCGCTGGACTACCAGCAGGCCGAGGGCGTGCAGCTGGGCGAGGCGCTCGTGCACCTGGGCCATTGCTCCCGGCCGCAGATCGACGAAGTGCTGCAGCTCCAGCGCTCGCTTCAGGCCGTGACCGAGGCATCCTAGAACTGGGGTGGGCCCGGAATCGCCCGCTCCGCCGACCTTTCCGCCGCCGCTCGGGTCTCGACCCGGGCGGCGTCCCTCATGCCGGCCGTGACCGTCCAGGCTTCGGCGAGCGCGTCGTCGAGCGGGCGGCCGTTCAGCGAGATGGCGCGGCCTTCGTCGCGGTGCTTGTGCAGCCAGGCGGAGATGATGTTGATCTCGTCGAGCTCGGCCTGGTGGACCGACAAAGACGGCGGCGGCGCGGCGAGCACGTCCGAGACTCGGCGCGCGACGCCGCGGGCGCGGCGACGCGTGACGGCCGACTCGGCGTGGACCAGGCGGCCGCGCCGCACCACGAGCCAGAGTGCCGCACCGGGCTCGGCGGCGGGCAACACGATCAAGGCGTCGAGCTCGGCGATCGCCGCCTGCAGCGCGCCCTGCCGCGCCACCCAGGGCGCCAGCATGCCCAGGCGGTTGCGCAGCACCGCGGCCCGTTCGAACTGGAGGTTTTCGGCGGCCTCGGCCATGTCGCGCTCGAGGCGTTGGAGGACCTCGCCCGCGCCGCCGCCCAGGAAGCTCGCGAGCTCGGCGAGCCCGGCCGCGTAGGCGGCCTGGTCCACCAGCCCGACGCAAGGCGCCGAGCAGCGGCCGATCGTGTGCTCGAAGCAGGCCCGGCTGGCGAGCGGCGCGCAGCTCCGCCAACGGAACAGCGGCCGCATCGCGTCGAGCGCCTCGCGCGCGCGGTACTCGCCCGGGAATGGGCCGAAGTAGGTGCCACCGTCGTCCACCAGCTCGTAGGTCAGCTGGACGCGCGGGAAGGGCTCGTTGGGGATCTTGATGAACGGGTAGTGGCGGTACGTACGACCCTGCAAGTTGTAGAGCGGCGCGCGCGCCTTGATGGTGCGCGACTCGACGAGCAGCGCCTCGAGCTCCGAGCCGCAGGGGCGCGTCTCGAGCCGCGTCGCCTCGTCCTTGAGGCGAGCCGTGTAGCGCGTGTGGCCGCCGTTCGGGCCGAAGTAGCTGCGCACCCGCGAGCGCAGGCTCACCGCCTTGCCCACGTACAGCAGGGTGTCGGCGGCGTCGTAGAACATATACACGCCGGGGCTGGCGGGCAGCCGGCGGATTTCCTCCCGGAGGTCGGCCATGGGGTGATTAGCTTAACATAATGGGAACGGCGGCGGGGTTACGTTTTATCGGCCGGGACAGGCGGCCGGATCGGCCGGCTGGTACAATGGCGACGCATCCGCCAGGGAGTTCCGCCGTGCGCTTCACCATGCCCCGTCCGCTCGCCATTTTCGTCGTCGGCCTCGCGATCGCCTTCGGCCCCGTGGCGACGCAGCCCGCCTGGGCGCTCTACGTGGTCGATTACGGGGACAGCGTCTCGATCGTCATCAGGGACGCCCCGCAGTACAGCTATTCGGGCTCGCTCCGGCCCGACGGCGTGGTCACGCTCCCTTTCCTGGGCGACGTGGAGATCCGCGGGCTGTCCACCGAGCAGGTGCGCGAGCGCGTCCGCGAGGTGGTCGGCCGCGTCTTGCGCAACCCCGAGGTAACCGTCAGCGTCACTTCCTATCGCCCGCGGATCGTCACCGTGCTGGGGGAAGTGGTCAGGCCCGGCAACGTCGACATCTCGCGCACCGACCAATCCGTGATCGACACGGTCGCCGCGGCAGGTGGCTTCACCGAACATGCGCTCCCGGCCCAGGTCGTCGTGCTGCGCGGCAACGGCTCGGCGACGCGCCGGATCCCGGTCGACGTGCAGTACATGATGGCGACCGGCGATCTCGCGGGCAACGTCCGGCTCGAGCCGGGCGATCGGGTTCAGGTGCCGCGCTCGCCCTGGCCGATCTGGCGGGACGTGGTTGCGACGATGCAGGCCGCCGCGGTCATCACGAGCGCGATCGTGCTGTTCACGCGCCTCGGCAACATTCTCACGCCCTAGTCACGGCTCGATAGGCGCCACGGTGCGCAGCCCGGCCTCGGCGATCAGCCGGCGGGCCGCTGCCACCTCGGCCGGGTCCGGCGTGCGGTCCAGCTCCGGCGCGCGCCTGGCTACGAGATAGGCCGGGTGGAACTGGTCGAGCAGCGAGACCCGCGCGCGCGGCAGCTCGGCGGCAAGCCACGCGACGATCGGCTTGAAGCAACAATCCAGGTGGCCGGGCAACAGCAGGATGCGCGCGATCAGCTCGGCCCCCTGGGCGTCGACGAGCTTCCAGTTGCGCGCCACCGGCTCCCAGCAGCGGTCGAGGCCGGAGAGCCGCTTGGCGCAGGCGTCGTTGCCGTACCGGATGTCGCCGAGATACACGTCGACGACGCCGTCGAGCAGAGCGTAGAGCTCCGGCGAGCCATACATGTTGGAGTTCCAGACGATCGGCCGGTCGAAGCCCGCCGGCGCCGCGGCGAGGAAGTCGAGCACCGCGGGCAGGTGGTGGTCGGGGTTGCCGCCGACGAAGCTCAGCGTGCGCACCGTGGGGTCGTCGATGCGCCTGTAGAGATCCTCGTAGGCGGCCGCGTCCAGCGGCGTGCCGGCGTCGACGCGGTTGATGATGTCGTAGGTGTGGCAGTAAACGCAGTGCCAGGAACACCCCGTCAACGTGAGGCAGAAGGACGGGGCGATCTCGCGCTCCTCGGCGAGGTGCACGAAGCCGGCCGAGAAGAACGAGGTGGGGCCGACCTTGCACACGCCGCGCTCTCCGGCCGCGCGGTCGACGCCGCAGCGGTGCTCGCAGAGCACGCACGCGCGGAAGAGCTGGCGGGCGATCGCCCGCTTGGCGTCGAGCAGCGACGGTCCGGCGCCACCCGCCGCGGGCGTCGCGCGGGTCGTCGCGAGGCGGGGTCGCACCGTCACGCTCACGGCTTCGGCGAGCGCGAAGTCCGGCTGGAGCGCCTGTGCGAAGGGGATGACCCCGGCGTCCGGATCCTCGATCCAGACCTCGCCCGAAGGGTCGATCCAGATGCGGTAGGACCGGTCGCCACTCATGGGACCGGCCTCAGCTCGAGATCGACGCCCTTCGCGCCCGGCTCGACGGGGCGCGAAGGCGGGCTGTCCAGATCACCCTTCACGGGCGCGCCCACGAAGCCGGATTTACGCAGCACGGCCCTCACCTCGATCTTGCCACGGAACCAGGTGCCCGGCATGACGACGTCGTCCTGGCCGATGCGGTAGGCGACGGGCGGCTTCACGCCGACCATCTTGAGCACCGCGAGCGGCGGCCCGCCCTGGCTGCCGGCCGGTCGCGCCGTGATGAACAGGGCATCGCTGCCGCCGAGCGCGCGCTCGCTGCCAGGCGCGAAGCGAATCGTGCCCTGGACGGTCTGGGTGTCCGGATCGTCACAGCCCGAGGCGCCCAGGGCGACGAAGAGCAACGCGGCGGACAGAAGGGCTGGAACGCGCATGAACCGGGCTTTCCGACGAAGGGGGACTTCCTGACGTTAGCCCTGACGCGGCGCCGTGTCAAGGCGTCGCTCCGCATGACCATTATGACCTAGGTTTACAATACTTAATGAAGTATTCACAGGATAGTGCTTCTCACGACGCGCACCCTCGCTTAGAATGTGATCCATGTCACGTAACGAAATGTGACATGGCCAAACGGCCCCCGCGGCGCCCGGTCGACAACGAAGTCCCGGGCCGCATCCCTCGACGAGGAGAGACCATGCCCAAGCACCTGTGTCCCATGTGCAACGCGCCAACCGTGCAGACCACCGAGCGTCTGGCGGTCTGCTCCTATTGCGAGACCTCCGTGCGGTCCTTGAAGTACGTCACGCTGATCCAGCCGCGGCCGGTCGTGCGCGGCTAGCCGACGCGGTAGCGCCAGGCCGGACCGGGGTATGCAGGGAGGGTCATCAGCCCCGTCGCGAGGACCCTTCCCCGATGAGCAGCGGAACCCCCGGCCCTTTGCCCGCTGAGCTCCTTCATATGCGGCAGTGGCTGCGCGAGGTCTTCCAGGAGGCTTCACGGGGCCTGCCCTGGCCGCAACAAGCGGGCCTGCTCCTGGTCGAGCAGGCTCTCGTCGCGGGGATGTTCGGCGGCCTGGTCGTGTCGGCCTGGATGTTGGAGGAGGCGCGGCGGCCGTCCGTCGAGCCGGGCGTGAACGACCGGTTCCAACAAACCCTGACGGCGCTCGAGGCGGTGGCCCTCGGCCCGCTGCCCGCTCAGGTCCAGCAGGCGATGCGGCACCTCGTCGGGCTGCCGGGTGGCGCCGAGGTGGTCGAGCGCGCCACGCGGGACCTCCAGTCGATGTGGGGCGGCGTGTGGCCAACCGGTCGCTGAGGTCGCGGACGTATCACCGCTCCAGGGCAGGCCGTCCCAGCGTGGTCAGGTACAGCACGGCCTCGCGCTCCGGGATCCCGAGCAAATCGTTCACCTGGTCGTCGAAAAAGCCACCGATGCCGCTGACGCCCAACCCGAGGCGGATCGCCGCCACGTTGAGCCGCTCGCCCAGGTGCCCCGCGTCGAGGTGCAAGTACCGGTACGCCCGGTCCCCATACAACCCCACCGCGCGCGGCAGGTCGGCCGTGTGGATCACGACTGCCCCGGCGGAGCCTGCGAGGTCCTGGCCGAGGGCGAGGTAACGCACCTGATCGCGCAGCGCCGTGAAGCGAATCTGGCGCACCGACCTCGCCGCCGGGTCGTAATGGTAGCAACCGGGATCGAGGCCGGCCACATCGTGGACGGCCACGAACGTCTGAAGCAGGTGCGGCGCGAAGAGCGCCGGGCCGCCCGTCTCCGTGGCGTCGGCGAGGTCGTGGCGGTAGGTGAAATCGAGCATCATCGCGAGCTCCTCGCGGGTCAGCCCTTCACCCGAGTAGCCTCTTGTGGAGCGGCGCTTCAGAATCGTTGGTCCCAGGTCGTCGTCCCAACCGAGCGGCGGCGCCGCGAGCGGCTCGCCGATGTGGAACCGGTGGGCGGGCTCCTCGGGCGCGGCTGCGGTCAGCTCGACGGGTGCCGGCGTCTCACCGGGCGGGATCAGCGTCGCCTCGTGCAGCGCGAGCAGCCGCTGGCCCGCAGGCAAGTCGCGGCGGTCATGCCGGGTGCCGGGCAGCGCCGTGGGGCCGGGCGGGGAGCTCGCCGCGGCGCCCGTGGGCAGCAAAGCGACGAGGGCGAGCGTTCCCTCTTCGTCGGGCGTGAGGAAAAGCAAGTCATCGACGCCAGAGTCCGCGAAGCCGCCCACCGGCACGACCTTACGGCCCACGAGCGGGGCATAGAGGGCCAGGTTGCCCATCACGTGGCCGGTGTCGAGCAGGATCCGCCGGTACGCGCGGTCCTCGTAACGCCACGCGCTGCGGTAGAACACGCCGGTGAAAATCACCACGAGGTCCGCGCGCGCCACGTCGGGGTGGCCAAAGGCGGCCTCCGTGAGGCGCTTGCGCGGATCGCCCGACCAGAAGTGGATCAACGTATGGTCGCGCACCTGGTAGTTGTAGAGGCCATCGGGGAGCATCGCATGGCCGTGCGCGGCGAGGTAGATCTCGGTCGGGTAGAGGCCGCCCGCTGACGGCGCGGCGCGCATCAGGAAGGGCTGGCCGGCGTATGGAATCACCGCGGTGATGCCGTTGGTGAAGTAGAGCAGGTGCGACAGCTCGGCGAGCGCGCGCTCGTCCGCCGGCAGGCTGGCCCGCCAGGCGGCCAGATCCGCGTCCGAGCGCAGCTGGTCGCCTGCCGGCAGGTACCGCGTGAGATCGTAGCCGACGCCGGTGGTATAGTCCTTGAACGGCACCGGCTGCTTGGTGAAATCGAGGCCGCGCCCGCCGCGGGAGATGCCTTCGGGCGTGTACTTGGTCTGCTCGTGGTAGTACTCGGCGACAGAGGAAGTCATGGCTCTACAATTACCATCCGAGGGGCGTATCCACCACCTCAACGCCGAGCGCACGGACATCGTCGCGGAGGTCGTGCGCCGCGAGATGGCGGCCAAGGGCCCGACCGAGGCCGCCGTGGAGCTCGCGATCAACGACGTGGCGTTCCACGAGATCGCCCGGCTCGAGACGGATCGCGGCAAGGCGGCCCGCCTCAAGGAGTGGGTCGACCTCTATCGCACGCTCGGGCGGCGTGGCGCCGACGAGAAGGCGCGGCTGCTCGGCGAGATCACCAGGGGCTATGCCAGCGACATCGTCGGCAACTTCGATCCGCGCGTCTACCGCTTCGCGACTTCGGTCATTCCACGCGGCCTCCGGCTGCTCTTCCGGAACCAGCTCGCCGACGCCGGCCCGCTCGGGCTCGAGCAGCGCATCACCGTGCAAGGCCACGTCGCGGACCTCAAGACGCTCGTGCAGCGCGGCACCGTGATCCTCGTGCCGACCCACTCGAGCAACCTCGATTCGATCGTGATCGGCTTCGCGCTCGACCGGCTGGGGCTGCCGCCGTTCACCTACGGCGCCGGCAAGAACCTGTTCTCGAACTGGCTGATCAGCTTCTTCATGCAGAACCTGGGCGCCTACAAGGTGGACCGCCGGCTCAAGAACGGCCTCTACAAGGACGTGCTCAAGACCTACTCCACCGTGATCCTGGAACGGGGCTACCACAGCCTGTTCTTCCCGGGTGGCACGCGCTCGCGCTCGGGCGGCATCGAGCGCAAGCTGAAGCTCGGTCTGCTGGGCACCGGTCTCGCGGCCTTCATCAACAACCTGCGCGCGGGCAAGCCGAACCCGAACATCTACGTCGTGCCGATGACCATCAACTACCCGCTGGTGCTCGAGGGCGCGACCCAGATCGACGACCTCCTCAAGGCGATGGGCAAGAGCCGCTACATCATCGAGGACGACGAGTTCACCAAGCTCGGCCGCATGTTGACGTACGCGGGCTCGGTGCTGGGGTTCGACGGGCGGATGTTCCTGCACATTGGCCAGCCGATGGATCCCTTCGGCAACCTGGTCGACGCCGAAGGCCGCTCGATCGACCCGCGCGGCCGCCCGATCGATCTGCGGAAATACGTCGAGGTCGACGGCGAGGCGCGCCATGACGCGAAACGCGACGCCGAATACACGCGCGAGCTGGGCGAGGCGATCGGCGAGGCGTTCATGCGCTACAACGTCGCCACGACGACCCAGATGGCGGCCTTCGTGCTGTTCGAGATGGTCAAGGCGCGCCATCCCGACCTCGACATCTACCACCTCGTGCGCCTGCCAGGCGACACCGCGCTGCCGCTGCATGAGGTCGCCGCGGGGCTCGCGCGCCTGCGCGACCGGCTGTTGCTCGAAGCCGCCGCCGGCCGCATCCAGCTTTCGCCGACCGTGCAGGGCGAAACGATCGAGCGGATCATGGAGGTCGCGTTGCGGTACTTCCGCATGTACCATACAAGGGATCTGGTCCACATCGAAGGTGAACGCGTGCTCCTGAACGATATGAAGCTGCTGTATTACTATCACAACCGGCTCGCGGGTTACGGCTTCGAGCGCATCTTCGAGCCTGTGCCGGCCGACCGAGCGGAGGCACCCGCCCGTGGCTGACCACCGTGCCGACGGGGACCCCACCCCGCGTCTTGGCCGCGGCCCCATCGGAGAGGAACCGGTCGGCATCGTCGGCGGCGGCAGCTGGGGCACGGCGCTCGCCCACCTGATCGGTGGCAACGATCATCCCGTGCTGCACTGGATGCGAGACGCGGCCACGGTGGCCGAGGTCAACGGGCATCACACCAACACCAAGTACCTGCCAGGCCTCACGCTGTCGCCACGCGTCGCGGCGACAGCCGAGCTCGCCCGTATCGGGCAGGAATGCCGGCTGATCCTGCTCGTGGTGCCTTCGCAGAGCCTGCGGTCGGTCACGGCCGTGCTCGGCGACCACCTCGACGGCGGTCACGTCCTGATCCATGGCGTGAAGGGCTTCGAGCAGGGCACGTTCAAGCGCATGACCACGATCGTGCGCGAAGAGACCTGCGTCCGGAAGATCGGCGTGCTGTCCGGCCCCAACCTGGCGCGGGAGGTGGCCGAGGGCCAGCCGAGCGCCACGGTGATCGCGAGCAAGTACCCCGAGGTGATCGAACGCGCGCGGGCCGTGCTGGCGGGGCCCACGTTCAGGGTCTACGGCAACACCGATGTCGTGGGCACCGAGGTCGGCGGCGCGCTCAAGAACATTCTCGCGATCGCCTCCGGCATGGCCGTGGGGCTGGGTTTCGGCGACAACACCAAGGCCTTGCTCCTCACGCGAGGCCTGGTCGAAATCGCCCGCCTCGGCGGGCACCTCGGCGCCCGTTCCTCGACGTTCAGCGGCCTTTCGGGCATCGGTGACCTGATGGCCACCTGTTTCTCGCCGCTCTCACGCAACTTCCAGGTGGGTCAACGCCTGGCTCGCGGCGAGTCGCTCGACGAAATCATCGCCGCCATGAACCAGGTCGCAGAGGGCGTGAAAACGACCCGCGCCGTCCACGAATACGCCCTGGCGAACGGCGTTTACATGCCGATCACCGAAGGCGTGTTCCGGATTCTCTACGACGGCGTGGCCCCGCGTAAGGCCCTCGCGAGCCTGATGGACATCAGCCGCTATGTCTACGAGATCGACCCCGAGTTCTCGGGCGGGGCGGCTGACTAGTCACTTGCCGTTGGGCAAGGGCACCATCGCGATCTTGAGCTGTTTCTCGGCCTTCTTGAGCCGGCGGCAGACCTCCATCTGGCTGATGCCCAGGCGCCGCGAGAGCTCGGCCTGCGTGAGGTCCTGGAAGTAGCGCAGCTCGAGGAGCTTGCGCTGCGACTCGGGTAAGTGCTCCATCGCTTCGGACAGCACCAGGCGGTCGTCGAGATCCTCGCGCGTGTCGACGCCGTTGCGGCTGTCGGTCAGCGTATCGAGAAGCGAGCGCTGCTCGTCGTCGTCGGAATCGCCGCTCTCCTGGTCGAGCCAGAGGACCGTCACACGGCGGTCGTACATCTTGACCTGGTCGACCTGCTCGATCGAAACGTCGAGCGCCTCGGCGAGCTCCTGGTTCCCCGGATCGCGGCCGAGTTGCTGGGTCAGGCGGTTCGCGACCTGGCTGAGCCGGTACGAGAGCTCCTGGAGCACGCGGGGGCCCCGCAGGAGGTTCTGGCGATCGCGCAGGTAGTGGCGGATGTGCCCCGTGATGAAGTGGACGGCGTAGGTCTTGAACTCGGTGTTGTGCCCGGTCTCGTAGCGATTGATCGCCTCGAGCAGCCCGATCGAGCCGACCTGTATCAGGTCCTCGACCGGATCCGTGCTCCGGCGCGCGAGGCCGCGGGCGATCTTCTTGACCAACGGCAGGTACTCGGCCACAAGGCGTTCCTTGTCCTTGGCGGAGAACCCCTGATAAACCTTTTCCATCTGAACCTCCACAGTCCGTTGGGAGCTGACGGCGTCGTCGTGCGGAGAAAAGGCTTCGGCGCGCTCGCTAGGTAGACACCCGCGGTATACAAACGCCGACGGGCACAAACCGGCCCCTCGATTCTCATTATCGGGGCAAGTAGTCGTAACTTTCTTATGACCTGACGAAATCCATGTTCGCCGTTCATCAAATGTTCGTTTTTTTTCGTTAAAACGTGATGACCCGCACCGCGAAACCGGGTACCCATCGACACCTTCGGTTGCTCGCGTCCAGGCATGCGACAGATCGGGACTCCCGCTAGAATAGATCCCCGCGCTCGCAAGACCTGCCAGGAGATCCGACTTGACCTCGCTCGAAGACCGAAGGGAACCCGCGACCCTGGACCCCGCCCAGCGCGCCGCGTGGTTGCGGCGCGAGATCGAGGACCACGACTACCGCTATTACGTGCTCGCGAATCCGATCGTGACCGACGCGGAGTACGATCGGCTCTTCCAGGAATTGCTCGCGCTCGAGGCCGCGCATCCGGAGCTCGCGACCCCGGAGTCTCCGACCCAGCGGCCGGGCGGCACGATCGAGACGAGCTTCGCGCCCGTCAGGCACGACGTGCCGATGTTGAGCCTGGCCAACGCCTTCGAGCGCGAGGGGCTCGAGAGCTGGGCGACGCGCAATTGCAAGATCGCGGAGCGGAACGGCTTCGGCTACGCGCTCGAGCCCAAGATTGACGGCCTGGCCATCGCGCTCAGGTACGAAAAGGGCCGTTTCGTGTGCGGGGCGACCCGCGGGGACGGCGTGACGGGCGAAGACGTCACGCTCAACCTGAAAACGATCAAGGACATCCCCGCGCAGCTCGCCGAGCCGCTCGACGTCGAGATACGCGGCGAGGTCTACATGGAAGTCGCGGAGTTCGAGGCGCTGAACCTGCGCCGCGGCGAGGCCGGCGAGGCGCTCTTCGCCAACCCGCGCAACGCGGCGGCGGGCTCGTTGCGCCAGCAGGATCCGCGCGTCACCAAGGAGCGTCCGCTGCGCTTCTGGGCCTACGGGGCGGTCGGCCTGACGGGCGTGGACAGCCACTCCGGCGCGATGGCGCGGGTACGCGAGCTCGGCCTTCCGGTCTGGCCGGACAGCGCGGTCGTGCCGGACCTCGAGGCCGTCTGGACGTACTGCCGTCGCTACGAGGCGACCCGGGCGGACCTCCCGTTCGAGATCGACGGCGTCGTCATCAAGGTCGACGCCCTGCGCGACCAGGCCGATCTCGGGTCGGTGGGGCGCGAGCCGCGCTGGGCGATCGCGTTCAAGTTCGCGCCGACCCAGGCCACCACCCAATTGCTCGACATCGAGATCAACGTGGGCCGCACCGGCACGCTCAACCCCGTCGCGATCCTCGAGCCGGTGGCGATCGGCGGCGTGACCGTCGCGCGGACCACGCTGCACAACGAGGATGAAATCGTCCGCAAGGACCTGCGCATCGGCGACATGGTGATCGTCCAGCGCGCGGGCGACGTGATCCCGCAGATCGTGAAGTCGATCCCCGAGAAGCGCACCGGCGACGAGCGTGTCTACGTCTTTCCGGATCACTGCCCGGCCTGCGGCTCGCCGGCCGTGCGGCCCGCGGGCCAGGTGATGCGCTACTGCACCGGCGGCAAGCGCTGTCGGGCGCAGCTCGCGGAACAGCTGAAGCACTTCGCATCCCGGCGAGCGCTCGACATCGAGGGCCTGGGCGCCCGGTTGGCCGAGGTCCTGGTCGAACAGGGGCTGGTGAACGACCTGGCGGACGCGTATTACCTGACCCGCGACCAACTCATCGGGCTCGAGCGGTTCGGCGAGAAGAGCGCGGACAACCTGCTCGCCTCGCTCGAGGCGAGCAAGGGCCGTGGCCTCGGGCGCGTGGTGTTCGCGCTGGGCATTCGGGACGTGGGCGAGCAGACAGCCCGCGCGCTGGTCGACCATTTCGGTTCGATGGATCAGTTGGCGGCCGCGACGTTCGAGGAACTGCAGGCCGTCGCGGGGCTCGGACCGATCGTGGCCCAGAGCGTGCACGCGTACTTCGGCGAGGCGGACAACCGCGCCGTGATCGAGAAGCTGCGCACCGCCGGGCTGCCGATGGTCGAGGCAGCGGCGCAGACGGCCAAGACCGGGCCTTTCAGCGGCCTGAGCTTCGTCTTCACCGGCCGCCTGGCACGTATGGCGCGCCCCGAGGCCGAGGCGCTGGTCGCCAGGCTGGGTGGCAAGGCCTCGAGCACCGTTTCAAAGGCGACGAGCTTTCTCGTGGCCGGCGACGAGGCGGGCTCGAAGCTCGAGAAGGCGCAGAAGCTCAAAGTGCCCGTGATCTCCGAGGACGAGTTCCTCGAGCGGGTCGCGTCCCACGACCCGGCACTCGTGCCGGCCAGCCGCTGAGGAGCGACAATGAGTGCGATCGTCCTCTACTATGACCTCTGGCCGCTGTCGGTGCCAGCGCGGTCGCTCGGAGACACGATCGCAGGCCGGCTCGGCGTGCGCGTGGTCCCGATCGATCGCCGCCCGCACCTCGGGATGTACGACGTGATCACCCTCGTCGTGCCGGTCGCCGGCCTGATCGATCCGCGGATCCAGCTGATGGCCGCGGACGGCGAGTTGCGCGGCAAGACCGTCGCCCTGGTCACGGACGCGCCGGGCCCATGGCCCGATGGCTTTTTCCTCGAATGGACGACGCTCGCCGCGCTGGCCGGCGGCGCGAGGCCCTACGGGGAGCCCCTGCACCTCGGCGGCTGGCCCCTGTTGGGCGCCGTCGACGACGCCACGCGGGCCCGCACGCGGGCCTGGGCCGACCGCCTCGCGGAGGTGCACCCCACGCCGAGCTACCCGCGAGGCGAGGCGGGCCGACGCCAGATGGGCCGCTAGCGACTCCGTACGCTTCCTGGATTCGTTGCGCGCGGCCGCATGTTAAGATCGCGGCCATGAAGCTTCCGGTCGACGAAATCATGGTGTTTGGTCCGATCGCGGTGTTGGCTCTCGTGGCCGGCGCCCGCCGGCTGTGGCTGAGCTACAAGTACCGCCACGCGCCCTAGCCGGCGCGCCGCGGAGGGGAGGACGCATGCTCACGGACACGCGCACCCGGGTGGAAGGCCTCGAGCTCGCGTACCGCGCCCATGGCGTGGGGCCCACGCTCCTGCTGCTCCACGCCTTCCCGCTCAATCAGCGGATGTGGGAGCCTCAGGTCGAGGCGCTCGCGGACAAGTGTCACGTCGTGACGGTGGACCTACCGGGCTTCGGCGCCTCGCAGTCGACCGACGGCGACCTCGACATCGACCAGCTGGCCGACATCGTCGCCGCGTTCGCCTCGCGCCTCGGCCACGAGCGCTTCGTGCTGGGCGGCCTCTCGATGGGCGGCTACATCGCGCTGGCGCTGGCGCGTAGACACCCAGAGCGGCTTCGCGGCCTGATCCTGGCCGACACGCGCGCCGGCGCCGATACGCCGGAGGGGAGCGAGCGCCGGTTGAAGCAGGTCGAGGAAATCGAACACGCCGGCCTCAAAGGCCTGGCCGAGAGCTTCCCGCACACGGTCACGACGCCCGCGACCGCGCTCGACCGGCCCGAGCTGCTCGAGCAGTTGCGGCACTGGATCGCCGAGACGAACCCCGCCGCCGTGACCGGCGCGCTCAAGATGATGGCCCGCCGACCGGACGCCACGCCGGTGCTGGCCGGGTTACAGGTGCCGACCCTCGTCCTGGTGGGCGAGACAGATAGCCTGACCCCGCCGTCGGAGGCCGAGAAGCTCGCCGCGGCCATTCCGGGCGCCACGCTCGTACGCATCCCGGCCGCCGGTCACCTGTCGAGCCTGGAGGCGCCGAAGGCGTTCAACCGGGCCGTCCTCGATTTCATGGCGCAATTCCGCTGATCGGCTGCGCCTGCGGCACCACGGTGGTCAACACCTCGCGCTCGGCGACTTCAGCGCGCTCGGCGCGCCGCAACGCGGCCACCAGGCCGAGGGCGGTCCAGTAATACGCCGAGCCGGGCAAGGTGTACAGGATCGGGCCGCCGGTGATGCCGGTGGTGAGGATGCCGACCTGAAGGCCGAAGGCCAACAGGGCCAGCCGTTTGCGCTCCGGGTCCTCCAACTCGTCGTAGACGCGCAGGGAGAAAATCAGGCCGGCGATCGTGACCCAGAGGAACAGGATGAACCCCGGCCAGCCCGTCTCGGCCATGATCGAGAAGTATTGGGACTCGGAGTAGGCCATCGCCGCGGCGAAGCCGTTGCCCCCGAAACGGCTGGCGGTGCCGGCACCGATGCCGACCCCCATCGGGTAGGTGGTGGAGGTCTGGTAGAGGGTCTTCTGCCACAGGCGGAGGCGATAGTTGAAGGAGCCCACGCTCGACGGGTCGCGCATCGACAGCAGGCGATCGGCGACCAGCGCGCCGGTCGAGGGCTGGTCGTAGGCCTGGGCGTCGCCGACGCTCGAAGGGCTCATCACGACCGCCACGCAGCCCACCGCCACCACCGCGACGAGCCGCTTGAGCCTGCGGGCTGGCTTGCCCGCCACCACGACCATGACCAGGCCCGCCATGATGAGCCCGAGGAAGGAGCTGCGCACGAAGGTCACGGCCAGGCCGAGCAGGCAGATGCCGAACACGATCGGCGCCAGGAGACGCATCAACCGCCCGACGCTTTGCAGGCGCATCGCCGCCCAACTGATGCACGCCGTGATCACCATGAAGTGCGAGAACGTGCTGGTGAAGCTGAACGTCGAGAAAGCGCGCATGCTGTCGCCAATCGTCTGGTTGGCTGAGTGGGAGCCCTGCGCCCAGACGACCTCGTGGGCGGGAAACCCGACGAGGTACTGGTAGGCGCCGTACAGCCCGGTGATGCCGCCGAAGCACATACTGCACACGACCCACGCCGTCACGGCGTTGCGCGATGTCGCGACCGTGCGCGTGATCCAGTAGAGCCCGATGTAGAGCACGAACACCCGCCAGGCGTTCAGGCCGGCGCCGATCGAGGCCATGATCGGGTTGAACACCTGGAGCAGGCACAACCCGACGAAGAGGCCAATCGCGACATGTAGCGGCCGCTCGAGCGGATCGACCTGCTCCGCGCGGCGCAGGTGGCGCGTGAGCAGGAACCCCGAAACCGTGAGCGCGACGATCAGGTCCGGCAGCATGAGCGTCAGGTCGAACGACTCCTTGGAAGCGATCTTGGGATCGAAGTACAACGCCAAGCGGCGAATCCAGGCGATCCAGGGGAGCGCCAGGAAGACCATGAGCCAGCCCGCCTGCCAGCGCAGCACCACGGGCGTCAGCAACAAGACCGCGAGCACGCCGGCCGTCTCGCTGCGGCTTGGCGGGCCGTCCTGCAGGATCCACAACAAGCCCGTGCTCGTCAGGAGCACCAGCAGGAGGGCGAACAAATTGACTTGCCAGGACGGTCGCGAGACGGTCGCGGCGTGGTTCGGCAACATCGCGGACGCAATAAGAGGGCGGCACCGGTACCTTACCCGCGCCCCGAACCATTGGAACTCCCGCCGAATGCGGCTGGCCGGCTGGCCGATTGACGTGCTTGCGGAAGTCGCCTTAACTGAGTAGGTGCGGTCGGACGACCGCCGGGGTGCCGAGGAGGAGTGATGGCGGTGAACGTTTTCTACGCCGCGGCGTCGGTCGCGGTGCTGCTCGCCGGAACGGGCATCTTCTGGGCGATGTACCACCTGGTGCAGACGCTCAAGCACGTTCGGCAGACGCTGCTACCGAACATGGACCTCACGCTCACCGAAGTCCAGAGGAACCTCAACCGGATCGACGAGCTCGCCAAGGACGTCGACACCACGGTCGGGGAGGCCAACCAGCTGGTCCATACCGCCAACCGCACGGTCCAGAGCGTCGAGAACGGCATCACGCGGTTCAACCGCAACGTCGCGATCCCGACGATGATCACGCTGGCCAGCGTTCGCGAAGGCTTTTCGATCGCATGGAAGGCCTACCAGGGCCGCCGCGACGAGCGGCGGGAGCCCGCGCCCACCCAGACGCGGGTGCACGTGATCGACGACAACGACGGCGTGCCGGAGCGGGGCCAGAGCACGCTGGGCGCGGCCTCGAGCTGAGCTAGGCGCGCCTCGGCTTGGCAGGTCGCTGGACCTTCTCCCAGGTCACGGCCTGGGTCCGGGTCCAGTAACGCCACGCCCCGCAAGCGGCGGCCCAGTTCAGGAACACGAAGAAGAACGGCAAGTAGGCCGGCTTCCAGGTCGTCCCCCGCTTCTCCAGCGCCCACCCCAGGACCGCCAGCCCATAGAAAGCAGCCTGCAGGCTCAACAGGGCCTGGTAAAGCGGCTGCGCGACCAATGCGAGGTTGAGAACGGCGATCGCGGGCAGCAGGAACGGCACGGCGACCCACCGCAGCACGCGGTGCGAGACATACTGAAACGCCACGATGCCGTGACTGGGCGTCATGAGCGGCCAGAGCCGGACCACCGCCTGCCAGCCGCCGGCGACGATGCGGACCTTGCGCTTGAACTCCTCGCTCGCGTTCGGCGAGGCTTCCTCGACGGCGCTCGCCGCCGGCTCGTAGACCACCCGCCAGCCCTGCCGTACGAGGCCCATCGACAGCATGAAGTCCTCGATGATCGCGTCGGCCGGCGGCGGTTCGTAGAGGCCCTTGCGGATCGCGAAAATCTCGCCGGCCGCGCCCATGACCGAAGACACGCGGGAGTCCAGGCGCTTGAGCCAGGATTCGTAGCGCCAATACATCCCCTCGGCGGCGCCGATCGTGCCGTCGCCACGCGCAACGCGCTTCTCGCCGGCCACCAGGGCCACGTCGGGATCACCGAAGTTGCGCACGAGCATGCGCAGCGCTTTCGGCTCAAAAAACGCGTTGGCGTCGGAGAACACCAGGATCTCGCCGCGCGCCGTCGGCACCGCGCGGCTCATCGCATGGTTCTTGCCACGGCGCTCGGGCTGGTGCGCCAACCGGACGCCGCGATCGGCGAAGCGTCGCACCTCGTCGCAGGTGCCGTCCGAGCTGCCGTCCGCCACGACCACGATTTCGAGCAACTCGCGTGGGTAATCGAGCGCGAAGCTGTTCTCGAGCTTCGCGGCGATCACGTCTTCTTCGTTGAAGGCCGCGATCAGCAGCGTCACGCTCGGCAAATCACCGGAGCGCCGCACAGGCTGATTCATCACCCGGCTGACCAGCCAGATCGCCAGGCCATAGCCCGCATAGGCATAGAAGACCACAGCGATACTGCCCCAGAGCGCAAGTTCGAGTGCCATCATGCGTCGATGTCCCCTTTCGGTGGCGCCGTTCCCTAAATCCTAGGGGGCAACCGGGGGGTGACACTTCGGAAGGGGCGCCGAAAGCCTCTGGTCAAATTGGCCGTACCGCCTTTACCGGCTCGGCAGGAACGCGAACAACGGCCCGAACGGATGCCCTTCCACCGGCTCGGCAGCAAGCGAAGCGGGATCTGAGATCTCTCTC
>JAKFEW010000077.1:0-20865 GCA_036675505.1 Candidatus Sericytochromatia bacterium
CGGGCCAGCGCGCCAGGGGCGGCCGGCCGGGCCGGGAACGCGCGGGCGATCGCCGCCCAGGCCGCCTCGGCCGCGGCCTCGCGGCCCAGGCGCTGGAGCGCGTAGGCGCCGGCCTCGCGGAAGGAGGCGTCGCCGGAAGCGGCACCCAGGCTCGCGGCCCGCGTGAAGGCCCGGTCGGCCAGCGCACGGTCGCCCGTCGCCAGCGCGATCTCGGCGCGCCGGAACCAGGTGCCGGCGTCGCCCGCGTCCATCGCGTGGATCTGATCGAGCGCCAGCGCAGCGCGCGTGACGTTGCGGCTCTCGTAGAAGTCCGCCACCAACCGCAGCGCGTCGCCGTTGGGCGCGCGCAGGCCGGCGATGCGGGCCACGAGGGCCTCCGCCCGTTCGGGCGTCTTGCCGTAGACCTGCTTGCCGGCCACCGCCACGAGCAGCTCCTGGTCGTCGGGCCGCAGCGCGAGCGCCCGGATCAGGGCCTGCTCGGCCTCGGCCTGCCGGCCCAACCGCTCGAGGGTGCCGGCCAGGGCCACATGCACCTCGGGGTCGTGCGGCTTCTTGGCGACCACGCCGCGCAGCGCCTCGGCTTCCTGCTGCAGCAGGCCCATGCGGTCGGCCAGGGCGGCGCGGTAGCGCAGCTCGGCGACGGTCGCCTTCGCGGGCCGCTCCTGCAGCGCGGCGAGCGCCTGGCGCGGGCGGCCGGCCCGCAGCTGGAGCGAGGCCTCGGTGAGGCGGCGGTTCGCATCGCTGCCGGCGAGCCGGTTGCGCTTGTGCCAGGCCTCGGCGGCGCCGCCCAGGTCGCCCGCGGCCTCGCGGGCGCCGGCGAGCATCTCCCAGGCATCGGCGTTGCGCGGCTTCTGGACGGTGAGGGCCTGCAAGAAGCGGGCGGCGTCGGTCCAGCGGCGCGCCTGGGCGGCGCGCTCGACCGCGACGTGGAGGGTGTTTTCGGGCAGCGGCGCGCGCTTCAGCTCCTGGCCGAGCAGCGCGAGGCTGTCGCCGGGCTGGTTGGACCAGGCGAACCAGTCGGCGAGCATCAACCGATCGGCGCGGCCGGCCTGGGGGCTCTTGCAGACCAGGCGCATCTCGCGGATCGCGGACGCCTGGTCGCCGACTTCGAGGTGGGCCGTGGCGAGCCGGCGGCGCCAGTCGACGCGCTTCGCATCGAGCCCGACCAGCGCGCGCAGGTTCGCGAGCCCATCGGCCGTGGCGTCGTCGACGGGCCGCGAGATGCCGAGCCAGGCTTCGCGCCAGGGGCGGTCCACCGAGCCCCCGGGGGCGTCCTTCGCGAGGCCGACGTAGACGCCGCGCGCCTCCTCCATCTTGCCGTCCCAGGTCAGCACGCGGGCGAGCTTGATGCGCACCCCGCGGGCGACCGGGTTGCGCACGGCGAACTTCTCGAGCTCCTGGATCGCCTCGCCCCGGTCACCCTGGGCGAGCAGGTGGTCCGTGAGCGCCTCGAGCGCCTCGGGATCGTTCGGTGCGGCGGCGAAGTCCGCGCGCAGCAGGGCCTCGAGCTCCTCCACGCGGCCTGCCGCGGCCAGCATCGAGCGGTGCAACTGCCGGATCTCGCCATCTTCGGGCCAGCGCTTGGCCAGGTCGGCCGCCAGGTCGGCGGCGCGGTCGAGCGCCTTGGCCGTTTGCAGGTGGGTCACGATCTGCTTGCCGAGGTCCTTGTTCGGCTGCTCCAGGAAGGCCACGAGGCCGTGGTTGGCCGCGCGGACGTGGTCGCCGGCCCACTCGGCGAGCTCCATCGCGCGCAAGCGCCAGGCGACGCCGTCGGGCGGCACGTGGCGCTCCATCGCGAGCAGCGCGCCGCCGGCCTCGCCGCTCTCGAGGATCAGGTCCACGAGCTTTTGGCCATTGGTCGAGCCCGGCGCCAGCGCCACGAGGCGCTGCTGGGCCTCGATCGCGGTCTGCAGCTGGCCGGCCATCACCGCGATCTCGCGCAGGCGGGTCAGCGTCGGGCTGTCCGCGCCGCCGTCGGCGAGCTGCTTCTGGTGCCAGAGCGCCAGGTCGAGCTTGCCGCTCGCCACCGCCATCGTCACGATCTCCTCGCGCCGACGGCGGTCGAGCGGCTCGTGCGGGCCGCCCAGCACGGCGATCGCGAGCTCCGGCCGGCCGGCCGCGAAGGCGGTCCGCTTCACGGCGTCGCGCTCCTCGTCGGTCAGCGCGCGCAGCTTGCCGGTCTCGGCGAGCACGCCGAGCGCCTGCTGGGGCTTGCCCGCACGCTCGTAGGCCTTGGCGAGCCGAGCCGGCGCGCGGGTGCCGTCGGGCGCCTCGCGGCGCTGGGTCTCGAGTGCGGGGATCGCGATCTTGGGGTCGGGATCGCGGGCGTGCGCTTCGAGCACGTCGACGGGTTTCGGGATCAGCAAAGCCGTGGCGCCGACCAGCGCCACGATCCCCGTGACCGACCAAGCGAGTCCCGAAAGCCTCACCAGCGGACCTCCATCAGCCGACGGCCGCGTCCGGTCGTCAGCGTCAGCTTGCCATCCGGGCCGACCGTCGTGGGCCCCGTGAAATCTCCACCGTAGCGCACCGGCCGGCCAGCAGGCAAGCCCGCCAAAACCACCCGGGCGGGTGCGGCTGCGTCGAAGGCCGCCGCGAGCGAGCCCGCGGTCCGCTGCCAGCTCACCAGCGTCGCGCTCGCCTCCTGGAGACGCGGGCGCTCCGGCGGTGCGTCGGCCAGGACCACGCGCGCCGCGGGCGCCGCGAGGTGCACCCAGGTGCGACGACCGGAGGGAGACGACGAAGGAGTATCGCCGGCCACCAGGTAGCCCGCCACGCCCTCGGAGGCGTCGAGATCCACCCGACGGGCCTCGCCGTCGAAGCGCAGCGAGCGACAGCTCCCGGCACCCGCCACGCGCCAGGCGCCGGGGCCGTCGGGGGTCACGCTCGCGCCGAAGAAGCCCTCGACGCCCCGCGCGTAGCTCGACGCGGTGAGGTGCGCGAGCGGCATGCGCTCGCTCCAGGCGTAGAGCTCGCGCAGGGCCTTGAGCCCGGCGAGGCGCTCGGCGGCGTAGAAGTGATAGTAAACGTTCACGGCCGCGAGCCGGCGCGGGGCGCCGGTGAAGCGGTAGTAGTCCAACGCCCGGCGCTGGCCGTCGAACGGCCCGTTCCAGAGGTTCGTGTACAGGTTCTCGTTCGCCGAGGCCGCGAACACCTGCAGGTGCGGGCCGACCCGCCGCGCGAACGGCGAGACCGCCGCGACCGAGGGCGCGCCCGGCTGCAGCAAGGCGTCGCCGCCGTTCATGTTCGCGACGGCGAGCGCCTCCGCGCGGGCCAGGTAGGGCGGCGTCGGGTTGGCCTTGCCGGACCAGAGCACCATCGCGGTGCGCTTGCCAGGCGGCAGCAAGCGCTGGACATAGGCCACGGCGGCGTCGACCTCGCGGCGCGGATCGTACACGACCCGCTTGCCGCCCGGCTCGTCCGCCACGTCGCCGGTGGTGTTCGGCGCGGAGGCCAGGCCGAGCGCCCAGTCGTGCGGGTGCGACCACGAGTGCACGGCGGGCTCGACCGCGGGCAGGCGGAAGATCGAGCGGGCGAGGGCCTCGCGCTCCGGCTTGCCATTGATTTCATTCGCGATAATGGAAACAGTCGTGGGCAGCCAGGTCCGGGCCAGGATCTCGTCGCGGACGACTTCCGCGGCCAGGCGGGGCTTGGGGGCGATCGCCGGGTTGGCGAAGCCGTCGCCGTCGATGTGCGCGAAGAACACCCGCCGGCCGTTCACGGTGGTCGGGTCCAGCGCCGGCTGGCCGGCGAGCCGCAGGGCGCGCGTGAAGAAGCGGAACGGGTCGATGCGCCAGCGCAGGCGGAAGTTGAGCGGGTTCATCTCCTGGATCAGCGTGCGGTCGGCCACGAAGGCGCCGCGATCGCCCACGACGATCACGTCGCCCACCTCGCCCGCCTGCGGACCCTTCACGCTCAGCGGCGCCTCGGCGGCCGGGTCTGTACGGCGGACGCTCGCGAGGTAGGGGCCGACCGGCGGCCGGCTGGCCTCGAAGGCAGGCCAGCCAGCTGGCAGCCAGGTCAGCCCGCCGCCGCCGTCCGGGCCGGATGCCGGGCCGACAGGCTCGATGCCGAGGCCCGCGAGCACGGGCGCCCAGACGTCGCGCGGCACGCTCGCGCCATCCGCGGCTTCCTGCAAGAAGCCCGAGCCACCGAGCAGCACGAGCGGGTGGCTGGCGGCCTGCTGGGTGCGCAGCCAGGCCGCGAGGGCCGCCGGATCGGGCACGGTGGCGCCTGCGAGCAAAGACACGACGCCACGCGCGCGCGCGCTGAGGGCCGCGTCCGGCAAGCCCGTCGCGACGTCATGGTAGGTCACGACCAGGCCGAGGTGGTTGAGCACGACCTCGACGGCGGCGTAGGGGCTCTCGCCGCGGGGGACGCCGCCGTCCTCGGCGCTATGGAGGACGATCACCTCGCGGGCGCCGGCGAGGTCGGGGGCGGCGAGCACAGGCGTGGGGGCGGCGAGGAGGAGGGTCGCGAGGACGAGCAGCCCGCCGGGGAGAGGGGAAGGGTGTAAATTCATGCTCACCCTGCTCATGTCGCCGGCTGCCGCATGAACACGTGGAACTCCAGGTCCTGCACCGCGCGCACCAGCATGTGGATGCCCACGATCAGCGTCAGCCCGCACGACAGCAGGTAGCCCATCCCGTAGTAAGCCGGGCCGAACGGGAACACCAGCCAGGTCAAAATCAAGTTGGACGTCACGAAGGTCAACGCCAGCGCCATCGCCTCGAAGCGGTACTCGAGGTAAAGCAGCAGGATCATCACCATCAGGTGCATCACGTGGAACACGCCGCCGAGGGCGGCGTAGCGGAACACGAAGATCGAGGCCCAGTTGAGCCCGAGCGCCTGGAAGATCTCCGGCGCGAAGAGCACCGCACACGCGGTGATCGGGGCCTGCACCTTGAGCAGCAGCGTCAAATCGCGGCGCAGCGAGTCCACCATCTGGGCCCGCACGCGCTTGATCTCGTCGAGCCGGGCGTGGGCGGCGATCGCCGCGAAATAGCCGCGGTAGGTGTCGTAGAAGTCCGTCTCGATGCGCAGGAGGAACATCGCGAGCGCCGGCACGATCGTCGCGTAGGCCAGGAAGGTCGCGTTGTCGTAGACCGGCGAGACGCTCAGCGCCGGCACGATCAGCTGGCCGGTGTCCGGGTGGAACCAGAACATGATCTTGTCGACCCAGATGCCCACATTGTAGGCGAAGCCGGCCAGGAAGACCGGCCAGTAGGTCTTGAAGTAGCCGAGCAGCCCATCCGGCCGGATGCTGGGCAGGCCGAACTCGACCTTCACGCGCAACGTGAGCAGCGTGAACGCCAGCAAGAAGCCCGCGCCGTAGCCCGCGACCTGGCCAGCGAGGCCCAGCCACATGCCGCCGAAGATCGCGCCCAGCACCGAGACGGTGCCGCCGACCATGAACGCCAAGATGATCGTGCGGAAGTCCTTGGCGGCCGACAGGAAGATCATGGCGAGCCAGGTGCCGTTCACGGCCAGGTGCATGAGCAGCACCGCGAGCTCGACCGCCGCATCGAGCTCGAGGAAATACAGGTAGACGCCGGCGACGATGGCCTGCATGCCGAGCAACGCCGCCATCGTGGCGGCGTAGGTGGACGCGAAGTACTCCGGGCGGCCTTCGTAGAGGCGATCGGCCAGGTAGCGCGAGACCACTTTGTGGAAGACCCCGACGCCGATCAGCGAGAAGCAGTAGACGTAGCTCACCAGGCCGAGAAACACCGGGTAGTCCTCGGCGCGACCGTAACGCGGGCCGATGCCCGCCAACACGGCGAGCGCGATGCTGCTGATGATCCACGGCCCCGCCGAGATCACCGACGCATATGCGAACGCACGCAGGGGGCCCGCGAGGCCGCCGTCGCGCAGGAGCCGGCGCAGCGTGAAGCCGATGCCCGCCATCAGGTCGCGCCCCCGGCCCGGGTCGCCGGCACCAGCTCGCGGTAGAGCCGCCGGTAGCCCGCGAAGAGCACCTCTTCGCCGTAATAATGCTCGACGCGCGCCACCGCGGCGCGCGCCAGGGCGGCATACCGCTCCGGCGAGCGCGCCAGGCCCACGATCGCGTCGGACACGGCGTCCGGCGAGGCGACCGGCACGACCAGGCCCGACGGCCCGAGGCGCGCGTCGTCGCCGGCCCGCCCCTCGAGCAGCTCGCGGCAGCCGCCCACGTCCGTGCAGACCGACGGCAGGCCGGCCGCGTTGGCCTCGAGGATCACCAGCGGCTGCGACTCCGAGACGCTGGTCAGCGCCACGAGGTCCATGCGCGGCAGCCACTCCTTCACGTCGACGGAGCCCGTGAAGGTCACGGCGTCGTGCAGCTCGAGCAGGTCGACCAGCTGGGTGCACTCCAGCGCGTAGTCAGGGTCCTCGTCGAGCGGGCCGAGCACGAAGGCCTCGACCGCCACCTCGGCGCGCGCCAGGTGGATCGCGCGGATGAAGGACTTCACGTCCTTGATCGGCACGACCCGCCCGATCAGCGCGACACGGAAAGGCCGCCCGGTCCAATCCCGCTCGGCGCGCAGCGGCGCGTAACGCGCGACGGGCACGCCGTTCGGCACGATCGCCATCTTGTCCTCGGGCGCGCCGGCCCTCACCTGGTGGCCGCGGTTCACGTCGTTGAGCGCCACCACCTGGTCGGCCGCCTGGTAGGCGATCTTGGCGAGGAAGCGATACTGCTCGCGCCACCAGCGCTTGAAGAACGGGTCGTCGGGCGCGAAGGCGCTGCCCTCGGGCGCTTCGGTGTAAATCCACTCGGCCTGCACGATCTCGATGTCGCGCTCGCGGGTGTAGATGCCGTGCTCCGTGAGCAGCATGCCGCCGCCGTGGTTCGACGCGCCGAGCGCGGCCAGCATGCCGGCGTAGCCGGTCGAGAGCGAGTGGTAGACGTCGGCCGCCGGCAGCGCGGCGTCGAACAGGCGGAACATGGGGCCGTGGGTGGCGCGCCAGGTCCAGAAGTAGTCGAGGAAGGAGACCTGGCGGCCGAGCCGCTCGTATTGCTCGGTCATGAACGCCCAGGCGCCGCGCGAGCCCTGGATCGACACGCTCGCGAGCCCGGCCTCGCGCCACTGCGCGGCGAGCTGCTGCACATGCGGGCAGCGGGCCGCGGCGGGCGTCGCGTGCATCGCCGCGATGCCCGCCATGAATTTCTCGGGCGGCTCTTGCGGCAGCGCGGCGGGCGGCTCGCCGAAGAGATAAACGTGGCTGCGCGACACGACGTTCGGCGGCACCGTGTACTTGTCGCCGCGCGCGAACGAAGGGTCCGGCAGGATCGTGACCAACGCGAAGCGGATCTCGGGCAGGCCGCAGAGGAGCTGGTGGGTCCAGCTCGCCACGCCGCCGAGCACGTACGGGTAAGCGCCCTCCACGATCAGGCAGACGTCGGCCCGGCTCATGCGGCGTCTCCTGCGGGCGACCAGAAAGCCGCGATCTCGAAGGCGTCGCTGCCGGGCAGCGCCACCTGGCGCAGCGCGGCCGCGGCGCGCCTCAGCTCGGTGGTGCGGCCGAGCGCGTAGAGCAGCTCGCAGAGAAGCAGCCCCGGATCGGGCTGGTCGGGCGCGACCCCGACCGCACGCTCGGCGGCGGCGAGGGCCGCCTCCGGGTCGCCCAGCGCCTGGCGCGCGCGGGCGATCGCGATGTCGTCGCCCGCCTGGCCGGGGTCGCAGGCGCGGGCCCGCAGCGCGGCGCCCTCGGCCTCGCGCCACAACGGCTCGGCCGCCTTGCCGGCCGGCAAGCCGCTCGCGGCGTAACGCTGCACGGCGGCGATCAGCCCCCGCTGGGCGGCCGCATCATCCGGGCGATCCGCCGCGGCCTGACGCGCCCGGCCGAGCCGGTCCGCGAGCTGCTCTTCCAGCTTCACGAGCGCGAGCGAGGCGAGCAGGCGCGTGTCTTCGGCCGGGTGGCGCAGGGCCTGGCGCAACACGCGCACGCCCTCATCGCCTTCCATGCGGCGCAGCGCCTCGGCCGCCGCCTGCTTGCTCGCGAGGTCGCCGTGGCGCAGCTGGTCGGCCAGCGGCCGCACCGACACCTCGCGCAGCAGCTCGGCCTGCGCGTCTTGCATGGGCCGCGACCAGCGCGGGCTGTTATGCTCGAAGGCGATGTAGGCCTTGTAGGCCGCGTGGAGGTCGTCGCGCGGCGCCGTGACGCGTCCGAAGATGATCAGCGCGATCGGCGTGCCCACCACCGGGAACGCCGCCGCCAGCGTGGCCGCCTGCAGCGCCATCAAGTCTTCCGGCGCGTCCGGGCGCCGCCAGTAGGCCCAGGCGACCACGGCCGCGAGCGCATGCAGGATGAACGCGGCGACCTGGTCGCCGTGCCAGGCGAGCCAGCCAACCAGCGGCCCCGAGATCCCGATCAGGCAGGCGACGACCAGGCGGCGGCGCGAGCGCGCAGGCTGCGCGTACGGATCCGGCTGGTCGGCCGGGGCAGCCGGCAGGTCGGCCGGGGCAGTCGGCAGGTCAGCCGGGTCAGCCGGCAGGTCTGACGCGTCACCCTGCAGGTAGGGCGCTTCAACCGGCAAGGCGGGCTTCCTCGCGCGGATACAAGGTCTCCAGGAGCTCGCGGACCACCGCGTCGGCTTCCTGGTCGGGGGCTTCGAACGCGGCGACGACCGCCTGCGTGCCGGGCAAGGCCTCCTCGATGCGCCCGGCGAGCACGCGCGCGCCCTCACGGGGCGTGCACGGCAGGATCAGCAAGAAGCAGTCGTCGGCGCGGAAGTGGCCCGCGACGTCGTTGGTGCGCACGCGGCGCTTGAGCTCGGCGGCGATCGGCTTGGCGATCGCGGCCCAGGCTTCGTCGTCCGGCGAAACCGTCGAGAGCGCCGGCGCGCGCAGCATGATCAGCGACAGCGCGAGCGAATACCGGCGCGCCGCGCTGCGCTCGGCCACCAGGCGATCTTCGATGTAGGCACTCTGCCGGATGCCGGTGATCGGGTGGTCCCGCTGGGCCTCACGCGCGGTGGCGTAGGCCTCGGAGTTCGCGAGCGCGCGCGAGGCCCAATCCGCGACGAGCGTGACCATCTGGCGGGTGCCGGCGGTGTGCTGGCGGAAGGGCAGCTGCTCGACGACGATCGCCCCGCGCGGCCGGCCGTCGGGCGTGCGCAGGACGGCGGCCATCAGCCAGGCACCATCGGCCGCGGGGGGCGCCCCGTCGACCTCCGCCGCGATGACCGAAACGAGGTCGATCTGCTCGGTCCGGCCCGGATGCTCGCCGACCGCTGCCGCGAGCGCGGGCGTGTCACCCTCGCCGACGTACACGGCGACGGCTTCGGCCTCGATGAAACGGGCGAGCAGGCGGGCGATCGCCGGCGGGATCTGGCGCGGGTCGAGGGACTCGAGCTCACGCGCCGCCTCGTAGAGGCTCGCGAGGGTCTGCACCTGGCCGACCACGCGCCGGTCGACGGCCTCCTTGGCGGCCAGCACGACGTCGTAGCGGGCCGTGGCCTGCACGAGGTTGGTGGTGAGGCGCTCGACCTCTTCGTTGGCACGCCGCTGGGCGTTGTGCGGGATGTCGCCGACCAGGCCGACGACCACGCCGATCAGCGGGTAAACCAGGGCGGAAGCAAGCTGGGCGCGCTCGGCGAAGATCCCCAACAGGCCGCCCGGGCCGATGCCGGCGACGAGCAGGGCGATCATCGAGGCTGCCAGGCCGGTCGCGACGCCGCGGGCGTAGCCGTAGCGGGCGGCCAGGAGGGCGACGACGAGCGCGGGGGCGTCGATCGCGGGCGCCGGCCGGCCCCAGGCGAGCACGATCGCCCATGCGACCGCCAGGCCCACGGCCGCCTCGACCACGGACCACGCCAGGTAACGGCGGTCTTGCCCCGCCTCGTACATCGCCGTTTGATCGGAATCCATTATCGACTTGCTAGCAAACGCAATCCCCGTCAGTAGATTATACTCAGGTACCGCACGCTCGCTTCCTCAAGTAATGTAACGAAGGCCGCTTCGGGCGACCGACCGTGGGTAAAATCGAAAAATCGCCGAAAGCTCCGCTCGCTCGCATGGAACCAGCGCTCCAAGAGGATCATAGCCCGTTGACCCGCCTCCGAAGCTCGACCCCCGTCTTCTTCACCGCCGCAGCCCTGGTATTGGCGGCCTGCGAGTTCGCGCCGCCGGCCGCGCCGGGCACCCCGGGTGCGGCCGGCGCCACGGCGCCTAGAAGCGCCCCCCCAGCCCCCGGCGTCAATGGGCTGGCCGAGCCCGTGACGCCGGCCCGCCAGCCAACCTACGCGGCCTTCGGCGCGCCGACCCGGCCGGACGTGACGGTGCATCCGATCAGGCTGACCACCCGGCCGAAGCCCGGCGGCGCGACCTGGGCCGATCTCGAGCGTGACACCGACGCCCTCGACGACTTCGACCCGGACGTGCCCGTGATCCTCCAGGCCACCGGCTACGGCGAAGGCCTGACCGAGCCCAACGGCAAGGCGTCGGTGCGCGGCAAATCGACGCGCCACAACAAGCAGAAGTCCTACCGCATCGAGCTCAAGAAGGAGGCGCCCGCCTGGCGCGGGCTCCAGGACGTGCTGCTGAACAAGCACCCCTACGACCGCTCGCGCCTGCGCAACAAGTTCGCCTTCGACATCCTCCAGGGCCTGCCCGAGCTGCCCGCGCCGAAGCCGGACTTCGCGACGCTCAGCGTGGACGGCACGAACCTCGGCTTCTACACGCAGATCGAGCGGCTCGACAAGCGCTTCCTGGCCCGCCGCGGGCTCGACGACAAGGGTTACCTCTACCAGGCCGAGTTCTTCGAGTTCCAGCGCTACGCCGACGCGCTCAAGGCGGCCGACGCGCCGGGCTACGACGAGAAGGCCTTCGAGCGGCACCTCGAGATCGGCGGCGCCAAGGACCACAAGAAGTTGATCGCGATGCTCGAGGCCGTCAACGATCCGAAAGCGCCGATCAACGCCACGATCGACAAGCACTTCGACCGCGCCAACTACGTCACCTGGCTGGCCCTGAACGTGGTCATGGACAACCTCGACACCAGCAGCCAGAACTTCTTCCTCTACAGCCCGGCCGGCGACGGTGCCTGGCGCTTCTTGCCCTGGGACTACGACGGCGCGCTCGGCTACTACGACCAGGACGGCCGCAAGCGCCTCGCGCGCTGGCAAGAGGGCCCGTCGAACTGGTGGGGCGTCACGTTGCACCGGCGCTTCATGAAAGATCCCGTGAACGTCGCCCAGCTGATGAGCCGCGTCGACGAGCTCGCCGACCGCTTCTTCACGCGCGAGCGCGTGGACGCTTACCTGCAGGCCTACCGCCCGGTGGTGGGTCCCGCGGTTTCGCAGGCGCCGGACGTCGACCACTACCGCGCCGACGGCGTCGAGCCTGCTACCGCCTGGGAGGCCGAGCTCCAGCGTATCCCCACGGTCTTCGCGGCGGCCCGCGAGCGCTTCAAGGCGGCCGCGAAGCGCCCGATGCCGATCTTCCTCGGCGAGCCGAAGCCCGCGACCGGCGGCGTGCGATTCAGCTGGGATCCGTCGCACGATCTGCAAGGCGACGCGCTCACCTACGACCTCGTCGTCGCGCGCGACCCCGCGCTCACCGACGTGATCGCGGAGAAAAAGGGCCTCCTGGAGACCAACGCGGTCTTGCCGGTGCCCGCCGGGACGTATTTCTACACGGTCACGATCCGGGACGCGACGGGCGAATGGCAGATCCCGTTCACGAACTACTTCGACGCCGCCGCCGACCGGGCCTACCACGGCGTGGAGCGGTTCGCGATCCCGTGAGCCAGCCGACGCGCCACGCGCCCCAGAACGTGCTCGTGACCGGCGGCGCCGGCTTCATCGGCGCATCGGTCGTGCGCCGCTTGCTGGCCGACGGCCACCAGGTGACGGTCTTCGACGACCTGTCGATGGGCGAGCGTGCGAACTTGCCGGGCGACGTCGAGCTGATCGTGGGCGACGTGCGCGATCGCCACGCGATCGGCACGGCCTGCCGCACCCGCGACGCCGTGGTTCACCTCGCGGCCTTCGTCTCGGTGCCGGCCTCGTTCACCGAGGCACCGCGCTGTCGCGCCGTGAACGTCGAAGGCACGCGCCACGTGCTCGACGGCGCCGCCCGTGCGGGCACGAGCCGCGTCGTGCTGGCCTCCACGGCCGCGGTCTACGGACCGTCGCCGACCGTTCCCACCCATGAGACTGCCCAGCCATCGCCAGCCTCGCCTTACGCGGACTCGAAGCTCGCCGCCGAGCGCGCGGTCGGCGCCACGCGGCCGCTCGGCCTCCAGACCGTCGCCTTGCGCTTCTTCAACGTCTATGGCCCGCGCCAGCGGCCAGACTCGGCCTACGCCGGCGTGGTCGCCAAGGCGATGAAGCGCATCGCCGCCGGCGAGCCGATGGTGGTGTTCGGCGACGGGCTGCAGACGCGCGATTACGTCTTCGTGGACGACGTGGCCCAGGCGGTCGTCGCCGCGGCCTTCCACCCGGGCGTCGATGGGCTCGCGATCAACGTCGGCCGCGGCGAGGAGCTCACCTTGCTCGACCTGCTCGCCACCGTCGGCAAGGTGGTCGGCCGCGAGCCGAAGCTCGTCTTCGAGCCGCCGCGCGCCGGCGACGCCCGCCGCTCGGTGGCGGACGTGGGGCGTTTGTCCACGATCCTGGGCATCCGCGCCAGGACCCCGCTGGCGACCGGCCTCGCCGACCTGCACGCCTGGATGAATTCGGCCGCGCCCGCGCAGGAGAAGGGCGCCCGCTCATGAAGCTCCGCCACACCCTGCTCTCGCTCTTCGCCGGCATCGCCGCCCTCGCCATGGGCACGCCGCCCACCCGGCTGCCCCCGATCGCCTCCTGGGCCCTCTTCTACGGCGCCACCGCCCCGCGCGAGGCCCTCCAGGCCCCCGACCTGCTGGTCCTCGAGCCCGACCACCCCTGGGACCTCAAGGCCCTGCGCCGCCCGGGCCAGACCATCCTCGCCTACCTCTCGCTCGGCGAGGTGCACGCCACCCGCCCGTACTACCGCGTGTTGGCCGGCGCCCCTGGCGCCCTGATCGGCCCCAACCCGGACTGGGAGGGCGCCTGGCGCATCGACCCACGCTCCTCGGCCTGGCGCACGCTGCTGCTCGGCCAGATCGCGCCGGCCATCCGCAAGGCCGGCTACGATGGCTTCTTCCTCGACACCGTCGACGTGGGCCCCTTTCTCGAACGTGAGAAAGGCGTGGTGGGCGCGGCTGCGGCCATGGCCGAGCTGATCGCGGACCTGCGCGCGCTCGAGCCCGAGATGCGGCTGGTCTCGAACGGCGGGCTCGAGCTGCTGCCCACGATCGCGCGGGCGATCGACGCCGTCGCCACCGAATCCGTCTTCACGGCCTACGACTTCCAGCGCAAGGAATACGCGCCGCGCCCGGCGGCCGACGCGCAGGCGCGCGCCGCGAGCCTCACCGCGGTGCGCCGCGCCACGGGCCTGCCGGTGCTCGTGATCGAGTACGTGGACCCGCGCGACGCCGCGGACCGCGAGGCGACCGCGAAGCAGGTGCGCGACGCCGGCTTCGTGCCCTTCGTGACCGACATCGGCCTCGCAACGCTCCTCCCCTGAGCGGGAGGGTATGATGGGGGCGATGTCTCAGCTCGCTCCCACCGCCTCCTCCCGTTATGCCGCCCGCGACGTGTCCCGCCGCGACGCGGGCGATCGCCAGGCCGGGCTCGACCCGCGCGATCCGTTCGAGGTCGACCGCGCGCGCATCGTGCACTCCTCGGCCTTCCGCCGCCTGCAAGGCAAGACGCAGATCTTCGGCGTCGGCGAGGGCGACTTCTTCCGCACGCGCCTGACCCACTCGCTGGAAGTCGCGCAAATCGGCAAGGGCCTGGCGCTCTTCCTGAACCGCTTGCCCGAGCTCGCGGACGCCCCGATCGCCACCGAGCTCGTCGAGGCGGCCTGCCTGGCCCACGACCTCGGCCACCCGCCCTTCGGCCACAACGGCGAGGCGGCGCTGCAGGCCGTGATGCACGCGCACGGCGGCTTCGAAGGCAACGCCCAGAACCTTCGCATCCTGACGCGGCTCGAGGCCAAGCGCGAGAACTACGGGCTCGACCTCACGCGGGCCACGCTCGAGTCGGTGCTCAAGTACCTCGAGCCCTACGGCGCCCGCAAGGCCGCACGCGGAGAGGGTCCCGGCGCGGCGGAGGCCGTCGAGAAGTGTTACTACGACGACGACGCCCCGATCGTCGACTGGATCCGCACGGGCGCCGTGCACGCGCACCGCTCGCTGGAGTCCGAGATCATGGAGTGGGCCGACGACATCGCCTACTCGGTCCACGACCTCGAAGACGGCCTGCACGCGGACCTCGTGCGCCTCGACCACTTCGACCACGAGGGCACGCTCGCGCGCATCGCGGCCTACGCCCACAAGAAGGGCGGCGGCGACGTGCCGCTGGACGAGGTGCGCACGCTCATGCGCGACCTGCTCGAGCCTTTGCGCGCGCCGCGCGTGGCCAAGGTGAAGGAGCTGCGCAAGGCTTTGACCTCGACGCTGATCAACCGTTTCATCACCGCGACGACCCTGGAGCAACGCCCGGACGCGCCCGGCTACGACCTGAGGCTCCACGTGCCGCCCGCGATCCGCCGCGAGGCCGCGATCCTGATGGGCGTCGAGTTCGTGCTGATGATCCGCAACCCGCGCGTGACGACGCTCGAGCACAAGGGCAAGCTCGTCGTGAGCCGGCTCTTCGAGGCCCACGCCCAGCCCGACGTGGGCGACCTCTTCCCCGAGGACGTGCGCGAAGCCTGGGAGCCCGTCCGCCACGACGAGCGGGCCCGGCTACGCGTGGTCTGCGACTACCTCGCGAGCATGACCGACGCCCACGCGCTGAAGCTCTACCGGCGGCTCTTCGAGCCGGGGGCCGGGAGCGTACAACCCGATCTCTGAGCCCGCCTGCCGGGAAGTCCGTAAACTCCCGTGATTCGCCCGGAGGGGCAGGACGGTATCGTCGAGGTAGCAGGCCGCCCGCGCCTGCGCGGAGCCCGCCGATGCCCCCCGTCGCCCCATACGTGAACCCGCTGCGCCCCGCCGGCCCGTTGGCGGCGGTGATCGTCGCGGCGCTGGTCGGGCTGTTCCTCGCGACCGTGCCCCTGGAGACGGCGCCGCAAATCTGGCTCGCGTGGCTGCTCATGGGGCTGGTGCTCGCGCCGCGGCTACTGCCCCGGAACGAAATGTCGCGCATCCTGCTCTTCACGATCGGCACCTTCGCCACGGTCCGCTACTTCTGGTGGCGTACCTTCGAGACCATCAACTGGCACGACCCGCTGAGCTTCTCGGTCGCCATCCTGCTCTACGCCGCCGAACTGTACGGAATGATCATCTTCCTGCTCGGCATGCTGACCAACCTACAGGAGCTGCGGCGCGCGCCATGCGCGCCGCACGGGCCGCCCGAGGCCTGGCCCACGGTGGACGTGATGATCCCCACCTACGACGAGGATCCCGCCCTCGTCGCGATCACCATCATCGCCGCCACCCAGCTGCGCTACCCCTCGGATCGGCTGCAGGTGTGGATCTGCGACGACGGGGGCACCGATCAGAAGCTGAACGACCACGATCTCGCGAAGGCCGCCGCGGCCTCGGACCGCGTCGCGGCCCTCAAGGCCGCCTGCGAGCTGTACGGCGCGCGCTACCATGCCCGCGAGCGCAACGAGCACGCCAAGGCCGGCAACCTGAACGCCGCGTTCGCGCACGCGACCGGCGAGATCGTGATGATCCTCGACGCGGACCACATCCCGGCCGTCGACTTCCTCGAGCGCACCGTCGGCTTCATGCAAGACGACCCGGACGTCTTCCTGGTGCAGACGCCCCACTTCTTCGTGAACGCCGACCCCTTCGAGAAGAACCACGCCCTGTTCGGGCGGGTGCCCGCGGAGAACGAGATGTTCTACCGCGTGATCCAGCCGGGCCTGGATTTCTGGAACTCCGCCTTCTTCTGCGGGTCGGCCGCGCTGCTGCGCCGCAAGCACCTCGACGAGGTCGGCGGCATCGCGGGCATGTCGATCACCGAGGACGCCGAGACCGCACTCGAGCTCCACGCCCGCGGCTACCGCAGCGTGTACCTGGACAGGCCGATGATCTCCGGGCTGCAGCCCGAAACCTACGCCGGCTTCGTGGTCCAGCGAATCCGCTGGGCCCAGGGCATGGCCCAGATCCTGCTGCTCAAGAACCCGCTGTTCAAGCGCGGCCTGCGCTGGTACCAGCGCATCAACTACTTCGGCAGCTGCTTCTTCTGGCTCTTCGGCTTCGCCCGCCTGGCCTTCCTGCTGGCGCCGCTCGCCTACCTCACCTTCGGCCTCAAGATCTACGACGCCACGCCGACGACCTTCTTCGCCTTCGCGGTGCCCTACCTGATCGCCACGATCGTGGTGTCGGACCACCTCTACGGCCACGTCCGCGGGTCGCTCGTCTCGGGCGTGTACGAGCTGCTGCAGGCCGCCTACATCGGCCCCGCCCTCGTGCGCGTGCTCATGAAGCCACGCGCGCCCTCGTTCAAGGTCACGCCGAAGGGCGAGGTCAGCGATCATGACTACGTCTCCTCGCTGGCCGCGCCGTTCTACGTGATGTTCCTCGTGGTGATGGTCGGCATGGCCTCGGCCGCGATCCGCTGGACGATGGTCCCCGCCGAGCGGGCGATCATCGGCATCACGCTGGTCTGGAACACGCTCAACCTGATTTACGTCAACGCGGCCCTCGGCGCGCTGTACGAGCTCCGGCAGCGTCGGACCGCGCCGCGCATGCCGCTCAGCCTGCCGGGCAAGCTGGTCGTCGCCGGCCAGGCGCAGGCGCTCACGATCACCGACCTGTCGGTGGGCGGCGCGGCGCTCACGCTGGCCGCGGCGCCGCCCGGCTTCGAGCGCGGCACCCGCTTCACCCTCGAGGCGGTCGAGCCCGCGACGGGGCGCCTGGTCGCGATCGACGCCGAGGCCGCCAACGTCCGGCCCTCGGGCGACGGCGGCCTCGTGGTCGGCGCGCACTTCGTGCTCGACAGCCCGGACGCCCGGCGCGTCGCGGTGCTGCTCGCCCACGGCGACTCCGAGCGCTGGGTCGCCTTCCAGGGGGCGCGCGACAAGTACCACGGCATCTTCGCGTCGATCGGCTTCCTGCTCGACCTCGCCTTCCGTCCCAACTTCCGGCGCATGCGGGCGCTGCTCGCCAATGCCTTGAGCTACCTACGCCTCCACCTCCCCGGCCGGCCTGCGCGCCCCGCGCCCCACGCCGAGCCGTCCCAGGGCTGAGGAGCCCCACCCGCCATGTCCACGCCCGCTTCCTTCCCGGGGTCGATCCTGCCGCTGCTGGCGGTCCCCATCCTCGCGCTCGCCGCGGTCGCCCCCCCGGCGCTCGCCGCGGACCCCGGCGAGCGCGGGCGCCTCGAGCCGACGGGCGTGGAGACCATCCGTCTCCCGCTCGAGAAGCTGATGGGCTACAAGGGCGCGCTGCGGCTCGAGTACGCGCGCTCGGAGGCGACGGTCGCGGTGCCCGTCACGCTGCGCATGGCCGTGCGCACGGCGCGCCTGCGGCTCTCGATGACGAACTCCATCGCGCTGGTTCGCCGCCGCTCGCAGCTCGCCGTGGCCCTGAACGACGAGGTGGTCCGGCAGGTGCCGCTCGACGGCGCGAGGCCGGCGCACGCCTATGACGTCGCCCTGCCGATCGACGGCTTCCGGCCCAGCTTCAACCGGCTGTCCTTCCGCGTGGCGCAGCACTACGCGATCGAGGAGTGCGAGGACCCGTTCGCGCCCGAGCTGTGGACCGAGATCGACCCGCGCCGCTCGTACGTCGAGCTGCAGGTCGCCTACCGCCCGATCATCCCGCGCCTCTCCGATCTCGACGAGGTGTTCGGACCGAAGGATCCGACCCCACGCCGGATCGCGATCATGGCGGCCGGCGCGGCGGCCGACGACGACGCGGCGCTGCGCGCCGGCGCGCTGCTGGCGGAAGGCGTGGCGCTGCGGCTGCGCCACGTGCCGCTGGAGGTCACGGCGCCGCGCCCGCGCGTCCGCCGCGGCTCGACCTCACCGCTCGGCGGCCTCGACCCCGCGAGCTTCGGGGCGCGCGACGGCATCCTCTTCGGCACGCGCGACCAGGTGCTGCCCTTCCTCGGCGAGGCCGGCGCGGACCAGATCACCGGCCCCTACCTCGGCATCTTCCCGCTGCCGGCCGACCCGCGGCGCCTGGTGGTGGTCGCTTCCGGCCTCGACGACGAGGAGGTGCAGCAGGCCGCCACGGCCTTCGCCTTCCTCGACTCGCCCTTCCCGGACGCCAACCAGGCCGTCCTGCGCGACCTCGCCCTGCCCGACTGGCCGCCGTACGGCGGTCGCAACCGGGTGATGCCCGGCAAGACCTACGCGTTCCGCGAGCTCGGCTTCCGTACGGTCACGCTGGATGGCCAGTCGCGCCAGCATGGCACGCTGAGATTCAGCCTGCCGCCCGACCTCTGGATCCGCCAGGAAGACCGGTTGGCGCTCGCGTTGCACGTGACCTACGGGGAGAACCTGCGCGAGAACTCCGTGATCAGCGTGATGGTGAACGACGGCTTCGGCGAATCGATCCCGATCCCCAAGGAGCGCGATCGCGCCGCCAGCCGGTTCGAGCTCATGCTGCCGATGAGGCTCTTCCGGCCGGGCGAGAACACGCTCACCGTGGTGCCGGGCTTCCTTCCGCTCGGCGTGGGGCCGTGCGCGCCGATGCCCACCCACGGGCTGCCGATGACACTCTTCGAGGACTCGACGCTGCGGGTGCCCGACCTGCCCCACTACGCCGAGATGCCCGACCTGGAGCTGTTCGGCCGCACCGGCTTCCCGCACACCCGCTGGCCCGACGGCCGTGAGGCCCGGCTCTGGGTCGCGGGGCACGACCGCGACACCATCGCCGCGGCCTGGACGCTGATGGGACGCCTGGCCCAGACCACCGGCATGCCGCTCTTCAAGGCGCAGGCGGCGCACGACACGCCGGGCGCCCAGGACGAGGTCATCGCCGTCGGCCCGCGCGGCGCGCTGCCGAAGGAGCTGATCGCGGCGATCGACGCGCAGGGCGTGCGGCACGGCGACGGCCTGCCGGCCTTCCACGTCGACCGGCCGGGGGAGTCGCGCTCGGTGATCCGCTTCGGCTCGTCCGGCTTGCGGGGCGACACGGTGATGGCTTCGCAGTTCCAGAGCCCGCACGGGCCGGGACGCACGGCCACGGTCTTCACCGCCGACTCCGCGCGCCAGTTGCGCGCCGGGATGTACGGCTTCGTGCAGCCTGAGGCCTGGGCCGGCCTGCAGGGCGGGCGTACCTACTGGGATCCCGTCCACAAGCGCATCGCCTGGCAGCGCTCCGACCGTTCGTACGCGCTCGGCGACCTGACACCCTTCCACCGGATCGCCAAGATCGGCGGCGAACACCCCCTGGCCGCCGCGGGCGGCGCGGCGACGCTGCTGCTGCTGCTCGGCCTCGGGCTCGCGATGCTGCTGCGCCGACACATGCGGCGCGGCTCGCAGGAACGCCATGCGACGCCGAAGCGCCCGGCCTGAAGTGGCCTTGATCATGGCCGCGGCCCTCGCCGCGGGCGCGGCGGCCGAGCAGGCCTGCGGCGCGCCGCCGCCGCGCGAGGACGCCGCCTGGGCGGCCTGGCGCGACCGCTTCGTGGCCACGGACGGCCGGGTGATCGACACGGGCAACGGCGGCATCAGCCACTCCGAGGGCCAGGGCGTGGGCCTGCTGCTCGCCGTCGCCCACGGCGATCGCGTCGCCTTCCTGCGCCTCTGGGGCTGGACGGCCGCGCACCTGCGCACGCGCCCCGATCGCCTCTTCGCCTGGAAGTGGTCGCCGGGCCAGGGCGTGGCCGACCCCAACGATGCGGCGGACGGCGACGTTCTGATCGCCTGGGCGCTGTTGCGCGCGAGCGCGCGCTGGGACTCGCCGCCGCTGCGCACGGAGGCGCTGGCGATCGCCGCCGACGTCGCCACGACGCTGATCCGCTCCCGGGGCGATCGCACCTGGATGCTGCCGGGGGCGGCCGGCTTCGAGCACGCCGAGGGTGACGTGGTGAACCCGTCCTACTGGGTCTTCCCGGCCTTCGACGAGCTGGGCGAGGCCTCCGGGCGGCCCGAGTGGCGCCGGCTGGCCGACGCCGGCGAGGCGCTGCTGCGCGAGGCCCGCTTCGGTCCGCACGGCCTGCCACCCGACTGGCTCCAGCTCGCCGCACCGCCGCGCCCGGCGCCCGGCTTCCCGGCGCGCTTCGGCTTCGACGCCGTCCGCATCCCGCTGTACGTGATGTGGGGCGGGCGTCCCGCCGACCTGGTCGCACCGATCCGCGCGTACTGGGCTCGGTTCCCGCTCGATGCGATCCCGGCGTGGGCCGCGCTCGACGGCACCGCCGTCGCCTCGTTCCCGCTGGGAAGCGGCGCGCGGGCAATCGTAGAGGCCGCGCGCGCGTACCCCGAGCCCCCGCCGACCGCGCCGACCGCGCCGGAAGCCGCGGACATCGGCACCGACTACTACGACGCCAGCCTGCGCCTGCTCGCCGGGCTCGCGCGCAAGCAAGGGAAGCCACGATGAGCCACGCCCGTTCGCTCCTGATCGCCGGCCTGGTCGCCGCCCTGGTCGACGGCCTGCTGGCCGGGCCCGGTCCCGCCATCGCCGCGGCGCCCAGCCCCCGCGCGGTGTTCGCCCCCGTCGGGACGCCGCTGCCGGCGCCCTACCCGCCCGCGGAGGCGGATCGCGTCGACGAGCGGCCGCTCTGGCGGCTGTACCACGAAGGGCGCCACCACGACCTTCGTGCGCTGCTCGCGGCGCTGCGCACCTCGAACCCTCGCTGGAAGCCGCCCGCGCTGCTCGTCGAGGCCGCGGCGCGCGTGGGGCGGCCGCGGCGATCGCCGCCGGTCCCGCCGCCCCTCCCGGTCGCCG
>JAKFEW010000109.1:0-78180 GCA_036675505.1 Candidatus Sericytochromatia bacterium
GGGCTCGCGGGAGGCGGTTGGCCGGCCGCGGGCGCGCCACGGGCCGCGCGGGGACTGCCACCGGCCTGGCCGGCGGCGGCTTGATCGCGGCTGGCGGTGTTCTTGCGGGCGGCGGCGTCACGACCGGGGGCGGCGTCGGCGGCGCGACCGCCACCTCGACCGTCAACGGCGGCGGCGGCGCCGGCGCCGACACGGCCACCACGCGCATGGCCCCCACGAGCACGCCGGCCCAGAGCGCCGCGGCGATCGCCACCTCCGCGCCGATGCGCGCCCACGCGGGCACGCCTGGCGCGACACCCGGTCCTGCGTCAGGCCCTGCGCCCTGTCCGACGCCCCGCTCAGCGCCCATCACGGCGGATCGCGATGACGAGGCGCTCGGCGCCCGCCTCGCGCGCGACGAGCATCGCCTCGGCGACCGTCCCGTGCGGTGCGCGGGCGTCGGCGTTGACCACCAGGCGCGTGTTCGCGCCCGCCAGGCGCGGCCGCAGCACCGCCGCGAGCTGCCCGGCCGGCACCACGGCGTCGTCGACGAGCAGCCGCCCGTCGTGCGTGACCGTCAGCGTGAGCGGCCGGCGATCCGCGCCTTGCGTGGGGGCATCGCCGCGCGGCAGGTCGATCGGCAGCCCCGCGAGGCGCTGCATGGAGAGCGACGCCAGCATGAAAGTCGCGAGCAGGAAGAACATCACGTCGATCATCGGGATGATCTCGATGCGGCCCCGAACCGGCCGGCGCGCGCGCGGCAGCTTCATCGCCCGGCGCTCGCCGTCACGCTCCCGCCCGGCCGGCCGGCCGAGGGCCGCGCGGCCTCCTCGGCCGCCAGGCGCAGGCGGTCGACGAGCGCAGTGCCCAACCGCTCCAGCCCGTCCATCGTGCGCGCCTGCAGGCGGGCGAGCCAGTTGAAGCCGAACAGGGCGACGAGCGCGACCAGCAGGCCGAGCGCCGTCGCGATCAGGGCCTCCGCGACGCCGGCGGTGACGCCGGCCGGATCGAACGGGCCGCTGTCGCCCATCAGCCGGAAGCTGCGCATCATGCCGATGATCGTGCCGAGCAGCCCGAGCAGCGGCGCGGCCGTGACGACCGTCTCGAGCACCCACAGCCCGCGCCCGAGCGCGTCCTCGACACGCCGGGCGGCGTCGCCCGCGCGCGACTCGATCCACCAGGTGGGGCGCTCGCGGTGCGCGAGGATCGCCGCGAGGAAGCCGCCCACGAGGTGGCGCGGGCCGAGCGCGGCGATCGCCCGCTCGAGGTCCTCATGGTCGGCCGCCGGGTCGGCGACGCGCGCGAGGAGATCCGCCGGCGTGCGGACGGCGCGGGCGTAGAGCAGCAGCTTGTCGAGGATCAGCGCCGTCGCGGCGATCGCCATGACGAGCAGCGGGACCACCGCCCAGCCACCCTTCACCAGGGCCGCGCCCGCTTCACCGAACATGTCCATGACCGACCCTCCCCTAAAACGTCCGCGAGACGCCGACGTAGAGCGCCCGCCGTGGGCCGTATTGTGGCGCCTCGATGCCGATGCCGGAGCCGTCGCGCAGCAGGTAGACCGCGTCGAGCGCGTTGACGACGGTCGCCTGGGCGTCGATCGGGCCGATCCATGGCAGCGCCAGCTCGCGCGAAGCCGTGAGGTCGAGCTGCAGATAGGCGGGCAGCCGCTCGGCGTTCATGAAGCCACGCGGCAGGCCCGAGCCGTAGAGCGCATTCGCGCCGACCGTCGTGCCGAAGAAGGCCTTGCTGATGCCGCCCGAGGCCGAAAACAGCTGATCATGGTCGAACACCACGTCGTTGGCGGCGATGAAGGCGATTTCCACGGGGGCGAAGTTGAACTGGCCCGAGCGCAAGCCGCGCCCCGTCGCGCGCGAGAGCGCCGCGTTGGCGTAGAGCGAGAGATCGTCGCGCTTGTAAGAAGTTGTCAGCTCGAGCCCCATGATCCGACCGCGCGCGTAGTTGTAGGTCGAATAGACGGGCGCCCGGCCGAACTGGCCCTCGTCCTGGAGGTCGTCCACCTCCTTGAGGTAGCCGTCGAGGCCCACCGCCGCCTCGGGCGTCAGCTTTTGCAACACGCCGACGTCGACGTAGTGCGCGCGCTCGGGCACCACGGTGGCGCTCACCTCCGTCGCCACGGCGTTGGTGGTGCCGCGGAACTTCTCGAGGCTCGCGAAGGGAATCAGCTCCGTGGTCGGCGGCGTGAAGTAGCGGGCGTAGCCTGCGTGCAGGGTGGTGGCCGGGCCGGCCTCCCAGACCAGGCCGAGCCGCGGGCCCAGCTGATCCGTGTCGAGGAAGCCGGCGACGCGGTCGTAGCGCAGGCCGTAGTTCACGGTGAGCGGCGCGAGCGGCCGCCACTCGTCCTGGACGTAGAGCCCGCCCAGGTAGGCCTGGACGGCGTTGTCGTCGTGGATCGCGATCGGCGTGTCGCCGGCCTGGCCGCCCGACGCGTCGACCGGAAAGACCCGCGATCGATTCTGCGTGACCGCCGAGTCCGCGGCCAGGAACGTGCCGAAGCGCACCGTGTGGTCCGCGCCGAGCGGCCAGCCGGCGTCGGCCTGCAGGCCGCCCAGCGTCGAGCCGCGGAAGACGTTCGCCTCCACGCCGCCGTATTGCAGGTCGCCCACCGAATCGGGCAGGTAGGCCAGCGTGCTGCGCCGCGCGAAGGTGGCCACCTGCCAGTCCAGCCCGCCGCTGATGCCCTGCAGCGCCGCGACCGCGTAGTGGTTGGTGGGCTGGAACGCCGCGTCGAGCTCGGCGGAGGGCTTGGGCGGCGTGCCGGCGAGCCTGAAGGCCGGCGTCTGGCCGGGGACGTTGGGCACCTGGTAGTGCTGCACGGCCGAGCCCGCGATCGCGCTCGCCCGCGTCGTGGGGTCGAGCAGCGTCGAGGCATAGACGAAGCCCTTGCCTTGCTGGGTGCGGTTGTGGAGGTTCGGCTGGTCGGCCGTGTACGCGTCGACCCCGAGGTCGCTGCGCAGGCCGGTCGCCACCGCGTACCAGTCCGTCGCGCCGGCCGAGCCGCCCCACTGGGCGCTCGGCTCGAGGTTGCCGTTGGTGCCGGCCTGGAAGCCGAGCCGCCCGCCGGGCATGCGCGCGCCGCGCTTGGTCTCGAGGTTCACGACGCCGGTCGTCCGGTAGCCGTACTGCGCCGGCAGGGCGCCGGTGAGGAAGTCGACGCGATCGACGAAGCGGGTGTCGAGCGTCGAGCCGAAGCCCGTGATGCCTTCCGGGATGATCACGCCGTTCAGGCGGTACTGGAGGTTGGCATGGTCGCCGCGCACGAAGAGCTGGCCGTAGGTGCCCTGGGCGACGCCCGGCGCCTGCAGCAGCACCTGGCTGAGCGGCGCGTTCTCGCCGCGCGGCAGCTGCTTGATCGCCTGGCGATCGAGCCGGTAGGTCGAGCTGCCCGTCTCGGGCGACAGCGCGTTGCGGGCCCGGTCGAGGCGCGCGGCCTGGAGCTTCAGCTCGAGGGCCTCGACGGCCGCCAACGTCACGGCGACGGCCTCCGCGCGCGGGAGCACGGCGATCGCCGTGCCGGGCCGGAAGCCGCCGGCCTCGACCTTCACGAGGAAGGTGCCGTCCGCCGGGGCCGCCAGCGAGGCGCGGCCCGCCGCGTCGGTGCGCGCGGACGCGACGGCCCGGCCGGCGGCGTCCTCGAGCGTCGCCGTCGCGCCGGCGATCGGGCGGCCGAGCCCGTCGCGGGCCTCTACGAGGACGATGCTTGCGGCCCAGGCCGGCGCAGCGGACACGGCGATCGCGGCGGCGCTGGCGGCGAGGAGGCGGGCGCTGGTCCCGCCGAGAGTCACGGAGATCATGGTTCGTCCTGTAGGCGACGCACAATCCGCCTTATGGCGGACCGACGAAAAGTTTTAGGCAAACCTAAATTTAGCGGCAAGCCGATGGCACGTCAAGTGGCAACGGCGATTCAAGCCCCGCGGGTCAGTCCGCCACCTCGGCGCGCACATGGGCGCGCAGCTCAGCCAGGACCTCCGGATGCGCCGCCTTCACGTCGTGCCGCTCGCGCGGATCGCGCCGGAGGTCGAAGAGCGCCTCGTGGTCGCCCGGGGACCCTACAACGTACTTGTACGGCAGGCGCCAGGCGGCGAGCGACTCCCCGCTGGAAACGGTCGTCTGGTAACGGCGGGCGAGGCCCCAGGCCGTCAGCGCCCGATCGGCCGGCGGCGGCGTGCGAAGCGCACGGCCCGGCAGCCCGGCCGGCGGGTGCCGGTAGACCTCGGCGAGGATCGTCGGCACCACGTCGATGTGGCCGACCAGGCGGTCGACCCGCTCGGCGCGCGTCTGGCGCGGATACCTCACCACCAGGGGCACATGCGCGACGTCCTCGCCGAGGTAGCCGTCCCCGTGGGACTTGTGGCCGACGGCGAACTCCTCGCCATGATCGGCGAGGACCACCAACATGGTGTCCTCGAAGAGCCCGGCCGCCTGGAGCGCCCGCACGAAGCGACCGAGCTCGGCGTCGGCGAAGCGCACGTAGGACTCGTAGGTGGCCTCGTATGCCGCGAGCGCCGCCGCGTCGGCCTCGCCGATCTGCTTGAACGTCACCACGGGCGACGCCTGGGGGACCGGCGGCCCGCTCGCGGGGACCTGGTGCATCGGCGCGTGGGGCGCGCCTACATGCACCCACAGGAAGGTGGGGGCGGCCTCCCGCGCGAGGGTCGTGATCGCCGCGTCCACCACGGCCGACACGGTCTTCGGCCCCTGGTGCAAATTCAGCTGGGGCGTGCCGAGGCGCGCGAACCGCACGCCCAGCCACCCCAGGCTCTCGCGCCAGGGCACGAAGCCCGGCCCGTTCAGCTCGTTGCCCACCGGGTAGATCAGCGCCGTCGTCCAGCCGGCCACGAACTCCGGCCCGAGACCCAGTTGCTCCGGCCCGAGCAGCATCGTGGTGTAGAACGACTTGTAGCCGGCCTGTGCCAGGTGGCCCGCGAGCCCCGTCGCGGCGCCCTGGCGCAAGAACCCCGTGCGGTTGCCCGCGGTCGGAAAGAGATCGTCGGCCGCGAGGCCCGTGAGCACGCTGCCCATGCTGCACAGCGTGCGATCGCTCGCGGCCCGGCATTCGCCGAACCAGGTGCCGCGCGCGGCCAACGCCGCGAGCGCGGGCGTCCGCCCGGCCGCGGCCTGGGAGGTGCTGCGCGCGCGCAGGCCGTCGAACGAGAAGAGCACGACGCGGCGGGGCGCCCCGGGCAGGAGCTCGGCCGCTGCCGGCGCGACCGCGGCCGGCACGCGGACCTGATCGGCCGACGCCCGCCAGACCACGGCGGGCGTTGTGAGCAGCAACGCCGCCAGGATCCCGAGGCCGAGCGCCTGCAAGGTGCGGCCCACGAAGCGCTGTTCCGCCTCGGCGTAGCGGGCGAAAGCGCCGACGAGGCCCACCAGGACGATCGCCGCGATGACCTTCTTCGACGTCGGCGCGGCACCCGGGGCGCGATGATAGATCGCGAGGCCGACGGCCAGGACGTTCGCGATCGCCCCCGCGAAAAAGGCCGTGCGGCCCAGGCGCGCGAGGCCCCCCCGCGCGGCGTCGAGGCCGGCCGACACCGCCAGAGCGCCCGCGATCGGGGCCGCCACGGCGATCGCCAGGGCAGCGATCACGAACGTGCCGAGCGTGCGCCAGGGGCCGACCTGGCTCAACAACCGGATACCGAGCAGGTATCCGGGCAGCAGCGTCCACAGGGGCAGGAGGCCTGCGATCACGAGGGTCGCCGCCCGCAGGCGGGCGGAAAAAGGTGGCATGCGTGGGTTCCAGGGGAGGCGCCCCCATCATACAGCGGCGAGGGGGCTGCCTGCCGGGCCTGTTATTTTACTGTATCTTAACGTGGTGTTAGGTAAGTAATGAAGTGGCGACCCCGATAAATCTGCAAGCCCAAATGAGCCGGAGGTCCCGCATGCTTCGTTCCAAGGTCCGCAGCACCATCGCCATCGTCGGCGCGACCCTGATCGCGTCGAGCTTGCTGCTCAGCGGCTGTGGCCGGACGTCCGTGAACCCGCTCGCCCCGTCGGACGACAAGACCGCGGGCGTGCCCGGAGAGGACGACCCCGGCGAAGATCCGGGCTGGGACGACCCCATGCCCCTGCCCGGCGGCGGCGGCTTCATCCCCGGCAAGCCCGGCACCGGGGGCACCGCTCCCGGCAAGCCCAGCACCGGCGCTCGCCCGGCCGGCGGCCTGCGCCCGCTGCCCAAGCCCACCGCGACGCCCGCGTTCAAGGGCCCCGCGGGCGGCGGCGGCAACCCCGGCGAGGACATGTCGGAGTTCGTCGATTTGCTCGGCAAGTTCGGCTACGATCCCGGCGCCCGCGAAGTCCAGAACGTGCGCATGCAGGTCGCCGTCGTCAACCGCGTGCCGCAGGAGCGTTTCCACTGGGTGGACGGCCCCGGCCTCGGCCTGACCTACGAGGCGCGTGCCCGCGAGTTCCCGAACCCGATCAGCTACGAGCAGTGGAAGGCCGAGGGCCTGGCGCTGGCTGCGCGCTACCAGGGCATCTCGTATTACGTCGGCCGCCGCGCGCTCTACCGCGACATCCTGCGCGATCGCTACAACGACACAGGCAGCGACGCCGAGCTCGTCATGTACAAGCGCCTGAACCGCACCCAGCTCTTCGTGTCCTACCGGGCCGACGGCCAGATCGACGACTTCGGCTTCTTCCGGGTCGACGACTGGCGGAACTTCCTGCCCATCCCCGGCGCGTTCTGGAACTAACGTCACCCCCGTAGGAGATCGCCATGCGTCCCGTTCGCGCCCTGCTTTCGTTGACCTGCGTCGCCCTGGTGGGCGTCGCCGCCGCCGGCTGCGGCGCCGCGACCCAGCACCCCGGCATCGCCGCCGCCAAGGCCCGTGGCGCACTCGCCGCGCGCAGCGTGTGGGAAGACCCGATCCGCCTGGAAGACTTCGATTCGATCGAGAACGACTACGACCACTACGGGCCGGTCAACCACCCGTTCTTCGATTCGCTCGAGTTCACGCCCGTGAAGGCCTCGAAGGCCGGCTCGACCGTGCTCGAGATCCTGGCGCAGAACCGACCCAAGCCCCGCAAGGGCCTGCTCCTCACCGAGGACGTGAGCGAAGACGGCGCCTTCGAGCGCGGCGAGAAGGAAGACAAGCAGCTCGCCGAGCAGGTGAAGGTCTTCTTCAAGTGGGGCAACAACGGCGCCGTCACCAGCGAGCCGGCCATCTACGCCGAAGTCGCGTTCGTGTTCAAGTCGAAGCGCCTCGGCCAGAAGGCGCTGGGCTACGCCTGGACCAACTACTACACGCCCGGCACCGTGCTGGGCGGCCAGATCGGGTCGGGCGACGATCTGATCCCGATGCGCATCGTGTGCCTGGCCACCGGCCAGGGCCTCGGCCAGCCCTGCGGGGAGGCCGCGCTCAACCAGATCCAGCTCGCCGGCGTCGAGCGAGACTTCGCGGCCGACGTGCGCTGGGCCTGGGCCGAATCCACCAAGCTGACCGAGCCCGGGGCCGCCGCCGCGGGCAACGAGCCGAGCCCCGGCACGGGCGGCGGGGCCGCCCCCGCGCCGCAGTTCCCGCCGCGCCAGTTCGTGCTCGACGGGAACGGCAAGCCGATCACCAACACCGACCTGACGGGCATCGTGGCGCTCGGCTTCGGCGCCGAGATCCCCAAAGGTTACTGCTCGCACGCCGTCGTCGACGACGTGGCCGTGCAGAAGCAGTGGCCGAAGTAAGCCTGAGCTCCTTCGGCCACCGCCTCGCTGAACGTCCGGATCGCTAAGCCGCCTGTTCCCGCATGATCGCGAGCAGGCGGTCTTGCAGCGTCGGCGGCACCTCGGCGTAGCCCCGCAAGGTGGCGTCCACCTGGCCCTGGCCGCGCGTGTGCGTCTGCACCGCCGTGCGCAGCGCCACGAGCTCCGCGAGCGGGATCGAGGCACGGATCGTGCCGCCCTCGACGCCCTCCACGTGGCCGCGCCGCGTGTTGAGGTCGGCGAGCGCGTCGCCCACGTCGTCGATCGGGACGTCGAGCGTTACGTCCATAATCGGCTCGAGCAGCACGGGCCTGGCTTCGTCGAAGATCTTGCGCATCGCGAGGTGAGCGGCCGTCTTGAAGGCCATCTCGGAGCTGTCGACGGAGTGGCTCGAGCCGTCGTAGAGCGTGACGCGTACGTCCACGATCGGGAAGCCCGCCATCAGGCCTTGCTCGAGGATCTCGCGCACGCCTTTCTCGACGGCCGGGATGTAGCCCCGTGGCACCGAGCCGCCCACCACCGCGTCGACGAACTCGAAGCCCGTCCCCCGCGGCAACGGCTCGATCTTGAGCCACACGTCGCCGTACTGGCCGCGGCCGCCGGTCTGTTTCTTGTGGCGGCCCTGGCCCGAGGCCTCGCCGCGCACGGTCTCGCGGTAGGGGATCTCGGGATCCGAGGTCGCGATCGAGACGTTGTAGCGCTCGCGCAGGCGCATGAGCGCCACGTCGAGGTGCGTCGGACCCTGACCGGCCACCACCGTGCGGTGGGTGCGCGGCTCGACCGTGATCGCGAGCGCCGGGTCCTCCTCGCGCAGGCGGCCGATCGCCGTGGCGAGCTTGGCCTCGTCGGCGCGCGCGCTCGGCGCGATCGCCACCGACCAGATCGCGGGCGCCGGCGCCGGCATCGGGTAGGTCAGCGGACGCGGGTGCTGGCCGCCCGCCACCAGGGTGTCGCCGGTGCGGGCGTCCTTGAGCTTGGCGATCGCGCCGATCTCGCCCGGCCCCAGGCGCTCGACCGGCGTCGCCCTGCGGCCGATCAGCTTGTAGAGCCGGCCCACGCGCTCCGTGCCGCCGCGGCCCGCGGCGGCCACATGGCTGTCGGCCTCGATCGTGCCGCGCAGCACGCGGAAGACGCTGATCTTGCCCATGTACGGATCGGCCACGGTCTTGAAGACCGGCGCGATCAGCGGCTGGCCCGCGTGCGGCTCGAGCGGCAGGCTCTCCCCCGTCGACGCGTCCGTGAGATCGGCATAGGACCGCTCGAGCGGCGACGGCATGAGATCCACGATCGCGTCGAGCAGCGGCCGGATCGCGATGTTGGCGGTGGCCGAGCCGCACAGGATCGGCGTGAGCTTGCCGGCGTCGAGGTCGGCATGGAGGTCCGCGATCAGCTCGGCGGGGGGCGGCTCCTCGCCGTCGAGGTAGCGCGCGAGCAGATCATCATGCAGCTCCGCGACCGCCTCGACCAGCTCCGTGTGGTAGCGCGCGACCTGCTCGCGCAGCTCCGCCGGCGCGGCCTCTTCACGCGTGACGACGCCCGAGTCGGGCGCGAAGTAGAAGGCGCGTTGGCCGACGAGATCGACCTCGCCTGCGAAGGTCTTGCCTTGCTTGATCGGCAGCTCGAGCGGGATCGCGTGGGCGTCGAGCTCGGCGCGGATCTCGGCGATCAGCTCCGGGTAGTCGCGCGCGCCGTCGGCATCGATCGCGTTCACGTAGATCATGATCGGCAGCCCGGCGGCCTTCGCCGCCTGGTAGGCCTTGCGCACGTTGGCGTCGACGCCGCGAGCCGCGCTCACGACGATCAGCGCCGCGTCGGCCGCGGCCAGCGCCAGGCGGGCGTCGAAAGCGTAGTCGTTGTGGCCGGGGGCGTCGATCAGGTTGATCGTGGTATCCCGCCAGGTGCCGTAGGCCACGTTCAGGCCGAGGCTCATGCCTCGGCGGAGCACCTCGGCGTCGTCCTCGAGCGCATTCGGTCCACCGCGCGCGGGGATCGCGCCCATGTCGTAGAGCAGGGCTTCGATCAGGGTGGTCTTGCCGACGCCGTGCGGCCCGATCACCGCGACGTTTCTGATACGGGCGGTATCCATACGCTCGCTTCCTCCATGCCTCTGGGGTCTGTCCAGAGAGCATCGTCGCTCCGGCGGGCGCACCCCGTCATCGGCCGAAGTCGCGGAACAACTTGGCAAATCCGCGACCCTCGGCCGGTCCTACCGGGGCTGTGAGGGCCGTCAGGCTGCCACCACCCGCGTCGCGCCGAGCTCCGCCATCAGCGCCGCGTCGCGCCGGCGGATCAGCTTCTCGCGCAACGGCCCGAACGGGGGCACCGACAGCCAGGTGAAGCGGAACGCGCCCAGCCAGGTGAGGGCGTAGAAGCGGCCGCCCGCCTCGCGAGTCAGGAAGCCGCACTGCACCTGGTACGCCGCGCTGCGGCCCACACCCTCGCCGACCGCCGCGACCTCCTCGCCTGCGCCCACGCGCTTCGCGCGCAGGCCCGCCTTGCGGGCGCCGACGACGGCGCGGTGGATGTCCCAGAGCGCATGGGCCTCCGCGATCTGGGGGAGCTGCAGCGTCACCGATCCCGGCATTGGCTTGAAGGGGCCGATCGCGGACGCGTTGCCGACCGTCACGCTCGTGCCATCCTCGAACGACGTGCCGATCTCGCAATAGAGCAGGTGATCGGCCGCGCGCGGCAGCGCGGCGGCGTAGCCGAGCGACGCGCCGTTCGCACCGCGGAAGAGCAGCATCCTGGCCTGGTTGCCGCCCAGTTCGGTGCGCACGAGGTAGCGGCCCGCCGGCTTGAAGCCCACCTTCGCGAACGCGGCCGTCGCGGCCTCGAAGTGAAGGCGCACGTCCGCCGGCGGGTCGATCGGATCGGGCTCGATTTCCGCCGACACGAGCGGCTTGAGCGAGCGCTTCACGAGGAGCGGGCCGACGATGAGCAGCGCCAGCGGGCCCACCACCACCACGACCAGCAACGCGCTCCCGATCGCGAGCAGGGCCGTGAGGCCCCAGCCGAGCGGCGAAGCGCCGATGTAGGCGAGGAGGGCGGCGAGGCTGGCGTCGGGCATCGGGCGGGGCTCCTCGGAGACGGGCGCCCGCATGGTACCCGCGATCGGGCCCGCGATCGCCGCGCCGGCGGCTGATCGACCAGCTTAAGCTAAGCTTAACGCACAATTGGTAGTTTATTAACCTATAATGGTCCATGACAATCTCCTCTTAACGGAGAATCCCTTTGTTCCAGTCCCCCCGCCAATTTGCCGCCCCGCTCGCCGCCATCGTCGTGATGGCCGGCGCCGCGACGGGCTGCGGCACCTTCTCGCAGCAGGCTGAACTGCTCGTGCGGGTCGTGGACGCGCGCTCGGGTCAGGCGATCGTGGGGGCCACGGTCGCGGCCGACTACCTGTCCAAGCGCACGGGTGCCGGTGGCCAGGTGCGTCTGCTGCTCAAGCCCGACATGTACGACCTCACCGTCGAGCACCCCGCGTTCCTTTCGATGACGACGACGGTGGTGATCGTGTCCGGCGTGGGCGCCGCGAAGACGATCGGCCTCTACCCTCGCCCGGGCGGCGTCGAGCCGCTGCCCGGCCCCGGCCCGGACCCGATCCCCTCGAACGGCCCGGGCCCCTCGCCCGGCCCCTCCGGCGCGCCGTCGACCGCGCCCGAAAAGGGCGCCGCGATCTTCGGCCGGGTCACCGACGAAAGTGGCGCCCGGATCCCCAACGCCATGGTCTTCGCGGAATCGGGCTGGGGCATCCCGCTCGGCAACGCGCGCACCAACGCCCACGGCGAGTACCGCGTCGAGAAGCTCTCGCGCGGCCAACAGGCGCGCGTCACGGTGATCGCGGACGGCTACAAGTCCGTCACCCGGGCGGCGACGCCGGCCGGCGAGTGGCGCATGGACTTCACGGGTGCCTATGCCTTGCGCCGCGACGTGCCGCCGCCGCCCGATCCGGCTGGCCCGCCCACCGTGCGGGTGGAAGGTCGCGTGGAAGACTCGATGGGCCGCCCGCTCGACGGGGCGATCATCAAGGCGGAATCCGAGAACGTGCGCTACCCGTTCAGCCAGATGGCCGTGGCGCGAGGCGGCCGCTTCGAGCTCAAGTGCCCGGCGGAAGTGCCGATCCGCTTCACCGCCTCCAAGGTGGCGCACCGCCCCGTGACCTTCACCGAGCGCCTCGAGCGCCCGGGGTTCGGCGGCGACGTGCGGGTGGAATTCACCGGCATCCGCGCCCTGGATCCGACCCCGGTCTTCGAAGGCGGTCAGGCCCGGTAAGGCTTTCGGGCATTTTCACGCGGGAGGCAAGATCCGTCGCCCAGGTTCCTATATATCCGTTAAGACCGGGTTACCTCCGGTCTGGATGCAGTTTAAAGCGCCTGAGGCTCCAACCCGGCTCCAGGCGCGATGGGGGCCCCCCCCCAGTCGAGGAACCCGCGCATGACCCGCATCTTCCGCCAGTTCACGGGCCTCGGGGCGACCTTCGCCCTGATCGGCGCGCTCGTCGCGTCGGGCTGCGGCCAGGCGCCGCGTGGGCTCGCGCCTGGCGTGCGCGCGGACGTGCTCGGTGCCAAGCGCACGGGCTATGCGGTGCGCTTCCAGCCGCGCCCACAGGTCCGCAACCTGCGCGCGCCGCTGCCCGGCACCACCATGCACGGCCTCGAAGACGAGGAGAAGCCGGCGCCCAAGGAAGAGCCCGCAGCGCCCGGCGGCGGCCTCAAGCCCCTGCCCAAGCCCACCGCGACGCCCGGCGCCAAGGCGCCCGCGGGGCCCGGCGAGGAAGACGACGTCGACAAGTTCCTCACGATCCTCCAGAACTTCGGCTACGGCGGCAACCGCAAGCAGATGGTGCGCGAGCTCCAGGGCCGCATGTTCGGCTACCCCGTGAACACGGCTGAGACGCCGTGGGGCTGGGATCCGAGCGTGAACCCGGACGAGCACTACGAGTGGTGGAAGCGTACCCTGCCGCCCGACGAGACCGGCTCCCTCAAGGAGTACAAGGAGCAAGCGCTCCTGATCGCCCAGAACAAGTTCGACGTCGTCTACTACGTCTGGGTTTCGAAGCAATTCGACCCGGAGCAGATGAAGAAGGAGAAGCGCTCGTCGCCCTTCGTCGATCTCAACGAGGGCCTGCCGGTGGTCAAGGGCATCTACGGCGGCGGCTGGCTCGTCGAGCTGAGCCCGAAGGCCTCGATCCTCGATTACCTCAAGATTCCCGAACAGTATCTCAAGGACTACAACCACCTGGTCCGGGTTCCTGAGGAGCTTTACTTCTAACTGCGAATGGCCTGGTTCACACGATGAACCAGGCCATTTCCCTGTCGTAGAGAGCCGCGATGGCCTTGAGCTCGGCCATGTCCAGCCGGCGCCGGCCGCTCTCGAGGTCCGAAACCATGCTCTGGGTGGCGCCGAGGGCGGCCGCCACGTCGCGTTGCGACAGCCCGGTCGCCTCTCGGGCCTCGCGGAGCTTGGCTGCCAGGGCGGTCCGTTCGCCGCGGGTCTGTTTGCGAAAGTCCCGCATAGCGGCGTACCCCTTCGAATTTGCCGGCCCGATGCTATCTTCATAGTTGAGATATCGGAAATTCACATCGGTATTCTCTACTTGGGCGCCACAGAGTGGTAACATCAAACGATGGCGCGTATTCTGATTGTGGAAGACGAAGAGGCCAACCGCGACGTGGCCGCGTTGATCTGCCGCACGGCCGGACACGACGTATCGCTCGCCGGCGACGGTGAAGAGGCCCTGAGCTTGCTCGCCGCGCAGATGTTCGACCTGGTGCTGCTCGACGTCCTGATGCCCGAGCTCGATGGGCTGGGCGTGGCACGCGCGATGCGCGCCTCGGCGCAGTGGGCGAAGGTCCCGATCATCGGCGTGACGGCGTTGGCCGGCGTCACGGAGGTCGCGGCGATGCGCGCAGCCGGAATGGACGAGGTGGTGACCAAGCCCTACCGCCGCCGCACGCTGCTCGACATGATCGATCAATTCCTCGGGTTGGACCGCTGATTCAGCAGGCCGAGCCCCTGAAGCGCGAAACGGCCCCCCGCGATCGGGAGGCCGCTTCGTCGGATCGCCGGCTTCAACGCAGCCGGCCGCCGAACACGAAGGCGAGCGTGGCCCAGTCGAGCACGCCCAGGTAGCTGTTGTCCCACTGGGGCTTGGTTTGGGGTTGCATAGTTCGATACCTCAAACGGGTCCGCGGACCCGGTGTTAATCAGGGTTTCGGCGTCCATTGCCGCCATGATCAAGATACCGCGCGCCGTTCGATGCGGATTTAACGGCGAGACAAGCCTGGGTTAAGACTTGGCCAAGTGTGGGTTCGGGTGACGGGAGCCCGGCCTGCGGGAAGAAAGGAGGGGGACCTGAATTGGAGACCACCATGTCGCGCTACGACCTCAGCACCACCTATGAAACGGCGGGCCTCAGCGGCCCCGGCTCCGACGCGGATCGCCTGGCCGGCGTGGTCAGCCACGGCTCCATGTTGTTCGCGATGCCACTCGTCGTGCCGGTGATCGTGCTCCTGCTCGCGCCAATGTTCTCGAACGCGCGCTACGTGCGCGGCACCGCGATCCAGGCGCTGCTTTTCCAGCTCGTCATCACGCTGGGAGGCGGCCTGCTGCTCGGCATCGCCGGCGTATTCTTCTCGGCGGCCTGGATCGTGGGCGCGATTCCCCTGCTCGGCCTGCTCTTCGGGCCCCTCACCGCCCTGATCGGCTGGCCGGTCGCGGCGGTGCTCGGCCTCGCCGGGCTGGTCGTGGCTGTATGGGGCCTCTGGATCGAGCTTGTGGCCACGTGGAAGGCCTTCAAGGGCGAGCCCTACCGCATGCCCATCGTGGGCGGCTTCGGCGTATAGCGGGATGGCGATGCACAGCTACGGCCGCGAGTACGCGCTCGCGCCGACCAACGGGTCGGAGCGCGTGGCCGCCGCCTTCGCCCACGCGGGCGCGTTCCTGTTCATGCCGTTCGTGTTGCCACTCGCCATCTGGGTGTACTTCACGGCGATCCAACCGTCGAACTACGTGCGGTACCAGGCCGTCCAGGCCATGCTGTTCCACCTGATCCTCACGGTGGCAGGCTCCGTCTTCGGCACGGTGCTGGTCGTCGCCTTCTTCGGCTCGTTCATCGCGTCGATCCTGGCCGAGTCGATCACGCGCTGGCTTTACATGGCCTGGCCGGTGACGATCGGCATCGGCGTGGTGGCGGGCCTCTTCACCATCTGGTCCACCATCGTGATGGTGGTGGCGGTGGTGAAGGCGGCGCAGGGCCAGCCTTACAGGATGCCGATCGTGGGCGGCCTCGGGCTCGACTGAATCGAAAGGCGCTTACCTCCCGCGCTTCGGCGGATGGTCCGCGGGCGAGCCCAGAGCGTCCAGACGTACCCGGAGCTCCGCGAGCCGCTGTTTCAGGGCGGTCTGATCGACCTGGAGCTTCTTGAGCTCACGGTCTTGATCCTGACGCTCCGTGCGGTCGGAGTCCTGCGGCGTCTCATCGGGCATCGCCCCATGATACAACCAAACCCGTGCGGCGCCGACCACCGCTCGTCAGCCGCCGAGCCGCCCGATCGTTCGCGCGCCCGCGTCGGCCACGGCGAGGAGCGTGTTCCCCGCGCCGAGGCCCTCGCCCACCAGGTACATCACGCCCCAGACGGGCGCCGTCGGCCCTTCGGCGAGCGGCACCGCCAGCGCCCCGCCAGCGGCCTTGCGCACCTCGCGCTCGGCCATCGCCGCTTCGCAGAGCTTCGCGTCGATCTGGCCCGCGGCGAACGGGATCTCGCCCGCGGCGCGGCCGCGCGCGGCCCAGGGCTCGAGCCCCGGGTCGAGCACGAAGACCCGCGTGGCGCCCGGCAGCACCTCGAACGTCGCGGTGGCCAGGGCCTCGGCGGCCTCCGAGGGCGTGCGGGCCGCGAAGAGCTTCGGCCACATCACGTTCAGCGCCCGCGCCTTGCGCAACGCCTCCCGCAGCTCGGCGAGTTCCTCGGCGGGTGCCGTCACGCGCGGCAACAGGCCGCGGGCCTCGGCGAGCAACACCTCGAGCCGGGCGGCCGCGGCTTGCGGCGAGTCGTCCTCGGCGGCGCTGCCGGCATGCAGGGCCTTCTCCGCGCGCTCGGCCTCGCCCGCGAGCTTCTCGGCACCCAGCGCGAGCGCGGTGCGCCGCGCCTGCTCGAGCCAGCCCGCGGCCTCGGCGCGCGCGCCGGCCTCCATCGCGAGCTGGCCCAGGCGCAGGGCCGCGAGGGCGACCAGGTGCTGGTTCGGCTGGGCCAGGACGGCGCGCAGCTCCTGCCTGGCGCGCTCGCGATCGCCCGTGCGCGCGGCCCACAGGCCGAGCAGGTAGGCCCGCCGGCCGGCCAGGTCCGCGCGGTTCGAGGCCTTCACCGAGGTCGCCGCGATGTGCAGCGCGTTGGCGGCTTCCGGGTAGAGCGCCCGGTCGAGCAGCGCCTCGGCGTGGGCGAGCCAGACGCGTGCCGTCGCGGCGGACGAGGCCAAGGCGGGTAGCCGGCGCAGCGCCTCGTTGCCGAGCGCGATGCCGGCATCGGCCTCGCCGGCGAGCGTGCGCGCCAGGCCCTCGTAGGCCTGGGCCTCGGCGGCGCCGGCCGCGTCGTGGCGGGCCTCGGCGCGGCGGCGCGCGTCGGCCGCGAGATCGCCCGCTCGCACGGGGTCGCCCATCGCGAGCGTGACGATCGCGGCCTGGATGCCGGCCTGGACGGCCGCCTGCGCGTCATCGAGGTCCTCGGCGAGGCCGATCGCCCGCTCGGCCGTGCCGCGGGCGAAGAGCAACTCGCCGCGGGCCAGCTCCGCGTCGCCGAGCGCGAGCAGGGTCTGGACCAGGCGCGGGCGATCGCCTTCGGACTCGAACAGGGCGCTGGCCTGCTGCAGCAGCGCCACGCCCTCGGACTGGCGCTCGCGCACGCCGAGGGCCAGCACCGCGCCGAAGGCCGCGAGCGCGAGCGCCCGGGGCAAAGGTGCAGCCTCCGCCGCGGCCCCCACCGCGGCCTCGCCGCTCGCGGCGGCGTCTTCGAGCTGGCCGAGGGCGAGCTGCGACTCGGTCAGGCCTGCCAGCGCCAGGGCGAGCAGGTCCATCTCGCCGAGGATCTGCGCGTGGCCGGCGGCTTCGCGCCAGGCCCCCGCGGCCTCTTCATGGAGCCCCAGGCGGGCGAGCACCCGCGCGAGCGCGAGCGCCGCGGCCGGCCGCTCGGGGCCGGCGGGCAAGCGGCCACGGGCCTCCCGCAAGCAGACCAGCGCCTGGGCCGGATCGCCGCCCTGACGATGGGCCTCGCCGAGCGTGGCGAGGAACGCGCCGCGCAGGACGTGCTCGGCGTCCAGCATGACCAGGCCCTCCTCGAGCACGAGGCGCGCGGTCTCGACGCCGCCCAGCGCGAGCACGCGCCGCGCGGCCGCCAGCGCCAGCGGCGCCGCGGCCTCGGGCCACTCCGCGCGCACGGCGTGCAGGGCGGCCTCGAGCGGGTCGGCCGCGAGCTCGCCCGCCAGCGCCGCCTCGACGAAGCGGTGGTGGAGCGCGAGCTGCCGCTCGGGCGGCAAGGCCTGGGCGTAAAGCGCCGCGAACTCCGGGTGGGAGAAGGCGTAGCCGTCCGGCGTCCGCGTGAGCACGCCTGCGCGCAGCAGCGCGTCGAGGCCCGCGCCGAGCGTCTCGCCCTCCGGCACGAGGGCGTCGAGCGCCGCCGGCCGCACACGCGGACCGACCAGGGCGGCCACGCCGCCGACGGTCCAGGCCGCCTGGTCGAGGGCGCTGCCGCGTCGCCAGGCCAGGGCGCCGACGGTATCGGGCCAGGTCTCGGGATCCGGCAGTTCGCACTGCGTCGCGCCGCAGCGCAGCTCGCCGGCGTCGCGCCACAGGCCGACCGCCGTGCGCACGAACCAGGGCTGCCCGGCCGCCGCCGCGGCCAGCGTCTGGACGGCCGCGGCCTGCGCGGGGCGCGGCAGCATCGCCTGCACGAGGCGCAGCGTCTCGTCCGCCGAGAAGGGCGGCAGCGCCACGACCGGCCAGGAAGGGTCGCCCGCCTCGCCCGGCTGCCCCGCCGCGAGCCAGAGCACAGGCTCGTTCGCGACCCGCGCCACCAGGGCGTTCAGCAGCTCGCGGCTGGCCTCGTCGGCCTCGTCCCAGTCGTCGGCCAACACCACCAGCCCGGGCGCCGCGAGCGCCGCCAGCAGCTCTCCCAGCGCCGAGCCGAGCCGGCGCCGCATCAGCTCGCCGCCGAGCGGCCCTTCGACGCCCGCGGCTCCCCGGCCGTCGTCGTCCAGGCCTGGCGCGGGCGGCGGCGCCATGAGCGGACCGAGCCGCAGGCGGTAGCGGTCCGCCAGGCCCGGCTGGCGCTCCTGGGCGATCGCCACGAACGCCCCGAGGGCCTCGCGCCAGGGCGCGAGCGGCCAGGCCGCGTGGCCGAGGCCGCGCAGGCGCACCACCGGCCAGCCGGCTGCGCGCGCGACCACCGCCACGCGGTCGAGGAAGACGGACTTGCCCCAGCCGGCCGGGGCTTCGAGCCGCCGCGCGCCGCCCTGGCCCTGGCCGAGGGCGTCGAGCAGCTGCTCGATCGGCGCGAGCGCCTGCCCGCGGCGCAACATCGGCGGCTGCAGCCAGGCCACCTCGGCATCGGTTCTCAGGGCCGGGTGGCGGACGCCGTCGAGCTCGGCGAGGGCTTCGGCGGCACCCGTTGGGCGATCGGCGGGATCGCGCGACAGCAGGCGGCGGCCGAGCGCCGCGAGCGGATCGGCGACCAGATCGAGCAGATCCAGCTCGCCGGGCCCTTCGCCCGTCAGCCAATAGTGAATGAGGGCGCCCACCCCATACAGATCCGCGCGGCCATCGAGCGCCATGCCGGCCTCCTGCTCGGGCGAGCGGTAGCCGCGCACGCCCGGGTGCCGCGCCGGCTGCCCCATCGGGGTGAGGTTGCCGTAGCCGACCAGCACGAGGCCGGTCTCGGTCCGGCGCAGGTGGGCGGGCTCGAGCGCGGCGTGCACCCAGCCCCGGTGGTGGATCGTCTGGAGCCCCTCGAGCAGCTGTCGGACGGTCGTGGCGGCCTCGCCCGGCTGGACCAGGGTCGCGGGCGGGCCCTCGGCGTAGCCCATGGTATAGAAGGGTCGCTCGGCGAGCGTGGTCGCGTCGGCATACAGCCGCATCACGCGCGGTCCGCGCAGCTGCGCCACGCGCCAGGCCTCCAGGCGGAACTCGTGGCGGGCGTCGGGGTCGCCCAGCCGGTCGTCGGCCAGCCGCTTGAGGACGAGCGGCGTCCCGTCCTGATCCTGGACCAGGAGCAGGTAGGGGCCGAGCGGCCTGACGGGGGTGAAGCGGTCCGCGGTGGAGCTCATCGAGGCTTCCCCCTCTCCGGGTGGCTGGGCAGAGGTCATTCTACCGCAAGGCCGGATGCCGAGGGAGGCGACGCCGGGCTGCCGGGTATCCAGCCGCGCGATTCCTTGCTACACTGGACCAGGATCGGGGTTAATCCGCCCCCCTTTTCGCCTGCAACGATGCGCCGTCTCACCTTCGTCATCCTCGCGCTGGTCGCCGTCACGGCCCCCATCCCTCATGTCGGGGAGGCGGGCGTATGACCCGCATCGAGCCCATGTGGACCGGCCTGCTGCAGGCGGCCTTCAAGCACCAGAACATCGTGCAGGGCGTGACCGACGCCTACTACCTGCGTCGGCCCGACATTCAGCTGCCCGTGCCGCCGATCACCACGATCGACGTGACCCACGAGGCCGTGGCCAACCTCCGCGACATCTACGGCGTGGACGCCGAGGGCAACCTCTACGTGCTCGGACCCGAGTCGAAGGTGGAGGAGATGGGCGATCGCAAGGTGATCACCATCGCGGGCATCGGTCATGGCGAGGGCGAGGAGGACGAGTTCCTCATCGATCACGAGCTGGGCACGTTTTTCTATGGCGCGATCAGCCTCGCGCCCGATGGCCGGGTGCTCACCGTGAGCAACACCCCCAGCTTCTACTTGTTCGCGCCGGACGGCAGCCAGCTCGTCAGCCACCGTTCGCTGCGTGACGGCACCCAGCAATTCGAGCTCCCGCCGGAGGGCAAGCCCTTCTGGGAGACCGGTGCCGGCGGCGTCGCCGCGGGCCAGGACGGCTTCGTGGTGGGCGGCGCCCCGATGTTCCGGGTCGACTACTACCGCTGGGACGGCAAGTTGAAGCGCTCGATCCGCCGCTTCGAACACGACGGGCAGCCCTGGGATCTCGCGACGGAGCGCATCTCGAAGGTCACGATCGATCCGACCGGCCGGATCTACGCCTCGAGCTCCTCGAACGTCTTCGTGTTCACGCCGGACGGCGAGATCGAAGCCGTGGTCGAGGCCAGCCGGGCGGCTGGCCCCGCTGGCGATTTCCACCTCTGGATCGGCGTCGATCGCGACGCCAAGCTCTGGAACCAGTTCTACAAGGGCAAGGAAGTCGCCTACGCGGCCTACACGCTGCCCTTCGCCACCGCCTAGACGGCCCGGGCCATCGCGAGCGGTAGCGTGAAGTAGAACCGGCTGCCGCTGCCAGGCTCCGTGATGACGCCGACCTGACCGCCATGCGCCTCCACGATCGCCCGGCAGATCGCGAGCCCCAGGCCCGCGCCGCCCTTCGATCGCGTGAGGCCGGCGTCCACCTGGTAGAACCGATCGAACAAGAAGGGCAGGTGCTCCGCGGCGATGCCCACGCCGGTATCTGCGACCTCGACCAGCGCGACGCCGCCCTCGACGCGCACGGTGAGCGTCACCCGCCCACCGGCCGGCGTGAACTTCAAGGCGTTGTTGATGAGGTTGGCGATCACTTGCCCGATGCGCTGTGCATCCATCGACACCGTCACGGCGGTGGGCGGCGCCGCGAGGCTCAATTCGACGCCGGCCTCGATCGCCATCGGCCGTGCCGCCGCCACGACCTCGCCCACCTTGGCAGCCAGGTCCGCGTCGTCGCGCTCGAGGCGGAATTGACCGGACTCCATCCGCGCGAAATCCAGCAGGTCGTCCACCAGCCGTTGCAACGTGCGCGCGCCAGCCTGGATCATATGCACCTGCTCGACCTGACCGGGCGTCAGCGGCCCGGCCAGCTCGTCCTCGAGGAACTCGGCGTAGCCCACGATCGAGGTGAGCGGCGTGCGCAGCTCATGGGACACAGCACTCACGAGGTTGCTCTTGAGCCGGTCCACCTCCTGCAACCGGGTGTTCTGGCGGCGCAGCGCGTCCTCCAGCGCGATGCGCTCGGTGACGTCCCTGAAGTACCAGATGCGGCCGTGATGGCGGCCATCCGGCGACACCACGGGCGCCGACCAACGGTCGAGGATGCGGCCGTCGACGAGGTGGATCTCATCGCGGCTCCGCTCCTCCGGGTGGGCGTACAGGTATTCGATGCGCCCGATGAAGGCGGGCCAGTCCACGAGCAGCGGCCGCACGTATGCGAGCAACGCGTTGTCGGAGAAGGTCCGCATCAGCTCATCCGGAATCGCCCAGAGCTCTGTGAACCGCTTGTTGAAGCCGATCACCCGCCGGTGCTCGTCGATCGTCAGGATGCCGTCGAGCGCGGCCTCCATCTGGGCGCTCAGCCGCGCGTTGCTTTCGCGCAGCTGGCGCTGCGACTCGCCCCGCTCGGTGACGACGGCCGCGAGCAGCAGCGTCGTGATCGCCACGACCTCGGTATAGAGCTGCAGCAAGAGCAGCTCCTGGCTGGCGCGCCAGGCCGACATCGAGACCGTTTCGAGCGCCGCCTCCCAGACCGCGGCGTACAGCACCACCAGCGACCCGATCGCCGCCCCCACGCGCCCGAACCTGAACGTCGCGAGCACGAGCAGCGCCAGGGGCAGGTACTCGATCGGGTACCGGCGAAACGGCAGGAGGCCGAAGGCGAGGACGGTCGTGAACGCCGTGGCGAGCGCGAGCAGCAGCCCTTCCGCGATGCGCCCGGCGCCCGGGCGGGGCCTCGGCGCTTCCGCCACGGCGAGGATGGCCGGCGCCACGACGATCGCCCCGCCCATGTCGCCTTGCCACCAGACCATCCAGAGGCCGGCGAAGTGCGTCCAGGACTCGTAACCGCCCAGACACAGGCTCACGACGCCCAGCGTGGCGCTCGGCACGGGCGCCACCAGGCCTGCGAGCAGGACGTACAGCAGCACGTCGCCGGGATGCGCGAGCGGACTGCCCGGCCCGATCCAGCGCCGGATCAGGTAGACGGCCAGCACGGCCTCGAGGGTGTTGCCGGTGGCGACGCCCAGCGCGACCCCCGGTCCCACGTGGCCGGACCCCAAGTTCGCCAGGAACGCGGCGGCGAACACGGCGGGCCACATCCGCCGGCCGGCGAGCAACAGGTAGGCGATCGCGAGGCCGGTCGAAGGCCAGATCGGCGCGACGATCGGGCTCACGTAGGCCAGCTGGAAGGCGAGCTGGGCCGCCACGACGTAGCCCGCTATGAACAGCAAGACCTTCGTCATGCCTGAACGGTCGGCGCGCGCCATCGAAAACCTCGTCGGACTGACCCGGTGCTATGTCCAGTCAAGCATGGGGGGCGGGCACAATGAACAGGTGAGGAGGCGACGTCGACAACGCACCGCACGGCGCCCAGGTTCCTCGCTGGAACCACCGGTTCAGGCGCAACCCGGGTGGGTATACGAAGCAAGTAAACGTCTGATCGGGGGACGATTCTGTGCGGGCACTCCTTGCGATTTGTGTGGTTACCGTGGCGCTGGCGGGTTGCACCGTTCCGGTGTCGACAGCTGGTGGCGGCGCGGACGCTGAACGGCGGACCGGCGGCAAGGCCGGGAGCATCACCAACGGAGCGACCGGCAACCGCGCGATCACAGGCGGCGGCCTCGTGGCCGCCGGCGCAGGGAACCTGACGGGCACGCGGGCCGGCGCCGGCATCGTGGCCGCTGGGGCCGGTAACTTGAAAAACGACGGCGGCGCGAGCATGGTGGCGGCCGGTGCCGGGAACCTGGCGGACCGCTCCCAGGTGTCGAACGACGTCGGCGGCAAAGTGGGCGGGCCGGCGGCGGATACCGGCATCACGTCGCCAGCCAGGCCGCCTGTCATGCCGCCGGGGCCGGCCGCGCCCAGCCCTTCGCCCGGCCCCTCGCCCGACCCCTCGCCCGACCCCTCGGCCAGCCCCTCGCCCGACCCCTCGGCCAGCCCTTCGCCCGACCCCTCGGCCAGCCCTTCGCCCGACCCCTCGGCCAGCCCCTCGCCCGACCTTTCGGCCAGCCCATCACCCAGCCCCTCCAGTACCTGACCACCGGCACCTCGTGAGCCAGCGGCGCCGGGCCGGGGCCTTTGGGCCCGCCTGGCGTGCCACCCGGCCGGATGGTAAGATGGCCGCGGCCGCGGCCCCGCGATGGCGCCGGGCCAGTCCGCTATGCCGGGGCCGCTGCGCAGCAGCGGTTGGGGGGCCCCGGCCATTGGAGCCGCCGTGTTCAAGAAGATCCTGATCGCCAACCGCGGCGAGATCGCCGTGCGCGTCCTGGCCGCGTGCCGCAAGCTCGGCATCGCCGCCGTCACCGTCCACTCCGAGGCCGACGCCAGGGCGCCGCACGCCCTGCAGGCCGACGAGAGCGTGCTCGTGGGCCCGCCGCCCGTGCCGCAAAGCTACCTCAACGTCGACAAGCTGCTCGAGGTCGCCGCCCAGACTGGCTGTGACGCCGTCCACCCCGGCTACGGCCTGCTGTCCGAGAACGCCGCGTTCGCCCGCCGCTGCGCGGAAGCGGGCCTCGTGTTCGTCGGGCCGAAGCCCGAGGTCATCGCCGCGATGGGCTCGAAGACCCAGGCCCGCGAGACGATGGCCAAGCATGGCCTGCCCGTGGTGCCCGGTTCGAAGGGCTGCGCGCAGGACCTCGAGGACGCGCGCCGCATCGCCGACGAGCTGGGCTACCCCGTGATGCTCAAGGCCGCGGCCGGCGGCGGCGGCATCGGCATGCAGGCGCTGCATGACCCCGCCGAGCTCGAAAAGGCCTGGAAGATGGCGACCGCGCGCGCCAAGGCCTACTTCGGCGACGACACGATGTACGTCGAGAAGCTGATCGTCGAGCCGCGCCACATCGAGATCCAGGTGATGGCCGACCACCACGGCAACGTCGTGCACCTCTTCGAGCGCGACTGTTCGGTTCAGCGCCGCCACCAGAAGGTGATCGAGGAAGCGCCCGCGCCGCGGCTGCCGGACGAGGTGCGCGCCAGGATGGGCGAGGCCGCGGCCGCCGCGGCGAAGGCGATCGGCTATACGAACGCCGGCACCTTCGAGTTCCTCGTCGACCGGGATCACCACTTCTACTTCCTCGAGATGAATACGCGCATCCAGGTCGAGCACCCGGTCACCGAGCTCGTCACGGGCGTCGACCTGGTGGTCGAGCAGATCCGCGTCGCCGCCGGCGAGCGGCTCTCCTGGACGCAGGCGGACCTCGCGTGCACCGGCCACGCCATCGAGGCGCGCCTCTACGCCGAGGACCCCAAGACGTTCATGCCTTCGCCCGGGCAGATCACGGCCCTGGAGTGGCCGCACCAGCCCGGCGTCCGCATCGACACGTGGATCGGGCCCGATACGCTCGTCACGCCGCATTACGACCCGATGCTCGCGAAGATCGTCGTGCACGCGGGCACGCGCGCGGAGGCGATCGCGAAGCTGCTCGACGCCGTGCGTGCCACGCGCGTCGAGGGCATCAAGACCAACCTGCCCGCGCTCATCGAGATCCTCGAACACCAGGAATTCGCCGAGGGGCGCCACAGCACCGCCTTCATCCACGCGCGGCTGCAAGCCGCGACCACGAAATAGCCCCGAACCGGAGTTCATCCCGGCACCGACAGGAGACAACCCGTGTCCAAGACCATCAACGCCAATATGGCCGGCACCGTGCTCGACATCCTCGTGAAGCCCGGCGACACCGTCTCCGACGGCATGGACGTCGTCTGCATCGAGTCGATGAAGATGCAGATGTTCATCCCCTCCGAGGCCGAAGGCACGGTCAAGGAGGTCAAGGTCGGCGCCGGCGACTTCGTGAACGAAGGCGATCCGCTGATCGTCCTCGAGTAGGCCAGACGCCGATGTTCCAGGCGCTGCCGTCAAAGGTGACGGTCGTCGAAGTCGGCCCGCGCGACGGCTTGCAGAGCGAGCCCGAGGTCGTGCCGACCGAGGCCAAGGTCGGCCTGATCGACCGCCTGAGCGCGGCCGGCTTCGCGCACATCGAGATCACCTCGTTCGTGAACCCCAAGTGGGTGCCGCAGCTCGCCGACGCCGCCGAGGTGGCGGCCCGCGTCAAGCGGCGCCCGGGCACCACCATGAGCGCGCTCGTGCCGAACATGCGCGGCCTCGCGCCCGCGCTCGAGGCCAACGTCGACGAGGTGGTGATCTTCGCCGCGGCCAGCGAGTCGTTCACGCGCAAGAACACGAACCGCGACATCGAGGCCTCGCTGGCCTCCTACGCCGAGGTCACGCAGGCGGCGCTGGCCGCCGGCAAGCCCGTGCGCGCCTATGTCTCGACGGTTTGGGGCTGTCCCTACGAGGGCCCGATCGACCCCGCGCGGGTGCTCGCGGTGACCGAGCGCCTGCTCGAGATGGGCGCCTACCAGGTCTCGCTGGGCGACACGATCGGCGTGGCGACGCCCGTGAAGGTCCAGCGCCTGCTCGAGATGCTGCTCGCGCGGATCGCGGAGCCGAAGCTCGCCCTGCACTTCCACGACACGCGCGGGATGGGCATGGCGAACGTGGTCGCCGCGCTCGATATGGGCATGACGACCTACGACAGCTCGGCCGGCGGCATGGGCGGCTGTCCATACGCGCCGGGCGCGACGGGCAACATCGCGACCGAGGATCTGCTCTACCTGCTCGACGAGATGGGCATCGCGACGGGGGTCGACCTCGCGCAGGTGGTCGAGGCCAGCAAGTTCATGGCCCAGGCCCTCGGCCGCGAGTTGCCCAGCCGTTACTTGAAAGCTCACCTGGCGAAGGAAAGCCGCGCCCAGACGGCCTGAAGCCACCTCACGCCTCGCTGCGCCTCACTCCACGAGGATCGGGATCGTCACCTTCACGGGCTTGCCGTCCGCACCGTTGATCGTCCCGGTCTCCTTGTTCTTGAACGTGAAGGTGACCACGACGACGCCTTCCGCGCCCTTGAGGCCCGTGAGGCTGGCATCGGCGAAGGGCAGCGTCGCGAACACCGACGTGCCGTAAGCTCCGGCGGCGCCGGCCGCCACCACCACCGGCGGCGTGAGGTTGGTGACCGCGGTCGCGCCCTGGGTCGGCGGCTTGCTGGCCTTCACGTCGGCCTCGGTCGTGTACTGGTAGGCGGCCTCGAACGAATCGATGCGGGCACCGGTGCTGCCCGGGGGCGCCGCGAGCGCGATGCGAACGTTGGTCTGGGACAGCACGCCGGCGGCCGAGCGGGTCACCGAGACAGGCGAAACCTCGCGCCACTCCATCACGGCCGTGTCGACCCCGGCCCCTGCCACCAGCGGCGCCGGCACGAACGGCATCGGCGAGGGCCCGGCGCACGCTTCGGCGGTCGGCAGGACGGCCGTCGCGGCCGTGGCGCCGAGCGGCAGCGGGAGCGAGGCGATCAGCGGCTCGAGGGTCTTCGCGACGACAGGGTTGCCCGCCGCGTCGAAGAACTTGATCGCGGCCGTGAGCGCCGTTGGGGCCGTCGCGGGGTTCGCCAGGATCTCCTTGAGCTGGCCTACGGGCAGCACCACCGGCACGGCGACGGGGCGGCCGAAGTGGGTCGCGGGGGTTGCGGGCAGGTCGACGGCCGGGACCATGATGCGCGTGGTCGTGCCGACGGCCGTGGTGCTGCCCGCCGGGCCAGCGAGGAAGGAGACCTCGTAGGCCGTGATGCGCGCCGCGGCGGCGCCCGGGTGGGCCGTGAGCACCACGTCGACCGGCGCGGGGACCTTGATCGCGACGGAGGCCCCGCGCGTGACGTTCAGGGCCTGGATCGCGCCGTACCCGTATACCGCGGCGACGACAGGCTTGGTGCCGCCCTCGCCTGCGGCCACCGGCAGCTCGGCGCCGGCCGGCTTGCAGCCGAGCGCCGCGACGGTCGGGTTGGCCGTCGCCAGCGACGTCGGCGCCGCGCTGGGCGTGGCGCTCGGCGCGACGGACGGCGCCGCGGAAGTGGGCACCGTCGTGCTGATCGAGGCGGTCGGCGAGGTGGTCGGCTGGGCGGTCGCGGATGCGGTCGCGGTGGGTGCGGGCGCGGGCGCGGTCGGTGCCTTGCTCGGCGCCGTGGACGAGCGCGTGCGACGCACCGGCGACTCGCTTTCATTGGGCACTGTGGGCGGCGTGGCCGGGTTGCAGCCCAGCACCACGGCGACCACGCCCATCATGAGCGTCCCGGACCAGCGCACCCATTCCATGCCGCGACCCTCCTGGCCCTACCTTACCCGGCCTGTCGAGCGACCAACCGTCGCGGATCCGGCACGTCAGGGGTCGGGGGCTTGCGTGCGGTCGACTGAACGTGCTAGTATACGGACATAGAAAACACATAGGTCCGGGACGACCGCGTGTTTTCTATCATGTTTTACCGGCGTTCGCCGGACCTGGAGGAACTCCATGCGTCTCTCCCACCTCAAGGCCACCTTGCTGCTCGCAGCGCTCGTCGGCTGTTCCACGAACGCTTCCCCGACGGCCACCACCGGCACCCCGGCCTCGGCCGAGTGCCTGGCGGCCTTCGACCGCTACAACGTCGACAAGGACACGACGCTGAGCTACGACGAGTTCGTCGCCGGCAAGTGGGGCGACATCCGCTTCATCAAGGCGCCGACCGCGCAGGAAGAAGCCGACGCGAAGGCGCGCTTCCGCGCGGACGCCGAAAAGGCGGACGCCGACAAGGACGGCAGGCTCGCGCGCGCCGAATACGCCACGACCTGCCCCTAGCGCGCCCAGGGGTCGGGGCGTTGTAAACTGTGGCCATGGACGCAACGATCACCTTCCGCCCCCTCGCCGAGGCCGACTTCCCGCTGCTGCTGGCCTGGCTCAACCGCCCGCACGCCCGTGAGTGGTGGCACGACGCCGAGGACACGCTCGCGGCGATCCGCGCCGCGTACCTGCCGCGGCTGGCCGGCCCCGAAACGCTGCCGCTCGACGCGCCGGCCGGCGTCCAGCAGTACCTAGCCTGCGAAGCGGGAGTGCCTTTCGGCTTCATCCAGGCCTACCGGGTGATGGCCCATCAGGCCGAGGGCTGGTGGCCGGACGAGACCGATCCGGGCGCGCTCGGCATCGACCAGTTCATCGGCCTGCCCGACCGGCTCGGCCAGGGCCTCGGCACCCGGATGATCCGCGCGTTCCTGGCGTTCCTGTTCGCGGATCCGCGCGTCACCAAGGTCCAGACCGACCCGGATCCCACGAACGCGCGGGCGGTGGCTTGCTACCGCAAGGCTGGCTTCCGCGAAGATGGCATCGTCACCACCCTGGACGGCCCCGCCCTGCTGATGACGATCCACCGCCCACCCCCAGCTGCTGCGGGGCCGACGGCCCCCTGATCCGCCAACCTTAACCCAAAGCTCACGGAAGCATGGACAAGTGCGCGCCCCATCCAGCGATACACCCCCTTAACGGAGTGTGGAGTTGGAAACTCGATGAGCGTCACCCCCCTGGCCAACCGACCTATCGCCAGCGCCCCCGCCCGGGGCGCGCGGCCGGCCGCGAACGGCGACGCGGCGATCGCCGCCATGTCGTCCCAGCAGAAGGCCGGCCTCGCCGCCGGCCGGGCGACCGAGATGGCCCCGCACGTGCTGGGCGAGATGTGGCGCCGCAAGGGCGAGGTGTTGAAGGGCTTCGTCGCCCCGTACATCCACCCGATCCTATCGCTGCAGAACGCCCATGCGGCCGTGGTCGCCGCCCGCGCCGAGGGCCCCGTCGAAACCGGGCTCGCCGCGATCAAGCACTACGGAGGCATCGCCGGCGCCTGGCTCGTGCCCGTCTCGCTCGCGCTCGCGCCCTTCACCGGCGTCGCCACCGCGCTCGGCCTGGCGGGCACCGGCCTCGGGGTCGTCACGATCGGCGCGATGGCGCTCTCCCTGGTCAAGAACATCGTGGACGCGAGCAACGCCAGGACCCGCGCCGAGCTCGACAAGCAGAGCATGCAGATCGTCGAGGACGGCATCGGCCTCGGCACCGCCGTCGTGACGGCCGGCGTGGCCCGCGCCGGCCAGCAGGGCGTCGCCTTCATCCGCGGGCGCTACGGTCCAGGCAAGCCCGTTCCGGCCAGGCCGCTCAAGCCCCGCGAGATGGCGCCCGACGCGGCGCGCGCCGTGCGCGCCGAGCGCGTGGCGGTCTACACCGACGCCGAGATCGCGGCCCTGAAGCTCCAGCCCGCCAAGGCAGGCCCCCTGCGCGGCAACTCCGTGAAGATCATGGCCAAGGACCCCGCCACCGGCCGGAAGCTCCTCTTCAAGCCGCTCGAGGCGGAGTCGACCGTCTACGAGATCGAGCGGTTCGCGATGGGCATGCGCCGCGCCGGCGGCGAGCCCACCGTCCCCGCCGTGCGCCAGAAGCTCCGCACGCCGGACGGCAAGACGCTCGAGGGCTACGTGAAGCCCTTCGTCGACAACGACGGCCTGCTCCAGGCCAACCCCAAGGCCTGGACCCGCGGCGAGCACGAGGCCGTGCTCGCGGACCACGCCTGGGCCGAGTTCCTCGGCAACTACGACACGAAGTCGGATCAGTACGTGAAGGTGCCCGGCTCCGCGCTCAACGTCGACTGGGACCACGCCCTCTCGGACTACGCGAACCCGCAGGCGCTCACGCGCTTCAAGGCCCACAACCCGGCGCCGCCCGCCCAGTCGATGCTGTACCAGGCCTACGTGCGCGGCGAGGTCGACCTCGACTTCTCGGCCTTGCGCGAGACGATCGCGCGCATCGGCCGGATCCCCGACGCCCAGGTGAAGGCCGAGCTCCAGCCGTTCCTCGCCAAGGCCTTCGCGAACGGCGGCACCTGGGGTCCTTACCAGACCGCCGAGGCGCTCACCAACGCCGTGCTGGCGCGCAAGGGCGGGCTCGCGGGCAAGTTCGACGCGTTCGTCGTCGGCCTGCAGCAGGAGCGCGCCTTCAACCTCGGCCGCAGCGGCCAGGTGCCCTCATGGCCCGAGTACGTGGCGACCCAGGTGGGCGACAAGAAGATCGAGGCGATCGGCCCGCTGGTTGACACGCCGGCCTTCGCGAAGGGCAACCAGCTGATCCAGATGCTCAACCAGGTCATGGCCCACAAGTGAGCGATCCGCACCCGGTTCCGCCCCCGCCGGACGACGCCCCGCCCGTGCCACGCCCGGTGGCCGGGCAGTGGTACATCTGCGATTTCTGCGGTCACAAGATGTTGGACGTGCACTGCAAGCTGCGCTGCGAGTGCTGCGGCTTCGTGCGGGACTGTTCGGATCCCTGAGAGCGGTCGCCCGGCTTCCCCCGCCCGGTCCTCAGGGCTCGATGAACCAGGGCAAGGCGATCCGCACATGCCCCGTGGTCGGCTCGATGACGTAGGCCGCGCTCCCGTCCGGTCGAACCGCGACGGCGTAGGGCGAGTCGAACGAGGAGCCCGAACCGAGGCCGTCGATGCTGCCCGCGCCCGCGCCGCCGACCAGCGTGAGGGATCGGCCGTCCGGCCCGACGCGCCGCAGGTCGGAGCCGATCGGGCCGACGAACAGCGCGTGGCCGGCGTCGTCGACGGCGAGCCCCCAGGGGCGTGAGACCCGGGCGACCGGCGCGTCTTCCCGTCCCGGGGTGCCGTCGCCGATCCAGGTCCGCACGCGACCTGCGCTGTCGATGCGCCGGATCCGGTTGCCCGCGATCTCGGCGACGACCAGGTCGCCGTCCGGCGCCAACGCGAGCCCGGCCGGGGAGCTGAAGCGGGCGTCGCGCCCCGGGCCGTCGCGGAACCCGATCGGGCCGCCCGCCACCGTCGAGACGGCACCGCTCGGAGCGATCCGGCGGATGCGGTGGTTGTTGGTGTCCGCGACGAAAACGGTGCCGTCCGGCGCCACCGCCACGCCGGTCGGCGTGTCGAACCGGGCGCGGCTGGCGGGGCCGTCCGTGGCGCCCGCCCTGCCGTCGCCGGCCAGGGTCGTCACCTCGCCGTCGAGCGTGACGGCCCGGATGGTCTGCCCCAGCACCTCGGAGACGATCAGCCGGCGGCGCGGCGCGTCGAAGGCGATGCCTTCCGGCCCATTGAAGCTCGCCGCGAGCCCCTGGCCGTCGCGGGTGAGCCGCTCGCCGCTGCCGGCGACCACGGTCACCGCCCCGGTTTCGAGGTCGATGCGCGAGACGCGATTGGCGGTTTGCTCGGTCACATAGAGCATGCCGGCCTCGGGATCGAGGGCCACGCCCCGGGGCCCTTCGAGCGCGATCGGCGGGCGGTATTCCGACCCGGCCTCGCCGCCGACGGGCGCCCCGTTCATCGTGCCGAGGTACCAGTCGACCGCCTCGTACGGCCCGCCTTGGCGCGGCGAAGGCGCCGGGGACGGCAGCGCCACAGGCACCGCCACCGGGACGACTGGTGAAAACGCCATGCCGCCGGCCTCCAGCCGCGCGAGGTAAAAATTCGGCTCGCCCTCCGGGATGCCCATGGCCGCCCGATCGAAGGTCACCGAGAAGCCCGCCGGCGTGACGGCGTTCGGGTCGCGGATCGTGAGCACCGAGCCGACCACCCGGCCGGCCACCCGCAACTCGCCCGTGTAAATGACGCCGGCGATGATGTCACGGTAGGCCACCACGGTCTCGCCATCCAGCTCGTAGCGCAGCTCGACCGTGCGATTGTTCGCGGTCTCATGCACCTTGCGGAACAGCACCCGGCCCGTCGCGTCCTCGATGGTGGCGCGCCCGCCGAACGTCTGCAACGGCTCGCCGTAGTTCAGCTCGATCCCCTTGGTCATCGGCAGCCGATCGATCTCGCCATGCTCCCGATAGCCGAGCGACGGATAGGCATAGCTGTAACGCCCGTTGCCGGCGATCGTGTCGACGATCAGCTCCTCGCCCACCAGCCGTGCGCCCGAGCCGGGATCGCGCATCTCGAAATCTCGGATGGTGGTCCGCCACTTCTGGAAGTCCGGCGTATAGGCCGTTTCGACGCTCCGCCTGAGGGTCACGAAGCCCTCGGGCAGGGGCTTCCGGCCTTCAGGCGTCCAGGCGTCGAACACGACGAATTTCTCGACCCGCGTCAGGATCTCGCCAATCACGGTGCCGTCGCCCTTGCGCCAGGACCCCGCGGACTCGCGCACCCCGGCGTTCCGCGCCCTCACCAGCACGCTCCGCCCGCCCGTCTCGGTGCGGAAGTAGAAGTCCTCGGTGCCATCGGGGTATCGCTGGATGACCGGAGGCTCCTCGCCTGGCAATGGGGCGCGCGCGATGGCCGGATCGTTCGGATCGGCTGCCGTGGCGAGGCCGAACCGCAAGGCGTAGCCCGCCCCGCCATTCGAGACCACGCTGCCGCTGCCGGTCGTCACCAGGCTGCCGCCGCCGGTCGTGACGAGGCTGCCGCCGCCTGTCGTGACGAGGCTGCCGCCGCCCGTCGTGACCAGGCTGCCGCCGCCCGTCGTGACCAGGCTGCCGCCGCCGGTGGTCACGAGGCCGCTGCCCTTGCTGCCACCTGATTTGACGGCGCTGCTCACGTACTGGATCTCGAGGATCGGTCGCAGGCGCGCGAGCAGCGCGAGGCGGCCCGCCTGATCGGCCGGGACGGCCGCGGCGACCGCCGGGGCCGAAGGGGCCGGCGCCGCCAGGGGGGCGGCGTTGAGCGCACCGCGCCGAGGGACCGGGGCGCACGCGCACACCAGCGCAGCCGCGCACAGGCCGGTGATCACGATGCGGCGCCGGGCACCGGTCGTCTTGCGGGTCATGGAGTCCTCCCCTGCCGTGGAACCGACCGAGCGCCACGTACCCACGGCCCGTGAAAGCGCTACCTGTCCATGCAGGGAGACGCGCTGCGGCTTACCAGTCGGCCGGGCCAGAAGGCTCGGGGACGGGCGGCTCGGCGCCCCGCTCGAGCCATGCGTAAGCAATCGGCAGCACGATCAGCGTGAGCAACGTGGCCGTCACCAGCCCGCCGATCACGACCGTCGCGAGCGGCCGCTGGATCTCCGCGCCGGCCCCCGTGGACAGCGCCATCGGGATGAAGCCGAAGCTCGCCACGAGCGCCGTCATCAAGACCGGCCGCAGGCGGGTGACGGCGCCGTTCACCGCGGCGTCCGCGGCCGCAGCGCCCTCCTGTCGCTCGCGGTTGATCGTGCTCACCAGCACCACGCCGTTCAGCACCGCGATGCCGAAGAGCGCGATGAAGCCGATCGCCGCCGACACCGACAGGTGCAGCCCACGCAGCTGCAGCGCCAGCACGCCGCCCACCGTGGCGAGCGGCAGCACGCCCATGATCAGCACCGCCTGCCGGATCGAGCGGAAGGCGCTGTAGAGCAGCACCGCGATCAGGCCGATGGCGATCGGCACGACCACGGCCAGGCGGCCCATGGCGCGTTCCTGGTGCTCGAACTGGCCGCTCCACTGCACGAAGTACGCGGGCGGGATCGTGACGCGCTCGGCGATCGCCGCCTTCGCGGCCGCCACGAACGAGCCCATGTCGCGGCCCGACAGGTTGGCCTCCACCACGATGCGGCGCTGCCCACGCTCGCGGCTGACCTGCGCCGGGCCCTCCTCGAGCGCGATGCGGGCCACCTGCGAGAGCGGCACGAGCCCGCCGTCGGCGGTATCGATCATCAGGTCGCGGATCGCCTCGACCGTGTCACGCCGCGCGGCCGGCAGGCGCACGAGGATGTCGAAGCGCCGCTGGCCCTCGATCACCTGGCCGACCGCGCGCCCGCCGATCGCGGCCTCGATCAGCTCCTGCACGTGGCCCACGCTGCTGCCGTAGCGTGCGAGCGCCTTGCGATCGATCTTGATGTTCAGGTAGGTCTGGCCCTGGACCTGCTCCACGCTCACCTCGCGCGCGCCGGGCACCGTCCGCACGGCGGCGGCCACCTGGGCGCCGGTGCGCGCGAGCACCTCGAGGTCGTCGCCGAAGATCTTGACGGCCACGTCGGACTTCACGCCCGAGACCAGCTCGTCGACGCGCATGGCGATCGGCTGGGTGAAGCTCACGTTCACGCCGGGCAGCGGCGCGAGCTTCTCGCGCATCTGCTCCACCAGCTCCTCCTTCGACCAGACGCGCCAGGTTTCGCGCGGCGCGAGGCCCACGAACACGTCGGTCGCGTTAGGGCCCATCGGGTCGGAGGCGATGTCGGCGCGCCCGGTGCGCGAGACCACCGAGGTGACTTCCGGGAAGCCGAGCAGCATGCGCTCGAGCTCCGATTGGCCAAGGAGCGTCTCGGTGAGCGCGATGCTGGGCAAGCGGACGGTCTGTAGGGTGATCGCGCCTTCGTCGAGCTCGGGCATGAACTCGCGGCCCATGGCGGAGAGCACCACGAGGCTCGCGACGAACGCCGCGGCCGAGACGCCGAGCACGAGCGCCGGGAAGCCGAAGGCCCGCCGCAGCATCGCCTCGTACCAGGCGGCCACCCGCTCCATCACGGGCTCGCGGCGTTGCTCGGCGTCGTGCGGGAGCAGCCAGGTCGCGAGCACCGGCACGAGCGTCAGCGCGAGCAGCAGCGACCCGAGCAGCGCGCAGCCCACCGTGAGCGCCATCGGCGCGAACATGCGGCCCTCCATGCCCTGCAGCGTGAGGATCGGCAGGTACACCAGCACGATGATCAACACGCCGAAGAAGATCGGCTTGCCGACCTCGCGCGCGCTTTCGGCCACCACCGTGCGGCGGTCCCGGCCGCGGTTCTCGGGCTGGGCCATGCGCCGCATCGCGTTCTCCACCATCACGACGGCGCCGTCCACCATCAGGCCGAAATCGATCGCGCCCAGGCTCATGAGGTTGGCCGAGAGCCCGAAGACGCGCATCCCGATGAAGGCGAAGAGCATCGAGAGCGGGATGGTGGCCGCCACGAGCAGCGCGGCCTTCACGCTGCGCAGGAACAAGAAGAGGATCGCGACGACCAGCAGGCCGCCTTCGAGCAGGTTGGTCCAGACGGTCTGGATCGTCTTGTCCACCAGCTCGGTCTGGTCGTAGAACGGCTCGATGTGCACGCCGGGCGGCAGGGCGGCGTCGACCTCGGCGACCTTCTTCTTCACGCCCTGGATCACGGCGCGGCTGTTCTCGCCGCGCAGCATCATGATGATGCCCGAGACCACCTCGCCCTCGCCGTTCGCGGTGACGGCGCCGAGCCTCACCTCGGGGCCGAGGCCCACGTGGGCGATGTCGCGCACGAAGATGGGCACGCCGTGGCGCGTGGCGACGACGGTGGCGCGCACGTCCTCGAGGTTCTCGGCCAGGCCGAGGCCGCGCACGATGTACTGCTCCTTGTTGTGCTCGATGTAGTTGCCGCCGGCCACGGAGCTGGCCTGGGCGAGGGCCTCGAGCACCTGGTGCAGCGTGAGGTCGTGGGCGACCAGCTTGGTGGGCTCGATCTCGACCTGCACCTGCTTGACCTCGCCGCCCATGCTGTTGACCTCGGTCACGCCGGGCACCGTGCGCAGCTGCGGCTTCACGACCCAGTCCTGCAGCGTGCGCAGGCCCATGAGGTCGTGCTCGGCGCCGCCGCGCAGGACGTACATGTAGATCTCGCCCATGCCGCTCGTCATGGGGCCGAGCGCGGGCTCGCCGACGCCGGGCGGAAGCTGGGGCCGCGCCTGCTGCACGCGCTCGAAGACGAGCTGGCGCGCGAACCACGGGTCGACCTGATCGCCGAAGACGATCGTGACGACGGAGGTCGCGAACTTGGAGAGCGAGCGCACCTCCTCGACGTCCGGCAGGCCCTGCATCGCGAGCTCGATCGGCGCGGTGACGAGCTTCTCCACCTCGACCGGCGCGAGGCCGCGGGCGTTGGTGAACACCTGGACCTGGTTGTTGGTGAGATCGGGCAGGGCGTCGATGCGGAGGTTGCGCCAGGCCTCGACGCCGGCGAGCACGACGAGGATGGTGGCGACGATGACGAGCAGGCGCGAGGCGAGCGCCCAGCGGATCAGCTGGTCAATGGGCATGGCCACCGAAGCTCTCCTTCATGAGCTCCGACTTCAGCATGAAAGCGCCCGCCGCCACGACCTTCTCGCCTTCCTTCACGCCGCTGCGCACGCGGTGGACGCCGGCCTCCGGCGGCTCCAGCTCGACCGCGCGGCGCTCGAAGCGATCCGCGCCTTCCTGCACGAACACGAAGGCCTTCTCGCGCTCGAGCACCACGGCCGAGACGGGCACCACGAGGGCGCGCACGGTGCCGACGGCCAGGCGGACGGTGGCGAACATGCCGGGCTTGAGCGCGCCGTCCGCGTTCGTGACCGCCACCCGCGCGCGCGCCGTGCGGGTGTCCTTGTCGAGCGTGGTGCTGATCAGCGAGACGCGGCCCCTGTAGGTCTTGCCGGGGTAGGCCGGGGTGGTCACCGTGGCCGCCTGGCCGGCCCGCACGCGGGCGAGGTCGCGCTCGTAGAGGTTCGCGTGGACCCAGAGCGTGGCGGGATCCATGATCGTGAAGGCCGGCTTGTCCTCGTGCGGCTCGATCATCTCGCCGAGCGTGACGTGGCGGGCGACGACCAGGCCGCCGAGCGGGGCGGTCATGGGCACGCGCGGATCGAGCATGCGCGTGGCGGTCAGCCGCGCGACGCGGCCCGGCTCCATGCCCATCAGGCGCAGGCGGTTGCGCGCGCGCTCGAGCCCGATCGCCGCGACCCGCGACTCGTGCTCGGCCGCGAGCACCTCCTTGCGCGCCGTGAGCTCGCCGCGGTGCAGCTTGCGCTGGCGCGCGAGGGTGCCGGTGGCGAGCTCGTGGCGGGCCTGGGCCTCGAGGAACTCGGCCTGGGCGTCGCCGAGCGCGTCGCTCTCCAGCACGGCGAGCGTCTCGCCGACGCGCACGCGATCGCCCACGGTCCGCCAGACCCGCGTGACGCGGCCTGCGACGCGCGGCGTGACATGGGCCTCGGCGTCGGTGTTTTCGGCGATCTCGCCGGTGGTCTCGAGGGTCGACGTCACGTCCCGCGCCGCGACGCCGACGACGTGCACGCCGGCCGCGCGCTGGCGGTCCTGCGGCACGACGACCACGCCGGCCTCGTGCTCGTGTTCGTGCTCCTCGTGGCCGGCGGGGTCGCGGCCATGCTCGGCGTGCTCGTCAGGCGCGGCCGATGCCGTCGCCGCGGGCTTGCCGGGGGCGCAGGCGGTGAGGAGGGTCAGGGCGAGGAGGAGGGTGAATACGCCCGCTCCCCTGGTCGAACGAGGCGGGAAGGAAGTCATCGGCCCACCTCTGCGCCTTCGGCGCCCACCGCCCGCTCGAGGCGAGCGATCGCCTCATGCCAGTCCAGCACCGCGCGCTGGTGCTGGGCCCGCACCTCGTGCAGCGTGTGCTCGGCCTCGGCCACCTCCACGCCCGTGCTCTCGCCGGCGCGGAAGCGCGCCCGCGCGTTCTCGGCGAAGCGCGTCACCCGCGGCAGGTAATCGCGGGCGTAGCGCGCGGCGAGGTCCGCGGCGAGCGCCGCCTGGCGCCGGGCCTGCTCCACCTCCAGCGTCACCTCGTGGCGCAGCGCGTCGTGCTCGGCTTCCGCGCGCAAGCGGCCGGCCTCGGCCTCCGCGGCCTCGCCCTCGCGGCGGTAGATCGGGATCGGCAGCGCGAGGGTCGTCGAGAAGCCGGGAGCGCCTGCGACCGCGCCCAGCGAGGCGGCGAGCTCGGTGCCGGTCCAGATGCCCGCGAGCGCCGCCTGGCGTTGCAAGACCTCGCGCCGCACGAGCAGCTCGGCCCGGCGGAACTCCAGGCGGCCGGCCAGCGCGCGCGCGACCAGCGCTGCCACGGGCGCCAGGGCCGCGGCGCTCGGCACAGGCAGCGGCCCGAGCGCCAGCGGGTCCTGGGCCGGACGGCCGATCAGCACGTTCAGGCGCGCGCGCGCGTCGGCCATCGCCCCTTCCGCCTCGTGGACTTCCCGCTCGGCGCGCGCCACGTCGACCTCGGCGCGCAGCAGGTCCACCCGCGGCACGTCGCCCGCCTTCCAGCGCGCGGCCGCGGCGCGGGCGAGCCAACGCGCGTGCTCGGCGGTGTCCCGGGCGAGGTCCAGGCCCTCGGCCTCGTAGAGCACATGGGCGTAAGCGTCCTTGATGCGCGCGGCGAGGTCGAGCCGCTCGATCGCGAGGCTCACCTCGGCGATCTCGCGCTCGGTCCTCGCCACGCCGAGCTGAGCCGTGCGCAGGGCCGAAGGCATCATCGGCTGGGAGATGCCGGCCATGTAGTTGCCTGAGCCCGGGTTGTTGAACGGGACCTGGTCAATCGAGACGGACAGATTCGGGTTGAGCGCGGCGCCTGCCTGGACCTCGCGCGCGCGTCCGGCCTCGACCAGGCGCTGGGCGGCGCGCAGGCGGGGGTGGGTGGCGAGGCCCTGGGCGATCGCCGCCGGCAGCGACATAATGGGCGCGGGCGTCGCCGCGAGAGCGCCGCCGGCCGCCGAGAGGACGGAGGCGGCGAGCCCGCAGGCGACGATGGGGGCGATCGATCGGGTCGGCGAAATCACGTCAGCGCTTGAGCTGCGCCGTCGTATAGGCCCAGGACCGCGTGACCGGCGCCTCCTGGTCCTTGGCCACCAGCCCGGCCTTGAGCATCAGGCGCCCCACCGCCTCGGCGACCTGGCGGGTCTGCACGGCCGTCAGCGACTCTTCGGGCTCGGCCTCGAGCTCGTGGACCACGATCTGCCGCCCTTGCGGATCCCGCTCGGTCTCGGTGCCGAGCTGCAGCGTCACCTTGGGGCCCTTGAACCCAGGCAGCTCGGCCTCCAGGCGCGTCTTGTTCGGGGTGTGCTTGGTGGGGTAGAGCTTGAAGTGCCGCTTGCCCAGGTGGTGATCGAGCGCCATCGCGCCGGGCAGCTCGTCGGCCGCCTTCAAGGCCCTGAACGCCGCATCCACCTTGCCGCCGGCCGCGCGCAGCTTCGCGCCGCCTGTGTCGAGCTGGCCGAAGAAGCCCTCGGTCGCGGCCATGAGGGCGTCGGCTTGGGGGCCGCGCAGCTTGCCGGACCACGACTCGGTGGTGTGGACCTTCACGCTCAGGCCGCCCACCTGGACCCGCTCCTTCGAGACGAAGCGCGAGACCTGCCACTCCGGGCCCTTCTTCTTCATCTTCACGCGCACCTTGAGCGGCATCGCGTCGTTCTTGAGCAGGAACTGCGCGCCGTCGAAGCCGTCGAAGTAATAATCCGTGCGGGTCTTGCCTTCCTCCCAGGTGAGCGCCGCGCGCAGCTTGCGGAAGCCCGCCTCGCTGAGGCCCGAGCCGAACTCCGTGCCGATCTCGCCCGCCGGCTTGAACGTCACCAGCTTGGGGTGCCACACCTCGGGCGTCATCTTGGTGGCGGCCACCACCGGTGCCGCGACCAACGCGGCCACGAGGCCGCCCGCGAGGGCAATGAGCAAGGAACGGCGCATCGGGTTACCTCCTGGACCGTCAGGCGACGGGGGCGCGAGGCGGCGCGGCAGGGTCGGCCCCGCCGCTGGTCGCCTCAGGGTAGGCCAGGGCCACGCCCTGGCGGAACTTCGAGAACTGCTCACCGCCCATTGGCAGGCCATGGGCCGCGAGCAAGGCCTCGAGCCACGGCGGCGCTGCGCCCACGAACTTGAGCTCGGCGATCACCACCTCGAGCCCGAGCGGGCCTGGCGCGAGCGGCGAGCGATCGCCCCCGTCGATGCGCGCCGCGCGGTAGTGCTCGTCGAACGTGATGCGCAGGCGCCCGTTCTCGCTCACGAAGGCCTCCCGGACGTACGAGACCGTCAAGCGCGCCCGCATGCGGAACTCGCCGAGCACCCGCCGCGCCTTGAGCATGAAGCGGTGATCGGCCGACAGGTTCAACCGGCCCGTGCCCACCACGCCCGAGCGGGCGGGGTGCAGCAGATCGCCGGCGCGGACGACGGGCATCATCGTGCGCAACTTGTACTTCTTGCCGCGCTGGCCGATCTTGCACTCGAAGAAGCCATGCGGATCGGTCTGGCTGTTGCCGCCCCAGGTGGTGTACGTGCGCAGGCGGAACTTCACGCTCGACTCGGCCATCATCGCCCGCCGGTAGAGCATGAGGTCGTCGCTGTCGAAGTAGACCGAATGCATCAAGGTCTTGCGCCGCCCCGGGATGAACTCCTCGAGCCTGAGCCGGCCGGCGACCTCCGCGCGGATCCGCGCCGCGACCTCGGCCGCGAGCACGTACTTCCACTCGACGCGGTTGCCGAAGAGGTCCTCCTCGTCGTCGCCGACCTCGCTGACGAGCGCGCGCAGGCTCGCGGGGACCGGCGACGCCGCAGGCACCCGGAGCTCCACCATGTCGGGGCCCGTGAAAGGCCCGGATTGCGCCTCGCCGCTCATTTAGGGTGCAGCCTCCAGCGAAGCGGCCGGCCGCGGCGCGACTTCGAACTCGATGTCGACGCCGAGGTACTTCGCGTAGACCTCGGCCTTCGCGTGCGCCGCGCGGAGCTCGAGGTCGCAGTCGGCCGCGGCGTGGAGCACGATCTTCACGCGGTTGGCGCGCACCTGGAGCGTCAGGTCCTCGACCGCGCGCGTGCGGGACTTCGCGAGCGCACGCGCCATGCGGAGGACCGCGATCAGGCGCCGGGCGATCATCCGGTGATCGAACGACATCTCCATGTAGTTCTCGTGCTTCTTCTTGGGCAGCCCCTTGCGGTGGTACCTGGCCAGGTTGGCCATCAGCCGGATCTCGTCGTCGTGGAAGCCCAGGAACTCGGAGTGGCGGATCAGGTAGAACGAATGCCGGTGGTAGGCCTCGCGGCTCACGATCAGCCCGACTTCGTGGAGCACGGCCGCCCCCTCGAGCACGTCGCGGTAGGCCGCCGGGACCCCGTGGAGCGCGTCGAGCTGGTCGAAGATCGCGAGCGCCAGCTTCGCCACGTGCTCGCCGTGCGCGAGGTCGCAGCGGAACCGCTCGGCCATGTCCTGGACGGCGCGGCGCCGGACCTGCTCGTGGCGGTGCGTGGCGCCGTCGAGCACGCCCTCGCGGTACAGCAGGTCGAGGATCACGCCCTCGCGCAGCGCGCGATCGCAGAGGGTCAGCTCCTCGACGTCGAGCTGGTCCATCACCGTACGCACCAGCCGCGCGCCGGCCACCGCGATGTCGGCGCGGCGCGGCGACATGCCAGGCACCTCGACGCGCTCCTGGTAGCGCATCCCGCGCAGCGAGCGCTCGATCTCGCGCACGCTCGCGTGGGAGAGCGCGTAGCCCGCCTTCGCCTCGCCGCCCGTGCGGGCCGCGTCGATGGCGGCGAGGTTCGCGATCGTGCCCGACGTGCCCACGAGCGCGTCGAAGCCGAGCGCCCGCATCGCCGTGGTGATCGGCAGGAGCGTGTGGTGGACGTGGAGCAGCATGTCCTGGTAACCATCCGGCGAGATCGGATCGACGTCGTGGAACTGGCTGGTCAAATCGACGGCGCCGAGGCGCACGCTGCGGTTGAGCAGCAGCTCGTCGGCCGTGCCGACGATCAGCTCGGTGCTGCCGCCGCCGATGTCGACGATCGCGATCTTGCGACCACCGAACTTGTAGGCGCTGGCGACGCCGAGGTAGATCAGGCGCGCTTCCTCGGCCCCGGAGATGAGGCTGACCGGCACGCCCGCTTCGAGCTCGGCGCGTTCGAGGAAGGTCTCGCCGTTGCGGGCCTCGCGGATGGCGCTCGTGGCCACGGCGATGATGCGCTCGGCGCCATGGGCCTCGGCCTGCTTGCGGAACCGCGCGAGCACTTCCAGCGCGCGCTCCATCGCGAGCGTCGAGATCTTCCCGCCCGTGTCGCCCTCGGCCAGCCGCAAGACCTCCTTGTCGCGCGCGATGACCTCCCAGGCAGGCTGACCCTCGTCGACGCGGACCACCATCAGGTGGAAGGAGTTCGAGCCGCAATCGATGGCGGCGAAGACCCGCATGGTGTGCTCCTGGGTACGGCCTTCAGGCCTGGATCGTTTACCCGCCTCCTATTCCCGCCGCGGCGTAGCGCCTAACCGACCGTTTCGTGGTCGTGCCCGTGCGCATGCGCGTGGTTGTGCGCGTGCGCGGGCTTCGCCGCCGCCGGCACCCGCGCGACCATCGTCCCCTCGTGCACGGCCAGCAGCCGCAATGCGTTCAGCGTCACCAGGAACGTCGCGCCCATGTCGCTCAACACGGCCAGCCAGAGGGTCAGCCAGCCGGGCAGCACGGCGATCAGGGCGAGCACCTTCACGCCCAGCGCGAACGCGATGTTCTGGTTGATGATCGACATCGTCTTGCGGCCGAGGCGGATCAAGAAGGGCAGCTTCGACAGATCGTCGCCCATCAGGGCGATGTCCGCCGTCTCGAGCGCCACCCCCGAGCCGGCCGCGCCCATCGAGATGCCGTAGGTGGCCTCGGCGAGCGCGGGGGCGTCGTTCACGCCGTCGCCCACCATCACGAGGTTGCCGTGCTTGGCCTTGAGCTCCTTGATGATGTTCAGCTTGTCGTCCGGCATGAGGCTCGCGCGGACGTCGTCGATGCCGCACTCCTCGGCGATCGCCTTCGCCGCCGCCGGGTGGTCGCCCGTCAGCATCGCGATGTGCTTCACGCCCATCGCGTGCAGTTCCTTCACCGCGGCGACCGACTCCGGCCGGATCGCGTCGGCGAGCGAGATGATGCCCTTCGCCACGCCGTTCTCGAGCACGGCCACGACCGTGCGACCCTCGTGCCGCTCGAGGTCGATCGCCGCCTGCAACGCCGAGATGTCCGTGCCCCGCGAGGCGGCCCATTCCGGCGTGCCGACGGCGCAGTCGAGGCCGTTGACCACGGCCTCGGCGCCCTTGCCCATCACCGCGAAGAAATCGCCGGAGTCCGGCCAGGTCAGGCCGGCGGCCTTCGCGTGCGCCACGATCGCCTCGGCGAGCGGGTGCTCCGAGCTCTCGTCGACGCTGGCCGCGAGCGCCAGCACCGCGTTCGGCGCGACGCCGGGCGCGCCATGCACGGCCTTGACCACGGGCACGCCCCGCGTGAGCGTGCCGGTCTTGTCGAGCGCCACGGCCTGCGTCTTGGCGGCCAGCTCCAGGTACATGCCGCCCTTCACGAGCACGCCATGCCGGGCGGCGGCGCCGATGGCGGCAACCAGCGCGACCGGCGTCGAGACGACCAGCGCGCAGGGGCAGGCCATCACGATCAGCGAGAGCGCGCGGTAGACCCAGTCGTGCCAGGGCAGGCCGAGCAGCAGCGGCGGGATCGTGGCGAGGGCCACCGCCGCGACGAGCACGGCGGGCGTGTACCAGCGCGCGAATCGGTCGATGAAGTCCTGCACCGGCGCGCGGGCGGCCTGGGCTTCCTCGACCATGTGGATCACGCGCGCGATGGTGTTGTCCCTGGCGGCGCACGTCGCCTCGATCTCGAGGGCGCCCGCGCCGTTGATGGTGCCCGCGAGCACGTCGTCGCCGAGCCGCTTGAAGACCGGCATCGACTCGCCGGTGAGGGAGGCCTGGTTCACCTCGGACTCGCCTTCGAGGATCTTGCCGTCGGCGGGCAGGCGCTCGCCGGGGCGCACCAGGAGGCGATCGCCCTGCTTCACGTCGTCCGCCGAAATCTGGACCGGGCCCGCGGGCGTCACGCGCGTGGCGGTCGCGGGCGCGATCGCGGCGAGCGACTGGATCGCCGCGCGGGTCTGCGCGGCCGCGCGGGCTTCCAGCCAGTTGCTGATCGAGAAGAGCATCGCCACGGTGCCTGCCTCGGCGAAGGCGCCGATGGCCACCGCGCCGGCCACGCCCACCAGCATCAGCGCGTTCATGTCGAAGCGGCCGTGCAACACGCCGCGCGCACCCAGCATGAAGGTGCGGAAGCCGCCGGCGAAGGCCGCCGCCACGTAGGCGAAGATCGACGCCAGGTGGGCCTCGCCCCAGAAGTGGGCGATCGCCCAGCCGACGCCCACCAGGAGCGCCGAGGAGATCGCGGGCACGGGGCCCGCGCGCCGCTCGACATGGTCGGACAGCTTGACCTGGTCCGGCGCGAGGGCCTGGGTGTCGTAGCCCATGTCCGCCACCGTCTTGCGGATCTCCTCCGCGGCGTTCGGATCGTCGGCATGCTCGACGACCATGCGCGAGGTCGCGGGGTCGACCCGCGCGCTCATGACGCAGGCCATGTCGGCGAGCTTGCGCTCGACGTCGCCGGCCTCGACATGGCAGCACAGGCCGCTGATCCGGTAGCGCGTGGTGGTGGACATTGCTTCTCGACCCTCCGGGGGTGTTGTACCCGGTGACTGTTTTGAGATTTGAGTTTTGAGATTTGAGTTCGTGAAGCGCAGGGAGCGGCGCAACGAAGGAGGGCTGCCCAGCACCGGGGCAGCCCTCCAACTCAAATCTCAAAACTCAAATCTCAAAACTAACCCTTCAGCGCGACCCGCGCCGCGTTCGCGCCGGCGGCCCCCATCACGCCGCCGCCCGGGTGGGCCGCGGCGCCGCACAGGAAGAGCCCCTCGACCGGCGTGCGGTAGCCCGCCCAGCCGGCCACCGGGCGCATCACGAAGAGCTGATCGACGGTCATCTCGCCCTGGGAGATGCTGCCGCCGGTCAGCCCGAACTGCTGCTCGAGGTCGAGCGGCGAGAGCGCGTGGATGCCGACGATCTTCTCGCGGATGTCGGGCGCCCACTCCTCGACGACCTTGATGACCGACTCGGTGAACTCGTCCTTCGTGGCATGGTCCCACTTCCGGCCGCTGGCGAGCTCGTAGGGCGCGTATTGGCAGAACATCGACATGAAATGCTGGCCCGGCGGCGTGATCGTGTCGTCGAGGAGGCTCGGGATCGTCGCGTCGACCACCGGCCGTGGCGAGAGGTGGCCGAACTTCGCGGCGTCGAAGGCCCGCTCCATCTCGTCGATGCTCTGCAAGAAGTGGATGGTGCCCGACAGCCACGCCTTCGGATCGGCGCCGGCGGGCACGTGCTTGAACGTGGGCAGGCCGCTGAGCGCGAGGTTCAGCTTGAACGAGGCGCTGCGGTAGCGGATCGCGGCGACGGCGTCGGCGAACGCCTCGGGCAGGTGCTCGCGGCCGACCATCTGGAGGAAGGTGCGGTTGGCATCCGCGTTCGAGAGGACCTGCCGCGCGTGGATCACCTCGCCGCTTTCGAGTTCGACGCCCTTCACGCGGCCCTGCTCGACGATGATTCGCCTCACGCCCGCGTCGGTGCGGATCTCCGCACCGAAGGCCGTGGCGGACTTCGCGAGCGCCTGGGTCAGGCCGCCCATACCGCCCTTCACGTAGCCCCACACGCCGCGGCGGCCGTCGACGCCGCCCATCACATGGTGCAGCAGGACGTAGGCCGTGCCGGGGGTCTTGGGGCCGGCGAACACGCCGATGATGCCGTCCATGCCCAGCACCGCCTTGAGCTCGGGGCTCTCGAACCAGCGGTCGAGGAAGTCCGAGACACTCATGACCATAAGCGCGATCAGGTCCGCGCGGTCGCGGGCCGAGAGCTTCCAGGCGTTGAGGGCGAGCGGCAGCGACGGCAGGTACTGCAAGGGATTCGTCGCCGTGATGTCCGGTGGCACGCTCGAGAGCATCGGCTCGACGAACCGGGACGCGAGGCGCTCCAGCATCTCGTTGTAAGGGCCCCAGGCGGCGGCGTCCTTCTTCGAGAACTTCGCGATCTCCTCGACGGTCTTCCGGTCGTCGGCGTGGAAACGCAGCGTGCGCCCATCCGGCCACGACGCGAACGACGAGGGGTCGCGCGGGATCACCTGGTAGCCATACTCCGCGAGGCGGAGGTCCTGGATGATGTGGGGCAGGAACAGGCTGACCACGTAGGACGTGATCGACATCTTGAAGCCCGGAAAGATCTCCTCGGTCACGCAGGCCCCGCCCACGACGTGACGCTTCTCCAGCACCAGCACCTTGCGGCCCGCCTTGGCGAGGTAGCCCGCCGCGACGAGGCCGTTGTGGCCGCCGCCCACCACGATGCAATCCACGGTCTGGGTCATGTCGGAGGTTCCTACGGGATTCTCCCGGGTTGTCGGACGAGGTTCCACAGGGTAGCATACGAGCGCCACGTCCGCCCCGAGGAGCTTTTGACCGTGATCGACCCCTCCCTTCCCACCCGTGCCCGCGTCGTAATCGTGGGCGGCGGCGTCATCGGCACCTCCGTCGCGTACCACCTGGCGCACATGGGCTGGACCGACGTCGTCCTCCTCGAGCGCGCCAAGATCACCTCCGGGACGACCTGGCACTCCGCCGGCCTCATGGTCACGTTCGGATCGACCTCCGAGACCTCGACCGAGCTACGGAAGTACACGCGCGACCTCTACGGGCGCCTCGAAGCGGAGACGGGCCAGTACACGGGCCTCGTGCAGAACGGCTTCATCGAGGTCGCGTCGGACCCCGACCGGCTCGAGGAGTACCGGCGCGTTGCCGCCTTCAACCGCTACTGCGGCGTCGACGTCCAGGAGATCTCGCCCGCGGAGATCCAGGCGCTGTTCCCGCCGGCGAACATCGAGGGCATGCTCGCGGGCTTCTACGTCAAGGACGACGGCGTCGTGAACCCCGTGGACGTCACAATGGCCCTGGCGAAGGGCGCGAAGATGAAGGGTGCGCGGATCTTCGAGGACGTGCCGGTCACCGGCGTCCTGCAGCACAAGGGGCGTGTCACGGGCGTCCGCACGGCCTTCGGCGACATCGAGTGCGACCACGTGGTCAACTGCGCGGGCATGTGGGCCCGGCAGCTCGGCGCGCTCGCGGGGGTGAACGTCCCGAACCAGGCCGCCGAGCACTACTACCTGATCACGGAGCCCATCCCGACGCTGCCCAAGAACATGCCCGTGCTCGAGGATCCCGGCCACTACGGCTACTACCGCAACGAGGTCGACAGCCTGATGGTGGGGCTCTTCGAGCCCGTCTGCGCGCCCTGGCGCATCGAAGGCATCCCGCAGGACTTCACGTTCGGCGAGATCCCGCCCGACTGGAGCCGCATGGAACCCTACATCGAGCGCGCGCTCGAGCGGGTCCCGATGGCGATGGACGTCGGCATCAAGCTGCTCTTCTGCGGCCCCGAGAGCTTCACGCCGGACCTGCGGCCCCTGATGGGCGAGGCGCCGGAGCTGCGGGGCTACTGGGTGGCCGCCGGCCTGAACTCGATCGGCATCCTCACGGGCGGCGGCATCGGCCGGATGATGGCGCACTGGATCGTCAACGGCGTGGCCGACATGGACGTGACGGGCATGAACATCGACCGGCTGCACCCCTACCAGGCCAACCCCCAGTACCGGCGCGAGCGGACGGTCGAGTCGCTGGGCATGGTCTACCGCTGCCACTACCCGTACATGTCGCTGGTGACCGCCCGTGGCGCCAAGAAGTCGCCCTTCCACGACCGCCTGGCGGCCGCCGGCGCGTACTTCAAGGACGTGAGCGGCTGGGAAGGCGCCGACTGGTATGCCCCCGCCGGCGAGACGCCTGCGGCCGGGAAGATGACCTGGGGCCGGCCCGACTGGTTCCATCACTGGGAGGCGGAGCACCGGGCCTGCCGCGAAGGCGTGATCGCGATGGACATGTCGTTTATGTCGAAGTTCCTCGTCCAGGGCCGCGACGCCGGTCGCGTGCTGGACTGGCTGTCCGTCAACAGCGTCGACGGCCCGTGCGGGATGATCACCTACACCCAGTGGCTCAACGAGGCCGGCAAGATCGAGGCGGACCTCACGGTCACGAAGATCGACGAGGAGCGCTTCCTGGTCGTCGTCACCGACACGATGCACCGCCACGCGGAGACCTGGATGCGGCGCCACATCCCGGAGGACGCGCACTGCTTCGTGACCGACGTGACCTCCGCCTACGGCCAGCTCAACATCCAGGGGCCCCGCTCGCGCGCGCTCCTCCAGGCGTTGACGTCGGACAACATGTCGGACGAGGCCTTCCCCTTCCGCACGGCGCGCGAGATCGAGATCGGCTACGCGCGCGTGCTGTGCGTCCGGATCACCTACCTGGGCGAGCTGGGCTACGAGCTCTACATCCCGGCAGAGCAGGCGACGCACGTCTACGACCGGGTGGTCGAGGCGGGCAAGGCCTTCGGGCTCCACCACGCCGGCCTGAAGGCCCTGGCCAGCTTGCGGATGGAGAAGGGCTACCGGGACTACGGGCACGACATCGACAACACCGACAACGTCTTCGAGACGGGGCTCGGCTTCTGCGTCGACTTCAAGAAGGAGCGGGGCTTCCTGGGCCGTGACGAGGCTTTGAAGCAGAAGCAGGCGGCTCCTTACACCCGCCGCCTGGTCCAGGTCCTCGTGAAGGATCCGGAGCCCATGTTGTTCCACGCGGAGGTCCTGCGGCGGAACGGCAAGCCCGTCGGCTACGTGCGCGCCGGCTCGTACGGCCACACGCTGGGCGGCGCGGTCGGCCTCGTCATGCTCGAGGCGGGCGAGCCTATCGATGCGGCGTACCTGGCCGGGGGCAACTGGGAGATCGAGATCGCGGGCCGGTTGTACCCCGCCGAGGTCTCGCTCAAGCCGCTCTACGACCCGGACATGAAGCGTATCAAGGCCTGACCGCCCTTGCTGCGCCGCCTCAAGCCCTTTCTCCGCCAATACGCCGAGAACGCCCTCGCGCTCGCGAAGTCGATCCGCGACCACCACCAGGCGCTGCACGACGCCGAGGCCGCGGGCGATCGCGAGGCCCAGCTCGTGGCGAACGGCACGATGTCCGACGCCTTCCGGATGCTCGGCCAGCTCGATCCGGCCGTGCGGCATGGCGAGGCAGCGGTGGCGCTCGCGCGCGAGCTGGACCACCCGAAGTTCCTGGTCAGCAACCTCATCCGGCTCGCGACCGCATTGCAGTACCGCAACGAGCACGCCGCGGCCGAGCCGCTCTTCCAGGAAGGGCGGGCCCTCGCGGCGAAGGTCGGGGTGCTCGAGGATTACGCGCTCCAGCACCATGGCAAGAGCCTGGCCGAGCAGGGGCGCTGGGCCGAGGCGATCGCCTGCTTCGAGCGTGCGCTCGCGATCCGCGAGGCGAAGCACACAGCCGACCTGGCCGCCTCGACGCGCGAGGCGCTGGAAGAGGCCCGCGCGCGGGCCGGCGGGCAGGCGGGCGCGCAGACCTAGGAACGCGCTTCGGCGCCCCGCGGCAGCTCGAACCAGAACAAGCTGCCCACCCCGAGCTCGCTTTCGGCACCGATCGAGCCGCCGTGCGCCTCGACCAGGGCCTGGGAAATCGACAGCCCGAGCCCGGCGCCGCCGGTCTCCCGCGTCGTGCTGGTTTCGACCTGGTAGAACTTCTCGAACAGCATCGGCAGATGCTCGGGCGCGATGCCGATGCCGGTGTCGCGCACCTCGAAGCGCACCCGGTCGGGCAGCGCCGCGAGCCGCACCGTGATCTCGCCGCCAGCCGGCGTGAACTTGATCGCGTTGCTGATCAGGTTGATGATCACCTGGCCGATCCGGCCGGGGTCGACGACGGTCGGCACCGCGTCCGCCGGGATCTCGACGTGCAGCGCGAGGCCCTTCAAGCGCGCCTGCGGCCGCAGGCTCTCGGTCATCTCGCGCGTGATCCGGGCAAGGTCGGCTTCCTGCCGCGCGAGCCGGAACGAGCCTGCCTCGATCCGGGCGAAATCGAGCAGGTCGTCGACCAGGCGTTGCAGGCGCAGCGCGCCTTCCTGGATCTGGCCGACGTACACGCGCTGGGGCGGCGTGAGCGTGCCTGCCAGGTCGTCCTCCAGGAACTCCGCGAAGCCGCGGATCGAGGTCAGCGGCGTGCGCAGCTCATGCGACACCGCGTTCACCAGATCGTCCTTGAGGCGGGCGAGCTGCTGCAGCTCCTCGTATTGGCGGCGCAGCTTCGCCTCGCTCGTGCGCAGCCTGTCGGTGCGCCGTTCGAGCTCGCGCTCGAACTCCTCGTTGCGCTGCCGCAGCTCGGCGTTGACGTGTCTCAGCGCCGCCTCCGCGCGCTTGCGGGCCGTATTGTCGCGCACGATCACCTGGGAGGCCGGCTGGCCCTGGTATTCGATCGCCGCCGAGGCCGTCTCCACGTCGATGATCGAGCCATCCAGCCGCCGGAGCTTGATTTCGGTGGCCGCGACCGGCTCGCCTTCGCCCTGGACCCGCTGGATGCGGCCCCGCACGACGTCATGGAACTCGGGGAGCACGAAGTCGAGGACGGGCCGCCCGACGAGGTCCTCGGGCGTCCGCGCCCCGAGCAGCACGAGCGTGGCCGGGTTGGTATAGCGCACGACGCCCTGGCTGTGGACCACGATCGCGTCGGGGCACTGCTCGACGAGGCGCCGGTAGTTCGTCCAGCTCTCCTGGAGCTCGGTCCGGGCGCGGACCCGCTGCGTGATGTCGAGCATGCCGAGCGTGAGCCTGGGCGCATCCGCCGCGTCGCGGATCAGGTGGACGGTGCAGTGGATCCAGAGCACCCCGCCATCCTTGCGGAGGCAGCGTTGTTCGAGGTCGAGCACTTCGCGCTCGCCCGCCAGGATCTCGGCGTAGAGGTCGCGCAGGTGCGTCTGGTCGGCCGGGTAGGTCACGTCGACGAGCGTGAGCCCGCGCAGCTCGGACACGTCGAAGCCGAGCATCTCCTGCATCTTGAGGTTCGCTTCGACGAACTTCCCCTGCGGCTCGACGAGCGCGAGCCCGATCGGCGCGAGCTCGAAGAGGCCACGGAACTTCCGCTCGCTGACCACCAGCGCGTCCGTGCGGCGCGCCAGCTCCTGCTCGAGCCGGACCCTGGGCGTGACTTCATGCGCGAGGGTGATGTAGCCGATCAGCTCGCCCGCGTCGGCGCGGACCTTGGCGGTGGTGAAGTCCCAGAAGGTTTCGTGGGTGCCGCGGTCGTCGGAATAGCTGAATTGCTTGCCGACGTCCGAGTAGGGCCCGTCGGTGCCCTCGAGGGCTGACAGCACCTTGCTCACCTCGTCAACGGCGTCCGGGAAGACGTCGAGGAAGCGCTTGCCGAGGAAGTCCTCGGGGGTGCGCCCGAAGAAGGCCGCGTACGCCTGGTTCATGAGCCGGAAGATCAGCTCGGTATCGAAGAACGCCACGCCCGTGGGCACGAGATCGACGACGCGCTCGCTCAAGCGCCGGTGCGAGGTCACGTCGGTCAGGCGGGCGCGGAGGCTCTCGTTTTCCGCCCGCAACGCCGCGATCGTCTCCGCGGGATCGACCGAGCGTGGGCTGCGGTGGCGCTTCATGGTCCCATCGTGGCATGCGGCGCGGCTGGATCAAAGGCTCGATAGGGGGTCCGGTGCCGCGGCGCACATGCGTAAGCCTCCCTGATGCATGCCGGCCGTGGCCGGGCCACCATGGACTTCGACAGGAGGGTTCCCCATGCGCCACGACTTCCGCCGCGAGCTCGCCTCTGCAGGCCTCGCCACCACCCCCGGTCCCGCGACGCCGGTGAGCGAGGCCGAGGTTCTGGGCCTGCCTGCGGCGGCCCGCCGATACATGACGTTCATGCGCGTCGTCGGCCGGCCGCGCGCGTGGTCGTTCCGCGCGGCGTTCACCGGGCGCTTCCGGCCCGGGCTCGGCCAGGACTGGCGCGACTGCGAGGCCTGGCAATACGACCGCCGCGCGCCGATCGCCCGCTACTTCCGCATCAGCATGCGCTACTTCGGCCCGGTGCCGGTGGTCGCGCGCGACACCTATGCAGCCGGCGAGGGCCACATGAAGGCCCGCTTGCTCGATCTCTTCACGGTCGCGGACGCCTCCGGCGAACCGTTCGACATCGGCGAGCTCGTCACCTGGCTGAACGACGCCGTGCTGCTGGCCCCGTCGATGCTGCTGGCCCCGGAGGTCGCGTTCGCGGCCGTGGACGACGGCGCCTTCGACCTCACGCTCACCGATCGCGGCCATACCGTGAAGGCGCGCGTGCTGGTGGACGAACGCGGCGCGCCCACGGATTTCATCACGGCGGATCGCTTCTACGCGGACCCCGCTCACCCGAACCGCGAGCCCATCCGCACGCGCTGGAGCACGCCGGTCCTCGGCTGGAACCCGATCGGCACGCAGCCGACCTTCACCCGCGCGCACGCGGTCTGGCACCTCCCGGAGTCGCCTTACGTCTACGCGGACTTCGCGCCGGTCCCCGGGGAGCTGGTCTTCAACGAGCCGCCGGGCGCCTGACCGGCGCTCAGGCCCGCAGCCAACGGGCGCCAGGCATGGCGCGCACCAGCCCGGCGAGCTCGAGCGTCACGAGCGCGGCGCCCGCCGCCGCAGCGCCCAGGCCGGTCGTTGAGACGAGCCCCTCGATGCCGCGGGGCTCGTCGCCGAGCGCGGCCAGCAGGGCCGCTTCCGCGGGCGCCAGCCTGGCGAGCGAGCTCGGCACGGCGACGGCCTCCGGCCAGCCGCAGGCGGCCAGCACGTCCGCCGCGCTCTCGACCAGCGTGGCGCCGTCGCGCAGCAGCGCGTGCGGGCCCTCGCTGCCCGCCGCACCGGCCGGGCCCGGCACCGCGAAGACCTCGCGGCCGAGCTCCAGCGCGAAGTCGACGGTGATGAGCGAACCGCTCTTCGCGCGGGCCTCCACCACGACCACGCCGCGGGCGAGGGCGGCTATGAGGCGGTTGCGCCGGGGGAACGAGCCCTTGCAGGGCGGCGCTTCGGGCGGAAACTCCGTGAGCAGGGTGCCTGTCGCTGCAATCGCCCTATAGAGCCCACGGTGGTGCGCCGGATAGACATGCGCGAAGCCGCAACCCAAGACGCCTATTGTCCAGCCGCCGGGCGGTACCATCGCGCCCTCGTGTGATGCGCGGTCGATGCCTTCTGCCACACCAGACACCACGGCGACGTTGGCGGCCGCGAGATCCTGGGCGATGCGATGTGCCAAGCGCCCGCCGTAGGGCGTGGCGGCGCGTGCGCCCACGACGGCGATCGCCCGCGCGGGCGGCGGCCAGGTCCCCAATACCCAGAGCACAAGCGGTGGATCTGCGAGGTCACCCAGGCCCGGCGGGTAGTCCGGATCATCGAGCAACACGACCCGCGCGCCGAACCGACGATCGGCCTCCCACAGAGCTGTCGGGTCGAGCGCGGCGCGCGCCGTCGCCATCACCTCCACCTGTTTCGCGCCGAGGCCGGCAGCCCGCAACCTGTGTGTCGGAGCCGACCAGGCCTCTGCGAGACTACCGAAGTGGTCGTGCAGGGCTCGCATCCGCTTCGGGCCCGCGCCGGGCACGCGGGTCCAGGCCGCGGCGGCCCGCCGTTCTTCGAGGTCATCGATCGTGGTCATGGCGCAACCATCGCCGCCGCCGGCCGGCGGCTTGCGTCGCCGCTCGCCACCGGGCTCACGGACAGTGCGCGCACACCGGGCCGGCGCCGGGAAACCTCATGCTAGAATGAGGCCCTTCGAAAAGTAGCAAGGAGCGCGCGCATGAAGAAGAACGAATACCTCCGCGGCAAGAAGATCCTCCCCGAGCGGATGGCGCCGAACACGTCGGTCATCGACCTCGTGGAGAACCGGTTCTTCGCCTTCAATGCCGCCCGCCTCTCGGAAGCGGCGCGCCTCTTCGCCACCAAGATGCTGGCCCCCAAGCCGGACGTCACGGTGGGTTTGACGATGGCCGGCGCCCTGACGCCCGCGGGCCTCGGCGGCAGCGTGATCGCGCTCATGGAGGCCGGCATGGTCGACTGGGTGATCGCGACCGGCGCGAACTACTACCACGACCTGCACTACGCGCTGGATTACTCGCTCCACCAGGGCGACTTCAAGCTCGACGACGTGAAGCTGCGCGAGCAAGGCGTCATCCGCATCTACGACGTGCTCTTCGACGAAAACGTGTTGCTCAAGACGGACGCGTTCGTGCGGGAGTGCCTCTACGAGATCAAAGACCGCGGCGGCATCTCCACCGCCGAGTTGCACGAGCACCTCGGCCAGCGGCTGCTGCCGCTGCCCGGCGCGAAGTACTCGATCGTGGCCCAGGCCGCCCGCCTCGGCATCCCGCTCTACACCTCGAGCCCGGGCGACTCCTCGATCGGCATGAACGTGGCGCGCCTGGGCCTCGAGGGCCATTCGATCCACATCGATCCGAACCTCGACGTGAACGAGACGGCGGCGATCGTCTACCACGCGGACCAGAACGGCGCGCTGATCCTCGGCGGCGGCTCGCCGAAGAACTTCTATATGCAGACCCAGCCCCAGCTGTGGGAGGTGCTCGGCATCAACCGCGGCGGCCACGACTACTTCATCCAGATCACCGCGGACGCGCCCCACTGGGGCGGCCTGTCGGGCGCGACGGCCGGCGAGGCCGTGTCCTGGGGCAAGATCAACCCCGACGAGCTCAGCCAGACCGTCACCTGCTACGCCGACAGCACCATCGCCTTCCCGATCATCGCGTCGTACGCGCTCGGCAAGGCGCAGCCACGCGCGCAGAAGCGCCTCTACGACCAGCGCGCGCAGCTGGTGGCCGATATGAAGGTCGCCTTCGAAGCCGCCCTGGTAGACCACAACGCCGAGCCCGTTCCGCCGCACTGACGAACCCGTGCAGCCGCTTCGCGTAGTTCATGTCATCACGAGTCTCATGTCGGGCGGCGCGCAGCAGGTGCTCTTCCATCTGCTCGCCCGGCAGGATCGCGCGCGCTTCGCGCCGTCCGTCGTCACGCTGCTCGACGGCGGGCATGTCCGGCCGGCGGTGGAGGCCCTCGGCGTGCCGACGCGCTCGCTCGGGCTGACCCGAGGCGTGCCGAACCCGCTGGCGGTCGGGCGGCTCGCAGCCTGGCTGCGCGACGAGCCGGCCGACCTCGTCCAGACGTGGATGTACCACGCCGACCTGGTGGGCGGCCTCGCCGCGAAGGCCGCCGGGGTGCCGGTGGTGTGGGGCGTGCACCACACCGACCTGCCGCCGCATGCCACGAAGCGCCTGACGCGCTGGACCGCCCGCGCCTGCGCCGGCCTGTCGGCCCATGTGCCGGCCGCGATCGTCTGCTGCTCGCACGCGACCGCGCGGGTCCACGCGGCGCTCGGCTACGCGGCCGGCAACTTGCGCGTGGTGCCGAACGGCGTGGACCTCGACCACTTCCGCCCCGACCCGTCGGCGCCGGCCGCGCTTCGCGCCGAGCTGGGTCTGCCGGCCGGCACGCCCCTGGTGGGCCTGATGGCGCGCTTCCACCCGCAGAAAGACCATGCGACGTTTATCGCCGCGGCCGCCCGGCTCGCGGCCCGCGACGAGGCTGTGCGGTTCGTGCTGTGCGGGGAGGACGTGGATGCGGGCAACGCCGAGCTCACCCGCGCGATCGCCGCGAATGGTCTGGGGGCGCGCGTCCACCTGCTCGGCCGGCGCGACGACGCCGCCCGCGTGACGGCCGGGCTCGACGTCGCGACGCTTTCCTCGGCCTTCGGCGAGGGCATGCCCTGCACCGTGCTCGAGGCGATGGCCTGCGCGGTGCCCTGCGTGGCGACCGACGTCGGCGACGCGGCGCACGTGCTGGGCGAGGTCGGTCGGATCATCGCGCCGCGGGACGCGGATGCACTCGCGGCGGCCTGGGCGGGCATCCTCACGCTCGGTTCAGGCGCCCGCGCGGCGCTCGGTGCTACGGCGCGCGAGCGCGTCCGCACGCATTTCGGACTCGCTGAGACGGTGGCCGGCTACGAGGGGTTGCACGCCGCGCTCGGCCGCACGCCGGTCGGCCTGGTGCCCCGCCTGGCCGAGCCCGTCACCTGAGGCCCGGCAAATGCGCATCGCCGTGATCGCGAGCCTGCCGGCCTCGCTGCTCAACCTGCGCGGCCCGCTGCTGCGCGCGCTGGTGGCCGCCGGACACGAGGTCGTCGCGCTCGCGCCGGACGGCGACCTGGACACCATCCGCCGGCTCGCGGCGATCGGCGTCGGCTTCCGCCCGATCCCGCTCGCGCGGCGCGGCCGCGACCCGTTCGCCGATCTCCGGCTGGTGTGGCGGCTGCAGCGCGTCTTGCGCGCGCTCGCGCCCGACGCCGTGCTCGCCTACACGATCAAGCCCGTGGTCTACGGCGGCCTCGCCGCGCGCCTGGCAGGCGTACCGGCGTTTCATGCCATGATCACGGGCCTCGGCCATACCTTCGCGGGCGAAACCGCCGGGCAGCGCGCGCTGCGCGTGGTCAGCGCCAGCCTCTACCGGCTCGGCCTGGCGCGTGCGCGCAGCGTCTTCTTCCAGAACCCCGACGATCAGGCGCTGTTCACGGCCTGGCGCCTCGTGCCGCAGGGCGCGCACGTCGCGCGCATCGCGGGCTCTGGCGTGGACTTGACCCACTTCACCCCGGCAGCCCCCGTCGTGGACGGCCCGGTTTACCTCCTGCTCGCCCGCTTGCTCGAGGCGAAGGGCATCCGGGACTACGTCGAGGCCGCGCGCCTGGTGCGGCGCTCGCACCCCGGCGCCGTCTTCCGGCTGCTCGGCCCCTTCGAGGACGGCCCCGGCGGCGTGCCGCACGCGCAGATTGCGGCCTGGCAGGCCGAGGGCATCATCGAGTACCTGGGCGAGGCGGCCGACGTCCGGCCGGCGATCGCCGCCGCCTCGGTGGTCGTCTTGCCGTCTTACTACCGCGAAGGCGTCCCGCGCTCGTTGCTCGAGGGCCTGGCGATGGGCCGCCCGCTGGTCACGACCGACGCGACAGGCTGCCGCGAGACGGTCGTGGATGGCGAGAACGGCTGGCTCGTGCCTCCGCGCGCGCCGGCGGCCCTGGCGCGCGCGATGGCGCGCTTCGCGGAGGAGCCGGCGCTGATCGCCGAGATGGGCGCCCGCAGCCTCGCGTTCGCGCGCCGAATTTTCGACGTCACGCAGGTAAATGCGGCGATCCTGAGCGGGATCGGGGTCATGGCCTGTGGCGGCGCTGAAGCTGACGTGCTGGTGGATCCGCCCCTCAGCGGGTCGAGCCCGGGGACCTCGGGATCGGCGAATCCGACGCCGGCCGTCGCGCCGGGGCCCCGATGACGGCGCCGGCCATGGCGACCGAACGCCTCGCCGCGGGCGCCCCGGCGCCGCGCCACCGCGTGCTGGTGGTCGCGCCCAACCTCCGTCACGGCGGCGCGCAGCGCATCGTCGCGACCCTCAGCGCCGAGTGGGCGCGGCAGGGCCATGAAGTCACGGTCGCCGTGTTCGACGACCACGGTGCCCACTACGCCGTCGCAGGCGAGCTCATCTCCCTCGCCCGGCCGGCCCGGCCGGGCATGCTCGCCAAGGCGGCCGGTGTCTGGGCGCGCACGCGCGACCTCGCCGCGCTCATCCGCGCGCAGGCCCCCGATCGCATCGTGAGCTTCATGGAAAGCGCGAACTACCCCACGACGCTCGCCTGCGCCCAGGTCGGACGCCTCGCGGACCTCACGGTCAGCGTGCGCGACAACCCGGCCTCGTTCCCGCGGGCCTTCCGGCGGTCGTTGCCGATCGTTTATCGCTGGCCCGGACGGGTGGTCGCCATCTCGGCTGGCGTCGCGCAGGCGTTGGTAGAGATGGGCGTGCCGGCGGCGCGCATCGAGACGATCACCAACCCGCTGGACGTCGAGGCGATCGCGGCGGACGCCCGCGCGCCGCTGCCCGCGGCCGTGGCCGGCGCGGGGCCGTTCGTGCTGGCGGCCGGGCGGCTCGTCCCGCAGAAGGGCTTCGACCTGCTCATCGCGGCGTTCGCGGCGATCGCCGGCGAGGTGCCGGAGCGGCTCGTGATCATGGGCGAGGGCCCCGAGCGCGCCCGCCTCGAGGCCCAGGCGCGCGCGGCGGGGCTCGGCGACCGCGTGCTCCTGCCGGGCCGGCTCGCGAACCCTTTCCCTTGCATGGCCCACGCCCGCGCGTTCGTGCTCTCTTCCCGCCACGAGGGCTGGGGGAACGTGCTCGCGGAGGCGCTGGCCGTGGGCTGCCCGGCCGTGGCCTTCGATTGCCCGTACGGCCCCGCCGAGCTGATCGGCGGGCCGGAGCACGGCGTGCTCGTGCCCCCCGGCGACGTGGCAGCGCTGGCCGACGCCTTGCTCGGGCTGCTCGCGGACCCTGAGCGCCAGGCGGCGCTGCGCGCGGCCGGGCCGCGGCGCTGTGCGGCGTTCGCGCCGGCTCTGAGCGCGCGCCGCTGGCTCGACGATCCGGAGCGCTGAGTTGAACCTTCCCGTCACCTGCACCATCATCATGGAATGGGACAACCAGCGCCTGGCGGCGACGTCCCGTGCCGCGGCGTGCCTCGGCAGCCTGGGGCGCCAGCTCGCCACACCGGTGCCGGGCTACGCGGTGCTCGAGCTCCTCGTCGTGCATGACCCGGCGATGGCCGACGGCGAAGCCCTCGGCGCGTTCGTGCGCGCGTCGCTCGGCGGCGACGTGGTACCGGTCGCGCTCGTGCCCGCGCCCGGCGCGAGCTATTACGAGATGAAGAACCTCGGCGCCCGCCAGGCCCGCGGCGAGGTGCTCGCCTTCGTCGACAGCGACGTGGTGCCGGAGGCCGGTTGGCTCGCCGCGCTGCTCGGCGCCCTGGCTGAGCCGGGCGTCCGCTTCGCCGCCGGCCACACCTTCGTCGCGCCGGCCACCTTCCTCGACCGCGCCTACGGTCCCGCCTGGATCTTCCCGGCCCGCTCGGCGGCGGAAGCGCCTTACGCCGTCACGCCCGGTTGCGGGCACGGCTGGCATGCGAACAACTTCGCGCTCGGCCGCGATTTCTTCCTCGCGAGCCCGTTTGTGCCCGAGCCCGGGCGGAATCGCGGCGCCTGCACGGCCCTCGGCGATCGGCTGCGCGCGGCGGGAGTCACGCTCCTCTACATCCCGGCCGCCCGCGCCACGCACCCCACGCCGAACGGCTGGCGGCACACGCTCGCCTGGTGGATGAACCACGGGCGCGAAATCGTGCCGGAACTCGGGCCGCCGCGCGGGCCGATCGGCTTCGTCGCACAGGCCGCATTCCAGACCGCCAAGCGGGTCGCGTGGGCCTGGCGGAACCTCGTGCGCGATCGGAAGCGGGTGGGGCTCGCCTGGTACGAGCTGCCGGCCGCGATCGCCATCATGAGCTGCTTCCACCTGCTCCATTTCCCCGGCATGCTCTGGGGCCGCTATGCCCCCCAGTCCTTCAACCGCCACTTCATCACGTGAGGCCGGAGTCTTTCCTGCGCGCGCTCGGCGCGAGCGTGGTGTGGCGCGGGCTCGAGAACGCCTGCGCCCTCGCGAAGCACGTCGTCGTGGCCGCCGTGATCGGGCTCTCGGCCCCGCTCGACGTGTTCTATATGGCGAACGCGCTGCTTTCGGCGCTCGTGTTCTGCTGGGGCACGGCGATCGACTCCCTCGCCGTGCCGCGGCTGGTCGCGCTGCGCCAGGCCGGCGATGAGGCGGGGTTCCGCCGCCTGGCCGGCGGGGTGGTCGCGGCCGCGTGCGGCGTGGGTGCGCTCCTCGGGCTGGCGGTCTGGCTGGCGGCCGGGCCGCTCGCCTGGACGGCGATCGGCTTCGAGGCGGGCCGCCGCGCCCTCTTGCAAGACGCGCTCGGCTGGCTGGTGCCGGTGGTGGTGCTGTACGCGCCCATGCACGCCCTCGCGAGCGTCCACCGCGCCCGGCGCCGCTTCTCGGTGGTCAGCCAGGGCGACTTCGTGACGACGGCCGTGATCCTCGCCTGCGTCGGGCTGGCGCCTGGCGAGCCGCGCGTCCTGCTCTGGTCGTATGGCGTCGGCCTCGCGGCGGCGTGCGCCTACTTGCTCGCCCGCTTCCCGCGCGGCGAGCGGCCGTGGGGCTCGCCGCACCACCCGGAGGTCTTCGCGGTCCTGCGCGCCGCCCCGCCGCTCGCCGCCGCCCAGCTGAGCACGTCGGCATACTGGCTCACCGAGCGCGTGGCGGTCTCGTTCCTGCCCGTCGCGACCATGGGCGCGATGAGCTACGCCTGGGTGCTCGTGGCGCTCGTGCCCGGCCTCCTGATGATGCAGAACGCCTTCATCACGGTCTTCGCCGAGGCCCAGGGCACCCCTGATCGCGGCGCCTCGCTGGTGGATCGGCTGGTGACGCTCGCCCTGGGCGCCGGCATCCCGGTCGCGGGGTTCCTCACGGTGTTCGGCGCCGGCCTGATCGCCGCGCTGCTCGAGCGCGGCGCCTTCGGGCCCACGGAGACCGCCCTCACGGCCGTCGCGCTCGCCGGCTACGCCCCCTCGGTGGTCGTGCTCCTGCTGATGCCGGCTTTGCGGCAGGTCTTCCAGGTGCTCGGCCGCCTGGACGCCCTGTGGGCCCGCGGCCTGGTCGGCATCACGCTGTGCGCGCTGTCGAACGCGGCATTGCTCGCCACGGGCGCCGCGAGCGCGCTGACCGTCGCGTGCGCCACGAGCGCGTGCCAGGTCGTCCAGCTCGCGCTCGCCGCGCACTTCCTCGATCGCCAGGGCCTGAAGCTGGCCTGGGCGCGCCACCTGCGCTGGGGCGCCTATATGTCGGCCGGCGTGATCGGCACGGCCGCGGCGATCCGTGCCCTGCCGGGGCTCGCGCCGGGTGGCGCCGCCCCTGCCGCGGTCGCGATCGCCGGCCTGATCTTCTGCACGGTCGTCGCGGCCTGGGCCGCGGCGCCGTGGAGCCCGGAGGGCCCGCTCGTGCGGGGGACCCTCGGGCGCTTGCGCCGCGAGCGGCCGCTCGCGCTGGAGGGACCTGGATAAACCGCACCGAGCCCCTGGCGCCGCTCAGAAGCGGCAGCGCGCGACGGGCTCGCCGCCCGCGAGGTGCCGCTCGACGATCGCCGCCACATCCCGCGGCACCAGGCCACCGTACCAGACGCCCCGCGTCCACAGCCGCGCGAGCTTCCCGGGCGGCGTCGCCAGCCCGCGTCCCTCGTACACCACCGCCACCGGCCCGTGCGGACATGCGTCGAGGCAGCCGCTCGGCCTCACGTCCACCCGATCGTCGAGCCCCGCGGCCGACACGCCCGCGCGAAACGCCGCGAGCAGCTCGGGGCCGCCACGTGCGTGGCAGCAGCCCTCCCGATGGCTCACGGGGCGGACGTTCTGGCAAACGAAGACGGTAAATTCAGGTTTCATCAGCTTTATGAACACGTCCTTATGCGCGGGTAAAAAAAGGTTGAAGAACCTTCGAGTTTCCACGCAAGATTTCTCGGCAGGCGTCTATATCATTAACATCAGGTTGCACCGCGATTAACCATCAGCCAAGACGCAGCACCACCCGCGGCTCCTGACTCTCTCTTTCCCCGAAACCTTCTCTCTCTCTATATTTTCTCCTTCTCTCTCTCTTTCCCATCTCTCTCTCTTTCTCTCTCTCAAATCTCTCTCTTCTCTCTCTCATTTCCCGCAGAGAGCCCCCGCCAGGACATCCTGGCGGGGGCTCAAAGCTTTTGGGGGCGCGGTCTCAGATTAAGGGGCAGAAATTTTTTCGGCCGTCTCCTTAAAAACAAGCAAGTCTCATGTTAATCCAGCTATAACATGAGTGTGAGGCAACCGCAGCCCTGAACCACCCGCCTCACCCCTCCTTAAAGTCTCGAATCTCTCTCTCGACCATAATCTCTTCCTTCTCTCTCTCTCTCTCTCTCTCTCTCTCTCTCTCTCTCTCTCTCTTTCCCATCTCTCCTTCTCTCTCAATTCTCTCTCTCTCTCTCTCTCTCTCTCTCTCTCTCTCTTATTTCCCGCAGCGGCGCCCGCACCGGTTTTCCGGTCCGGGCGTCGATTGCATGAGGGGCGCTCGGACGCTTCGGATCCTGGAACGGCCATATAGTGCCCGTTTTCAGCCGCAGGGGGCTTGACCGGCGCGCCATCCGCGCGGTATCATAGATAACGTGGATCGGGGTTAGCCCCACCGGGAAACCTCCGGTGAGCAGACTCCACCACCTGGTCGACGGACGGTCGCCAGGCCGCCCTCCATCGCGAGGAACGGTCGAGCCCCCTGGGCGTAGGCTTCGCGTCGATCCGATAGCAGCCGTCGCCGTGGCGAGCGCCACGGGATGGGGGAGGTGCAGCGGTCAACCGGTAGTGTGCTCGGCCGATCCAGTGCGGATCCGTCGATACCCTCGGGGACCAAAGCCAGCTTTTTCCGCGCGTCGCCCTTTCAATGGGCAGGCGTTCGCGTACCGAATCTCGCAGCCGTTGGACGGGTGCGAGGCCGCTGCCGTCGTTCGGTTCCAGCGGTCTCCCCCGCGCGTGGGTGCGCCCCCAGGCGCTTTGGCCAACTGGCTGCTCAACATCATCTTCAACCCCCGCGAGGCGCAGGGGCCTTCCGAAAGGAGTTCTCCATGACGGGCCGGGACGACGGCCGCCTGTCCGCATATGTCGACAGTCAAGCTCTTGATCGAGGTCCGTCAGATGACGGAAGCGGACATCGAAGGCGTGGTCGCGCTGCAGAAGCGCGCGTTCCCCAAGATGCCACCGTGGACCCCGAACCAGTTGCGCCGCAACATGCGCACGTTCCCCGACGGCCAGCTCGTGGCCGTCGACCTCAAAGGCCGCGTGATCGGCTCCGCCAGCTCGCTGATCATCCGCTGGGCGGACTACGCGGACGCCGCCAGCTGGAACGTGGTCACCGGCCGCGGCACGTTCCGGACCCATGACCCGACCGGTGGCGACACGCTCTATGGCGCGGACATCGGCGTAGACCCGGACGCCCGCGGCATGGGCGTCGGCGCCGCGCTCTACGAGGCGCGTCGGGAGCTGGCCCGCCGCTACAACCTCAGGTGCATCGCCGCCGGCGGCCGCATCCCCGGCTACCGCGAGGTGGCGAAGGAGATGACCGCCGACGCCTACGTGCGGGAGGTGCTCGCGGGCGAGCGCCGGGATAGCGTGCTGGGCTTCCAGCTCGCGCAGGGCTTCGCGGTGCAGGGGGTCATCCCGCGCTACCTGCCTGCGGACCACGCCTCACAGGGCTATGCGACGTTGCTCATGTGGGAGAATCCGGCGTATCATGCGGTGAAGCCCGCGGCGTAGCACCGCGGGCGTACGGGAGGAGGCCCCGCCCTTGCGCGTCCGCATCGCCGCCATCCAGTACATGCTCCGGCCGATCAAGTGCTGGGAGGAGTTCGCCCACCAGGTCGAGTTCTTCGTCGAGAGCGCCGCGGACTACAAGAGCCATTTCGTCCTGTTCCCGGAGTTCTTCACGATGCAGCTGCTCAGCTACATCCAGGAGGACGACCCGGCGAAGGCGGTGCGCGAGCTCGCCAAGCTCACCCCGGAGTACGAAGGGCTCTTCCGCCGGCTCGCGATCCAGTCGGGCATGTACATCATCGGCGGCACGCATCCCTACGAGGACGACGGGCACCTCTACAACACGGCCTCGCTCTTCACCCCGCATGGCAAGATCTTCCACCAGCGCAAGGTCCACCTGACCCGCGCTGAGAAGGGCCCATACCAGTTCTCGCGGGGCAACGAGTTCTGCGTCTTCGAGACGGATTACGGCAAGGTCGCGATCCTGATCTGCTACGACGTGGAGTTCCCGGAGGCCGCGCGGATCGTGGCCGAGGCCGGCACGGAGATCCTCTTCGTGCCCTCCTGCACCGATGAGCGCCAGGGCTTCTTCCGCGTCCGCTACTGCGCGCACGCCCGCGCGATCGAGAACCAGCTTTACGTGGCGGTCACGGGCACGGTGGGCAACCTCCCGCTGGTGCCCCACATGTCGACGAACTACGGCCAGGCCGCGATCCTCACGCCGAACGACTTCTACTTCGCGCGCGACGGCATCGCGGCCGAGGGCACCTACAACCAGGAACAGATCGTGGTCTCGGACGTGGACCTCGCGCTGCTCGACGAGCGGCGCGTGAACGGCACGGTCATCCCGCTCAACGACAAGCTGGTGGAGGTGTACGAGCACGTGGCGGTCTACAAGGACAAGCACGAGGTGACCGGCACGGCGCCGCTGCCGACGCTCGAGCAGGAGGGCGCGCTTTGAGGCCTGCGCGGGCGATCGCGACCCTGGCGGCCATGGCGCTTTGCCTGACCGCCGCCGGCGGGACGGCTGCGGACGCCAAGGAGCTCCCCGTGCAACGCGTCGTCGTGACGACCGACGTCGGCGCGGCGGTCGACGACCAATGGGCGCTCGCGCACCTCGCGCTCGAGCCTGGCGTCGAGCTCGTCGGCGTGCTCACCACCCATGCGCCGTCGCTCGCGTACCCCGGCCCCAAGACGGCCGCCCGCCACGCGAAGGAGGTCCTCGTGGCCGTCGGCCGCCCCGAGGTGCCCGTCTTGACGGGCCTGGTCGAGCCCTTCGGCGGTGAGCAGGACATCAAGCCCGGCCCCGCCGTGGACTTCCTGCTCGAGGCCTCGCGCGGCCACACGCGCGAGCGGCCGCTCCGCGTGCTGGTGCTCGGCGCCGCGACCGACGTGGCGCTCGCGCTCATGGTCGACCCTTCGCTCGCGGACCGCATCGAGGTGATCGCCATGGGCTTCGACGGCTGGCCCCGCGGCGGCGACCGCTGGAACGTGAAGAACGACCCGCTCGCCTGGAAGCTCCTGCTCGCGAGCCGCACCGCGCTCGTGGTGGGCGACGCGGGCGTGGGCAAGCGCGACCTCCTGCTCTCGCGCGACCGCGCGCGGGCGCTCACGACCTCCCGTGGCCGCGCCGGCGCGTATCTCGCGCGCCTCTACGAGGCCTGGCTCGACAAGGACCCGGTGCATGCCCGCGCCGTCGCCGGTCAGGCCGACGCCTGGCCGCTCTGGGACGAGGTCACGGTCGCCTGGCTGCTCGGCCATGCGACCGCCGAGACCTATGACCGGCCAGGCCTCGCCGACGACCTGACGCTCAAGGCGTCCGCCGGCCGCGCGAACGGCCGCACCATCCGCTGGATCACCCGCGTCGACGCGGCCGCGGTCTGGTCGGCCTTCACGGCCGCGCTCGATCGCGGCGCCGCAGCCGAGCGTTGAGCTTAATCCTTCCTTTACGCCGCGCGTGATGCCCGGTGCGCAAGGATGGAAAATGAGAAGGCGCTAAGGAACGGTTTCATGCACCTCCACGGAGGGAATGACAACCTCGGAAGCGAGCGAGGATGGGCGGTTCTGCCCGTCGGGAGCCAGCGTTGAAGAGACTCGACGACAACCTGATCGCCCGCGCGGCGGTGGCGGCGGTGGGCTTCCTGCCGATTGCCGCGCTGGCGCTGGCGCTCGGCGGTTGGGTCTCGTTGCAGGTCACCGCGCTCTGGGTCTTGCTGCCGGTGTGGCTCGGCATGGCGACGCTCGCCGCGGTCCGGCCGCCGTGGGGCAAGGTGCTCGCGCTGGTCCTGGTCGCCGGCATGACGGCGACGCTGTTCTACGATCTGGCGCGGCTCGCGCTGACCCATTTCGGCGGCCTGAGCGACGGCATCCCGAACATCGGCCGCCTGCTGCTCGCCGACATGAACGCACCCACCAATGAGGCCTTCGGGCTCGCCTACCTCTACCGCTACGTCGGCGATGGCGGTGGCCTCGCGTTGGCCTACGCGATGGGCCGCCGGTACGGCGTGGGCAGCGGGATGGCCTACGGCGCGACGATCTGCCTGTGCCTGTGGGGCACGTTGGTGGTGTTCCCGACCGCTCAGGCGCTGCTCTTCCCCCTGACGGCGTTCGCGCTGTTCATGACGATGGCCGGGCACCTGATCTTCGGCGCCGTCCTGGGCGGTCTGCTGGCCCGCTGGCTGCCGACGAAGGCGCCGGCGCCGACGATCACGCTGACGGTGACCGAGGCGACGAGCTTGCCGGTGGCGCGCCGCGAGGCGGAAGCGACGATTTAACTCACAGGCCGGCGAAAAAAATGGCCCCTGGTCTCAGGCGAGACCAGGGGCCGGGAAACTGGCGGCTAGTGGTGGTTGACGTTGACGTTGACGCCGTCCGGCAGGTCGAACTCCAGGCGGAGGTATTCCAGCATGCACTCGACCGCTTCTTCGCGGGTGGTCGTGGTGAAGCAGTTGCTCAGGACCAGTTCCTTGTCGTAGCTGACCGAAACCCAGAAGCTCTGCATACTGAATATCCTCTCACTCTTGCCAGGTGGCATCTCACGAACGCTTGATCTCGTTATAGCCGCGGCCGCATCCTGACTGAATTGTCATCCGGTTAAGTTTGCCGGAAGGTTCGTTAAAACGCGTGGCGCCCCCGATGTGGTTCCATGGAGCCCATGGATACCCTGCTCGCACTCACGCCCGGCGACGTCGCCGGCATCGGTCCCGAGGTGGCCTGCCGCCTGCTCGCGGGGCTCGCCGCCGACGGCACGCGCCCTGTGGTGTTCGGCGATCGCCGCGCCCTCGCGCGCGCCGCGGACCTGGTAGGCGCGGCGATCGCCTGGCACGAGGTCGCGCGCCCGGACGCGCCGGTGCCGCGCGGCCACGTGGCGCTCGTGCCGATCGACCTGCCGGGCGAGCTGCCGCCGCCGGGGCGGCTCGACGTGCGCGCTGGCGCCCACTCGCTCGCCTGCGTGGAAGCGGCTGCGCGGGCGGCGATCGCGGGCCAGGTCGCGGGGCTCGTCACCGGGCCGATTTGCAAAGAGGCGATCCTCCCCGGCCGGCCGGGCTTCGTGGGCCACACCGAGCTGCTCGCCGAGCTCGCGGGCGTGGACGATTTCGGCATGCTGCTCGTGGTCGACGACTTCCGGGTGCTGCACGTGACGACCCACCTGAGCGTGCGCGAGGCCGTCGACGCGTTGAACGAGGACCTCATCGTGCGCACGATCCGGCTCGGCGCCCGCAGCCTCGCCACGCTCGGGCTGCCGGACGGTCCGATCGGGGTGTGCGCCCTGAATCCGCATGCGGGCGAGGGCGGCCGCTTCGGCCAGGAGGAGATCACGATCATCGGCCCGGCCTGCGACCGCGCGCGGGCCGAGGGCCTCGCCGTCGAGGGCCCGCTGCCGCCCGACACCGTGTTCTACCGCGCGCGGCTCGGCCACTTCGCGCTGATCATCGCCATGCTGCACGACCAGGGCCACATCCCGCTCAAGATGTGGGGGATGGACCGCGGCATCAACACCACGGTGGGCCTGCCGTTCGTGCGTACGAGCGTGGACCACGGCACGGCCTTCGACCTCGCCGGCACCGGCCGCGCCGACGCCGGGAGCTTCCGCCACGCCTGGGCGCTCGCGGCGCGGCTGGCGGCGCGCGGGGTGGCGGGCTAGAGGCCGACGGCCGCTGGGGGCCAGCTCGCCACGCGCTCGCCCGGCCTGAGCTGCCCGAGTACCTCGGGCGTGATGCCGTGGAATGCGTGCAGCTGCTCGACGAACCAGCGATCGAAGGGCTCCTGCGGCTGCGCCAGCACCGCCATCGACAGGGCCGGATCCTCGGCAGTGACGACCAGGATCACGATGTCGCCCTGGGGCGTCGGCTGGTGGAAGATCTGCTCGCTGACGATGCCGCGCCGCGCCAGGTGCGCCTGGTACTCCGCCGCACGCGGGCCGTGTAACTCTGCCACGAACGCGCGCCAGGCCTCGAGTTGGCCGGGCTGGACGGGTATGGCGAGGGCGATCGAGCGACGCTCGTTCCCTTTGGTCATCGGGGTGGGCATGAGGGGCTCCTTTACGCGGCAACGCCCCCGCCATACCCGATCGCGGGGGGCCGCGAAACACGAGGCGGGCAATCGAGCGATGACATCGCGTCGCGCCATGGTACCCTCGCCCCGGTGAACCGTGAGTGTCGAGGAGGGCATGCATGATCTCGCTGAATCGCAACGGCAAGCGCGTCGTCGCCGCGTTGGCGCTGAGCTTGGGCCTGGCGGCCTGCGAGGCCGAGATCCCTACCGGCGGCGGCTCGTCGCCGGGTCCGGGCGCCGTCCCTTCGGCCACCGTGGCGCCGACCGCCACCCCGACCGCCGCTCCGGCTTCCCCCACGCCGACCCCGGCGGTCACGGCCTCCCCGTCGCCAAGCCCGACGGCCACGCCGTCGCCGTCGCCGTCGCCGACGCCCAGCCCATCGCCGACGCCCACGCCTTCGCCGTCGCCCAGCCCGACGCCGAGCCCGAGCCCGACGCCGGATGAGCCGACGGAGGAAGACGAGCCCAACGACACGGTGGGCGAGGCCCAGGAGCTCGATGAGAACGAGACCGTCGAGGGCGAGCTCGACGAGGACGGGCGCGACCTCTACGAGATCGAGGCCGACGACGACGCGGACGGCGAGCACATCTGGGTCAACCTGTCCTGGCGGCCGAGCAACGACCCGTTCGGCGCCGAGCTCATCGTGCTGGACGAAAGCGGCGCAGAGCTCGCGCGCGAGACGGTCGGCGAGAACGATGAGGGTGACGACTTCGAGTTCGACGATTTCGAGGTGGAGGAAGGCGAATCGTACTTCGTCGGCTTCACGGCCCTGGAAGACCCGGTCGCCACCGATGCGGACGAGCCCGCCGACGCGTACGAATTGAAGATCTGGTTCGACGACTGACGCTCGGCGGCCCTGAAATCCTGCTGCCGAGCAAGGAAACGGATCGCCGTGGGCCATGCTAAGGTCGCGGAACGAAGGATCGTTGTTCGTCAGGAGGCTGTCATGAAGCATGCGAGTCGAGTCGGCCAGCGCGCCATCGTGGTGCTGGCGTTGAGCTTGGGCCTCGTGGCCTGCGGTACCCAGGCACCCCAAGGCGGTGGCGGCGGCGCACCGGCCCCGACCGCGAGTGCGGCGCCGATCGTCTTCGAGCCCGTCGCGCCGGCGGTCGTGGTCACGGCACCGCCGGTCGCCGTGGCGACGGCGGCGCCGACGGTCGCGCCGACCACGGCCGTGGTTCCCACGGCGGCGCCGACGGAAGAACCGACGCCGACCCCGACCGCGACGCCAGAGCCCGAGCCGACCGGCTTGCCGACGCCGCGCCCGACGCCGAAGCCTGAGCCGACGCCCGATCTGCTGGACAATGAAGACGAGCCGAACGACACGGTCGACCAGGCCCAACGGGTTGATTGGACCCATACCATCGAGGGCGAGCTCGATGCCGACGCCGCGGACCTCTTCGCCATCGATGTCCGCGATCGGATCGGTCAGCGTCTGGACGTGATCGTCACCTGGGATGAGGACGAAGGCCCGATCGGCGGCGACCTCGTCGTCTACAACGCGTCCGGCCTGGAAGTCTTCCGCGACAATGTGCCGGTAGGTGCCTCGGGCGATCCGATCCTGGTTGTCGAGAACATCGCGTTCGACAGCCCCACGTACTACGTCGGCTTCGATTTCATCCGAGATCCGGACGAAATGAGCGCCACCGAGTACGCGATCCAATTCACCCTCATCGACGACTGAGCGAACCCCGCGACGACGAAGGCCGCGCACCTGCGCGGCCCTCGTCCTCTCTCTTTTTTCCCGCTGGTCCGGCTACCCCAGGCGCCGGGTGTTGAAAGCTTTCACGGCATCGAACAGCGCATCGGTGGCGCCGGCGCCGTATTCACGGCCGACCTGCCGCATGTTGTAGGCCTTGACCACGCCGTACAACTTGTCGGCGGGATCAATACCGCCGCGGCTGGCACATTCCGTGCGGCGCGCGCCCGATATCACTTGTGTCTGTCTGGCAGGCATCTTGGATAAGTCTCGCGAAGGGCGTTCGGGGGCTGTCCGTCAAGTAGGTTTAAACGAAGGTTATCAGCCTTAATCACAATATAACCTTTCCCCTGGCAGCCTGTCAAGCAGTTTCTGCCTGAGTGGCTAGCCGGGCGGGTATGTACGGATCACCAGGAGATCCGCCATGACCCGCCGTCCAACGACCAGACGGAACCAGCGAAGCTGGATCGCCGCGCTCACGCTCCCGCTGGTCTGCCTCGCCGCCTGCTCGTCGCCTTCGGAGCCCGCGAAGTCGCCGTCGACGTCCACCAAGACGGCGTCGACCACGGCAAAGGCCACACCGAAGCTGCCGCCGCCGAAGGCCGAATCGCTGACGGGCACCGCCGCCGCGCCGGCGGGCATCGTCGCGGCCGGTGGCGGCAACATCCTGTCGCACAATGGCGGCCAGATGGTCGCGGCCGGCGCGGGCAACATGGTGGCCGCTGGAGCTGGAAATTTCGTGGTGCTCGCGATCGATGAAAAGCCGCTCGCCGGCGCGCCCGTCTGGCTGGTGCCGGCCGACGACAAGGCCGAGGTGCCGTCCCGCGCCCCCGACGCGACCACCGATGAAAAGGGCGCTTTCATCCTGGCGGTGAACGGCAAGAGCAAGACCGGCGCCTACGCCGTGGTCGTGGGCGGCCAGAACGCAGCCGGCAAGTCGGCTCCGTTCTCCACGGTGGTCGAGGCCGACCCGAAAGGCAAGTCCACCCAAGTCGGTGCGGCCACCACGATGGTCGCATCCACGCTCCGCAAGCGCGGCGCGGGCGCGTTCAGCGCGTTCGACCTCAAGGCCTTCGGCTCGCTCGTGGAGCTGCTCGCGAACAACCTCAGCCTGGCCGACCTGCCGGACTTCTCGGATCCGGACGCGGTCGCTGCGAAGGCCGACGAGCTCGGCAAGCGCCTCGACGCCTTCGGCAAGGCGCTAGGCCAGTGGGGCGACGCCGTCGAGAAGGATCCGACCAGCATCCTGAACGGCAATCTGCCTGGCCTGCCGGGTTTGACCGGCCTGAAGGCGCGCTGACGCCCGACCTGGCGACGCCCCCCCGGCCGGTGGTACACTTTCCGCTCGGCGCCCTGCTCGGGGCGCCGGCCGACGGAGGAGTGTGGCGATGATCAACAAGGTGGTGCCCGACGCCGCGGCGGCGCTCGCTGGCGTGTTGCGCGACGGGATGACGATCATGTCGGGCGGCTTCGGCCTGTGCGGCATCCCCGAGAACCTGATCACCGCCATCCGCGATTCCGGCGTGAAGGACCTGACCTTCATCAGCAACAACGCCGGCGTCGATGACTTCGGCCTGGGCCTGCTGTTGCAGACGCGCCAGGTCAAGAAGATGATCTCGAGCTACGTCGGCGAGAACAAGACGTTCGAGCGCCAGTACCTCGACGGCGTGCTCGAGGTCGAGCTGGTGCCGCAGGGCACGCTCGCCGAGCGCATCCGCGCGGGCGGTGCGGGCATCGGCGGCTTCTTCACGCGCACCGGCGTGGGCACCGTCGTCGCCGAGGGCAAGGAAACGCGGGTGATCGACGGCGTCGAATACGTCCTCGAGGCGCCGCTCAAGGCCGACCTCGCGATCGTGAAGGCCTGGAAGGGCGACGCCCAGGGCAACCTGGTCTACCGGCTGACGGCCCGGAACTTCAACCCGATGATGGCGACAGCGGCCGCGACGACCCTCGTCGAGGTCGAGCAGCTCGTCGACGTCGGCGAGCTCGACCCGGACCACGTCCACACGCCGGGCATCTTCGTCGACCGGGTGTTCCAGGGCACGCACTACGAGAAGCGCATCGAGCAGCGGACCACGCGCAAGCGTGAAGTATCGGGAGTTTAGTCATGCCTTTCGACCGCAACCAGATCGCCAAGCGCATCGCCCAGGAGCTGCGTGACGGCTTCTACGTGAACCTTGGCATCGGCATCCCGACGCTCGTGGCGAACTTCATCCCGGCCGGCGTGGACGTGATCCTCCAGTCGGAGAACGGCCTGCTCGGCATCGGCCCCTTCCCCTTCGAGGGCGAGGAGGATCCGGACCTCATCAACGCCGGCAAGCAGACCATCACCACCTTGCCCGGCTCGGCGATCTTCTCGAGCGCCGACTCCTTCGCGATGGTGCGCGGTGGCCATGTCGACCTCACGATCCTCGGCGCGATGCAGGTGGCCGCCAACGGCGACCTCGCCAACTGGACGATCCCGGGCAAGATGGTGAAGGGCATGGGCGGCGCGATGGACCTGGTGGCCGGCGCCAAGCGCGTCATCGTCGCGATGGAGCACACCAGCAAGGACGGCGCGCCCAAGCTGCTCGAGCGCTGCGAGCTGCCGCTAACGGGCAAGGGCGTGGTGAACATGATCGTCACCGACCTCGCGGTCATCGACGTGACCCAGGCAGGCTTCGTCCTGCGCGAGCTCGCGCCGGGCATAACCGAGGAAGAGGTCGTGGCGAAGACCGGCGCCAAGCTCGCCATTTCGCCTGAACTTCAGTCGCTTCGCTCCTTCTAGCCGCCCCTTCAGTCGCTGCGCTCCTTCCAGCCGCCCCGCCCGCCCACCCCAACCTGGGAGATCTTGATCCTGCTTCGCTCGATTTTCGTCGTCGCCATGGCGCTCGCCCTGGCGGCGCTCCCCACCCCCGGGCTCGCCCAGTCGCCGCCACCCTCGCCCACGGCCGTGGAGCCCGGCGACGCGCCGCGCTCGATCCCGACGCCCGCGCGTTCCGCCTGGCCCACCCCCGGCTACCGGCAGCGGCCGATCGCGGCGGCGCGTATCCCCTACGACGCGGCCTATCCCTACAAGCAGCCCCAGCCGGCAGTGCTCGCGCGCCACGGCGCGGTGGCCTGCGTCTCGCCGCTGGCGAGCCAGATCGGCGTCGACGTGCTCAAGCGCGGCGGCAACTCGGTGGACGCCGCGGTGGCCGTGGCGTTCGCGCTCGCGGTCGTCTACCCGGAGGCCGGCAACATCGGCGGCGGCGGCTTCATGATGGTGCGCTCGGGCGGCGGCCTGGTCGCGGCGCTGGATTACCGGGAGACGGCGCCTGCCAGGTCGACGGCCAAGATGTACCTCGACCGCGCCGGGAACGTGACGGCCAAGAGCCAGATCGGCCACCTGGCGGCCGGCGTGCCGGGCACCGTGGCGGGGCTCGAGGCCGCGCACAAGCGCTTCGGCAAGCGCCCCTGGGCCGAGCTGGTCCAGCCTGCGATCAAGCTCGCGCGCAACGGCTTCGTGGTGAATGCCTACCTCGCGAAGTCGATGCTCCGCGGTCAGGACCTTTTGCTGCGCGACGACGAGGCGCGCCGCGTGTTCATGATCGACGACATCCCGCCGAAGGCCGGCATGACGCTCAAGCAGCCCGACCTGGCGCGTACGCTCGAGCGTATCCAGCGCGAGGGCGCACGGGGGTTCTACCATGGCCCGACCGCGCAGGCGATCGCCAAGGACATGGCCACCCATGGCGGCCTCATCACCGCCGCGGACCTCGCGGCCTACAAGGCGAAGTGGCGCGAGCCGGTCTCGTTCACCTACCGCGGCCACCGCGTATACTCGATGCCGCCGCCGAGCTCGGGCGGGGTGACGCTCGCGCAAATCATGAACATCCTCGAGGCCTACGACCTCCGGGCCATGGGCTGGCACACCGTCCGCCACCTCCATTACATGGTCGAGGCCGAGCGGCGCGCCTACACGGATCGCAACGCGTATCTCGGCGATCCGGACTTCATCCGCTCGATGCCGGTGGGCATCCTCATGAGCAAGGAATACGCCGCCAAGCGCCGCGCCACCATCCGCGACGACAAGGCCACGGCGGACGCGGGCCGCCGGCCAGGCCTCGGCGAGCCGGAGCAGACCACGCACTTCTCGATCGTGGACCGCCAGGGCGGCTGCGTGAGCAACACGTACACGCTGAACGGCAACTACGGCAACGGCGTGGTCGTGCCGGGCACGGGCGTGCTGTTGAACAACGAGATGGACGACTTCACGGCCAAGGCGGGCGCGGCCAACAGCTTCGGCCTCGTGCAGGGGCCGCGCAACGCGATCGCCCCGCACAAGCGCCCGCTCTCGTCGATGACGCCTTCGATCCTGCTCGATCCGGACGGGCGCCTGTTCATGGTGATCGGCGCGCCGGGCGGGTCGACGATCATCACCACCGTGATGCAGGTGATCAGCAACGTGATCGATTTCGGCTTCCCGCTCAACTGGGCGATCGCCGCCCCGCGCCTGCACCACCAGGGCCAGCCCGACATCCTCTACCACGAGCCCTTCGGCCTCGACCCGCTCACGCGCACGGAGATCGTGCGCTTCGGCCACCAGGTGGAGAGCCGCATCCCGATCGGCGATGCCCAGGGCATCCTGCGCCGCGCGGACGGCGCCTGGGAGGCCTTCGCCGACCCGCGCCGCGAGGGCGAGGCCTTCGGGTATTGAGGCCTGACGCCGCGCGCCTGAGGGGATGACCCGGCGTATTCCCCCCGGCACCCTTCTGCTCCCCTCCGTGGAGGGGAGCAGAAGGGTGCCGGGGTGGCGAGGGGTGCATGAAGCACCGCTGGGGGAGAAGGTGCTGGCCTGGGCGGGAAAAACAGCTTGACAGGCTACCGCTTGCCCAATTAGTATACACATGAAGAAAACAGCGGAAACGGAATACACATTCTGTTTTCCAAGCGTAAGAGGAGAAGAACCCGATGAAGACGCGCCTTTCCACCGCCGTGCTGGTGGCCTGCCTGGTAGCGGGCTGCGCCATGCCCACGGGCAACACGCCGCCCGGTGGAACGGGCACCGGCAACCCGGGGACCCTGAAGCCTGGCGACAAGGCGCCCATCGTCGATCCCAAGACCGGCAAGGTGTTGCCCAACCAGCCGGTCGAGCCGCTCAACGGCGTCGAGTTCAAGCCGCTCACCCAGGGCGCCGCGCAGTACCTGAGCAACAACGGCGGCAACATCATCGCCGCCGGTGCCGGCAACCTCGTGTCCAACGGCGCATCCGCCGCGATGGCGCCCTCGGCCCCGATGTCGAAGGCCGCCCCCACGATGGCCGGCGCCGAGATCGCGATGGACAGCGACGCATCCACCGGCGGCGCCTCCGGCCGCTCGTCCGGCGGCAGCGGCGGCGGCGCGGCCGCACCGGGCGGCGGCGCGTTCAGCGGCAACGTCTGGAGCCCCTACTCCTTCGGGCACTACTTCGGCTACGGCGGCGGCGGCGGCATGGACCAGATGGCGCTCGTCTCCGTCCAGGAGGCCGAGACCAAGGGCTCGTCCGGCTCGTTCCAGAACGTGATCGGCGACGTCGTCAGCCCGATCGTGAAGGTCTGGGCGGCGGACGCCCGCCTCACGCAGTCCGGCGCCGTGCTCACCAGCGACGGCAAGCTCTTCGTCGAGCCGCGCAACGACGCCAACAAGGACATGATGATCCGCCCGGCCTACGGCCCCTACAACGACGGCAACGGCTGGCGCCTGGTCTACACCTCCAGCGACCGCCACGAGATCCTGAACTTCACGGTCACGGCCGAGAAGACCACGATCATCCGCATGCGCTGGGCGCCGCTCGACCTCGCGCCGGAGCGCGTGACGGTCGACAGCTCGGACGCGGTCAAGAAGCTGGTCGCGGCGATCTCCGACAAGGGTTACAAGGGCGAAGAAGAGAAGTCGATGAAGGACTACTTCATGGGCTACCCCTTCGAGCAGCCCAAGACCGGCGAGTGGGACAGCTCCGACAACAAGACCGAGGTGCTCTACGAGGTGCCGAAGAACGCGCGCTGGAACGTCAACCTCCAGAACGTGATGGGCAAGGTCGTCTGGGAGCTCAACTGGTGGGCCCAGGACGAGGAAGCCTACCCGACGAGGGGCGGCGTGGGCATCGCGATGCCCGCGGTGGCGCGCACGAAGCCGATGATCGAGCCGGCTTACGACGGCGATTACGAAGAGGAGCAGCTGCCCGAGTGCGGCGAGCCCGAGCGGATCTCGCACAGCTACACCAACTGGAACGGCCAGGGCATGGTCGACGCCGAGACCGGCGCGGTCATCCGCTTCACCCGCCCCACGCGCAACACCTACTCGTACTACAACGGGCCCGACTACCCCTGCAGCCCGCCGTCGTCGAAGCCGAAGCCGTCGGCCGCGCCGACCGCCACGCCGTCGACCGAGCCGAGCCCGGAGCCGAGCGCCGAGCCGAGCGCCGAAGCGACGGCGAGCCCCACGCCCACGCCGAGCGCATCGCCCGAGGAATAGCCCCCGGCACCCTGAAAAGAAGCGCCCGCCCCGAAACCGGGGCGGGCGCTTCATTGATGCCTGTCTCAGGCGTCGAAGCGGATGAACTCGCCGACGCGCACCTTGTCGTAGATCTCCTCGATGTCGGCGTTCCTGAGGCCGACGCAGCCGTGCGAGAAATCGCGACCGATCGAGCCCTCCTGGTAGGTGCCGTGGAGCTCCTGGCCGCTGCCGCCGGGCAGGCGCCGGCCAGTCGCGGGGTCGATCCGCGTGAGGTCGAGCAAGCGCGTGCCGAAGGCCGTGCCGCCCGATTCCGGCCACAGGCGGTTGCTGACGTCGGTGGGGTCGCTGTTCTTGCCCGCCACGACGCGGACGCCAGGGGTGGTGCGGCCGCCGCGGCCATCTTCATGGTCGGCCTTGCCGGTGCGCACGCCATACACCTTGGTGAGGTTGCCGGCCTTGTCGTACATGAACGCGCGGTGCTGCGAGATGCTCACGATCACGCGGGCCTTCTTGCCGTTGCCCAGGTCGGGGTCCGGGATAGGGCCCGGGCTCACGCCGGGGTCCCAGCTGGTCTTGCCTGGCGGGGGCGCGTGGCGGTCGAGCGCCCGCATCGTCTGGGGACCCAACACGCCGTCGGCCGTGAGGCCGGCCATCACCTGGAAGTTCTTGATCGCCTGGACGGTCTGCGCGCCGTAGTAGCCGCCCGGGCCGCCGGGTACCGCGAAGCCCATGTCGATCAGCGCGCGCTGCACGGCGGCGACGCCGGCCGTGGTGGTGCCGGTGCGCAGGATCTTGCCGCCATGGACGGCCGCGAGGTCGCCGTGCGCCGCGAAGCGACGGTTGGCGAAGGGCGTGCGCGTCTGGAGGGTGTCGGAAGGCATCGGCTGCGGCACGGCAGGCGTTTGCACAGGCGCCGGCTGCTGCGGCGCGCGCAGGACCTTCCAGAGGGTCGCACCGAGGCCGATCGGACGGACGCTGGTACCGGGAATGGGTTCGGGCATGGAATGGGCACTCCTTGGCTTCCGATCCGGTTATCCGCCGAGCGCCGTGCAGTCTTTCTTATGGGCCTTCGAAAAACCCTTTAATTTTCTGTTAAGTCTAGCAGGTCCCCCTCGCCGGAAGCGCCGTCGCCACCACCGCCACCACCGCCCCTGCCGCCGACCTGGGGCGGCATCATGATGATCGGCCCCATGCCGCCCGCCATCGGGCCTGTCCGGTCCGGCCGGCGGGCCTCGCGCTCGGCCGCCGCCTCGAGGTGGGCCTGGTAGCGCCGGAGCGCGTCGCGCGCCTCGGCCACGGACGCCGCGGCCTCCTCGAGATCGAGCGGCGCCTGGCCGAGCCGGCGCCGGGCCGCGTCGATGCGCCCTTCGACCTCCGGGTCGCCAGGCAGGCCGAGCGACTCGGCGCGGGCGCGCGTCGCGTCGTACGCGCCTGCGAGGTCCGCGAGCCGGTGCGTCAGCTCGCCGGCATGGCGCGGCAGTTCCTCCCAGGTGATCGCCGGGCGCTCGGCGAGCGCCCGGCCCTCGAGCCGATCCAGCGCCCGCGCCACGCCGCGCACGGACTCGAGCGCGGCGCTCGGGTCCTCGCCCGCGATCCGCTCGGCGTCTGCCAGCCGGCCGCGCAAGATCGACAGCCCGTCCTCGCCCACGGCGCGCCCGCGCAGGGCGGCGAGGCGACTGCGAGCGCCCGCGGCCTCGGATTCCACCTCGGCCTGGTCGTCGGCGATCGCCGCCATCGTCGTGACCGCCGCCGCGAGCTCCGCTTCGAGCGGGATCAGGCGGCGATCGACGGCGCTCAAGATCCCCTCCGCTTCGCTCGCGCGGTTCTCGGCGAGCGCCTTCTCGGCGATCGTGAGCTCCTCGCCGAGCGCGTTCGCCTCGGTAAGGATCTCCAAGGTCTGGCGATCGAGGTCGACGTAGGTCCGCGACGTGAGCGTATCTTCAGATAGCCCCTGGCGGCCGGGCAGCCCCAGGCGGCCGCGCCGGCCGTCCTCATCGAGCTGGAGCGCCGCGCCGAGCAGGCGCCCGTGCAACGCCTTGAGGCGGGCGAGGCGATCGCGCAACGCGCCCTGGCGCTCGGGCCCGCCACGGCGGCCGGGCCGCCGCAGGGCGAGGAACGCGCCGGCCGCGAGCGGCAGCACCACCAGCCACCACGGGAAACCACCGCCACCGCCCTCGCCCTGAGCCAGCACCAGGTCCGCCGGATCGACGACGGCGGCGGCCGCCGGTCCGCCAACGAGCAAAGCCGCCACCAGGGCGGCGCCGAGCCACGTTCGTTGCATAGGTCGCGCTCCACGAGGCATAGTCGCCCCGAGCCTAGCACCGCGCCGGGCGGCCCCCCTACAGCCAGGCGAGCGTTGGGTAGGCGCGTCGCGCCGGTGCGACGCGCGCTCCCATGAAGGTGAGATTAAGCTCCGGTGAGGCTTCGCCCATCGCCCCGTTGGATTTCGGTTAAACCGCGCATCGCGGCGGCCTGGCGGGGGATATCTCATGGACCGCGTCCCGGATGCCTGCCTGGAGACCCCATGCCCCGCCGCCCGCTCCCCGCGTTTTGCCTCGCCTCGCTCCTGCTGCTCGCCGGCTGTACGCAGCCGATCGGCGTTCAGGCGGTGCTCGCGCAGGCGCCGGACCGGCAGACCAAAGTCGCGCGGCCCGCGCTGCGCACCGGCCCGCCGAAGGCCACGGGGACCGCGGCCGCGAAGAACCCGGATGAGGCCGGCGACATCCGCCTCGACCTCAAGATCCAGGACGACCGCTTCAAGTTGCTCGCCACGGCCTCGGACGTCGCGCGCATCAAGCTCGAGCTCTATTCGCTGCTCAGCCAGCCGCCGAGCCTGGTCGGCCAGGACGAGGCGACCCGAGACGAGCTGCGGGGCGGCACGACGCTCGGCTTTACAGGCGTCGGCATGGGCCTGTACGAGCTGCGGCTTTCGGCCTGGAACGACCTCGGCGCGCGGATCGGCGTCGCCTCCGGCCGCGTCGCCGTGGAGCCGCGGCAGGTCGCCACCGTCGCGATCCGCCTGCAGCTCGTCGCGCCGCGCCCGGCCACGCCGGCGCCGGGT
>JAKFEW010000095.1:0-20324 GCA_036675505.1 Candidatus Sericytochromatia bacterium
GCGGAGGAGGAGGAGGCGGCGGGGCCGCGGCAGGCGGGGCGAGCGGGGCCGGCGGCAGGCCGGGCGCAATCGCGCCGGGCTGGCCGGGGGCAAGCGCGGGCGGCTGCTGGCTCGCCAGCAGCGCGTCGAGCTGGGCGCGGATCTGGCCCAGCTGGTTGGTCAGGGCGGCGAGCTGCGCAGCGACCACGGCGTCGGTGGGCTGTGCCGGATAGGCAGGCACAGGATACGCAGGGGCGGGGTACGCAGGGGCGGGGTACGCGGCGACGGCCGGACCCGCGGGCAGCGGAACGCCCGCGGGCGTCCCGGCGGGGCGCAGGAAGGCGGGCAGGTTGGCGGGCCCGTAGTTGCCGCCGGTGGGCGCCCAGCCATCGCGCCCGAGGGGCGCCACGGTCTGCGCCGCTGGAACCGCGGGCTGAGCCGGCGCATAGCCGCCCGCATTGCCGCCCGCATAGCCGTACGTGGCCGCGCGCAGCGCGACAGAACCCGTCACCATAGACGGCGCTCCCCTTTCATCCAACTTCCCAGTGTAACCAACTCCGGGATTTCTATCGTTGGAACCGCGCCGAAACACGGTTAAGCAGGCTTTAAACTTGAAATAAATCGTCCTTTCCCAAGCAATCGGCCGTGCGGAAGGTGAGGTTGATGCGTGGACCCACCGGGCGCGCCACTTTGGGCACCCCATGCTCCCAGTGGAATTGCGTCGCGCCCCGCATCACGAGCAGGCTGCCGGATGGCAAATCCAGGGCGAGCGGCTGCGCGGCCTCGCCGCCCGCCCAATCGGGCTTCGGCCTGAACAAGAAGCGGCGCGTCGCGCCCAGGCTCAACGACGCGATCACCGGCCGTGGCCCGAGATCCTCCTCGTCGTCGGCATGCATCGCCACGCTGTCGCGGCCGTCGCGGTAGAGGTTCGCGAGCACCCAGTCGAAGCGGGCGTCGAACTCGGCCTCGAGGCGATCGCGCAGGGCCAGCAGGGGCTGTGGCATGGGCGCGCGCGCGGTGGTGCCGGGCTTGCGGCGCCGGCGGTGCGGGTCGAAGAGGCCGGCTTGCAAGCGCGGCACGTCGACATAGCGGTCGTACATCAGGCGCCGGCTTTGCTTCCAGGGCGCCGCCTCGAGCAAGAGCGTGAAAAGGTCGTGGGCCTCGCCATCCGCCAGCCAGGTCGCGGCGTATACGACCTCGGCACCCGGCAGGTCGAGCGCGACCGGGGCGCCCGGCGCGATCGGCGAGGGGGCCCAGAGGCCGAGCTGGCAGGGGTCGAATGCGTGGCGCGCGCTCATCAGCAGCTCCTCCTGTCACAAGAATAGAACATGTGTTCTATTCGATGCAAGCGGGGATACGAAATCAGTCAGCGTCGCGTCGGGCGCGGGTCGAGGTGGCCCGCATCACCGACCGCCGCTCGCCTGCGAAGCGAGGTGTCATGCCGGCTCACGGAACATCGCGGCCCGATCCGTGGTCTAATTCTCCGATGACCCTCAGGATCCTCCCCGCGCTCGTCGCCGCCACGCTCGCGGCCACCCAGGTCGCCGCCTGTACGGCCGGCGTGCCCTCGGCGGCGCGGGCCGGCGCGATGCGCCCGACGGCCGCTGACGCGCTTCCAGGCGCGCTCGGCGCGAAGCTCCAGGCGATCGCCGCCGGTGCCACCGTGGAGGTGCCCGCCGGCGACGGCGCCGTGCTGGCGCTGACCGCTGGCGCGATCGAGCCCGGCGAGCGCATCGCCGTCCGCGAGACGCCGATGGGCGAAGCCCCGAGCGGCGAGATGGCGCTGCGCGCCTGGGAGCGCCGTTTTACCGGCATCCGGCCCGGACCGCGCTACAGGCTCCAGGCCGAAGCGCCCCTCGGGATCGGCGAGGAGCGCGACTTCTGGGTGATCGCGCGGGCGGACCAGGATGGCGTGGTGGAGCGCCAGGTCACGGGTCGCGCCATGTACGTCGGCACGCGCTGCGAGGTGGTGGTGGATGCCCGCGTCGCCGATCGGCTCGACAAGGTGGCCGGCGAGATGGGTCGGGCCTTCGACGACACGATTCAGCCGCTCGACGCGAAGGTCTTCGGCCAGCCCATCACCGAAGGGGTGGACGCGGACGGCCGCGTGACGCTGCTGGTGACGCCGGAGGTGGGCGATCGCGGCCGCGAGGGCACGCTGGGGTACTTCACGCTGCGCGACCTCTTCAAGCCGTCCGATGCGCCCGACGTGGCGGCGCTGGCGCGCAGCAACCAGCGCTTCATGCTCTACCTCTCGGCCGGCCTGGTGGCGCAGGGCGGCCGCTCGGACGTGCACGGCACCTTGGCCCACGAGTACGAGCACCTGATCAACGCCAGCCGCAAGCTCTTCGGCCCGGCCGAAGCCAAGGCGCCCGAGAGCGTCTGGCTCGACGAGGGCCTCGCGATGTACGCGATGCACGTGAACGGCTTTGGCCTGGGCGGCGACGCCGCCGTGCTGACGAGCCACGTCGAGGGCTTCCTGCAGCACCCCGAGCGGTTCTCGCTGACCACCTGGGACGCGGGCCCTTATGGCAGCTCCTACGGGATGGCGTACCTCTTCGTGCTGTTCATGGCCGAGAAGTTCGGCGAGCCCGCGCTCAAGCAGCTGATCGACGGGCGCGAGCGGGGCGTGACCAACGTGGAGGCGCTCGCCCACGCGAACGGCACGACGCTCGACCAGCTCTTCCGCGACTTCGCGGCCGCCATCCTGCTCGACGCCCCTGGCAGCACCACCGGCTTCCGCGGCCTCGACCTGCGCGGCTCTTCGAGCGGCGCGAGCCTGCGCGGTCCGGCCGTCACCCCGCTTCCGGCCGGCGCCGCGCTCGAAGGCCCGGCGCTGCCGTACAGCGTGCGCTACGTATGGCTACCGCCGGCGGCCCAGGCGCGAACGTTCACGTTCGAGGGCCTCGCCGGCGGCTGGTTGATCCCGCGCTGACCATCAACACCCTTCCGCTCTTTCCAGTCGCCCCACGAACCCACCCAGGGCTGGCTCCGGCGCAGCCGGTGGGCGGGGTTTCACATGCTGCGACCGCTGTCGTTACGACGCGCAAGCGCGGCCACCGGAACCCGCCCGAGTGCTCGTTTGCTCGCCCGGAAATAGAGATCACCGTTCGGAGCGAACCGCACCAGATCGGCCTCGAAAGGCGTCGCACCTGGCGTGGGATCGGTGAAGGCGCGCCCACCAGGCCCTACAATGACCTCCGCATCGTTGGCGAATTCCCGTTCGGACTTGAAAGTCGCGCGTTTGAGACCAACATGCTCGGGTGCTTCGTCGGACCAATATGAGCTGTAGGCCAGTCCCTCGCCATCGAACGCCAGCGGTACTGAAATTCGCCCGAAGGGCTCGAGCGATCCATCCGGCTTCAAGTAGTTGCTGACATTCGGTGCGTGACCTTCGACGACGAGTTCGTACCTCTGGGACGCCAGCGCCGCATCTGCCCGAATCCGAAGGCCCATCGGTGCGATTTCGCGAGGGGTCGTCGGCGGGCGATCGGGTTCGAGGCTGTACAACCCGACCAGGTACTTGAGATCTTCGTCGGAAGAGTTACCGGATTCGTCGGGATTCGGCTTCGCCAGGCTGAAAACGACTGCGCCATCAGGCCGTGTGACGTGGGGTCCGAACCTGCCGGCCAGCGAGCTGACGCTCTCGACCTGGTCCTCATTCCCGCCCAGCCGAAACATCTGGTCGCGCCACGGCTCGCGGGCGCCTGGTGGCAGCGACGCGATCACGACCCAGCGGCCGTCGGGCGAGCGAAACAGGGCCTTGGGCTCGCACCGGGACGCTCCTTCGGCATCCCACTCGGAAGGGCCGAAAGGCGTTCGCTGGCCATCGCGCGACAACCGTACCAAACGACTGCCGTCGAGCGCGACCAACTGGCCCTCGGGGTCGAAGGCGTAATCGCGCAGGTCCGTGAATGGGATGGTCTCGCCCGGGTCGGGCAGGACCCTCGCGGAGGTTTTCGGACGGAGCCTCGACGGCTTGGGCGCGGGCGAAATCGAGGCCTCGCTTGGAGGTGGAGAGGTCGCGGCGATCGCCTCGGGTGCGGTCGATACCGAGGGGCCCGGCGTTGGGAACGCGCACGCGGCGAGCGCCATTGAAAGCGTCCATGGCGCCCAATGAGGAACGAACTGGCAAAGATCTGTTGGCATTCCGAGGGCCCCCTCACCCCCCCTGCGGGGACCTCTCCCCCGCCGGGGAGAGGCGAAGGGTGCTCGGGTGTTTAGTCGCGCTCCAGGACGGCTTCGCGCGTGCCGGGCGCGGCGCCGTTGTATTGGGCGTCCGTCAGGTCGAGCAGGTTCGCGGCCAGCTTGAACTCGCCGACGGCCTCCGCGAGCTTGGAGAGTGCGCGCAGCGTCGCGGGATCGCCCGAGGCCGTGCCTGCGCGGATGATGTCCTTCTTGTTGTCGCTGTCGTCGTGGATTAGGTTGCGGACCTGCTTCACGACCTCCGGGTTGCCTTTGAGGGCGTCCCAGTTTTCGATCGCCGCCTGAATCCGAGGACCGGGGTCCTTGCCCCGGAAGGTGTCGGCGCCGGTGCCCTTCTCCGAGGCCTTCTTGTGGTCCACAAAGGCCTTGAGCGCCTCGAGGTCCTCCTTGGAGCCCACATGGTCGACGGCGCGCTCGTAGTCGCCCAGGTTGCCGCTGCCGTCGAAGCCCTTGGCGAGTTCCTTGCGTACGGCGTCGCTGGCGTTCGCCATGGTCTTCATCGACTTCGCGAGCGCTTCCATCTCGGCCTTCACGCCGGCATCGCTCTGAATGATCGCCTTGTACTCGGCCAACGCGCCGATCGCCTCGATCGCCGCCTTGTCGCCGCCGCTGCGCTGCAATGCCTCGGCGATGTCGCCGCGGGTGCTGTCCTGGTCCTTGAGCGCGTCGAGCAGCTTCTCCGCGACGCCGTCATTGACCTTGCCGTCGGCGATCGCCATGAGCGTCTTGGCGCGCGGGTCGTCCTTCGGCAGGGCTTCGGCGATCGCCTTCAGCTTGCCCTTGTCCTTGCCGGCGTCGTCGATCGCGTCCTCGACGGCCTTCTGGTCGCCGGTCGCGATCTTGAGCTTCTGGACGGCCTCCTGGGCCTTGGCGCCCTTGTCGACCATTCCGGAGGCGAGGTCGAAGTGGCCTGCCCGTTCAGCCGCATTGATCGTGTCAGTCGCGATCTTCTCGGCCGCCTCGGCCGCGGCGCGGCGGTCCTGGGGCGACTTGGTCGTGTCGTCGGCTTCCTTGAGCTTCGCGTCGACTTGCGCCTCGGCGTACTCCTGCACGTTGCCCTTGCGCGCCGCGTCCCAGCTGCGGGTCGCGTCTGGGTCCTTGAGCAGCTGGTCGTAGTCGGCCTTCACCTGGGGATCGACCGGCGGGGTGGTATCACCGGCAGGCGGGGTGGTTCCGCCCGCGGGCGGCGTGGTACCGCCGGCGGGCGGTGTCGTGCCGTCAGCGGGCGGAGTGGTGCCGTCAGCGGGAGGCGTGGTGCCACCGGCGGGGGGCGTGGTCCCACCTGCAGGAGGGGTCTCTCCGCCAGCCGGCGGGGTCTCGTCGCCGGCCGGCGGCGTCGAGCCGCCCGCAGGAGGCGTCTCCGCGGGCGCGGGCGGGTTCCACTTGGCTTCGTAAGCCTTCTCGAGCTCTGCGACCTTCTGCTCGTACTCGGCACGCTTGGGGCTGTCCGCCGGAACCTGCCCGAGCGCTTGCTTGGCCTGGCCGATCACCTCCGCGTCCAGCACCTGGTCGCGCTTGAGCATCTCGTCCAGGCGGTCCGGGACCTGATGGGTCGGCTTCGCGGGATCGATCTTCGCGTCCTCGATCACCCAGCCCGGCGGCTTCTCGAGCTGCTGGCCGGGGTGGATGAGGTTGGGGTTGTCGCCGACGACGCCCTTGTTGTGCTCGTAAAGCTCATTCCAGCGGCTCGCGTCGCGGCCGGTGCCGGTGGTCATGGCGCTGAGGCTGTCGCCGGATTCGACCGTGTAACCTTCCGGCTTCTCGGGCTCCATCTCGGCCGCGAGCAGGTCGAATTCGTCCTCGGAGAAGACGCTGTCCTTGTTTTGATCATGACGGGCGAGCGCGTCGTTCACGCGCTTCTGGTCCCAGCCGGCGGTCTGGCCGAGGTCTTTCACGGCGGTCGACGAGACGACCGTGTCGTCCTCGAGGGCCTTCTGCTCCGTCTGAATCTGCTGCTGCCATTCGGTCTCGCCATGCTGACGGGCCTTCTGAGCGTTGTCGGCGAGCCGCTTGGCGAGTTCCGCCTGCTTCGCCTTTTCCGCCGCATTGGCCCCGGCGAATCCGCCGGTACGAACCCCTTCGCTCATTCCAACATCCTCCCCATCGCTGGCTCGCCACCGTGGCCACAGCCATTACAACATTCCCCGCCGAGCGAGCCTTTACTCCGAAGGCCCCGCGGGCTTGGGCGGCAGGACCGGCGGCCCCGGCGGCAGGTCGGTCGCCACCAGGAACCCGGTGCCACCGGTCTTGCCCTTCACGCCCGTGAGCTTCTTGAGCTGGAGGAAGAGCTGAGACTGGCGGTTCTGCGCGGTTTTCAGCCTGGCATCGAGCTCCTCGCGGCGCTCGGCGGCCTCGGCGTTGTCCGGCGGCGCCATGGCAAGGCGGCGAAGGTCCTCTTGCAGCGTGCCGATCATCGACTGCTGGTAGGCCCGCTCCTCGCTCAGGATGCGGTAGACCAGCGGCTTGTCGTTGAAGTCCGGATCGCTGGTCGGATCCTTCATATAGGCCACGATGAAGGCCATCCGACGCCGCGACGCCGTGGCCGGGTCCTCCGCCGCCGGTCGGGTCGGGGAAGCCCGGGTCGCGGGCGCTGGCGGGTCGCCTGGCAAATCGCCCGTCTTCGCGGCCCGGGTCCGTGCGGGCGGCACATCGGCAGCCGGCTGCGCCCATTGCGTCGGCGCCTCGGGATCGGTGCGCTGGGGGGCCTCGGCGGCCGGCGCCGCCGTCGGCTCGGCGGGCGGCAGGAGGCCGGAGCCGGATGGTGCGGGGCCCGCGCCCGGCAGCCGGAGGCTGCTTGCGGCTCCCGGGCGGTTCAATGGCCCGGAAGCCGCCATCGGAGCGGGCTTCGCAGCAGGGCCGAGGGGCCCGGAGGGCGAGGCCGCCAGCGGACCGGAACCGGGACGGGCGGGCGGTGTGCCGAGCAGACCAGAACATGGCCGGGCGGCCGGCGACGCCCCGGCGGCCGGAGGCGCCGCGCCCTTGTCGCCGCCCTTGTCGCCGCCCTTGTCGCTGCCCTGGACCGCCTTCTGGAACCACCCGGCCAGCTTCTTCTTGATCACCTCGCCGCCCGTCGGCGGGTCGGGCCTGGCCTCGTCGTCGGGTCGGGTCATCGGGCGGGGCGCTCCTCGGGGCTCACGATCAGAGGGCCGAGAAGACCTTGCCGATTCCGCGCACGACGCCCTTCGCGCCCGAGGCCACCAGATCGACGCCCTTGGAGACGACGTTGCCCACGATCTCGACGGGCTTGGTGAGCGCGTAGGTGACTCCGCCCACGGCCATCTTGCCGAGGCCGGCCAGCGTGCCGCCGAAGCCCTTGCCGAGCTGCGACCAGCCCTGCTTGAACCACGAGCCGCCCCAGTCGCTCGCGGCGTTCGCGAGCAAGGTGGGGATGGCGACGAGGCCGCCGGCCACGAGCCGGACCAGGCCGCCGGTGAGGGTGGCGGGATCGCGACGCGCCCAGCCGCTCGTCACCTGCGTCAAGCCTTCGGCCACGCGCAAGCCGGTCATGCCCGTGTCGATGAACGAGTCGCGCTCGTCGTTGAGCAGGCGCGCGGGATGACCTTCGGGCTTCATCGTGATCGCGACGCGGTTGATGCCGAGCGGGAAGCCCTTGCCGCTGAGGTTGCTCCAGCGGGCCATGAAGGCGTCTTCGGCCATGAACTCGCGCTGGCCCCAGGGGTTCGCGAGCTCGATGTAGCGCTTGCCGTCGGGGCCCGTGCCGTAGCCGGTCACGACCTCGTAGTGCAGGCCAGTGCCGTCGTGCGATTCCTCGATGTCCATGAGAATCTGCACCGGCAGGCCCTGGTCGATCATGCGGTGGAGGTCCGCGATCGACGTATCCGAATGGACCGACGCCTCGAGGCCGTGGCGCTCGGCGTAGGCCGCGATGTCGCCGGGCGAGCTGAACATGTTGAAGTGCCGGATCTGGCGATCCACCTTCTCGCGGTCGAAGAGCGGCTTGCCGCCCGCCATGTAGTTCAGCATCATCGCCAGGCTGGTGGTGCCGCAGCCATTGGTCGAGCCCTGATCGAGGATCGTGAAGTTCGTCGGCTCGCCGTCGTCGGCGAAGCGGATGACCGAGTTGCCGCCGGTGAGGCCCGTCGGCGAGACCTTGCCCTGGCCCGGCGCGAGCGCGCCGGCCGAGGCCTGGGCGCGCGGCGGCTCGAGCGAGCCGTCGCCGTAGGTGCTGGCGGTGGCCGGGTTCCAGGCCGGCGCGACGGGCGCTGAGCGCGCGGCGACGGGGCGGCCTTCCTTGCGCGCGGCGAAAATCGCCTTCACGGAACGCTCGATCCGGTCCTGCAGCCAAGGATAGACCGTGCGATTCGGTTTGGCATCTTCGGTCAACTGGCGCTTCGGGGCCCAGGCGAGGGGGACGCGCCTGGCGGCCTGGACGGCGGCCGCGTTGGCGGTCTCGGCCACGCTGTCACCCGCCATCTTGGCGGCTTCCGGCACCGCGACGGCTTTCAATTCGATCGGCTGCGTGCCGGCGTTCGCGCCCACGCGGCCCGTGCCGCCGGTCTGGGGCACGCCGCCGTTGTTGCCTTTGATCCGGGGATCCGACATCGCTCGTTCCTCTTCCCTCGGCCCCGCCGAAGTTCCACTCGCCCACCGGGAAGTCATCGCCGCGATCGCCACGGACCTTGCGTGCGGTCGTCCGATTGTTTGCGGCTTCACACGGCCTTCTCCGTCCTTTTACCCAGGGTTCATCTCCGCGCCACGCGGGCCACCGAATCGGCCGGGCGTCGAGACGCACGAAGGCGGTTGGCCAGGGTGCCCTGGAGGGGCCGATGGGCGCGTGGCTTTACTCGAATGGGGCCGAACGCCGAAGGACGGCGTCAGGCGGGGAGGGAAGGGTTTTCTATGCGCCGGTGGTGGCTGGTAGTGGGGCTGGTGCCGCCGTTGGCGGCGTGCCCAAGGCCTGACGGGCCGCCAATGGTGGCGGTGCAGGCTCCCGCGCGCGCCGAGGCGCCATTGCGCGTCGCGGGCACCCCGGCTGCCGACGGGTTCATGCAAGCCGACGCCATCGCCGCCCCCAGCGAGGCGCCGGCCGCGCCGCCGCCGGGCCGCCGCGCCTACCTCTCGGACTGGCGCGACGTGCCGGCGGGTCAGGCGCCACCCGAGCTCGTCGACGTCCGGGCCGACGGGCACGCGCGCACCTGGCTCTACGACGGGGGCTGGCGCGTGGCCCACCGCGACGGCACGCCCGTGCTCGAGGTGCCCTTCGCGCTCACGACCCCGGTCGAGCCGCTCTCGTTCCGCCGCTGGAACGGCAACACGTTCGGTCCCGACGGCATGCTGCCGCGGCGCTATCGCGTGGAGGCGGACGCGCGCAGCCTGGGCGGCTCGAAGCGCTTCAACGGGTACGGCGAGCTCGCCATCCAGGCGTTCTACCTGGACCCCGAGAACTATGTCGAGGTGCTCCAGACCGACCGCGCCCTGCTGCTCTGGCAGGCCAAGGACGCCCCCCCGATGCAGGGCCGCGGCTGGCGGCAGCTCGCCCGCCTCGACCATCCCACGAAGGCCGGCGAGTGGCTGCGCTTCGGCGCGGAGGTCGACCGCGACGCGGGCGAGATCACGGCCCTGCTGGACGGCCGCGCCGTGTTGCGCGCCCGCGCCTCGCTGATCACCGCGGCCAGCCCGGGCCGGCTGACGATCCGGGCGACCGGCAACAAGGAGGAATGGCGGCGGCTCGCGATCATCGACCTGCCCTGAGGCGTCGGCTTCGACGAGACGGCGGCGTCAGGGCCTATACGCGGGCCGGGCCCAGCCCCATGATCAGCCACTGGAGCGACGGCTCGGGCGACGGCTCGGGCGAAGGCTCGGGTGGCGGCGTCGGGCGCGGCGGCGGCGCGCCCACCGGGGCCGGCACGGGCCGTGGGGCCTGGGCCGGCACCGGGCGTGGGGCCTGGGCCGCCGCTGGCGCCACGATCTCACCCGTCTTGCGCGCCCGCAGCACCAGGACGACCCGCTCGGTCAGCTCTTCCGGGGTGAACACCTCGAGCATGCGGTTCGCCACCTCCCAGTACTTCAGCTTCGAGTACCCCCGCACCCCCGCCGCCCGCAAGCAGGCCGCGAGCTCGTCGCGCCACAGCAGGCGCACCACCCAGCGGTAGTTCGGACGCGGGTTGGGCGCCGGCTCGCGCAGCTCGGCGAAGCGGGTGCGGCCGTCCTCACCGACGGTGACCAGCACGATGCCCCACCAGGGCGGCACCAGCGCGAGCGCACGCCCGATCAGGGCCGGGCCGACCACCAGGGTCATGCGGTGGAACACCAGGCTGAAGTGCTTCGCCTGCGCCGGCAGCCGGGCGAGCGTGTCCTGGTCGCTCTTGATCTCGAAGCCGTGCAACTCGCCGGCGATCGCGCAGACGTCGACGCGGAACTTGCCATGCTTGATCGCGAGCTCGTCGACCACCGCCACGCCGGGCGCGCGCGCCGCCAGCCAGGCCTTGAGGGCCTGGCGGATTTCGGCTTCGCGGGGGGCGTGGAGTCGTTGGGTCATGCGAACCGGATCGAAGGACGGCATCCCGATCCTGACGGGTTCTCGCCCTGCGCGCTGTGACGCCCGCCCGGCAGGGGGTGACGTTCAGGTCGACGGGAAGAAAACCAGCGTCTTCACCTGCGCGCGGTCTTCGATGTCGAGGACCGCGACACGCCCGTCGTCGTCCTCCTGCACCCAGAGGTGCTCCGGCTGGTCGATCAGGTGCGTGAGCTTGCCCCTGCCAGGCTCGCCGGCGACGGTCAGGGCGATCGCCTCGGAATCGCCGCCCTTCTCCGCGCAGGTGATGCCGATCAGCGGCATGCCCGTCGCGAGCTCCTGATCACCCATATCCGGGCTCTCGACCCGAATGTCGACAGGGCGATCGCCTGCTCGCTCGCTGAGGCTCTCCAGGAATCCAGACCACTCACCCGCGGGGATTTCGCGCGTCCGCATCGACGTTTCCTCCCTCTGACAACCACGCTTCAACACCATTCGCCGGCACCCTCTCGGCGCCCGTGATCCCTTCATAGCACGGCTGTGCCCGCGGGCAAACCACCGCCGGGTCCTTCCGGCGTTCGCGCCTTTGCCCGCTCTCTCGATCGCCTGATGCGATCCGCACGCCGCGCCGGCATGATGCGAGCGGGAGGGCACCATGGACATCATCACGTTCCTTTCGAGCTGGGGCTTCGTGGGCGCGCTGTTGTTCGCCTTCTTCGCCTCGGCCGTCAAGATCGTCCAGGAGTACGAGCGCGGCGTGATCTTCCGGCTCGGACGGCTGGCCGGCGCGCGCGGCCCCGGGCTGTTCTTCATCATCCCGATCGTCGATCGGATGGTGCGGCTCGACCTGCGCACCGTCACGTTCGAGCTGCCCCCGCAGGAAATCATCACGCGCGACAACGTGACCATCAAGGTCACGGCGGTCGTCTACTTCCGCATCCTCGACCCGCAGCACGCCGTCACCAAGGTGGCGGATTTCCACCTCGCCACCGTGCAAATCGCGATGACGACGCTCCGCAACGTGCTCGGGCAGTCGATGCTCGACGAGATCCTGTCCGAGCGCGCGCAGATCAACATGCGCCTGCAGCAGATCATCGACGAGCAGACCGAGCCCTGGGGCGTGAAGGTCAGCACGGTCGAGATCAAGGACGTCGAGCTGCCTTCCTCGATGCAACGCGCGATGGCCCGCCAGGCCGAGGCCGAGCGCGAGAAGCGCGCCAAGATCATCCACGCGGAAGGCGAGTTCCAGGCGGCCGCGCAGCTCGCCCGCGCGGCGACCGTGCTCGCCCAGGAGCCGATGGCGATGCAGCTGCGCTACCTCGCGACCCTGAACGAGATCGCCGCCGAGAAGAACAGCACGATCGTCTTCCCGCTGCCCGTGGAGCTGCTGACCCAGTATCTGAGACAGGCCGCGCGGGGGCCGCACGATGCGCCGCCGGCTGCCTGACCGAGCGGTCTGGGCGGCCGCTCGGTTCTTCGGGTGGCTCGGGCTGATCATGGCGGGCCTGTGGCCGTGCCTCGCCTCGCTCGCCGCGCCGCCGGCCGGCAGCCCCGCCCCCAGCCCGCGAGCGACCGCGAACGTGAGCCCGACCGCGAACGTGAGCCCGAACGCGAACGTGAGCCCGACGGCGCTCGTGCTCGACCTCGCCGGGCCGATCAATCCGGTGACGGCCCGATACGTCGCCTACGGCCTCGCGGAGGCCGAGCGACGGGGCACGCGGGTGGTCGTGTTGCGCCTCGATACGCCGGGCGGGCTCGACGAGGCGATGCGCGACATCGTGCGCGGGATCCTCGCCTCGACCGTGCCGGTGGTGGCCTATGTCGGGCCCTCCGGCGCGCGCGCGGCCTCGGCCGGGATGTTCATCGTGCTCGCCTCCCACGTCGCGGCGATGGCACCGAACACCACGATCGGCGCGGCGCACCCGGTGGGCGGCGGCGGCGAGGAGATCAAGGGGCCGATGGCCGACAAGGTCACGAACGATGCGGCCGCCTACGCGCGGGCCCTCGCGACGCAACGCGGCCGCAACGCGAAGTGGGCGGAAGAGGCGGTGCGCAAGAGCGTCTCGCTGGCGGCCGACGAGGCGCTGAAGCGGGGGGTGGTCGACCACGTGGCACAGGACCCGGCCGAGCTGCTCGCGCGCATCGACGGGATGAAGGTGACCATGGCCAGCGGCCCGCGGACGCTCGCGACCCGTGGCCTGGCGCTCGAGCCGCTGCCGATGTCGAAGCTGGAGGCGCTGCTGCTCGCGATCAGCCACCCCGCGATCGCCCTCCTGCTGCTCAACATCGGCATGCTGGGCATCGTCTTCGAGCTGCAGAATCCGGGCGGCATCGTGCCGGGCGTCGTGGGCGTGATCTGCCTGCTGCTCGGCTTCTACGCGCTCGGCATGCTCCCCGTGAACGGCGTGGGCGTGGCGCTCCTGCTCTTCGGCATGGCCTTGCTGGTGGCGGAGCTCTTCGTGCCGGCCTACGGCGTGCTCTCGATCGGCGGCGTGGCCGCGCTCGTGCTGGGCGCCCTGATGCTCTTCCAGCCGGACGCGGCGGGGTATGCGCCGCCGACCTGGCTGATCCTCGCGATCACCGTGCCGACGGCTTTGCTGATGACGTGGGCGGTGGCGATGGGCCTGCGCGCGCAACGCCGGCGCGTGGAGGCCGGGGTGGAGGACCTGATCGGCCGGCAGGCCGTGGTGCGTGAGGCGCTCGCCCCTGCGGGCGTGGTCTTCATGGACGGCGAGTTGTGGCGGGCGACGACGGCGGACGCGGCGGCGATCCCGGCCGGCGATCAGGTCGTGGTGGAGGCGATCGACGGCCTGACCTTGCGCGTCCGCAAGGCCTGAATGCTAGAAGGTCTTGTGCTCGTAGAAGCAGAACTGGTACGCGCCGCCATCCTTGTGCTTGCCGCCCGACTCGATGGTCACGGCGTTGTTCTCGTTGTCCATCAGGTCCGAAATCGTCCCGGCGACCCAGCGGGTCGACTCCTGGCGCATCTTGTCCTGCCCGGGCCGGAAGAGGAAGTGGCGGTTGATCACGTGGCGCACGGGAATCTTGCCGCGCTGAACGTCCGGGCCGGTCGCGAGCACCTGGGCCACGCCGTCGGCGATCCGCCGGATGTCGGCCTTGCCCATCTTCACGAGGTGCTGGTCCTTCACGCCGACGGCGCCCGAGAACAGGAACTTGGCCGAGCCGTCGGTGCTCATCTTCTCGATGACCGTCGCCGCCGGGATCGGCTTGAAGGGCTTGTTCGGGTCGAAGATGTCGGGCTTGTTCTCCATCCAGTCCTTGGTGCCCCACAGCAGCACCATGTGCCCCTCTTCGTGGCTGAGCTGTCCATCGGCATTCTTGTCGAGCACCTTCACGAGGGCCACGGCTTGCTCGCGGGGCATCGCGGCGCCCTTGCCCATCGCCTCGAAGTGGCCGTTGGCGACGGTTGCGGGGGCCACGGCGGCAGGCTGGGCGTGCGCGCAGCCGCTGGCGGCGGCGATCACGAGGCAGGCGGCGAAAGGCTTGAAGGCGGTGCGCATAGGTCCTGTTCCTTGTCGGGAGGGGCGAACACCGGCCTTATCGCCCGGCAGGCCAGAAAGAAGGTAAAGGAATTGATAAGGATGGGAAAAGAAACGATTAACACAGTCTAATGCGCGCGGAAATCGGCTAAAATGGCGGCGCTCGGCGATCCCGACGAAAGCAGGCCCGCGATGTCGACCACCCCCGTCCCTGTCTGGCCGCGCCCGAACCGCGTCGCCGCGACGGATGCCTGTGCGAAACAGCATTACATCGCGTTCTTCGAGGACGTGGCAGAGGACGTCGAAGTCTCGGCAGCGGATGGCCTGCCGGCCGGCGATCCGCTGGCGTGCTTCAAGGTCGAGGTCTACGAGGCGCCGGCGTGGGTGGCTGGCTGGAGCGCGGGGCCGCTCGGCGTCTTCCTCGATGACACGCCGGACGTCGATGCCGCCGCCGTGCGCGGCTGCCGAGCGGCGATGGCGGGCTGGGCGAGCGTGCCGGACCCGCTCACGCTTGCGGCGCTCCAGGGCGGGATGGCGCTTTGCAAGGCCTTCACGCGCGCCGGCGCGGTCGCGGTGCTGGACGTGGTGGCGCTGCGGTGGTGGAGCCCCGAGGCGCTGTCGGCGCTCCCGGCGGAGCGACCCTTCGACATCCGCGAGCACGTGACGCTCACTTTCGAAACCGAAGCGCGGCACCCGGAGGTGGGTCACTTGTGCCATTCGCGGGGGATGGCCAAGTTCGCGCGGCCGGACCTGGCCTTGCACCTGGCGGGCCCTCAGCACGCCGCAACGGCCGGCCAGCTCCTGAACACGCTCGCGACCGCGCTCGCGCTGGGTCTCGCGCCCACCAGCGGCGACACGACGCGCGTCGGGGGCGTCACCGTGCGCTTCGAAGCCCGTCCCGACGATTCGGGCGAGGGGTCGCCACTGTTCTTCAACCGGTCGTTCGAGCTGGTGGATCCGCACGGCGGCGTCCGGCCGTTCCCCTGGGACGAGGCGGCCGACGCCTGACAGGCATGGCTGCTTGTTCAAACCTTAACCATTCTGACGACAAGCGAACAAGCCCGTAAGCTACCGTCGTGGCGATGACCACCCCGCGCCTCGATCCCGCTTTCGACGCCATCGACGGCCTCATCTCAATCGGCGGGCCGGCCAGCGACACCGGCGAACTTTTCGGCTGCCGGACCGAGCGCAAGCTCGTGGTGGCGCCGGAAGCCGCGGCCGCCCTTCGCACGCTGGTCGCGGCGCGCCTGGCCCTCGAACAGTACGTGCCGGGGCGGCGTAAGACGGCCATCCACTCGATCTACTTCGACACCGCCGATTTCGCGCTCTACCGGCGCAGCATGATGGCCGGCCCGGCGCCCAGCCTGAAGCTGCGGTTGCGGGCCTACGGCGACGCCGCCACGCCGGATCGGCCGGACCCTTCGCGGTTCCTGGAGGCCAAGCTGGGCGTCACGGTGGCGGGTGGCCCCCGGCTCAAACGCAAGGCTCGGTTGAGCCTCTCGGACCGCAAACTCGCCCGGCTGATGGCCGGGAACGGTTCCGTGAAGCCGATTTCGCGCCGGAAGTTCTGGCGGCCGTTGCTCGAGCACCTGGCGGCGTTCGGCGTCGGCCCGCGGCTCACGGTGAGCTACGTGCGCGAGGCCTTCGTGAATTCGGCAGGCACGCTGCGTATCACGTTCGACGAAGGCTACCGCGCGTCGCTCATCGCCGGCACGGCCAGCCCGCTCGACGCGGCGCCGGGCCTGCTGGGCGACGCCGTGGTGGTGGAAATCAAGTTCCTCGTCGACCTCCCGGCCTGGCTGCTCGACGCGCTCGCCGAACTCGGCCTGCCGCCCGAGGGTCAGCCGTTCTCGAAGTTCAAAACCGCCGTGCCCCTCCTGTTCCCGGTCGCGACGACCGGCCTGCCCCAGTCTTGAAGACGGAGAGTTCCAGTCGATGATCACCCGCCCTAGCGCTCGCCGAACCACCCCAGCCGGGCCGCGCGCCACCGTCCTCGCGATCGTGATCGGATCGGCGATCGCGGCCTGCACCGCGACGCCTCCGGGCACGACCACGGCCACCGCGGGCGAGCCCGCAGCGGCCAGCCCCCCGACGGGTGCCGGCAACACGGCGGCGGCGGCGGCGAAGATGCTGGGTTGGAGCGACGCCACGCACGGCAAGCAGGCCGATCCCAGCTACGCGGCGGCCTTCCCGCAGGGGAGGGTCAGCGAGTTCCGCATCGTGATCGAGCCATCGGATTGGGAGGCGATGATCGCGGACATGACCAAGCTCTACGGCGCGCGCGGCAGCCAGGGCGGTCCTGGCGGCATGGGCCCGGGCGGGCGCGGCGGCGGGCGCCCGCGTGGCCCGGGTGTCCCTGGGGGTCCAGGAGGTCCCGGCGGTCCCGGAGGTCCGATGGGGCGGACCGAGCGGCCCATGTGGGTCCCCGCAACGATCACCTACGACGGCCGCGCCTGGACGAAGGTGGGCGTGCGCTTCAAGGGCAATTCGTCGTTGAACAGCGCCTGGCGCGGCGGCACGGAAAAGCTGCCGTTCAAGATCGACTTCGACCAGTTCGAGGGCGAACACCCAGCGATCAAGGACCAGCGGTTCTTCGGCTTCAAGCAACTCTCCTTGTCGACCAACTTCGGCGATGCCGCGAACATGCGCGACGCGATCGCCTACGAGGTGCTCGCCGAGGCCGACCATGTCGCGTCGAAGACCGCGCACTACGAGGTGCTCCTCGACCATGGCCCGGGCGCGACCAGCCTCGGCGTCTACACCGCGATCGAGGTCACGGACGATACGGTCATCAAGCGCCACTTCGGCGCCGCCAAGGGCAACATCTACGAGGGCGACGGGGCGTCGATGAGCCTGGCCGAAGGCGTCCGATCAACCATCGCGGCGGGCTTCCCGAAGGAGAACAACGAGGATTCGGACTGGAGCGACCTCGAGCGGCTCTACGACGCCCTACACGCGCCCATCCGCGCCACCGATCCGGCGGCCTGGCGCAAGGGCCTCGAGGCCAGCTTCGACACCGAGACCTTCCTGGAATGGCTCGCGATCGCAGCCGCGCTCCAGCATTGGGACACCTACGGCGGGATGTCGCACAACATATATTTGTATGATAACCCGGCCAACGGCAAGCTCACCTGGATTTCCTGGGATCACAACCTGATCCTGGGCGCGAGCGGTCCGGGCGGTGACAGGCCCGGCGGCGGACCGCCGATCGGGCCCGACGGACAGCCGCTACCGCTGCCGGGCGACATGGCGTTCGCCGTTCCGGAGATCGACGGCGCGCTGCCGCCCCCGCCGCCCGACGGCCCGTTCAGCGCGTCCGGTTCGGATGGCGCCCCCGCGCGCGCGGGCATGGGCCGTAACGCCTCGCTCGACAAGAAGGAAGTCGCCGCGAGCTGGCCGCTGATCCGCTTCCTGCTCGACGATCCGACTTACTACGCCAAGTACGTGAAGTACCTGGACAAGACCATCCACGGCCCGCTCGAGCCGGCCAGGATGCACGCGCGGGTCGACCGCTACGCGGCCTACCTGGCGCCGTACGCGGACAAGCAGGCGGAAGGCGCCGCCGCGTATCGGGCGTCGGTCGAGAGCTTGCGGGGGGCGATCGACGCGCGCGTGAAGGCCGTCACCGAGTTCCTCGCAAGACCCTAGGCGTCGGAACCGCGGTGCGGCGCCGCGTTGGGTATGAAGGAGTCGGTTGCGCCGCTCTCATCGTGGGACCTCATTCATCGCAGACGACCAGGCGGTCGTCCGGGAACGCATCGGTCGCCTCGTCGCCGGCGAGGACCGCGCCCTGCTAGAGTTGCGGATGAGGGCATCTTGTGCGACGTCAGCGAGCCGGAGCGTCGAGCGTCTGCTGCGACTGACGGAGGACCTGACGGCCGACGCCCGCACCACGATGGCGGACACGGCCCGCGAGGCCGGCGTCCGGCTGGCCGTCGAGCCCACGGCGCCGCGACGGCGGCCCGGCAAGCCAGGCCCGCCCTGGCTCCCCTCGGCGAAGGGGAGCCAGGGCGGGCCGAGACGGTCTACATCCGCTGGCCGTGCGCGTAGCGGACCATCGGGCCGCGGGCCAGCAGCTGGACGCGCTGCTCGGCGCTCAGCGACTGGGCCAGCGCGACGAACGCATCCACCGGGAACGCCGGCGGCTCGATCGCCGGCGGCTGCAACGCCGCGAGGGCCGTGGTGTCGCCGGTCTTCCAGAACGCGACCATCGCGGCCTGGCCGGCGGCGTGATCGTGCGCGGGCTTCACGAACTCGCCGCGGTTGGCGTCGAGCGCGGTCTCGAAGGTGACGAGCGCGGCCTGCTGCGCATCGGTGAGCGCCAGCTTCTCGGCCACCCTCGCCACGCGCTCGTCGACGGACGGCGGCGCGGGACGGTCGGCCCTGGTCGCGTCGTCCGCCTTCGCCGGGGGCGCGGGCATCGCCTCGAGCTTCGCGACGATCGCCTCGCGCTGCGCTTCAGTCAGCACCGCGCGCACCTCGGCGAGCATGGCGGTCCGGTCGGGGCGATCGCCCGCGAGCTTCGCGGGACGCTCGGCCAGCGCCGCCTTGAGCGCTTCGACGTCGAGGGTGTCGGCCGCGAGCAGCGCCTGGAGCTTCGCGCCGGGCTGCTTGCCGGCCTCGGCGCCAGGCTCGCCCGCCGGACGGGCCGGGCGGTACTTCTCCTGGATGGCCTGGATCTGGGCCTTCTGCTCGTCGGTCAGGTCGGCGATGGCAAACATCGCCATCGGGCCGCCGAGGCCGCCCATCATCCCACCGGGACCGCCTTTCAACTCGCCGTGGCCGCCTTTCTGGCCGCCGAATCCGCCCTTCCGGCCAGCGAATTCCCCACCCTGGGCACCGCGCATCGCGCGGATTCCGGCCGGGCCTGTCGCGTCGAGCTCGGCGCCGGTGAACGCGACCTGGCCGCAGCCGGCCAGCAGAAAGGCTGTGATGATCGCGCCGGCTGCACGATGAGTGTGGCTGAACATGCTGATTCCTCCTTGATTCGCAGCCGCCGTAGAGGTGGCGCGATGTGGCTGGGCGATGTTCAAAGGTTAGCAACGCCGTTCGTCAGGAATCGGTCCGCGTGGTTAAGTTCGGCACCTGACGAGAAATCCGCTCAGACCGCCACGTCTGGGTTCCCGTCGCGATGCGTGCTTCTTCGCGCTGCCACGTTCCTGACACATGGAACAAGCCGCTCGCCTGCACCGTCATCGATTCAGACACCCGCAAGGTCTTCGCAACGCCGCCGCAACATTCGCCGCCGCATCGCGCCACCGGATCCGCACACTCGCGCCACGCTACCGGGCGACGACGCCCGGAAGGATGGACCGGCCATGCTTCGTCCGCTCACGAACACCGAACGCACCGAAGCCCAGCGCCGCATCGAGGTCGACGACGCGCTCCTGCGCAACGTCCGCAGCGATGCCACGCGCCTGCGCGCCCGCGCCCAGCTGCTCCGCGGCGAGATCGCGGGCGCCCGCCAGGCGATCGAAGAGAAAGAGCGCCGGATCCACGAGGCCGAAGCCAGCCTCGCGGCGCTGGACGAGCGCCTCGCGAGCCTGACGGCCCACGAGACGCAGCTGCTCGACGATCAGTCGGCCTGGAGCGGTAGGCTGGCAGGCTGACGGCGCCCGCGGCTCAGACTCCGAGCGTGGAAGAGCTCAAACGGCCATTGAACGGCACCACGCCGAAGTTCCGGTCGGTCTTGGGGCTCGGCACGTCGAGGTCGTGGAACTGCGGTTCGGTGCCTTCGCCGCCCAGCCAGTCGATCGCCCGGCCGTCCGGCAGCACCAGCGCGTCGTTCACGTACCGGTTGTAGTTGCCGAACTCGTTGTGTGACTGGCGGACCAGGCGCTGGGCGTCGACGCCGTTGGCGCGCAGCACGCCGATGAGGTGGCCGGTCAGCTCGTAGCAGAGCCGCCGCGATTTCTGCTTGTTCTCCGGCACCGCGTGGTTGGCCTGATCGATCTCGGCGACCAGCCCGGCGTGATGCGCCATCACATACCGGGTGGCGCTCTCCACGGCTGTCTGGAGGTTGGTCTTGTCGAGCTGGGCGCGGGCGTAACGCGGGTCGTTGAGGATCGTCTCGACCGGGTCCTTGGCCTGCGGCGCGGGTCCCGCGGGCGTCGGCAGCGCGGGCGCTGGGGCGGGCGGCGGCGGCACGTGGGCCGGCGGCGGCG
>JAKFEW010000119.1:0-4025 GCA_036675505.1 Candidatus Sericytochromatia bacterium
CGGCGCGTGGGACAACGCCAAGAAGTACATCGAGGAAGGCCACCACGGCGGCAAGGGCTCGGAAGCCCACAAGGCCGCGGTCACCGGCGACACCGTCGGCGACCCGTACAAGGACACCGCCGGCCCGGCCATCAACCCGCTGATCAAGATCATCAACATCGTGGCGCTGCTGCTGATCCCGATGCTCTGATATGGCGAGGTCGTGAAACGAAGAACCCCGGCTCCGGCCGGGGTTTTTCTTGACCGCTTCCCGGCCCGCGCACCCGGCCGGTAGCTCGTGGCGATGATGTCCGTTTTCGTCGCAACCATGGCCGATCGGACAGCGCCGGACAGGCCATAATCGGTGCCGATGGCCCAGATCGCCCGCACCCGCCGCATCGGCTTCGTAGGCTTCCCGCGCGTCACGGCGCTGGATCTCGTCGGACCGTCCGAAGTCTTCGCCGCCGCCAACGAGCTGGGGGCGACGCCGGGCCGGCGTCCCCTTTACGAGATCGTCGTGCTGGGTCTCGACGGCCGCGCGTTCGCGGCCGAATCCGGAATGACGTTCGTGCCCCAGGTTGCGCTGGCGGCCGCGCCGCCGCTGGACACGGTGATGCTTCCCGGCGGCAGCGGACTGCGCGAGCCGGCGGCGCTGGCGACGGTGGCGCGCTGGCTGCGCAAACGCCAGCGCGGGCTGCGGCGGGTCGCCGCGGTCTGCACCGGTGCCTGGGCGCTGGCGGAAGCCGGCCTGCTCGACGGTCGACGCGCGACCACCCACTGGCGCTACGCCGACGCGTTCGCGGCGCGCTACCCCGCCGTACGCGTCGACGCCGACGCGATCTACATCCGCGACGACCGCATCTACACGTCCGCCGGGATCACCGCCGGCATCGATCTCGCGCTGGCGCTGATCGAGGAGGACCACGGCCCCGACCTGGCGCGCGCGGTCGCCCGCGAACTGGTCGTCTATCTGAAGCGCGCCGGGGGGCAGCGGCAGTTCTCCGAGCGCCTCGTCGCCCCGCCGGGCGACGATGGCCGGCTCGCGGCGCTCACCGCCTGGATGCACGACCACCCGGCCGCCGACCTGTCGGTGGGGCGCCTGGCGGAGCGATGCCACGTGAGCCCGCGTCAGCTCGGCCGGTTGTTCGCCTCGGCATTCGCGATGTCGCCGGCGGCGTATGTCGAGCGGCTGCGGATCGACGAAGCCGCGCAGCGGCTGCTGGCCGACGACGCCGGCATCGATCGCATCGCTGCCGCGACCGGCTTCCGCAGCGCCGACGTGTTCCGCCGCGCCTTCGAGCGCCGCTTCGGCATCACCCCCACGCAGTACCGTTCGCGCTTCGCCACGAGGACCTGACGATGGGCAAGACGTCATGCAACTTCCTTCCGCCACTGGCGGCGTGCGCGCTGACGCTTGCGTTCGCCGCCGGGCACGTCGCCGCCGGCGGCGAAGCCGGCGATTTCTCCGCCGTCGACGCGCTGGCGAAGCAGGCCGTCGCCGCCGGCGAAACGCCGTCGGTCGCGTTCGCGATCGCCCGCGACGGCGAGATCCTGCATGAAGGCGCCTTCGGCCTTGCCGACCGCGAGGCCGGTGTCGCCGCCGATGTGCACACGGCCTATCCGCTCGCATCGGCGACCAAACCGATCACCGCGACCGCGCTGATGGTGCTGCACGAGCGCGGCGCGCTCGACCTGGCGATGCCGCTGCGCGAGGCGCTGCCCGCCGTCGCGGTACGCGGCGAGGGTGCCGATGCGATCACGCTCACCCACCTGCTGACGCACACGTCCGGTCTCGGCACGTATGCGAGGATCCGCTACGGCGACGAAATCGCCACGACCCCGTCGCTGGCCGACGCAACGCGCGCTTACGCGGTTGCAGTGAACCCGCCAGGCCGGATCGCCGAATATTCGAACCTTGGCTACGGATTGCTGGGCGACGTGCTGGCACACCGGTCGGGCCAGCCATTCGCGCAGGTCGTCGAGGAGCAGGTGTTCGCGCCGCTCCGGATGGCCGACGCCTTCATCGACCTGCCGCGCCCCGGCCAGACCAACGTCGCCGCGCACTACGACGCCGCCGGGATCCGTCTGCCGCCACTGCGCAACGACACGCCCGGCGCCGGCAACGCGTACGCCAGCGCCCGCGACTTGGTCCGCTTCGCGGCGCTGCACGCCGGCAGCGGCGGCGACGGTGCTCCGCTGACGCGTGCCGGCGTCGCCGCGATGCAGGCGCGCCCCGGCCGCACGTTCCAGCACTACTACGGCGAAGCCTGGTACGGCCTGGGCTGGTACGTGCGCGACGAGGGCGGCCGCCGCTCGGTGTGGCACGAAGGTGGCATGCCCGGCGGCAGCGCGATCATCCGCGTGCTGCCCGACGACGGGCTCGCCGTGGTCGTGCTCGCCAACCGCACCGACGCCAACCCGCTGGCGCAGAAGATCGCCGCCGAGTTGCTGCGCGTCGCGCTGCCCGGCTTCACGCCGGCGCCGCTGGATCCGGTGGCGGCGTACGTGCCGTTTTCCGGGCAGAGCGGATTCGCCGGCCGCTGGCGCGGGCATGTGGAGGTGGCCGGCACCCGGGTTCCGGCGCGACTGCAGTTCGGCGACGACGGCACCGTACGTCTCCTCATCGCGCCTGCGGGCCAGCCAGTGGTCGACGCGTCGGCGCGGGCGATCGTCAACGGCGACTCGCTGGTTTCGGCGATGCCCGGGCGCCTGCCTTCCGCCGACCTCGAGGGCAGCGGCGATCCGCTGCTGCTGCTGAAGCTCGTGCGCAACGGCGACCGCATCGGTGGTGCGATCGTCGCCTACGCTTCACCGCAGCGGCTGGACTACCTGTTGCCGTTCGCCGTCGGGCTGGAACGCGAGCCTACGGGAGACTCCGCACCTTCGGCTCGCGGTCCCACTGTCGAGTCTTCGCCAGCGCGATGAAGCCGGCGATGTCCTCGGGGTAGACGACACCGTCATCCGGCTCGATGCCGCCGGCCGCGAGGATCATCCGCGTGCCCTTGCAGGCGGCGATCGCCTTCAGGTGGCCGAACGCGTCGCGGAACCAGTCGACCGCGGCCGCCTCGTTTGCCAGTTTCGCGCCCTCTTCCAGCGGCACCATGCTGGCCACCGCGTCGAACAGCACCGACGGCGTGCCGGCGAGCTGGCCGTCGGCGGCCTGAACCTTGCCGTCCGACAGGGTGACTGCGATCTTCGGGGCGACGATCTTGACCGTCGCGCCGGCCTTCTCGGCCGCCTTCTTCATCGCCGCGAGGCCTTTCGCGTCGCTGCCTTCGGTGACGAGGATGCCGATGCAGCGGCCCTCCAGCGTGTCCTTCATCCGGTCGACGATGCGGGTGGCCGGCGTCAGCGGCAGGTCCTGCACCGGCGCGGCGGGTTGCGGCGCCGGCGGAAGGGCCGGCATGCCGAGCCCGTCGGCGACGCGCTGCGCCAGCGATTCATCGATGTTGCGAACGTGACCGACGATGGCGGCGCGGATGTGCGGGGTCTCGACCTTGGACAGTTCGAAGACCATCGCCGACGCCATATGCGCCTGCTCGATCGGCGTCTGGCTGCGGAAGAACATCCGCGCCTGGCTGTAATGGTCCGCGAAGCTCTCCGCGCGCGTGCGTCCCTTGGCGCCGTCGTCGGCCTGCGCGAACGACGGGAAGCCGCTGGCGAGACTCGCGCGCGGCGACTGCGGATCGAGGCTCGACGGCTCGTACGCGACACGGCCCTTGGGCACTTCCATCTGCATGTGGCCATCGCGCTGGTGGTGGGCGACCGGGCACTTCGGCGCGTTGATCGGGATCTGGTGGAAGTTGGGCCCGCCCAGGCGCTTGAGCTGCGTGTCGAGGTACGAGAACAGCCGCCCCTGCAGCAGCGGGTCGTTCGAAAAGTCGATGCCGGGCACGATGTTGGCCGGGCAATAGGCCACCTGCTCGGTCTCGGCGAACAGGTTGTCGATGTTGCGGTCGAGCACCATGCGGCCGATCACCTGCAACGGAACCAGTTCCTCCGGCACGATCTTGGTCGGATCCAGGTGGTCGAACGGGAACGACGCC
>JAKFEW010000073.1:0-19952 GCA_036675505.1 Candidatus Sericytochromatia bacterium
GACCACCCGCAAATATGGCGGCACCGGCCTCGGGCTCGCGATCAGCCAGCGCTTCTGCGAGCTGCTCGGCGGCCACATCTCCGTCGAGAGCGAGCTCGGCCGGGGGGCCCGGTTCGCGCTGCGCCTTCCCGCGGGCCCCGCCCGTGCGGGCGTGCCTGCGGCGACCGCACTCGGCGAAGCTGGCCGGACGGTGCTCGTGATCGACGACGCCCTGGCCATGCGCGATCTCATGAAGCGCTTCCTGGAGAAGGAGGGGTACTCCGTCGTCCTGGCGGCGAATGGTGAAGAAGGGCTCCGGCTCGCCCAGGAGCTCCGGCCCTCGGTCATCACGTTGGACGTGGTCATGCCGGGGATGGACGGGTGGTCGGTGCTCACCGCGCTGAAATCGTGCGCCGAGACCGCCGCCATCCCGGTCGTGATGATCTCGATGGACGAGGAACGGACCAGGGGCCGCGCGCACGCCGCGTCGGACTACCTGGTCAAGCCGATCGACCGCCAGCGGCTGACCCAGGCCCTCGATCGGCTCATGCCAGCGACCCCGGACGCGACGGTGCTCGTCGTCGATGACGACGAGCTCAGCCGGCGGCTGATGCGCCGCAACCTCGAGGCCGATGGCCTGACCGTCATCGAGGCGCCCTCGGGCAGCGAAGGCCTGCGCGCGCTGGAGGAACACAGGCCCGGGCTGGTGATCCTGGATTTGCTGATGGAGGGGCTCGACGGCTTCGGGTTCGTCGAGGCCATGCAGGCCCGGGCGGACCTCCGGGACATCCCGGTGATCGTGGTTTCGAGCCTCAGCCTGAATCCCGAGGAACGGCGACGCCTGAGAACCGGGGTCGAGGCCATTTTGACGAAGGGTGCCTTCGCGTCCGACGACCTGATGAAGGAAGTTCGGCACCTCATTCGGACGAGCGCGGCGCAAGCCGGAAAGGAGCACAGCTATGGCTAGGATTCTCGTCGTCGAGGACAACGAGATGAACCTCGACGTCCTCAAACGTCGGCTCGAGCGCATCGGCCACGTCGTCCTGCACGCCGAAGACGGCCTGCGGGGCATCGAGATGGCGACCGCTGAAGGCCCGGACCTGGTGCTGATGGACATCAGCTTGCCCGGCATCGACGGCTGGGAGGCGACCCGCCGGCTCCTCGCCGATCCGCGCACGACCGACCTGCCCATCATCGCGCTGACCGCCCATGCGATGGCCGAGGACCGGGCGAAGAGCCTGGCTGCCGGCTGCATCGACTACGATACGAAGCCGGTGGACTTCGCCCGGCTGGTCGCGAAAATCAACCGCGTGCTGGCCGTAGAGATTCGCGCATGAGCACCCCCCGCCTGCTCGTGGTCGAAGACCACGCCGAGAGCCGCGACATCCTGGTGCGCTACTTCGCGCGCCAGGGCTTTGTCGTCGAGGCGGTGGAGGACGCGGCCGCCGCGCTGGAGGCGATCGCCACCCTCCGGCCGGACCTCGTGCTCCTCGACATCATGATGCCCGACATGAGCGGCCTCGAGGCCCTGTTCCTGATCCGCCAGACCCTCGCCCGCGAGGAGCTCCCGGTCGTGATGGTGACCGCGAAGGATAGCCTGGACGACGTCGTCGAGGCCCTCGCGCTCGGCGCCAACGACTTCGTGACCAAGCCTCTCGACTTGCCGACGCTGGGCGCCCGCGTGCGCGCCCACCTCCGGCTCGCCACCCGCCCACTCTAAACGCTGGCGAAGACGTCCGGCGTCGCGGCCGGCGCGGCGCTCGCGTCCGCGAGGCGCGGCAGCCGAATGGCGAAGGTGGACCCGCAGCCCACCGTGCTCTCGACGGCGATGTCGCCTCCCAGCATCTGGCAGAAGCGCCGGCTGATCGCGAGCCCGAGGCCCGTGCCGCCGAACCGCCGCGTGGTGGAGGAATCCGCCTGGACGAAGTCCTGGAAGAGCCGCTCCAACTGGTCGGGCGACATCCCGATGCCCGTGTCGGTCACGCGGAATTCGACCCACGTCGGCTGCGGCGCGATCGCCAGGGTGATCTGCCCCCGCTCGGTGAACTTCGCCGCGTTCGACAGGAGGTTCAGGAGCGCCTGGCGGACCTTCGTGGCGTCCGAGTACATGGCCGTGGGCCCAGCCGCGATCGAAACGTTCAGGACGTTGCCGCGGGCCTCGATCATGGGCCTGATGGTGGCCGCGACGTCGTCGACCAGGGTCGTGAGGTCGATCGGCTCGAGGAACAGCTCCATCTTGCCGGCCTCGATCTTCGAGAGGTCGAGGATGTCGTTGATCAGCGCCAGCAGGTGCCTGCCCGCCGAGCGGATCTTCTGGAGGTCGGGCACGATCGCCTCGCAGCCCAGATCGCCCGCCTCGTCCTGCAGGATCTCGGAGTAGCCGATGATCGCGTTCAGCGGCGTGCGCAGCTCGTGGCTCATGTTCGCCACGAACAGGCTCTTCGCGCGGCTCGCGCGCTCGAGCGCCGCCGAGGTCTCGACGAGGCGCGCGTTCGTGTCCGCGAGCAGGGCCGTCCGCTCGAGGACGCGCCGCTCGAGGTGGACGTTGCTCTCGTCGAGCTCGCAGGTCCGCTGGCACAGCCGGGCGAACATGCAGATGACGAGCGCCAGGAGCACGAAGGCGACGCCGAAGAAGGCCTTGCGATAGGGCTCGGCACGGCTGAGCGCGCGACGCGACGTGGCGACGTAGCGCTCCTTCACGTCGGCGAGGCGCGTGGTGGTCCGGGAGTCGATGATTTCCGCGAGCCGCCGGCCGGCCTCGGGGCGCGTACGCAGGAGCATCGCGGCGTGATCGGCCAGCAGGCGCTGCTCGACGCCCCGCCGCCGCAGCGAGGGCAGCGCGGCGTCGATGCGCTGCTGGATCGCCTGGCTGCCGGTGAGGCTGAAGGCCAGCGTATCGGTAAGCGCCCGGCGATCGGCCGGCGACATCGTCGAACCGCCGGGCAGCAAGTCTTCGGCCACCTTGTTGATGTACATCTTCGAGTTTCGCAAGATGGCGGTCTCGGCCAGGAAGCGCTCGACATGGCGGTCCTTCTCCTCGAGCGCTACGCCGAGCGCGTCGATCGACGCGTCGAGGCCGGGGTCGGGCGCGAGCGTGCGGTGTACGCCGGCTTCGAACTCCGCCCGCAGGTGCCGCATCTCGGCGAGGTGCGCCACCGGGCCGTCGTAGCTGCCGAGCTGCGCGTAGCGGATCCTCAGGACGTCCTGGTTGATCGCCAGATCGAGGCGCATGAGCCGATCCAGGGTCGCCAGGTGTGAGAGGTGCTGCTCGGCGGGGAGCGTCTGGGCCATGTAGAAGAGCCCGCCGAGCGCCAGCGCGGCGGCCGTCGCGGCGACGGCCTGAAACCTGGTTCCGATGCTCACAGTGCCTTGCCTCGGTATTCGCCGGTGAGGGAGCCGAGGAAGGACGAGATGCTCGCCACCTCCTCGGGTGAAAGGGTCCGCCCGACCTGGTAGCGGCCCATGAGCCGGACGGCCTCGTCGAGCGTGGCCACCGAGCCGTCATGGAAGTACGGCGCGGTGAGCGCCACGTTCCGGAGCGTGGGCACCTTGAACCGGTGGCGGTCCTCGGGATCGCCGGTGACGTTGAACCGGCCCTGATCGGCAGGCGTATCGCGCCCCCGATCCTTGAAGAAATCGGCCATGACGCCGACCTTCTGGAACATGTTGCCGCCGAGGTTCACGCCCTGGTGGCAGGACACGCAGCCGTATCCCTTGAAGAGCTCGAGGCCACGCCGTTCCTCGCGGGTGAGGGCGCCGCGGTCGCCCCGGAGGTGGCGGTCGAACCGCGAATCCGGGGTCGTGAGCGTCGTCTCGTAGGTGGCGATCGCGTCGCGGACGTTGGCGGCCGTGATGCCGTCCTCGTAGGACGCCCGGAACGCGGCCTGGTACGTGGCGTCCTCGCCGATCCGGTCGATCACGGTAGGCCAGTCGTTGCCCATCTCGCCGGGATTCGTGAGCGGGCCGCCGGCCTGCTCAGCCAGCGTCGACGCCCGACCATCCCAGAACTGGCGGACGTTGAAGGCCGCGTTGAAGACCGTCGGGGCATTCATCGCGCCCTCCTGGCCTCGGATCCCGCGTGCGTGCGCGCGGCCATCCGTGCCGCCGCGCTGCAAGTCGTGGCAGCTCGCGCAGGAGGTCGAATTGTCGCGGGAGAGCCGCCGCTCTTGGAACAGGCGCTCCCCGAGCGCCACCTTGGCCGGCGCGGCGGCAGGCCGGGCGGGGATCGGCGCGAACGGATCCCCGGGATGCTCGGTCGTCACTTCCGCGTACGAGGGAACAGGCTCGCTCGAGACGCTCGCGTGGTCGCATCCCGCGCTCCCCGCCAGGATGACCGACACCGCGGCCAGCCACGCGGGCGACGAGCGGTACCGAAACATCGACTTCCGCACCGCTCAGTCGTGCCCGGCGGCGACGGCCGTATCGATTTGCAGGGACGCCTGGTCCGCGCCGGGCAGGTCGATGTAGAAGGTGGCGCCCCGATCGGCGTTGTTTTGCACCCCGATCTGGCCGCCGAGCGCGACGATCATCTGCTTGCAAATCGCGAGGCCGAGGCCCGAGCTCTTCTCGCCGCCGGTCGGGCGGTTGCTCAGCAGCGCGTAACGTGTGAAAACCCGCTCGAAATCGGCGGGCCTCAGGCCAGGCCCGGTATCCGAGACCTCCAGGAGCGCCCGCCCATCCTGCCAGCGCGTCCGGACCGTGACGACGTCGCCCGCCGAGCAGAACTTGATCGCGTTGTCCACGAGGTTCTGGATCACCTGGGCCAGCCGGCGGGCATCGGCGGACGCCACCGGCCCCCTGGCCGCGAGCTCCAACGCGAGGGTGATGCCCTTGCGGTCCGCGAGGCCACGCTGGTGCGCGTACGCCTCGCGGGCCAGCGCGTTCATGCAGACGGGCAGCCGCGTGATGCGCAGCGCGCCTTCCTCGAGGGCCTGGACGTCGAGGAAATCCTCGACGATGCCCTGCATCCGGCTCGCGCTCTCCTGCACGAGCGCGAGCAGCGCCGCCATATCCTCGGTCATGGTCGCGCCGACCGGGACCTCGAGCGAGACCAGCTGGGTCACGCCCAGGATCTCCGAGATCGGGTTCTTCAAGTCGTGGCTCGCGATGCGCAGGAACTCGTCCTTGAGCAGCATGAGGCGACGTGCATCGAGCTGCGTCCGCACCCGCGCGAGCAGGATCGGGAAGTCGACAGGCTTGGTGACGTAGTCGTTGGCCCCCAGCCGGAGCGCCTCGACGACGTCCTCGCTGGCGTCGTTGGCCGTCACCATGATCACCGGCAGCTCGTAGAGCGACCGGCGCGTCCGCACCTCGACGAGGGCGTCGAGCCCGCTCACCTCGGGCATCATGACGTCGAAGAGCGCGAGGTCGATCGGCCGTGTCTCGAGCAGGTCGAGCGCCTCGCGCGCGCTGCCCGCGATCAGCACCTCGTACCCGGCGCGGATCAGCCGCCGCGAAAGGACCTCGCGGTTGAGGGCGTCGTCGTCCACGACGAGCAACGTGCCTTTCGATTTCATGGGGAGCCTCCGGCAAGGGGAAGAGACGTGTCAACATAATAATGACACCTTATTGACAATTGTCAATATACCCCTTATACTGGACTCGCTCACGAAAGGAGCCGATCACTTGGTGCGCTGTCTGGCCTGCGGGCATGGGTTCACCTACCGCGATGGAATCCGCTACTGCGCGTCCTGCGCGGCACCGGTGGCTGCGGATTGTGTCGCCTGTGGGCGGCTCTGGCTGCCCGGCGATCGGTATTGCGCGTTTTGCGCCACGCCGACCGGCGCCATGGCGATCGGCGCCGCGCCGGCGGGCGCCGCGAGGCCGGCGGCGGCGGCGGGCCCGTTCGGCGCCGCCGACGAGGCCGATGAGCTGCGCCAGCTCGCGCTGGACACGCTCGCGCGGGCGACCCTCGCCACGGTGAGCCACGCGCTGCCGGTCGCCAAGGCGAACCTCGACCAGGACGACGTCGACAGCCTGTTCGCGGGGCCGGTGAGCCGCTCATGAGCCCGGGCACGGCCATGCGGATCCCGACCAGCACGATCCCGCGGATCATCACGAGCCTCCTCCGCGCCGAGGCGATCGACGCCGACCTGGCCGCCCGCGCGCCCGTCCTCATCGCGGGCCCGGCCGGCGTCGACGACGTGGCGCAGCGGCTGGGCGTCTCGCGCGAGCTGGTCCTCAAGGGCATGGCCGACGCCGAAAACATGCCTTACCTGTGCCTCGATGGCATCACGCCGTCGGCGACCTCGATCGCGGCGTTTCCGGAGGCGCTGGCCCGCCTGTACCGCTGCGTGCCGCTCTTCCTGAACGGCGCCGAGCTGACGATCGCGATCGGCGAGCCGCGTAAGGCCGCGCTCGACGCGATCCGCAGGGCCACGCAGGACCTCGAGCTGATTTTCGTGCTCTCGGACGAAGCGGACGTCGGCACGCTCCTCGAGCTGTGCTACCCGTCCGCCGCGGAAGCCGAGGTCGCAGCCTACCTGAAACAGGTGGCGAACGGCGGCAACGGCGCCCAGCGCCTCCAGGAGGTGGGCGGCCGGGCGCCGATCGTGCGGATGATCGACGCGATCCTCGAGCGGGCCAACCGGCTCGGCGCGAGCGACGTCCACCTCGAGCCGTTCGAGCACGAGAGCCTGGTCCGCTTCCGCAAAGACGGCCTGCTCCAGCCCGGCTTCACCTTTCCGGCCGGCCTGCATGAAGCCCTCGTCCTGCGCCTGAAGGTCCTGAGCGAGCTGAACATCACGGAACGGCAACGCCCGCAGGACGGCCGCTTCAGCCACGAAACGGCCACAGGCCAGGCGCTCGAGGCGCGGGTCTCGTTCGTACGCGTGCTCTTCGGCGAGAAGGCGGTGGTCAGGCTCCTGTCCCGCGGCACGGCGACGCCGCCGCAGGTGTGCGATCTCGGCATGCCGGCGCCGCTCGAGGCGCGGTTCCTCGCCATGTTGGGGCGACCGCATGGGCTGCTGCTCGTGACCGGCCCGACCGGGTCCGGCAAGACGTCCACGCTGTATGCCGGCATCCGGCACGTCAACGCGCCGACGCGCAACGTCATCACGCTGGAAGACCCTGTCGAATCCCCGATCAGGGGCGTCAACCAGATCCCCGTGCGCGCGCAGTTCGGGCTGACCTATGCTGGCGCCCTGAAGGCCGTGCTGCGGCAAGACCCGGACGTGGTCATGGTGGGCGAGATCCGCGATCTCGAGACGGCCGAGGTGGCGCTCCAGGGCGCCATGACCGGGCACCTGCTGCTCGCGACGCTCCACACGAACGGCGCCGTCGAGACGATCACGCGGCTCTTGCAGCTGGGCGTCCCGCCGGCCGACCTCGCCGCGGCGCTGGTGGGCGTGGTCGCGCAGCGGCTCGTCCGCCGCCTGTGCGAATGCCATGGGCACGATCGCGCGCCGGCCGGCCTCGCGTCGGAGGTCGGCCTGCCCGAGCTCGAGGGCGAGCTCGTCGTGCCGACGCCGCGCGGCTGCCTGGCCTGCGGCCTCAGCGGCTACCGCGGGCGGCTCGTGATCTTCGAGGTGCTCGAGACCAACGAGGCGATTCGACGCCTGGTGCTCTCGGGCGCCTCGGGCGATCGGTTGCACGCAGCCGCCCTGGCGTCGGGCATGCGCCCGCTCGCCCGGGCGGCCCTGCGTGAAGTGCTCGCGGGAAACACCAGCCTGGATGAAGTCCGCCGCGTGATCCACGTCGGCTATTGAGTATGAGGAGCTGCACATGGCACGCGTAATGGTGGTCGACGACTCGCTGACGAGCCGTCACCTGATGAAGGCGCTGGCCGAGCGGGCCGGCCATGAGGTCGTGGCGCTCTGCGACAACGGCCGGGATGCGCTCGAGAAAATCCAGGCGTTGACGCCCGACATCATCTTCCTCGACATGCTGATGCCGCAGATGGATGGGCTCGAGGTGCTGAATCGCCTGGCGAGCTTCGCCCGGCGGCCGCGGGTGATCATGCTCTCGAGCGTCTCGGCGCGCGACAAGATCCTGGCCGCCCGCGAGGCCGGCGCCGACTGCTACATCCTCAAGCCGTTCTCGATCGACAAGGTCCACGACGCCATCGCGCGCTGCCTGGAGACGTCCGCCGCGGCCTCCTGAACGAATGGAAGAGCCCACGTCGCGTTCACGACGTGGGCTCTTCTCGAAGCGGTAAGCTTCCGGGCTCGTTACGCCTGGACGGCGGTGCCGGCTTCGGTCGCGTTGACCTTCTTCATCAGACGGGACTTGAGGCGGGCTGCCTTGTTCGGGTGGATGACACCCTTGCGAGCGGCGCGGTCGATCGAGCTGATCGCCGTGACCGAAGTCTCCTTGACGTCGCCGGTGCCCAAGAGGGCGGTATTCGCCTTCTTCAGCTGGGTCTTCACCTCGGACTTCACCGCGACGTTGCGCTGGCGGTTCCGCTCGGCGATCTCAACGCGCTTGAGGCCCGACTTGATGCGCTTGGCCATATGGTAATTTTCACTCCCGATTCAGGTGGATATGGGTCCCGGCAAAAGCCTGAACCGGCCGAACGTCCCCTTGATGAGGACGAACGATTATACACGGCTGCTCCGCGAAGGCGCAACCATCGCGCACCGAATCCGTGATCTTCAGGCCGTCCGGGTATGATGCGCCCGGAGATTGCCCGATGCGCCGCCTCGCTCCCACCCTGACGCTCATGGTCGTGCTGGTCGCCTGCGCGCCCACCACCACGCCGCCGCCGACGCCGACCGCCAAGTCACAGGCGCCGCGGGCGGCCACGCCCGCGCCGTCGCCCAGCGCTGCGGCCGCCTCGCCCGGCCCCAGCGTGGTGGTGACGAACACGCCCACGGTGCGCGTCTCGGCTGGCCTGACGCCGCCGAGCCCGACCCCCGCGCCGACCTTCGGCCCGATCGTGGCCGGTCTGCGCGACGGCGGCGTCGGCCGAGCGGCCACCGAGGTGCCCTGGAACATGATCACGGACCTGGAGGTCGACGCCACGGGTCGAATCCTGGTGGCGAACCACGCCGAGCTGCGCCGCTTCGCCGTCGGCGGCACCGTCGAGCGCGTGGCGGGCGGTCACCTGCGGCCGCTCGAGAGCCTCGCGGGCAAGGCCGCGACCGCGGCAGGCTTTAGGCGATCGCCGCCCCTCACCTTCATGCTCGACCCCGATCAACGCCCGGTGCTGGCCGACGGCAACCGGCTGTTCCGCCTGGCCGCCGACGGCACGCTGGCGGAATTGTGGCAGGGCGCGTCCACCGAGGAGGTCTGGTCCGTCGTGCCGCGCTCGAACGGGGCTGTGTCGCTCGTGGTCGCGAACCTGCCGTCGGCGGGCGCCCCGCGGACCTTCGCCTGGTGGACGGCCAAGCCCGGCCAGGCCGCGCAGCTCACGCGCGCCTGCACCGCCGCCGAGACGGCGGTGTTGGCCGAGGCCCACGCCGACGGCGGGCTGCTGTATGGCGGCAAGGGCCTGCGCGGGGCCGGCGTGTCGGACGAGCTGCTGGTCCGCTCGGGCGAAAACGCGGCGTGGCGGCTCTCGCCGGCGGGCGGCACGCCCGTCCGCCTGACGTTCGGCGCCGACGAGCCCACCCACCTGGACGGCCGCGGCCGGTTCTACGCCATCGCCCCGAGCTCCGGCCGCGTCACCCGCCTGACCCCGGGCGGCGGCGCCGATCCGCTCGCTGCGAAGCTCCCCGAGAACTTCGTGGTCTCGGCCCTCGGCAGCGCGCCGGACGGCACGGTCTACGCGGCCGGCAGCGATCGATCGGACGACGGCGCGGCGAGCCGCATCCTCGCGCTCGGCGGCACAGCGCCGGTCGAGGTGGGCGGCGCGGGCGCCCTGCCGCTCGGCCCGCTCGCGAGCCTCGTGCTGCAGCCCCGCGGCCTCGTGGCGGCCGGCCCGTCGACGCTGCTGGTGGCCGACGGCCTGCGCGGCCAGATCTTGCGGCTGCAGCCCGGCCAACCGCCCGAGGCGGCGTACGGCAAGCGCGACGGCGCCGCGCCCACCGACGGCGCGAAGGCCGCGGCCGTTGCGTTTCGCCCGACCGCGTTGGGGCAGGACGCCGAAGGCCGGCTCTACGTGCTGCACGACGGCGCCGAGGTCTACCGCATCGAGGCCAAAGGCGCGATCAAGCGCCTCTTCGGCCTCACGGCGCCGACCGCCGGGAACCGGCTCACCGACCTGGCCGTCGCGCCGGACGGCACGATTTACCTGTACCAGCCGGGCGCCCCCACCGGCCAGCGCGTATTCCGCGTGGACGGCCTGGACGCCCGCACGCCCGTGCCGACGGAGGATGATGCGCTGATCGGGATGACCGCCGCCGGCGACGGCGCGCTACACCTGGTGCTGGCGGCGCAGGGCGGCGCGGACGAGGCGCGCGTCCGGCTGGCCCGCTGGACGGCGGCCGACGGGCTCACGGAGGTCGATGCGCGCGTCCGCCGCGTCAGCGCGTACGGCACGCGCTCGCTCGCGCTCGACGCCAGGGGGCGCTGGTGGTTCACGCTGGGCCGGGCCGGCTCGCCGTACGCCATCCTGGTCCGCTTCGACCCCGCCACGGGCCAGACCGTCGAGGTGGCCGGGCGCGATACCGACGTGTTCGGCGGCGATACGACAGATGACGGGATGATCGAGGCGCAGGCGCCGGTCTTCGATCCGGCGGGCGACCTGTTCTGGCTCGAGGCCGGGCAGGTCCGAACCCTGCCGGGGGCCGCGCGCTAAGGCTTGTTTCGCCATCGAGATCAATGGCGGTTGAACAAGTGTTAGTTTTGAGATTTGAGTTTTGAGATTTGAGTTGGGTCGGTGTGCGTGCAAAACCTCCTCGACGGGTTCCTCCGCTGCCTTGCCCAACCCAAGGTGCGTGGCTCCAAATTCACCGTTGCCCAACTCAAATCTCAAAACTCGATCCGTCCCCCGTCCGTCATCTTGATGGTAGGCAAGCCTGCTCGCCGGTTTGGAGCCGGCCCGGTCGCCCGCATGATGGTCGGCGATGCGTTTCGGTCTCAGGAAGCTGAAGAGTTGGACGGGCTGGCACCTTCGCGGGCTGGCCGTCTGGGCGTGCGGCGGGCCGATGCGTCCTGGGCGCGCGAAGCGGGTGTTGACGCGCGCGGCGGGCTGCCTCGGCTCGGCGCTCGCGCTCGCGACCTCGGTGCTCGCGGTGGCCTGCCAGGCCCCCGGCCTGCCATTGGTGCCGGTCGCGGTGCGGGCCACGCTGCCGGCGCCGCAGCCCGGCGTCCCCACCGCCACGCCCGCACCCGCGCCAGCGCCCGCGGAGCCGTCGCCGGTTGTGCCGTCGCCGGCTTTGCCGTCCCCCACGCCGGCCGTCGTCGTCGCGCCGACGCCCGCGATTTCCGCGCCGCCCGCGCAGGCCGCCATGGTCTGGCTGGCCTATGGCGACAGCATCACCTACGACGCCTTCCGAGAGCTGGCTGGCTGGGGCGACGCCTTCGCGCCCGACCTGCCGCCCGAGGTGCGCAACGCCGGGGTGGCGGGGATGACGTCGCTCGCCGCGCTGGCCCGCCTCGACGCGGTGCTCGCGACGCACCCGGACGCGGCGGCGGTGGGGCTCGCGTTCGGCACGAACGACGTCTACAGCGAGACCGTGCCGGTCGCCGATTTCATCGATCGGCTGCGCCAGATGGCGGTCCGCGTGCGCGAGGGCGGGCGGACGCCGATGCTCGCGCGGATCGCCTGGAGCCCGTTGGCCAGGATGGCGCGGGTCGCGGCGTTCAACGAGGCGATCGAAACCCTCGAGGAGGAGCTCGACCTGGCGCCCGGCCCGGACCTCTACGCCTGGTTCCGCGCGCACCCGGAGGAACTGGAGGACGACGGGATCCACCTGCGGGACGACGGGGATGCGGCGATCCGGCGGCTGTGGGCGGGCGCGCTGCGCGGGGTTCGGTAGGAGCCCCTCAGGGAGTCAAGACTTCGCCCGTGCTCACGATCTGCCGATCTTTCACGGTCCAGATCTCGTACGCCGCGGTCGCCACGTCGCCGAACCTGTCCAGGTCCACCCGGCCCGCGTAGCCTTCGTAGTCCACGTCCTTGCCGGCCCGGATCGCGGCCAACGCCGCGGCGGCGTCCGCCGGCCCGACGGCCTCGCCCGCGGCCGAGACGGCGCGCAGGTTGTCGCGGATCGCGGTCCGTTCGGCCGATTTGCCGGCCTCGATCGCCAGCGCGATCAGCATCGCGCCGTCATAGGCCGCCGCCGCCGCGAAGGAGGGGTCCTCGCCATATGCGGCCTTGTAGGCCGCCGAGAAGGTCGGCGAGGTGGCCGGCGCGGTGCCGAGCTGGCCCTCGAGCGACTTCGCGTCCGACACGTTCTCCACGAACGAGCGGCGCTGCAGGCCGTCGGCGAAGTACCACTTCACCGCCGCGGCCCGCCCCGAGAGCCGCCAGTCGTTGATCATGACGCTCGCCTCGCCGGGATAGCCCACCAGCACGACCGCATCGGGCCCGGCGTCCAGCGCCTTGCCGATCACGTCGGTGTACGAGGGCAGCGGCGTCGGGGTCTCCGCGTAGGACACCAGCGTGGCCGTGCGGCCGTCCTCGGCCTCGAAGGCCGTCTTCAGGCTGGCGGCGAGCCCCTGGCCGTAGGGGCTATCGACATGGATGACGGCCAGCTTCTTGTGGCTCGTGCCCGCCGCCTTGCGGGCGAGCACGCGCCCCTGGAAGCCGTCGTGCGGCACCGTGCGGAAGAACCAGCCCTTGGAATCGACCTGGGTCGGGTCGGTGAGCGACGGCGAGGTCGCGGCCGGCGAGATCACCACGATGCCCTTCGCGACGGCCGCCTCGAGCACGGTCGCGCGCGCGATGCTGCTGCTGTTGGGCCCCACGATCGCGGCGACCCCCCGCCCGATCAGCTCGTTCGCGACGGCCGCGGCCGCGGCCTTGTCCGAGCGGTCGTCGCCGACCTGCACCTCGAGCCGCCGGCCGATCACACCGCCGGCGGCGTTGATGCGGTCGATCGCGAGCTGGACGCCGTTGCGCACCGTCGGGCCGTTGGCGGCGCTCGTCCCGGAGAACGAGGAGAGCACGCCGATGGCGATCGCCGCCCCGCCGGTGGCAGGCGCCTTGGGCGCGGCGAACAGCGCGCAGCCGGTCGAGAGCGCCGCGGCGGCAGCGGTGAGGGCGACGATCGGTTTCATGTTTCCTCCTGGGCCTTCGGCCGCGGAGGGATTATTCCCACGTGCTACTCGGAGAGCAGCACGCCGCCGTTAAAAGGTGGCACGAAGCGGCCGTCCGGATCGTTGCCGAGCGGGGTCGTGAGGGCCATCTCGAGCTGCGCCAGCGTGATCACGATCGGGCCCTTGCCGAGCGGATCGCTGACGAACGCCCGATCGCCCTCGATCGCCGTGAGCAGGGCGAAGTGGCCACCATTGTAGGGGTAGACCAGCTGATCGGCGTAGGCCGGGCTGGGGTTCACGTTGATCACGACCATGCGGCCGGGCGTCATCATCGCTTCCTTGATGCGGCTGAAGCCGAACACGACCTTGGCCTTCAAGCCCATCCGGCGGGCGCCGTCGGCGACCTGGACGGGATAGGTCCAGGTGCCTTCGTCGGTCTGGCCGGTCATGACGCGGCGCACGTGGCGGATCAAGGTGGCGGCGTCGTCGTCGGCGAGGTCCGCGGGCACGCGGCCGTAGGCGCGGCAGGCCATCGCGAGCGAGGTGGGGCCGCAGTTCGCGTTGTTCGCGCGGCGCTGGGACGGGTTCCAGCGCTTGTGGTAGTACTGCGTCATGAAGTACGTCTCGGAGCGCGACAGCGCCTCATGTAAAGGCGTCTGCGCCGTGTCCGAGCGCGTCGCGACGGCCGCGGCGCCGCCGCCGCCGAAGAGCTCGTCCGCGGCCACAGGCGCTATGCCGGGGGCCGCAGAGCAACCCACACCCACCGCCAATGCCGCCATCGCCATTCCCCACATCCGCTTCGACATCCAGGGCATCGTCATACGCGTCTCCATCCAGGCTGTTGGTGATCTCATGTGCGGCTACGGGCGGACATAAACCTGCCGGCCGGAAGTCCTCGAATTGAGATTTGTAAACTGTCCGTCAGCCCGGTGCGGTGATCATGGCCGCAGCGCCGGCCTTCCGGCGGGAATTGACGCCGAATTCGGCCGCATGCCCGCTATTGACAATCATTCTCAACAGGGAGGAGAATTAAGTAACGAGAATTATTCTCATTTCGGAGGCCCGACCGCATGACCGCCCGCGCCGATATGGCCCGCGTCCAGGAAGACCTGCGCCGCCGGGGCTACCGCATGACGCCGCAGCGCGAGACGATCTTGCAGGTCTTCCAGGACCTGCCGGACGGCACGCACCTGAGCGCGGAAGAGCTGCACGAGCGGCTCAAGACCAGCGACGGCGGCATCAGCCTGGCGACGACCTACCGCACCCTCAAGCTGCTGGCCTCGATCGGCCTGTTGCGCGAGCTCGACTTCGCCGAAGGCCACAAGCACTACGAGCTGGCCGCCGAGCAGGCGGCGCCACACCACCACCTGATCTGCGTGGCCTGCAGCCAGGCCATCGAGTTCGAGCAGGACTCGCTCCACCAGCTGGGGCTCGACGTCGCCGGCGCCTACGGCTTCCGGCTCGTCGACATCCAGTACAAGCTGTACGGGCTCTGCCCCAGGTGCCAGGAACAGGGAGGCCGCAAGTGACGCTCGCCGAGGTCGCCCGCGGCCAGACGATCCGCATCCGCGCAATCGAGTCCGCCGAGATCCGCTCGCAGGCGCTGCGTCTGGGGCTGGGCGTCGGCGCCACGGCGGTCTGCGAGGCGATCATCCCGCGCGGGCCGATCGTGCTCACGCGGGCCCGCCAGGAAATCGCCATCGGCCGCCAGCTCGCTCAATCCATCCACATCGACGTCATCTCGTGACCCCTGTCCCCCCCGAAATCTGTCCATGACCACCGAAACCCTCATCCCTTCGACTCCCTCGCCTGCGGTCGGCGATCGCAAGCTCGTGCTCGTGGGCAACCCCAACGTGGGCAAGAGCGTGTTCTTCAACGCGCTCACGGGCCTGTACGTGGACGTCTCGAACTACCCCGGCACCACGATCGACGTGAGCCGCGGCCGCCATGGCGCCTTCGCCGTGATGGATACGCCGGGCGTTTACGGCGTCGGCTCCTTCAACGATGAGGAGCGCGTCGCGCGCGACATCGTGCTCGCCGCTGACGTGATCCTGAACGTGGTCTCCGCGGCGACGCTCGAGCGCGACCTGTTCCTCACGCTGCAGCTCGCCGACATGGGCATCCCGCTCGTGATCGCGCTGAACCAGATGGACGAGGCCGAGCGCCACGGCGTCACGATCGACGTGGCGGCGCTGGCCGAGCGGCTCGGCGTCCCGGTGGTGCCCTGCGTGGCGATCGCCGGCCTCGGCCTCGAAGAGGTGAAGGCCGCGCTCGACACCGCGCGCGTGGCGCCCGACGACCCCGCGCTCGCGGCGCTGCTCGCCACGGTGCCGGGCGACGGCTCGCGGGCCGAGCGCCTGCTCGTGCTCGAGGGCGACGAGGTCGTGTCCGAGCGTCTCGGCGTGCACGACGCCGCCCAGCGCGACGCGGTCTACGGCACGCGCCGCGACCGCGTGAACGCGATCGCCGAGGCGGTCTCCCGCCACCGCGACGCCGGTGTCCAGCTGAGCGTCACGATCGGCCGCTGGCTGCTCAACCCCTGGCTCGGCGCGCTCAGCGCGCTCGTGGTGATGGCCGCGCTCTATTTCGTGATCGGCGACGTCGTCGCCCAGCGGGTCGTCGGCGTCACCGAAGGCGAGTGGATGGCCGGCAAGTACGAGCCCTGGATGCGCGGGGCCGTCGCGGCGGTGGTGCCCGACAACTGGCTGCGCGAGATCCTGGTGGGCGAGTTCGGCGTGCTGACGATGACCGTCACCTACATCTTCGGGCTGCTGCTGCCGCTCGTGGTGGGCTTCTACCTCTTCCTCGCGTTCCTCGAGGACACCGGCTACCTGCCGCGGCTGGCGGTGCTGATGGACCGCGGGCTCTCGGCGATCGGCCTGAACGGCCGCGCGGTGATCCCGCTGATCATCGGCTTCGGCTGCGTCACGATGGCCACCATCACGACGCGCCTGCTCGGCACCCAGCGCGAGAAGACGATCGCGACAGCGATCCTCGGCCTCACGATCCCCTGCTCGGCCCAGCTCGGCGTGATCCTCGGCCTGCTCGCCAAGACCGGCGCGGCCTGGACCTGGGCGGTCTACGGCGCGACGATGTTCGTGGTGCTGGTGGCGGTCGGCACGATCCTCGATCGGCTGCTGCCGGGCAAGTCGTCCTCGCTGCTGATCGACCTGCCGCCGCTGCGCCTGCCGCAGTGGCGCAACGTCCTGCGCAAGACCTGGACGAAGTCCGTGGCCTTCCTGCAGGAGGCGATCCCGCTCTTCGTGCTCGCGGCCCTGCTCGTGGGCGTGATGAAGGTGACCGGCGCGCTCGCGAACGTCACCACCTGGCTCGCCCCGCTGGTGGTGGGCCTGCTGCACCTGCCGCGCGAGGCGGCCTCGGCGTTCATCATGGGCCTGATCCGGCGCGACTTCGGCGCCGCGGGCCTGACCGACATGGCCCTCGCGCCCGCGCAGATCGTGGTGGCGCTGGTGGTGATCACGCTCTTCGTGCCGTGCATCGCCTCGGTCGTGGTCATCTACAAGGAGCGCGGCTGGAAGGAAGGCACGCTGCTCTGGGTGGGCTCGTGGGTGCTGGCCTTCGCGATCGGCGGGGTGCTCGCCCGCCTGATCGGGGCGTAGGGCGATGTGGCCGTTCGGCGGCAAGAAGGCCCCGGCGCCCGGCGCAGGCACGGCCGCGACCGCCTGCCCGACGACCCCATGCGGCACGTGCGGCGTACCGATGCCGATCGTCGCGTTCGATCAGGCCTGCCCACGCTGCCGCAGCCTGGTGCCGGCCGCGCGCAACTGCCCGGGCGGGTGCGGGGGTTGCGAGATGGGGAAGAAGTCGGGTTAACTACCAGGGCACCCTTCCCCTCTTCCCAGCGCGATGGGGCCGTAGGCCCCGCGCCCTCTCCGGGTGGGTTCGTGGGGCGGCAGGAAAGGGGGAGAGGGGGACGACGAGGGGCTGACGAGCCCCGACGAGGCGGGTGAGGGGGCTGTGTACGCCGGGAGAAGAGAAGGATTCATGCGCGTCGAGCCATTCTCCGTCTCGCTGCCCAAGCCGGTTTCGAAACCCTGGCTCGCCACCCTCGAAGCCACCCTCGCCGTCCACGGCCGTCCGCCCCTGCGCCGGGCGATCGTCGCAGTCAACGTCTTTCTAGCGCTATCGACACTTTCGCTCGGTTGTGTAGACGATGTGACTGTCCAACTTCCCCCAAGTGGGACGGAAGTAATTGACGCGCCCATCGGTATCCCCGGAAATTCGGACGGTTACGATTGCGTGTCAAAATATCACATCCCTGGAAACCGTTGTAGCGAGAGCGAATTCTGCTGGAAAGGTGCTCCACGACGAGTTGGAATGGGATTCGATTTCCCCAACTTTAGCGTCCCTACACGATCTCAGGCCAGGTTGCGTAACACATGTGAATACAGAATGACAGATATCAACGTCGAGGTAATATATGACGCGGCTTTAGGCGCTTATCTTTCTAAGCCCGTTTCTTGTCTGCATATACGCTTGTGCGAATTTTCATGAGAACACCGCGCCGCGATATCCAACGACTGACACAAACCAAAGTCCGCCAATGAATAGCGTCGGCAACATAGTGCCCCTATCGAGCACACCCCCAAGTAAAAGTCCTTGTCCACAAGTGAACACGAATTCCCCATGCTCGCAGATATCTGAACGAATTGTCATAGGCGAGATTGGCTGGGTAACCCTAAATCCGTCTACACCAAAGATTGGCGAGTCACTATTCGTTACCGGCTACCTTCCTTTCCTGAAGGGAAAGACAATATTGATAACCTTAGCTCTATATCCACATCGCGATGGACAAGGAGTCGGTCTAAAACCTGAAACCAATAGCACATTCGGATCTGTCTTCTTGAAGTATCTCAATTCCACGGTGGACGACGAGGCCAATATCAACACGAAAATCCCACTGACAACGGAACTCGAACCTGTTACCTCCGGCGAGCTAGCGCTCTACCCGGGCATCAAATACGTTTTGGAAATTCAGGGCAAGCAGATTGAATTTTTCACCTGCCCAACGGACGAACGTGCAATGCCGAACCCAAGAGATTGCCCCCCTCCAATACACGCGTCCCCACCGACTCTATAAAAGCCGGACTCGCCGAGTTCACTTTTTGGCTGACAGCGCTGCCTCCGAGGCCCCCGGTTTGACGATGACATACGTGTCTAAATTTTATGCATATTGAAACGTTTACCGAGCGCCTCTCCAAACCTGCGCCTGAAAAATGGCTCTCATCACTTGAGGCTACGCTCACGCTCAATGGGCGGGCTCCCCTGAGGTGGGCGATCGTGGCAACGGACGAAGACACTCTCATCATAGAAGGGGTACGCCTCTGTTCACCGCCGTCCAGCTGATCCCCACCGGCGTCGGGGCCGCCATCGGCGGCTACGCCGGCGACGGCGGGCCGGCCACCAAGCTCCTCGCCAGCGTCGTCGACCGGCTCGTGACGCACCCGAACGCCGTCAACGGCGCGGATCTGTTCGCCCTCCCGCCGAATGGCCTCTACGTCGAGGGCCGCGCGCTCGATGAATGGCTCGCGGGGCGCCTCGCCTTGCGGCCTGTTCGCGCTCAGCGCATCGGCCTGCTCATCGACAGCGCCGTCGAGGCCATGCCGCCGGGCACGCTGCCCGGCCTGCTGAACGCCGCCGACGCCGTGCGCGCGGTGCACGGCATCGACCTCGTCGGCTGGGCGCTGACGTCCGCCCCCCTCGGCGCGCGGGTCGCCTGGGGCACAGGCGGGCAATCGACGGGGACGCTCGCCGAGCCGCGCGCCCTGCTCGAGGGCGCGCGCGAGCTGCTGGCCGGCGGCGCGACGGCGATCGCCCTGGCCGCCGACCTCGGCCCGCTCGATCCGACCGTCGAGGCCGCCTACGACGCCGGCGCGGCCGTCGACCCGATCGGCGGGCTGGAGGCGATCCTGTCCCACCTGCTCGTCGCCGAGCTCGGGGTGCCCGCGGCCCACGCGCCGATCTGGCCCTATGAGCCCGTCACCCCTCACCGCGTCGATCCGCGCGCCGCCGCCGAGCACCTCGGCCACACCTTCTTGCCCTGCATCCTCATGGGCCTGGCCCGCCACCCGGCCCTGATTCCCGCCGCGGACGCCGGCCCCGGCGATCTGGCACCTGGCGCCGCGGATGCCCTCGTCGTGCCGGCAGGCTGCCTGGGCGGTCCGGGCGTGATCGCGGCGCACGATCGCGGCATCCCGATCATCGCCGTGGCCGAAAACAAGACTACGCTTAACGTCACGGCGGAAGCGCTCGGCTGGACCGCCGACTCGGGCGTGATCGCGGTCGACAACTACCTCGAAGCCGCCGGCGTCCTCGCCGCGATGCGGGCAGGCCTGGACTGGCGCGCCTGCCGGCGTCCCCTGCAGGCGCTACCGCGCCTGGGGCGCGCTTAACGGAAAATTAACCGGCGCCGTGATGGCGGCCGATTATTCTGGGGACGGAGTTGGTGTGCCCGATGGCCAATCGTTCGGCCAGTCGGTCAGTCGTGGGTCCCGGAGTCACGTAAGCTTCCCCACGGATAAATCCGGGGGCATTCACCCTGCTACCCCGCCAGAAGGCAAGATAGCGAGTGTTCAGGACGCGTTACGCACGCCCCCAAGAGTCCGATGTTACGAGCGCCGTTGTAGTCGGCATGACCCGAGTATCCACAATGCTCACACTTGAACAATTCACCCGCTCTCGCGCCGATGTGCAAGCATTGGTGGCAGGTTTGGGACGTGTACGCCGGATTGATCAAAACGAGCTCAACGCCATCCCGCAGCGCCTTGTACGCCAAGAAACTGCGAAGCTGGAAGAAGGACCAGCGGTGGTGCCGGTGGCGCTGGGCCTTGCGAACTTTGACCCGCTTGCGAATGCCCGTCAAATCCTCG
>JAKFEW010000056.1:0-19912 GCA_036675505.1 Candidatus Sericytochromatia bacterium
CTGGGCGCCGGCGGCGACCGGCACGGTCACGGCGTTCGGCCCGGCGGGCGCGCCAGGCACGGCGGCGCCGGCGGCGGGGCGCTCGGCGCCGGGGGCGACGGGCTGATCGTAGAGGGAGCCGTTGTCGGCGATCGCGCCGCCGCCGTTCGAGACCGGGCTGGCCTTGCTCACCCGGCCCTCGGGCGCGCCTGTGGGCCCCGCGGCCTGGCAGCCGGCGAGCGCCACAATCAAGGCGGCGAGGCCGATGCGGGCCAGTCGGGGGCGGTGGGTCGTGACCATGAGTTCCTCCTCGTTCACCGGCGGGCCCGCGCGGAGCCCCTCAGTCTGTATCGCTGTCAATGAGCCGTTAGACGGTTAAATCGAGGTTAGACCTTCGCCGGCGGGTATCATGTGCCCCAGCAGGCAGAGGAGGCTACATGATTTCCGGCGGCAACGCGACGATTTACGTGGGCGACATGGACCGGGCGGTGGAGTTCTACACCGAAACGCTCGGGTTGAAGCTCCATGACCGCTTCGAGCACGAATGGGCGGCGGTCGACGCCGGCAACGGCTTCTTGATCGGCCTGCATCCGGCGAGCCCTGACGGCCCCGAGCCAGGCAAGGCGGGCTCGATCCAGGTCGGCCTGTTCGTGGACCAGCCGCTCGAGGAGGTCCAGGAGACGTTCGCCGACCGCGGCGTCACGTTCACAGGCCCGATCGTGAACGACCAGGCCGTGCGCCTGGCCTTCTTCACGGACCCCGACGGCAACCTGCTCTACCTCTGCGAAACGAACTACAAGTACTGATGCGCTACCTTCACGCCCTCGTCGCGGGCCTCGTGACGCTCGTTGTGCTTCCCGCCTCCCCGGCCTTCGCCGCCGAGAAGCTGCTGAAACACCCGCGCGAGGCCGTCGAGGCCCTCGAAGGCGCGCCGATCAAGAAGGTCCCCGACGGCAAGACCCTCGCCCGGTACGCGGCGCCCGACGGCCAGACCACCCTGCTCGTGCGCGACGAGGGCGAGGTCGGCGATTTCGTCTGGCACGCGCTCTACGTGAAGCGCGCGGGCACCTACCAGAAGATCGGCACCTGCCAGGAGGTGGACAAGGTGCGTTGGTCGGCGGATTCGAAATCGCTGACCTTCGAGATGAAGAAGGCCACGGACTTCGACACGATCACGACCTATCTCGCGCGCTACAAGGTCGGCGAGAAGCGGATCGGGCTCACCGCGCTCAAGTCCAACAAAGTGTGATCAAGCGGGCCTAGCGATCGCGCGGTCGGGCCAGCGCCGGGGCGACGTCGCGGACGGCCTGGCCGGCTTCTCGGGCCGATCCGATCAAGAAGAAGTTCTTCACCTTCGCGAGGGTGCCCCGGCCGAAGCCCTGCACGAAGTCGGCCAGGTACTGCAGGTAGGTGTCCTTTTCGGGGTCGAAATCGAAGGCCATCATCGTGGCATAGGCTTCGGTGTTGGACTTGCCCATGCGCGCCAGCTCGTAGACGGCGGCCATCGCGCCCGTCCGATCGCGGCCCAGGCGGCAGTGGACGTAGGCCGTACCCTTGGAGTTGTCGACCGCCGCGAGGAATCGCGCGATCATCTCGGGCGGCGGGTCCACGCCGAAGGGCAGCGGGATGTTCACGAACTCCATCCCGTACTTCGCCGCGAGCTCCTTTTCGACGAGCAGCAGGCCGATCTCCTTGGGGTTCTCGGGGTGCAGCAGCGAGACGATCGTCTTGACGTTGTGCTCGCGCGCGAGGCGCTCGAAATCCGCCGGTAGGGTGGGCGCGCTTCCGCGGTAGAGCTTGTCGCCGACCTTGGCGAAACGGGTGATCGGCTCGTTCATGCCGGCGCCGGCCACGCGGCCTTTCTGGATCAGCTCGAGCATCCGCGCGGCGGCCGGGTCGGTCTTCGCGCGGTGGGCGATGCCCCAATCGCGGATCTTGCGGCCGGTGTCGCTGTAGTTGACCTTGGTGATCGCCCAGCCGTCGAAGCGGGTAGGCACGGTGTCGAAGGCGTAGTTGAAGCCCCGCACCGTGCCGCTGTCGGCGATCGCCACGCGCCAGGCGTCGAGCCGGCCCTTCACCGCCGCGAGGCGGGCGTTGCGGCCGAGCACCTGGGTCAGCGTGCGGGCGCGGCTCGCGATGTCGGCGATGACGCCTTCCTGGCCTGCGGCCGTCTTCAGGCGGCCGAGCGTGTTCTCGCGCACGAAGGTCCAGGCCTTGCCGGGCAGCCCGGTCACGGCCGCCGTCGCCTTGCCCACGGCGCTTTCGCGCCAGACCGCCACCAGCGAGGCGCCGGCCTCGGTGCGCCGGAGGATCGAGACGGCCTTGCCGGCCGCGGCCGGGCCGAGCGTGAGGGCGACCTCGAAGCCGCCCCGGCCAATCGCCTCGAAGTCCGCCTCGACCTCGGCCATCTCGCCCCGCCGCCAATCGCCGACGGCCTCGAAGACCGCGCGGCCGAGCCGGAAGCTGGCCAGGGCACCGAAGGCGAACAGGGAGAAGTTGGCGATGGCGACCGGCGAGATGCCGACCGCGCCCGCGGCGAACGTCAGGCCGCCGAAGACGGCGACGCCCGCGAGCGTACGCAGGGGATGGGCGGCGATGCTCTGACAGGTGTCCCTGGCCTGCGCCTTGAAGCCGTCCCAGAAGCGGGACATGGCGCGGCGCCAGGAGAAGGTGGCGGGCTTCGCTGCCTGCGGACGGGTCAGCGCGAGCCGATCACCGGTGGCGATCGCCGCCGGGCCGGACGGCGCGACGGGAGCCAGGCGCGCCACGGGCCCCACCTGGCTGGCGGGGTCGACGCGGCTGGGGATCCGGGGATCGGCCATGGGGTGGGAAACCGGGCTGCGTGTGGGGCTTGGTTGGTTCTTTATACCCCCAGGGCGACATATCCTTGCCCCGCTTCCTCGCCAACGCGGATCATGGGCGCCGCCGGAACTCCGGCCCCTCGTAGGTCCGCACCGCGTTCCCGCGGGCCAACGCATGGTGCGCGAGCCACCGCGCCGTCCGCGCCTCCGCGGCCACCGCCGCGTCTCCCTCCGCGAGCCGCGCGGCCAACCTGGCCATCGCCAGTGCGCGATTGCGGCCCTGCGAGCGCGCCTCGCGGGCGGTCGCGCTCACGCCGGTCGGCAGGTGGGTCACGCGCACCGCGGAGGCAGTCTTGTTCGCATGCTGGCCACCTGGCCCGCCGGGCGGCATCGCCTCCACCCGCAGTTCCGACGAACGCCAGCGGGTGGAGGGGGGCGGAGCCAGCACAGCCACGCCCACGAACCAGCGCGTGCGCCGGTGGCCCGGGCGGAATGGGCTGGGCCCGAGCCAGGCGACGGTGCCGGCCCAGGAGCCGAGCCACCCAGGCGTGGCGACGTCGTCGACCTCCAGCAGCACCGAGCGGGCAGTACCCGGCTTTTCGCCCGGCTCGGCTTCGAGCACCTCGACCACCAGGCCGAGCCCAGCGGCTTCGGCGCGAATGGCCTCGGCCACCCGCGCCACCGCCCACTGGCACTCGGCCGGCCCCACGCCCGCGGTCACATGGACCCACGGGCTCATGTGCGGCCTCCCCGGGTCTTGTAGGTAATCACCGGCCGCAGCGTCGCGACGATGGTCACGAGCCCCGCGTCGACGAGGTCGCCGACCACGCGATCGACATCCTTGTAGGCCGGCGGGGCCTCCTCGTACAGGAGGTTCTTGTCCTCGCAGACCACGCGACCACCCAGCGGGGTGCGCCTGAGCGCCTCGGGCGTGAAGCGCCGCTCGAGCCGCTCGCGCGCCTCGGAGCGCCGCCACTTGCGCCCCGCGCCGTGGGCCAGCGAAGCAGCGTTCGCCACCTGATCGCCCACCGGGCGCACCAGGTAGCTGAGCGTGCCACGCGAGCCGGGGATCACGACGGGACCCTGGTCGGCGGGCGCCGCGCCCTTGCGGTGCAGCCAGCAGCGGCAGCCGAAGGCCGCCGTCGGTACGACGCTGTTGTGGCAGACGTCGAGCACGCGCTCGGTCGCGACCCCGAGGGCGGTGGCGAAGCGGTGGGCGATCAGCCGCCGGCTCGACCGCGCCCAGGCGACCGCGTGGTCGTGCCGAGCGAGGTAGGCCGCGGCGGCGGCCTCGCCCGCCGGCAAGCCGCTCGCGCCATGGATCGCGGCGTGCGCCCGCAGCACGGCCTCGCCGAAGCCGCGCGAGCCGCTGTGCACGAGCAGGACCAGGCGATCAGGCACGAGCCCGAGCGCCGCGAATGCCGCGGGATCGGCCACCACATCGGGCGCCTGCAACTCGGCGAAGTGGTTGCCACCGCCAATTGTGCCCAGCGAGGCCTCGTGGCCCGACGGCTCCACGCCGTCCGCGGCCAGCCACGCGGCGGTATCGCCGTCCCACGGGCCGTCGAGGCCCGCGAGCCGGCGCACCGCCTTGTCCTGCTTGAGCACGCGGACGGCCGCGTCCGTGCGCCACAACGCCATCCCGCATCCGATGTCGCTGCCCACCAAGTTGGGGTAGAGGATGTCTTCGCTGACGAAGGCCGCGCCAATCGGCGACCCCTTGCCGGGGTGCAGATCGGGCATGCCGACGGCCAGCTTCATGCCGGGCAGCGCCGCCGTCGCGCGCAGCTGCCGCTCGGCCTCCCCCTCGATCCATTGACCGGGGGAGGCGATGATGTGAACGGTCATATTGAACCGGTTTCCTTCCAGCGTGCGAAATCCGGGGATTGCGTCACAATCCTCGGGCGTCAAACAGGATGGTGGAAGGAAGGTCCGGCGCGGCCGGAGCGGCGTTTACGCCCCGACGCCCTCGGCCTTCCCGCATCTTCGACACGGCATGGCAGGGCTCCTTTCGTCGGCCGCCCCCAAAGGAGCGGCTCGTCGGTCGATATTAACACCGGACGATGCAGCGTACAAGCCCTCGCAGGCCGTGTCGGCGGCTAGGCGGGTATACCGTGATCAGGAGCTCACATGACCACGAACGTCGACCAGTTTCCGCTGCGCACCGAGCGCCTCCTGCTTCGACCGGGCGCGCCCGCCGACGCGGCCGCGATGGCCGCGTTCCTGCGTGACAACGACGCGCACCTCGCCCCCTGGAGCCCCACGCCGCCGCCCGCGTATTACACCGAGGCGTTCTGGGCCCATCGCTTCACGACCGAAACGGCGGATCGCGAGGCCGACCGCGGGATCCGCTTCCTGTTCGCGATGCCCGACGACCCGGCAGGGGTGATCGGCTGGGCCAACTTCTCGACGATCGTGCGCGGCGTCTGGCACTGCGGCAACCTGGGCTACGCGCTCGGCGCAGGGGCCGAGGGCAAGGGCTACATGGTCGAGGGCCTGCGCGGCGCGATCGCGCACATGTTCGGTCCGATGAACCTGCACCGCATCCAGGCCAATTACATGCCGGCGAACGTGCGCAGCGCGAAGGTCCTGCGCACGCTCGGCTTCAAGGTCGAGGGCTACGCCTACGACTTCCTGCGCATCGACGGCCGCTGGGAAGACCACGTGCTGACCAGCCTCACGAACGCCACGTGGCGCGAGTCCTAGCGTGAGCGGTCCGTGGCTCCAACGCAGCAAGCTCACGCCGCCTGCGCCCCCGGGTGGCTGGCGCCGGCGGCCCTGGGCGGCCGGGCCGCCCAGGGCCCCGGTCACGCTGCTGGTGGGCGGGCCCGGCTACGGCAAGACGCTCGGCCTGCTCGACTTCGTCGAAGCGGCCCGCCAGGCCGGCACGCCGATCCTGTGGTACACCGCGGACAGCCGCGATACGGACGCCGCGACGCTCTTCCACCACCTGATCGCGGGCGTCGAGGTGCACATCCCGCAGTTCGGCGAGCCGGTGCGTGCGCTGATCGGCAGCGCAGGCGGCTCGAACAGCGATGTCCGGCGCGATCCCGCGCGCCTCTGGCAGGGCTTCTTCGATGCCCTGGCGGCCTTCAACCTGCCGGCCTTCGTGATCGCGCTGGACGATTTCCAGCACCTCCAGACGCAACAGCCCGAGCTGATCGCGGGCCTCGCTTACTTCTTCGACAAGCTGCCGCCGGGCGTACGGCTGCTCGTGGCCACGCGCAAGCGGCTCGACGCCCCGCTAGGCCGCCTGCGCGCCCGCGGCAAGGTCGAGGTGCTGGACCAGGACCGCTTGCGCTTCGACGACGCGGAGACCGCCTCGTTTTTGGCGACCAGGGCCGATGCGCGACCAGTGCCCGCCGCCTGGGGCGACGTGGCCGCCCGCCTGGACGGCTGGCCGTTGGGCCTCGATCTGGCTTGCCGGGGCGATGGCGGGAAGCCGTCCGGCAGCGACGAGAATGCGCTGCACGACTACGCCCGCGAGGAGCTCTACTTGCTCCAGGCACCGGATCGCCAGGCCTTCATGCTGCGCGCGGCGGTCCTGCAAGAAGTCACGGCGGACGCCTGTCGCCACGTGTTCGACGCCGAGGGCGCCGCGGACGCGCTCGCGGCGCTCGAAGCGGATCATCTGATCCAGGGCCTCGCAGGCCACGCGGGCTACCGCTTCCCGCCTTATCTCATCGAGGTGCTGCGCGCCGAAGCCGCACGCGTCGTGCCCGCCGCGCAGCTCGCCGAGTGGCACCGCCGCGCCGCGCGCTACCACCACGCGGCGGGCCGGCTCGATCAGGCGCTGCCCCACGCGGTGGCCGGCGGCGAGTGGGAGATCGCGCGCGAGGCCTGCCGCGAGCTGTTTCCAGCCATGCGCTACGACGGTCGGCAGGGTCAGGTGCGGCTCTGGCTCGATGCCTGGGCTCCCGCCGTCGCGATGCGCGATCCCTGGATCCAACTCTGGCGCGGCCACCTGCACGGCCGGGCCGGCGAGAGCGCCCAGGCCCTGGCCGCGTACGAGCTCGCGCGCCGGCTTTACGAGGTGACCGGCGATGCCGAAGGCGCTTTCGCGGCGCTGGTCGGCCAGTGCAACACAGCGCTCACGCTGCAGGACGACGCCGCCTTCGCGCGCCTGAGCGCCGAGGCGACCGGCCACCCTGGCCCGCGTGGCGCGGCCGATCAGGTGGATCTCTGGCTGATCCGGGCTTACGACGGTGAGCGGCGCGGCGACCTCCCGGCGATGCGGGCCTGCAACGAGGCCGCGCTCGAGGTGCAAATGCTCGGAGACCCTCGCCTCCCTTCGGTCGCCGGAACGGACGTGGAGGTGGCCGCGGGCCACACGATCGCCCTCATGAACCTGAGCACGCATGCCTTCTACCAGGGCGACCTCGCGGCGGCGCGCCGTTCGCTCGAACGGGCGGTGATCATCGCCGAGTCCTGGCCCTTCTACGCCTATCGCCTCTCGGCCGCCTTCCTGCTCGCCCACCTCCGGCTCACGGAAGGCGACGTCGATGGCGCAGGCGCGCTGATCGGCGAGCTCCCGCCGACCTGGCGCGACGTGCTCGACTGGCATGACCTGGCCGTGGCCGAGACCGTGCTCGGCCACTGGCACCAGGCCAGGGGTGACCTCGACGAGGCCGAGGCCGCGATCGGGCGGGCGCTCGAGGTCTTCGAGCGTGCCGGCTTCCGCGAGGGGCGGCCGGTGCCCCTGGAGCGCCTGATGTGGCTGACGCTCGCGCGCGAGCGACCGGCACGGGTGATCGAGCTGGCCGAGGCCGAGACCCGCGAGCACGCCGCGGCGCCTGAATGTTCCTTGCACGATCTGGCGCTGGCGCTGCCGCATGCGCGCGCGCTGCACCTCGCCGGGCGGCCGAGCCTGGGGCTCGCGGTGCTCGAGGCGGCCATCCCGGCGCTCGAGCGGCTGGGCGCCCGGCTCCACCTCGCGCGCGGTCGGCTCTTCGAGGCGGCGAGCCGGCTCGCGATGGGCGATCGCCCGGGCGCCGAGGCTGCCCATGCAGCCGCTACGACGCTCATCGAGGCCGGGGGCTTCGGCTTCCTGCGCACCCAGGACCGCCGGCTGTGGCAGGAGCTCGCGCCGCTCAGTCCTTTTGGACGGGGCCGTGGCGCAGCCGCGGATGGGGGCCCCCGTCCTGGCGGCCCGCCGCCGCCGAACGGGCGGGGCGGCACGGGGCTGCTCGCGCCTCCCCGAACGGGCCTGCTCGCGCTGCGCTGCTTCGGCAGCTTCGAGGTGCGCCTGGATGGCGTGCTCCTCGACCAGTGGCCACGGCGCAAGGCCAAGCTGCTGCTCGCCGCCCTCGCGCTGCACCCGGCCGGCCTGCGCACGGGCGACCTCGCCGACCTGATTGGCGGCGAGGAAGCCAACCCACTCAACGTGTTGCGCGTGAACACGTGGGCGCTGCGCCGGGCGCTCGAGCCGCAGCTCGCGAAGGGGGAGCACTCGGCGTACCTGCGCCGCGAGGGCGATCGCTACAGGCTGGCCTGGGACCTCGTCGCCGAGTTCGACGTCCACGCCTTCGAGACCGCCCTGGCGGCGGCCGAGCCGCTGCGCGCGTCCACGCCGCGCGAAGCGGTGACCCGGCTCGAGCAGGGCCTGGCCCTCGTGCGGGGGCCGCTCTTCGACGACGGCCCGCCCTTCGACCTCTTCGAGGCCGACCGCGAACGCTACCGCCAGCAGGCCATCGGCGCGCTTATTTGGATTGCGGGCCAGCACCGCCGCGTGAGCGACTACGGCCGTGCCGAGGCCGCGCTCAAGCGCGCCGCCGTCCTCGCCCCTTGCGACGAATCGGTGTACGAGGCGCTCATGCGGATGTACCGCGCGCTGGGCGACATCGAGGGCGTGCGGCGCGCGTATTGGGACTGCCGTCGCGCCCAGAAGACGTATCTCGCCGCCACGCCGAGCGGGGCCTTCGAGGCGCTTTACCGGCAACTCGTCGGCGGGGGCCCGCTTGGTTAACGGGCCGTTAATTGCTTTACGAAAAGTTAGTCTGGGCAGACTGGCTTGAAATCCGCTTGAAATGCCGATAGTGGCATGATAGGGGCGAGTAAGGTGCTGGCCGGCCGGCCGCCACCGGGCGTCTGGGACGTGAAACCCGCGCCTCCACCCCATCCGGCCTCGAGGGATCCATGTCGCTTCGCCGCTTTTCGATGCTCGCCGCCGCGCTCGTCCTGACCGCGTGCAACGGCAAGCTGCCGGCCCAGCCCGGCGACCCCGCCAGGCCGAACGGCACGGCCTCGACCCGGCCGCGTCCCTCGGCCCAGGCCACCGAGCCGCTCGGTATGAAGCCGCCCACGGCGCTTTCACTGCTGAAGGCGCCGCCCGGTGCCGCGGCGAAGTTGACCGGCGTGGTCAGCATCGACGCGCATTACGCCGTGAAGGCCGCCGGCGCGACCTTGATCGGCGCGGACGGCGCCTCCCTCATCGGCGCCGACGGCGCGAGCCTGATCGGCCCGGACGGCGCGACGCTGGTCGGCATGGACGGCGCCTCGCTGATCGGCATGGACGGCGCATCGGTGTACGTGGGCGCCGGCCTGATCGGCGCCGACGGCGGCTCGCTGATCGGCCCGGATGGCGCCTCGCTGGTCGCCGCCGGCGCCGGCAACCTGATCGGCAAGCGCAAGCTGGCGCTGATGCAGGCAGCCACCCAGGCCAAGTTCAACCTGGGCACGATCCTGCGCGCGGCCGCGATGGAAATCCAGGTGCGATCCATGATCGACGGCAAGCCGCTGCAACTCGGCACCGACGAAGCAGGACAGCCGGTCTTTTCGGTCTACACCAACGCGAAGGGCGAGTACCAGGTCTACCTGCCGGGTACCATCAGCGGCAAGAACGTGGTCGTTTCAGCCGCCGTGCCCGCGTCGCAGGACAGCCGCCTGTTCTACGACGCCATGTTCGACAAGGGGCAGGGCGCGGCCGCCGTCGGCGAAGACACAGCCCTCGCCTCCGCGTTCCTTCGCCAGGCTTTCGTGAGCCGCCTCGAGCGCCTCTTCATCCAGAAGCAGAACGACAGCCCCGTCGTGAGCGCCGACAGCCTGTTGCCGCCGGGCAGCGGTGGCGTCGCCGATGCGGCCCTCGCGCGGCTGCGCGCGGCGGCCGACAAGGCCGAGGTCGCGATCATGACGCCGAGCGATCGCCGGGCCCGCGCCGCCGCGACGGGCGACGCGCTGCTGTCCTACGTCGATCTGCAGGCCCAGACGCAGGGCGACCGGCCCTCCCTCGAGGTGATGGCGGAGGAGCTCGCGCGCTTCCGCGAGCGGGCCACGGCGAAGATGCTCGCCGACCCCAGGTACTTCGAGACGCAGCCGTTCTTGATCCGCGCGAACCGCCGCCTGGTCGAGGAGGACAAGGACAAGCCCGTGGCCCAGAAGCGGCCCCTCTACGCGATCGAGAAGCCGTCGGACGTCGCCGACTTCGTGCTTCAAGACATCCTCATGTCGCCGGTGCGCGAGCGAACGACCAACGAGTTCCCGCAGGTGCTCGACGCCGTCGGCTACTTGCCTGCCGAGCGCGACGCGGCGATCAAGACCCTCGGCGGGATCATGGATGGCCTGCTGCTCGCCGCGGGCACCGTCGTCATCGCGAACCCGAGCATCGACGACGGCAAGGGCGGCCAGATCTTCGCGCTGGACGCCGCCGTGGCCGCGATGGAGGCGACGCCTTAGCGCCCGCGCGCTAGGTGCTGAAGCTCTCGCCGCAGCCGCAGCTCGTCTTGGCGTTCGGGTTGATGAACTTGAAGCCGGCGTTCATGAGGTCGTCGTCGTAGTCGATTTCGATGCCCGCCACGTAGAGCGCGCTTTTCATGTCGACCAGCACCTTCACGCCGAACGACTCGATGATGCGGTCGGCCGGGCCGGCCTCGGTCGCGACGTCGAGCTTGTAGCTCATGCCCGAGCAGCCGCCGCCGGCGACCGCCATGCGCAGGTAGGCGTCCGGCGTGCCCTTCCGATCGAAGAGCGTCTTCACATGCGCTGCGGCCCGCTCCGAGAGCGAGACCAGCGGCTTGGTGGCGGGCTTGGATTCCGTGGTCATGCCGTTCCTCCTGAGGGGATGGGTTCCGGGGCGTCGGAGGTGTAGCCGTCCGAGCGCACCAGCGAGGCCAGGGTCACGGCCTGCAGCCGTTCGAGATAGGCGTGTTGGGCGTCGCGGAACGCCGCCTTGAGCGAGCAGCCGTGCCGGAAGCACGCGTAGTCCTGGGAGCTGGTGCACAGGTTGACCGCGAGCTCGCCCTCGATCACCTCGACCACCTCGCGGAGCGTGATTTGGTCCGGCGGCCGGGCGAGCTCGAGGCCGCCGAGCGGCCCGCGCCGCGAGATCACGAGCCCCGACTTCGCGAGCTGGTTGATCACCTTCGCGAGAAACGAAGTGGGGATGCGCTCGATGCGCGCGATATCGGCCGTGTTGCAGCACGTACCTGGCGGTTGTTTCGCCAGGTACAGCATTGCCAGGCAGGCATATTCGGTGGCGCGCGTAATCATAGGACCAGGTGATAGAATACGGTAGGGACCCAGGCCATGATACCCGATCCAAGCCTCTCGGACAATCTTGACCTGAATTGTCCGATTTAGATAGAATGGCCCTTGAGGTTTTCCCCCATGAGTTCCCAGGTCCAAAAGGTCATCAACCGTCCCTACGAGGCCGGCTTCGTCACCGACATCGAGTCCGACACGCTCCCCAAGGGCCTGAACGAGGACGTCGTCCGCGTGATCTCCGCGAAGAAGGGCGAGCCCGACTGGATGCTGGAGTTCCGCCTCAAGGCCTTCCGGCACTGGCGGACGATGGCGGAGCCGCATTGGGCGAACGCCGGCTACGGCGCGATCGACTACCAGGACATCACCTACTACTCCGCGCCGAAGCAGAAGAAGAAGCTCGGCAGCATGGATGAGGTGGACCCCGAGCTCATCCGCACGTTCGAGAAGCTCGGCATCCCGCTCGGCGAGCAGAAGATGCTCGCGAACGTGGCGGTCGACGTCGTCTTCGACAGCGTCTCGGTCACCACGACCTTCAAGGAGAAGTTGCGCGAGGCGGGCGTGATCTTCTGCTCGTTCTCGGAGGCGGTGCGCGAGCACCCCGAGCTCGTGAAGAAGTACCTCGGGTCGGTCGTCCCCACCACCGACAACTTCTACGCCGCGCTCAACTCGGCCGTCTTCTCGGATGGATCGTTCGTGTTCGTGCCCAAGGGCGTGCGTTGCCCGATGGAGATCTCCACTTACTTCCGCATCAACACGGAGGAGTCCGGCCAGTTCGAGCGCACGCTGATCGTCTGCGAGGAGAACGCGTTCGTCAGCTACCTCGAAGGCTGCACCGCGCCCAAGTTCGACACCAATCAGCTACACGCCGCGGTGGTCGAGCTCGTCGCGCTCGATGACGCCGAAATCAAGTATTCCACCGTCCAGAACTGGTACGCCGGCGACGCGAACGGCGTGGGCGGCATCTACAACTTCGTGACCAAGCGTGGCCTGTGCAAGGGCCGACGCGCGAAGATCAGCTGGACGCAGGTGGAGACCGGCTCGGCCATCACCTGGAAGTACCCCAGCTGCGTGCTGCTCGGTGACGACTCGGTGGGCGAGTTCTACTCGGTCGCGCTGACCAACAACAAACAGCAAGCCGACACCGGCACGAAAATGATTCACGTCGGCAAGAACACGCGCTCCACGATCATCTCCAAGGGCATCTCGGCGGGCAAGTCTCGCAACACGTACCGCGGCCTGGTCCAGATGGGCCCAAAGGCCGCGAACGCGCGCAATTACTCCCAGTGCGACTCGATGCTGATCGGCGACCAGTGCGCCGCGGACACCTTGCCGTACATCCGCGTGCAGAACGCCACGGCGAAGCTCGAGCATGAGGCCACCACGTCGAAGATCGGCGCGGACCAGATGTTCTACTTCGCCCAGCGCGGCATCGACCCCGAAGAGGCGATTTCGATGATCATCAACGGCTTCTGCAAGGACGTCTTCACCCAGCTGCCGATGGAGTTCGCCGTCGAGGCGACGAAGCTGCTGGGGCTCAAACTCGAGAACAGTGTAGGCTAACCATGATCCGCGACAACGCCCCCGTCATCCTCGAAGTCCACAACCTGCGCGCCTCGGTGGGCGGCACCGAGATCCTCAAGGGACTCGATCTCACCATCCGCGCAGGCGAGCTCCACGCGATCATGGGCCCGAACGGCTCGGGCAAGAGCACCTTCTCCAAGGTGCTCGCCGGCCACCCGGATTACGAGGTCACGGGCGGCACGGCCACCTGGCTCGGCCGGAACCTGTTCGAGCTGCCGGCCGAGGAACGCGCCCGCGCGGGCCTCTTCCTCGCCTTCCAGTACCCGATCGAGATCCCTGGCGTCAGCAACGCGGCGTTCCTGCGGCAGGCTTACAACACGCTGGCCATCCACCGTGGCCTCGATGAGCTCGACCCGATCGAGTTCGACGATTACATCCGCGAGAAGGTGAAGATCGTCGAGATGGATCCGTCGTTCCTCGACCGCAGCGTGAACGAGGGTTTCTCGGGCGGCGAGAAGAAGCGCAACGAGATCGTCCAGATGGCGGTGCTCGACCCCAAGCTCGCGCTGCTCGACGAGACGGACTCCGGCCTCGACATCGACGCGCTCAAGATCGTCGCGAACGGCGTCAACAAGCTCGCCACCGCGGACAACGCCACGCTGATGGTCACGCACTACCAGCGGCTGCTCGAGTACATCGTGCCGGACTACGTCCACGTGATGGTGGGCGGCCGGATCATCCGGACCGGCGGCAAGGAGCTCGCGCTCGAGCTCGAGAGCCGCGGCTACGATTGGCTGAGGGACGACGCGACGGCGTCGGGCTCGAGGTAGGCCGATGACCACCGTCGAGACACGCGACGCGCTGCTGGCGGATCTCGCCGTGGGCGCCCCATCGGTGAGTGGCCAGGACGCCGTTTCGCGCCTGCGCGCCCGCGCGGCGGAGGCGCTCGCGGGCGCGTGCCTGCCCGGGCCCAAGGACGAGGAGTGGCGCTTCACGCCGCTGACCGCGTTGCTCGAGCACCGCTACGCGCCGGTCTCCCAGCGCCCGGCGGGCGTCCTCATGCCCCAGATCTCCCGCTTCATCGTGTCCGAGGCCGAGAGCCACCGCCTGGTCTTCGTCGATGGCCACTACGCGCCCGAGCTGAGCTCGGTCGTGAGCCCGTGTCCGGGCCTCGTGCTCGCGCCGTTCTCGCGCGTCGACGAAGCGCTGCTGGCGCGCCACCTCGGCGCCCATGCGGCGGCCGACCGCGACGTCTTCACGGCGCTCTCGACGCGCTGGCTCGGCGAGGGCGCGGCGGTGATCGTGCCCGACGGCCTGGTCTGCGACCATCCCGTCCAGCTGCTCTTCGTTTCCACCGGCGGGCCCGCGCCCACCTTCACGGCGCCGCGGGTGCTGATCGTGGCCGGCAAGAACGCCGACGTCACGGTCATGCAGGAGTACGTGGCGCTCGAAGAGAACCCGTACTTCGTGGACGCCGTCACGGAGGTGGCCGTCGGCGAGGGTGGCCGCGTGAGGCATGTCCGCGTGCAGAGCGAGAGCCGCCGCGCGACGCACGTGGAGCGCCTCGGCGTGTCGTTGGCCCGGGACGCGTCGTACGCCCTGCAATCGATCACGCTGGGTGCCCGCCTCTCGCGCTTCGACGTCTGCGTGACCGGCGAGGGCGAGAACATCGACGCCGCGCTCCACGGCCTGGCCCTGCTCGCGGGCGACCAGGAGGCCGACACGCACTCGGCGATCATCCATGCGAGCCCGCACGGCCGCAGCCAACAGCTCCACAAGATGGTGCTCGACGACGCGTCCCACGCGGTGTTCAACGGCCGGATCGTGGTCGCGCCGGGCGCCCAGCTGACCGATTCGAAGCAGTCCGGCCGCGGGCTGCTGCTCTCCGACCGCGCGCGCATCGACGCGAAGCCCGAGCTCGCGATCGAGGCGGACGACGTGAAATGCGCCCACGGCGTGGCGATCGGCCAGATCGACGCCGACCAGCTCTTCTACCTCAAGTCGCGCGGCATCGACGAAGTCACCTCGCGCGACCTGCTCACCTACGCCTTCGCCGCCGAGGTGATCGACCATGTGCCGCTCGCCTCGCTGCGCAAGCAGCTGCAGGCCGTGGTGGTCGGCCGCACCGACCGCAAGCGCCGGGAGGCCCGCCCATGATCCAGGCTCCGCCCTTCGATGTCGCCCGCCTGCGCGCGGACTTCCCGATCCTCGGCCGCCAGGTCCACGGCAAGCCGCTGGTGTACCTCGACAACGCGGCGAGCACCCAGATGCCGCGGCAGGTCATCGACAGGCTCGTGCTGTACCAGACCACCGAGCACGCCAACGTGCACCGCGGCGTCCACTCGCTGAGCCAGGAGGCCACCAACGCCTACGAGGGCACGCGCGAGAAGGTGCGCGCCTTCATCAACGCGCCGAGCACCAAGGAAGTGATCTTCACGCGCGGCACCACCGAGGGCATCAACCTGGTGGCGCACGCCTTCGGTCGAGCGTTCGTGAAGGCCGGCGACGAGGTGTTGATCACCGCGCTCGAGCACCACGCGAACATCGTGCCCTGGCAGATGCTGTGTGAGGACGTCGGCGCGAAGCTGGTGGTGGCGCCGATCAACGACGCCGGCGAGCTGCTGCTCGACGAGTGGGCGGCGCTGCTCTCGGAAAAGACCCGCCTCGCGGCCTTCACCCATGTCTCCAACGCGCTGGGCACGATCCTGCCCGTGAAGCAGATGGTCGCGCTGGCTGCGGCGAAGGGCGTCCCCACGCTGATCGACGGCGCGCAGGCGGCGCTTCATGTGCCGATTGACGTACAGGACCTCGGCTGCGACTTCTACGTGTTCTCCGGCCACAAGATGTGCGGTCCGACCGGCATCGGCGTGCTGTACGGCCGGCGCGAGTGGCTCGAGAAGATGAAGCCCTGGCAAGGCGGCGGCGACATGATCCTCTCGGTCACCTTCGAGAAGACCGTCTACAACCAGCTGCCTTACAAGTTCGAGGCCGGCACGCCGCCCATCGCCGCGGCCGTGGGCCTGGGTGCCGCGATCGACTACGTGCAGGCGATCGGCGTGGCGCGCATCGGCGCCTACGAGCACGAGCTGCTGGAGCAGGCGACGAAGGCGCTCGGCGAGGTCGCGGGCGTGCGGCTGATCGGCACGGCACGCGAGAAGGCCGCCGTGGTGTCCTTCGAGGTCGAGGGCGTGCACCCGCACGACGTGGGCACGATCCTCGACCAGGAAGGGGTCGCGATCCGCGCCGGCCACCACTGCGCCCAGCCGCTCATGAACCGCCTCGGCGTGCCAGCCACGGCCCGCGCGTCGTTCGCGTTCTACAACACGCCGGCGGAGGTCGACGCGCTCGTCGCCGCGATCCGCGTCGTGAAGGAGATCTTCGGGTAATGGACGTCCGCCAGGCCCTTTACAACCAGCTCATCCTCGAGCACAACAAGAAGCCGCGCAACTTCGGCAAGCTCGAGGGCGCGACGCACCAGAGCGAGGGCCTCAACCCGCTCTGCGGCGACCACATCTGGCTCTACGCCAGGGTGGTCGGCGACGTGATCGAAGGCATCGGCTTCGAAGGCAAGAGCTGCGCGATTTGCCAGGCCTCGGCCTCGATCATGACCAGTCAGATCAAGGGCAAGCCGCTGGCCCATGCCGAGCAGCTGATCACCGACTTCCGCCATGTCGTCGTCGGCCAGCCCGACGCGATCAGCGCGGCGAACAAGGAAAACCGGTACCTGGGGGCCTTCGCCGGCATCGCGACCCTACCCTCGCGGGTGAAGTGCGCGGTGCTGCCCTGGCACACGCTCCACGCGGCCTTCCAGAACCAGGCCGTCAGCTCCACCGAAGGGGACGCAGACCCCATTCCCGGCTCCGGGCTCGCGCCTGGCGCCGGGCCGATGTAAAGGACACCGGCCATGCCGAAGATCGCCGATATCGAGTACACCCCCAACCCGAACGCCAAGCGTTTCATCCTCAAGGAGCCGCTCACGACGGGCCCTGCGCGCGCGTATGAGAACGCCGAGCAGGCGCAGGTCGACCCGCTCGCCAAGCAGCTCTTCGCGATCCCGCACGTCGTCGAGGTCTATTACGTGGACCGCTACCTGACCGTCGTGCAGGACGGCAAGGCGCAGTGGAACGAGCTCGAGCGGGAGCTGGCCGTGCCGATCCGCGCCGCCGACCCGGCCGAGCTGATGAGGGCCGCGGCCGCGACGGCCACGCCCCGGCGAACGGTCGAGGTGAGCGAGGCCGACCGGTCACGGCTCGACCGGATCAACGAGCTGCTCGACGAGCGCGTGCGGCCGGCGCTGCAGATGGACGGCGGCGGCCTCGAGGTCCTGGGGCTGGAAGGCGATCGCCTGACGATCCACTACCAGGGCGCCTGCGGCACCTGCCCGAGCGCGATCACGGGCACGATGGCCGGCATCGAGGCGCTGCTCCAGACGATCGAGCCGAGAATCGAGCTGATCGCGGTCTGAAGTCTCACCGGGCAAGACTTAATCTCGCGTTAGGGACGACCGACGGGTTTGTCGCCGGCTCGTCGCCTGTCACGGGTGATACTCTACTCGAAAGCGGCGGGCGATTCCGCCGAACGAGCTAGAAGAGGCGCGCCCGATGTCGAACCAGATTGGCACCATCACCCCTCTCTGGACCCGCGTGTTCGGCCAGCCACCCGCGCGAACCCGGCGGCCTTGCAGGGTCGCCTGATCGAGGGCATCCGCGTCACCACCGAGGCCGGCGCCACCGAGAACGTCGGCCGCCAGCTCACCGTGCGCCTCGGCGGCCCCGAGTCGGCGAAGGCGCTCGCCGAGCAAGCGTTCCAGGAGCTCTTCTAAACCAATTTTCCGCCCACCCTCGCGCGCCTCTACTCACGCTGCGACGCCCGCTCTTTCGAGAGCGGGCGCCGTGGTGTTCCGGAGGCTGCGGCGTCACTTGGCGAGCAACTCCGCATCCGGCCGGTCCGCGAGCCACGCAGCGCGCACACCACATTCTTCATCGGGCCGCTCAGCTTGCCCCGATCCCCACGATGCGGATGACGTCTGACGTGGCTAACCTCCTTGAATTGAGTGGCGAGGGTTTCGGGGCCCTTCGGCCGGTGGTATACTTACATTTGGTAAGTGACTTCGAGCCTAAGGGATGCACTTACTATGAGTTGAGTAAATTATTTTAGGTAAGTGAAATGACCTGCCCAAACCTTCCCGGCCATGACGCCAAGTTGTGTGCCAAGTTCCACCAGGCGATCGAGCTGATCGGCCGCCGGTGGACCGGCGCGATCCTGCGGGTCGCCTGCGACGGGCCCAAGCGCTTCTGCGAGCTGCGCGAGGCGATCCCGGACCTATCGGACCGCCTGCTCACCGAACGGCTCAAGGAGCTCGAGGACAACGGGTTGATCGTGCGCGAGGTCGGCGCGGGCCGGCCGGTGCAGGTGACCTACCACGTGACCCCGAAGGGCGACGCCCTCAAGCCGGTGTTCGAGGCGATCGGCGCCTGGGCCGCCGAGTGGGGCGTAGGCAAGGAGCCGGTGGCGAAGGCGTAATCTCCGCCACCGTGGCGCGCGCCCGGGAGGCGTAAAATACGCGGCATGGACCACGAATACGATTTGCTGGTGGTCGGTCATGAGACCGAAGGCTGCCTCGCCGCGGTGGCCGGCGCGCGCGCAGGCGCCCGCACGGCGCTGCTGGTGCCGCCGGGCGCGATGCTGGGCGGCCTGCTGACCGAGGACGGCCTGGCCTTCGTCGACCGCGACGCACGCCACCTGCGGCCGCCCGGCGACTCGCCGGAGGACGGGCTCTTCGGGGCCTTCCTGGCACGCGCCGGCGTGCCGCTGGTGGCGCTGCCTGCCGAGGTCGGCGCCCGGACGTTGGGCGAGATGCTCGCGGAAGCGGGCGTCGCCACGATCGAGGCCGACTGGCGCGGCGTGCGCGTGGCCGGTGGGCTGCTGCGCGCGGTGGAGCTCGCTGACGACGGGACGGCGACCGAAGGGAGGCGAGGCACGAGCATCGCCGCCCGCCACGTGATCGACGCGACGCCGGACGGCGACCTGGCCGAAGCCGCCGGCGTGCGCTTCACCAACGGCTTCGCGGAGTATGGGCTGACCAAGTGCCTGGGCGTGAGCCCGTTGCCGATCGTGCACGGCGTGGCGCCGGACCAGATCATGGCGACCTGCGAGGCCTTGCAGGCGGATCCCGCGATCGAGGCGATGCGCCAGCGGGTCTTCGGCCCACGCGGCTTCCTGGCGCTCGAGCGCGGCGACGACTACCTGCTGGTCGGTCCGCCCCATCTCGGCCTGACCTACCAGGTCTGGCGCGAGGCCGAGGGCGTCGTCAGCCCGTTCGCCTTCGAGGCGGACGGCTTCAACGTGGCCGTCGTGGGGCCGACCTCGACCAGCTGGAATGGCCTGATCTATTTCAGCGAGGACCCCGCCACGCTGTTGCGCCTCTCGCGCGAGGGCGCCGACGACTTCTTCCGCGAAGAAGCCGCGCGCTTCGGCCGCTTCTGCCGCGAGCGGCTGGGCTGGACCAACGCCACGGTCGAGCTGCCGCGCGGCGTCTACGTGCGGCAGACGCGCCACGCGCTCGACGTTCGCCACCGGCTGACGCTCGAGGAGCTCGCGAGCGGCTACGCCGAAGGCAGCGTCGGCACGTTCTGCTACTACCCGGACTTCCGAGGATTTCGCGCCGTGAGCGTGCCCGGGCCGATCACGGCGCATGTCGTGCTGGGCGCCGGCCTGGCCACGCCGGTCCGCAACCTCGGCATCGCGAGCCGGGCCGGCGGCTACACGCCTTACGCGCACTCGCTGTGCCGGCTGGTGCAGTACAACGTCACGCTCGGCGCGGCGCTGGGGGTGGCGGCGGCGATCGCCCCGGGCGACGACCTGGGCGGCGCCGATCTCGGCGCGATCCGCGCCGGGCTGGCGGAGCAAGGGGCCCTGGCCGACGATCGCACGGGCCTCGATCGCAACGCCCCCGTGCTCGCGGCGCTGCGCCAGGATCCGGTCATCGCGCGGGAATGGGCCTGAACCTGGCAGACATTTCTCCTGTTGAATGAAAACGGACGCGGGGCCTCGAACGAGGCCCCGCGCACTTCTGCTGGTTTTATCAGAACATAACCTGGCGTTGCAAAAAGGTCGGCTCCGGCGTTTCGTGG
>JAKFEW010000002.1:0-76138 GCA_036675505.1 Candidatus Sericytochromatia bacterium
CCCGCAGCGCCCGCGGCGGCGGCCGGACGGTTCTGGGCGCCATTGATGCCCTGCAGCGCGCGCCGCAGCTCGGTGGCGCCGCCGGGGGTGCCCTTGGTGACCGGCGCCGCGGTGGGCGTGAGGATGCGGAACTCGCCGTTGGTCTGCTGGTAGATGTACTGCGTGGGGATGTACTTGCCCGACGCGCTGTACTTCGGGGCGTACTCGGGCAACTGCCACTTCTTGGTGCCGGCGGCGCGGGCGGCCCAGGAGACGGGCCGGGTGCGCGCGGCGCGCGGCGCGCGGTACGTCGAATACCAGCGGCCACGGTACCAGTAGCCCGCCGGCCGGGCCTTCTTGGTGTAGTGGCGGTGCGGGCTGCCCGTGACGTGGGCCGAGACCGCCTGCCCGGTGGTCGCGCCGGCAGGCTCGGCGGGCGCGGCAGCCTGGGCTGCGGGAGTGCCTGTCGCGACGGCGACGGCGGCCACGAGGGCGAACAGGAGGGACTTCACGGCGACTCCTTTACGGTCAGAGCGGGCGGGTGCCCGATTTGCGCCAGCGCTCGACGGCCTTGCCGAGCACAGCGAGTTGGGCATCCATGACGTCACGGAAAAAGGTGAGCTCCTCTTCGAGCGAGTCTCCGAGGGGCACCTCGTTCGGGTAGGCCGCCCGGTTGAAGTCCGCAGCCGCCTGGATGCCCTTGGACATGTGCGGCAAGAGCTTGAGGACGTCGATGCGCCACGAGAGCTTCTCCACCGCCGCCCAGGCCAGCTCGAGCTCGTCGGCGATCGACCGGTCGCGCAGCGCCTGACCGCGGGCCGACTGCTCGTCGAGCTCACGGATCACGTCGATCTTGGGCCTTCGCTTGTTCAAGGCTTTGGTCAAAAGAGGACTCCTCGCGTCGCATGCCCTTTTTACCCGGAGGATCGCGCTTCGATCGGCGAAGCTGATCACGCCCAGATCCGACCGAGGGTTAACATTCGTGAAGTGCCTCGGCCTGCCAGGCAGGCTGCACGCGCGTGCCACGCGGGTTCGCGCCTCCGACATAACGGCTTTGCCGGTCGACCGCCGCGCAAGTCAATGTGCAACTTGTCTATTTATTAAATATATCGTATTCTTGATGTCTAATTGAGGAGGAAACGTCATGGCCATCCCCGCCTCGCGCGTCGTGCTGCAAGCCGTTCAGCGCCACCCTTTGCTGATGTCGCCGCTGTTGCTGGAGTACCTCCTGCGCGGCGAGATGATCGGCCGCATGCAGGAGAAAGGGCTACTACCCAACTCAATACGCTCACTGGATCGCGTTGCCGTCGGGGTCGCGCTGGTCTTCCGATCGTTCCCTGACGCGGCTTAGGAGGCGGGCGACGGCCGCTTTCCCCCGCGGGAAGCCCCGCGCCGCGAGCCCGCGCTGCAGCCAGACGATGAAGCCGCGGCGCGGGAACGCCGGCGATCTCACCAACTCGCGGGCGATCGCCTCCTCCTCCGTGCTGATCGGCATGTGGCCGCGGTAGGTGCTGGTCGCGGTCGAGCCGTCGAGGTAGCGAACGAGGATCGTGGTCTCGCCGATGCGGTGGTTGATCAGCTCGACCCGCTCGACGAAGCGACGCATCCAGGCGCGCCGCCATTGGATGGGGCTGTCGTCCCAGAGCAGCGGCAGGTTCGCCGTGAGCTCGCGGTTCGCGCGGAGGTTGCGGTAGAAGGCCAGGTCGAGCACGGTCCCGCCACGAGAGCGCGCGACGACGTCGAGCGCCTTGAGGCTGTCGGTCGCCGCATTCAGCTCCTGGATGACGATGCGCATGGCGTCGTCGCCAAGCTCGGGGCTCGCGAGCGCGCGCGTGAAGCCTTCAATTTTACGTTGCAGCACGCGGCGCGACGCCTCGCCGGTGTCGGCCGTCGCCGCCCGGGCGACCGCCAAGCCCTCGAGCTGCTCGATGATGCGATCGATCAGGCCGCCGGCGAGCCTTCCGAAGAGGTCCGCCGCCACGAAACGATCCACGGGCTCGGACTGGATCCCGAAGTGGATTGTAGGGGTCTCGATGCCCTGGACGCCCCGCACCTGGCAGCAGTACTTCGACGCGACGCTGCCGCGCATCGTGTTGATCTTGCGCTGGCACGCGGGGCACCAGACCAGGCCCGCGCAGATCGTCCCCGCCGCCGGCTCCTTCCGCTTCGTGAGGCGGTTGAGCTCGCAGAGCTGGTCGATCATCGCGGCATGGTCCGGGGTGATGATGGGCTCGTGGGAGTCCGGCACGAGCACGTCGCCCCAGCGGTAATGCCCGCGCATGATGGGGTGCGTGAGCACGAGCCTGAGCATCGTGTAGCTGAGCGGCGCGCCGTCCGGCCAGTAGACGGGGCCCTGGTTGAACAGGGCGCGGATGGAGCCGGCATCGGGGAGCTGGGCGACGAGCGCTCGAATCACCTCGGCCTCGGGCTCGAAGATGATCGGGCGATCGCGATCGGGATGCTTCTTCGGCACTTCGCGGTTCGGCCGGTAGCCGCGGGGGAGGTCGGAGGCGGCCTGGCCCTTCATGGCTTTCGCCCGCTGGGCGGCGTGGAGCTTCTCCATGTGGAGGCCCCACATTTCCGAGCCGATCACCGCCTCGACCTTGTACGCGATGCGCGTGCCGCGATCGCTCATGTCACGCCACGACCCGCCGTAGAAGAGCGGCACGCCCGCCGCGCGGCACTTCTTCGCGATGGTCATGTGGTCGACGGTGTCCTTGTCGCGGCTGAGCCGGGTCTGGTCCTCGGCATAGAGGGCGCCAACGAGCCCCTGGTCGATCATGGCGAGGGCCCGCGACATGCCGATGCGCCCGGCGATCGTCCGGCCGCTGACGCCCAGGTCGTCATCGAGGATGAGGACATTCTCGGCCGGGAAGCCGTCGGCGATCGCGCGCTGCTTGAGCAGGAGCTGGTTTTCGAGGCTGTAGATGTTCTCGTCGACCTGGCGATCGGAGGACTGGCGCGGGTAGACGAGCGCGAGCTTCGTGGTGACGAGATGGGGAATCATTGGGCCCGTTTCCTGGCGGTCGGGTCGGGGCGCTCGAGCTTCACACGCGGGCCCGGGTCGAACCAGCTGGCCGAGCGCGGATGCCGTGGGCTGAGGTCGAGCACGCGCGCGACGGCCGTCCAGTGGTTGTCGACCTCGCGGCCGTGGAGGCGGGCGTGGAGCACCGTGTTGTACGTGCCGCCCGAGCATCGGCCATCCCAGATGGCCCAGACGCGCTCCGTGTGCTCGACGACCCACTCGTTGCGCGCGCGGAGCATCGAGTTGGCTTCGCCTGAGCCCACGGGATCCCGCTCGCTCACGTAGACCACGCGTTCGGCCTTCGCGAGGGCCGCATCGTACCAGGCCTGGGCGAGCGCGATCTTGATGGTGGCGCGCTGGGCCGGGTAGGGCACTGCCGCGACGAGCTCGACGGGGGCGCCGGTCTTCTTCGCGGCGAGCGCGCCGGCGGCGAAGATCAGATCCGCGCCCTGGGCCATGCCGCTGACGACGGTGATCGGACCCGAGCCCGACATCATCGCGAAGTAGTCGCGGAAGAACTCGACCGCGGGCGCCCACTGGCGCGGGTGCCACAGGTTCCCGAGCGCCGGCGGGCGGTGGCCCGTCACGCCGATTATCAGCATCGTGTCTCCTTCCCCCGCGCCTGCAAGCCTTGGGAAGCCCATCATAGAACGAATGTTCTAGTGGCCTCAAGAGCATTCTGTCACCCTGGCTTAAAGGTTCAAGGGAGGTCCTAGAGGCCCCAGAACCGGGTGTCCTCTTCCAGGGTCGCAACGATGGCCGCGAGCAGGGCGGCGCGGCGCGCAGGGTAGGTGTCGAGGCCGGCGGCGCGCGCGGCCAGGGAGAGGGCGTCGAGGTCGGGGGTGGTCACGGGCGGGTTCCTCCTGCTCGTGATCTCGCCCGTCAGCCGCCTGCTCTGACGTTATACCGGGGCTAAGAACTGGTCAGGCGCCGAGCGCGTGGGTGAGCTCGTCGGCCTCGGCCCAGGTGAATACGCGATCGGCCTTGCGCCGGAGCATGAGCATGTTGGGCTTCGACAAGGTCTTCTCAACGAGCACGAACTTCTGCCGGTGGTCGTCGCGCTCGAGGAGTTCGTTGAAGATGTGGTAGGTCTCGAGGGCGTCCTTCTTGCCCGCCTGCTGGCCGACGGCCTGAATGAACTTCCCACCCTCCGCGGGCACGAAGAAGTCGACCGAGAGGTTGAGCCCGTCCTCGTTGACCACCGGGAAGTCGGCCTCGTAGGGGATCCGCCGCTGTTCGAACAGTCCTCGGACGCGATGAGCGAAGCGAACCACGCTCTGCACGCGGGCCACGGCGGCCAGGTCGCCGACCTCCTTGATCGCCATGCTCAGCCGCAGGATCGCCTCCCCGCTCTCCGCATAGGAGGTCAGGGCGATGAACTCGCCCTGCTGGAAGATGAGGTCGTGCTTGGCCGCAATCCGATTGAGCATCTCGGCTTGGCTCTCCGCGATGTGGTGACCGGACATGACGGCGACGTGACGTAGCGCTTCACCGCGATCGGAGACGACGACGCGGCCATCCGCCGTCTCACGGATGAAAACTTGGATCGCGTCGTTGTCCGGGAAGGTGTAAGGCGTCGTCAAGACGTAGTGATCGCCCCGAGACTCGCATAAAAAGTTGTCGCGCAGGTAGTCGATGTGGCGCGAGATGATTGTCGAACATGTTGACATCATTCGCCTCCCTTACGAGTTCCAGAACGTGCGATTGCTGACAACCGCACCTGGGGGGTAAGACCACCAATCCTCGGGGATCCTGACGATCTTAGCATGGTCCAAGAAGTAGTTGACGGCCTCCCAGATGGGCGGCGGGCAGTCGAAGACCCAGCGGACCTGGGAGTCGCCATGTCGCTTCGTCCACGGCTGGTGGAAGTGGGTATGCTTCCTGACCTTCCCGAATTCCTTGTGGGCGCCGTTGATGTCGAGGCCGAACGCCCGGTGCTTCACCTCGTAGTAGATGCCCATTGTAGGCTCGTCCGGGACGAGCGGGTTGTATGTGATCCGAAACGTAAACTCGGGCGACACGCGCGAGATGACCGGCAGGACGATCTCGTAGCACACGCCGTGCGTCGTGTCCCAGGCGAGATTCATGTTCGCCGCCGGGTTAAGCGACTTGTCGCTTTCCTGGAGGAACTGGCGGATGAACTCTTCGGCTTCCACTACTCCCCCTCCAAGTCCCGCGGCGCCGGCAGCACCGCGAAGACTTCACCCACGATTTGCACCTGGTCGTCGACGGCGATCGCCTCGTGCTCGGGATTCGTGCTCCACGGCCGAAGCCGCGCCACCCCGCCCTTCTTCCAGTAGACCTTCGCCGCGGCGCCCTCCTCCGGCACGTAGGCGATGACCACGGCCCCTTGCTCCGGCTCGCGCACCTTGCGCACCAGGAGAAGATCGCCGTCCTTGATCGGCTCCCGCGGCGGTCCGAGCGCGTTCAAGCTGTCGCCGCGAGCGATGACGGCGAAGGCCGCAGCCTTGGCGTAGCGCTCCGGCACGGGGAAGCGACGGGTCGCCTTGTCGGGGTCCTCGAGCCGGAGCTGGCCGCAGCCGACCTCGCCGACGATGGCGACCCAAGGCAGGGCCGCCGGCTCGTCGTCCTCCCACGGGATCCACGGCTTGGCGTGCTGGATGTCCCCCATCCGATCGCCGGTGACCACGCCGGGGATCTTGAGGGACGCAGCGACCTGGCGGCCGGGCTCCTTGCCGTCGCGCGCGAGCTGTTCGGCGTCAAGCTCGAGCCTCGCCGCGGCCCGGCCGTGGGCATCGCGCGCGAGCTTCCACGATGTCGTGGGCGGCACCTTGCCGTCAATCACGTCTTCTAGGGCCTCGCGGTCGAGCATCAAGCCGGCCGCCAGCGCCTTAATCCTGCCGCGGGATATCCCCTCTGGGTCGGCCCCGCCCTCGATCTTGTTGACGTACGCAGGGCTGATGTCGTGGCCTGCCTTCCGGGCGCGGTCGGCGACCACATCCAGCGACCATCCCATTTCGGTTCGGATCCGGGCGACAAACTCACCCAGGTTGGTCTGCGACATTAACTCCACCACGGTAGATGCTTCCTCCACTATGGTAAACCAACCGCTCACCCACAATGGTGGGTCATTTCACTACTGTTGTGTTGACAGGCGACCGGTCGCCTACTATAGTAGACGAGCAAGGAGGACGCCCGATGCCTTATGACCCCTTCTCAATCCGCGCGGAGATGGCGCGCCGCCGGGTGACGGTGGATGAACTCGCCACCCGCACCGGGCTTGCCGCCTCGGGAATCCACAAGGCGCTCGCGCCAGGCGCCAATCCGACGGCGAAGACCCTGGAGAAAATCGCCGAGGCCCTTGGGGTCAGCGAGGGGCTCTTTTTTGCCCCGCGTGCCCACTGTAGTGGGCACGACATAGACGCCGCCCCCGCCGCATCCTGAGGAGCCCCTGCGATGAGCATCCACCACGACCCGATCGCCGCGCTCAAGACGGCCTGCCGCGTCCCGCCCACCGAGGCCGAGTTCGCGATGTTCGTGCAGCTCGCGGCCAACACCCTCGCAGCCCCGGCCGCCCCCACCGTCTCCGATTGCCCCAGTTGTTCTGGAAACGGCGACGAGGCGCGCCACAGCCCCTGCCGCGCCTGCGGCGGTGCCGCGCTGATCACCTGCGACTGCGGTAACTGCGAGGCCGGCCTGGTGCTCGTGGGCGAGGACGAATACGAGGCCTGCGCCACCGCTCGGCCGCTCACCGCCGCCGAGGTCAACGCCCATCACGACGCCTTCATCGCCGAGCGCGGCCCTGTGCCCGCCGAATTCGCTTGAGGAGAGAGCCATGTCTGAAATCTCGAACCCTCCCGGCTTCGATCTGGTCGGTGCTGCGCGCGACTGGGACGCCTTCGTGAAGATGGCGACGCCCTTGTGGAGCCGGCCGCGGATGGTCGAGGCGATGCGCCTCCTGCACCGCAATCCCGAGCTCGCGCCCGCCGTCGAGGACTTCATCCTCGGCCAGCCCGGCGCGACCGCCCTGGACCAGCCCCTGAACTGGAACCCCTCTGACCCTACCTCGCGTGAGGCAGGTTAAGGCGAGCGCCTAATTTCAGGTTTTCCGGTTAAGGCGCCTTTACCTTCGCTTCGTACCGGCCCCCTCACCCTCACTGAAAGGAATCCCCAATGCCCCCGCCCCCTGCGACATCCCGGCTTCTCCTCCCTGATCCGGCACCCAAGCCCAAGCGGCAACGGGAGCGGGACACGACCGAGCGCGACCTCCAATTCGAGGACGTGCAGCAGGACCTCTGGATGCTAGACCAACTCCACAACCAAGCCCGCGCCCTCGAGCTGATCGAAGAGGCGCTGCTCGCCGGCCGCACCGACCAGGCGCTGACGCTGGTCCGGGCCGAGCGCGAGCGCAACGAGAAGATGGCGCCGGCCGAGAAGAACGACCTGGCGCGCCACCAGAAACGCGGCGCGATCAGCCAGTTCAAGCGCCGGGAGCAGGGCGAGTGGCGCCCCGGGGAGACGCTGCTGTGAGCGCGCCGGCCCCCGCCCCTAAGCTGCTCCGCCTTGCCGACGCGGAGGACCTGCGCGCGTTCCTGCGCGCGCTTCCCCTGCGGACGCACCTGACCCCGGCCCTGGTCGAGGCTGTCGATCGCCTCGAGGGCCTGGTCCTCCATCTCGACTGCGCGCTGGCCACCGTTTCTCACGACGTCCCGAAGCCCCTCGAGCACCTCGCCAGCTACAGCGCGCTGGTGCGCTCCCACGAGGTGCTGCAGTCCGCCCGCGCGGCGGTCCGCGAAGCCCGAACGGAGATCGAATAGATGCAGACCCTGTTGAAGGAAGCCCAGGCCGTGAAAGCCAAGAGCGAGGCCGCCGACGAGACTCACGAGTCGCTCGTACGCGTCGCCGAGTGGCACAGGCACAAGGGCCACCACTACGCGCGCCGGCCGCGCTCGCCGTTCATCCGGCGTCTCTGGGCGCTGGTGCGCCGCCGCATCCCCCGCTAAGCCAAAGACCGCGCCGAAGCGCGGTCCTGACCGTGAATTCCCTGCGACAGGCTTTCAACCTGTCCACTGTAACCCAGCCGGCACGTCCGGTTCAACCCTTAGGAGGATCTCCATGACGACTGCCACCCCCGGCGCCCTCGCCGTGGCTTCGAAGACCGCCGGCACGGTCGCCCTCGCCGCGGCTGCCGCGCCGATCTTCACGTTCACGGACGAGCAGAAGGCGCTGCTGCGCAACACCTACGCGAAGGGCGCGACCGAGGACGAGTTCGCGCTTTACCTGCAGCTCGCGGGCACCTACGGCCTGGACCCCTTCGCCCGCGAGATCTGGTGCATCAAGCTCAAGGCCGGCGACCCCGCGCTCATCATGACCTCGCGTGACGGGTACCTGCGCATCGCGCAGCGCGACCCGAACTTCGTCGGCCTCCACGCTGCGGCCGTCCGCGAGGGCGACGTCTTCGAGTTCGAGCCGGCGACGGGCAACGTGGTCCACAAGTTCGGCGCCAAGCGCGGCCCGCTGATCGGCGCGTGGGCGATCGCGAAGCACAAGCAGCGCGAGCCCGTGGCGCGCTTCGTCAGCATCACCGAGTACAACAAGGGCACCGGCGCCTGGGCGACTTACGCGAGCGCCATGATCGAGAAAGTCGCCGAGACCATCGTCCTGAAGAGGCAGTTCGGCATCAACGGGCTGGTCACGCAGGAGGAGCTCGGCACGATGGACGCCATCGATGTCGAGGTGATCCGCGACAAGGGCCGCGTGGTGGAGGTCGAGACAGGCGAGGTCATCGAGGACCGAGGGACGCCATCCGACCTCCCGCCGGCGCCGCCCTCGCGCGCCCAGCAGGTGAAGTCCGCGTGCACGCTGGCGGACCTCAAACGCCCGGCCTACAACGCCCTCTTCGAGGCCCAGTTCCCGACCATGGACCCGACCGACCTGGGCAGCCTGAGCAGCGAGCAGTTCGTGGATCTGCTCGTTGCGATCGCCGACTCGAAGAAGTAGGGGGCGGCCATGACGACCCCTGCGACGACCGTCAACTTCACCATCACCAGCACCTCGGCTGCCGGCGTCCTGGCCGAGATCGACAGAATCACCGGCACCGCGCTGCCGCGCGGGCTGGCCAACCAGAAGCCCGCCGCCATCGCCGCCGCGCTCGAGGAGGAATGCGCGGCGACCGAAGATCTCGAAGTCGAGGTGAGCAAGCTGATCGAGTTGCTCCACGAGAGCGCCGCCTGGGCCGGCGCTACCGCGCCGCCGCCGGTTGCCCTCGTGCCCAGCATCGTGAAGGCGGCGATCGCCGAGCTGCAGCGTGAGCTCGCAGCCGAGCGCGAGCTCAACCACGACACGGAGAGCAACGCCGCGAGCGTCGCCGAGGCGCTCACCGACCGCTTCAACTGGCTGCAGCAGATCGCGGTGGCCATGTTCGGCCAGGAGTTTCCGGTCCACGAGATCGCGGCGAAGGTAGAGGTTGCGGCGGCTGACCTGGCGGCCGCCGAGGCCATCGGGTTGGTGCTCGGCACGATCGCCATCGACTTCGCCTTCGACGGGGAGATGGCGAAGCTGCCGGCCCACCTCCAGGGGGAGTGGCACAAGCAGATCGACGTCATCAAGCGCCTGGGCGACAAGGTGAGCGACCTTGAGGGCCGGCTCGCCGAGAACGCGCTCGAGCGCCAGCTGATGTGGGACGTCATCGACGAGGTCGCCCAGATTACGGGCGTGCTCGAGGAGGGCGAGATCGATGCGCGCTGGCGCGAGCTGCCCGCCCTCATCCAGGAGAGCCTCGATCGCGAAGGCGCGGAGCTGCGGGAGGCATTGGGGCGTGGCGGTACTGATGCGCCCGACCCCAACCCGCCGGCAAGGGCGCCGAAGTTCAAGCCTGGCGACAAGGTGACCTACTTCTTCCCCTTGGAAGGCCCGACCCCCGGCCACCACGAGGACTTCGTCGTCGAGAGCTTCGACGCCGCGTCGAACACCTACCGCCTCAAGACCCGACACTCCTTCATGGAGAACGCGCCCGCCGAGCGGGTCGTGCCCCGCGGGGCCTCGGCGCCCTGGGCGACCCAAACCCCTCCCGTCGTCCCCCTCGAGCAGCGCGAGGCATCGGACACGACGTCGGATGCGGTCGCCGAACCCGAGCGGCCGGCGACTTTCCCCGCGGATCTGTGGGATCGCTTCCTGGCGTGGCGCGCTGTGCAGCCAATCATGGTGAACGCGGATCCGTACGAGTACAAGCGCCTGGGCGACGCCGGCCTGATCGCGGGCTACAAGCCGGCGCAGGAAGCCGCGCCTGGGAGCAGCTTCCCGCCCTCGGGCTCTCGCGTGACCGTCAACGGCAAGCCGGGGCGGACAAACGCCTCGTACGGCGACTACGACGAGTACGGCGAGCCTGGGACGCAGCAGATCAGCTACGACGACGGCACGCAGGCATGGGCTCGCGCCGAGGAGATAACCGTCGTAGAGCCCACGCGCAAGCGCCGGACCAAGGAGGAGATCGAGGCCGAGCGCGCGGCCCGGCCGCAGATCGAGAACGGTCAGGTCTGGCGGGCGACAGCGACGAAGGGCGATCGCGGCGTGACGCGCATCTACGAGGACGATCGCGGCGCGTGGGTCGACTACGACGCCCTCACCAAGACCACCAGCCGCCCGGCCAACTGCTCGCTAGATCGCTTCTACGAGTGGATCGGCAAGGCCGCCGCCGAGCTCGAGGACGCGGCGATCGCCGCAGCCATTCACGGCAAAAACGCCACCGAGCCCACGGCGATCGCGCCAAAGGCCTCGACCGTTCCTGAGCGCACCCTCAAGGCGATCGAGACTTCGACCGAGCGCGTGAAGGCCGGCGAGTACGAGCCGGGCGACGGCCGCATGATCTTCGGCGACGTCCGCCAGTCCGCGCTGCAGCTTCGCTACCTGCTTGGCACCGTCGGCGTTGAGGGTGTCGACGAGCGCCAGGAACTGGTCTGCCAGTTCTTGCCCGGCCAGGTGTGGGACGAGAAGGCCAAGCTCGACACGGAGGTGATCGCCCAGGCCGCGGCCGGCGTGCGCCGCGCTCTCACCGGACGTGGCCTGAGGGAACCCTCAGGCCACGTCCCCGGCCAGAAGGCTCTTCCCATCGAGGGCAACCCTGAGCAGGATCTGCCCACGGTGAGCGACAACCGCGGCGTCGACCCGTCGGCGGCCGAGAACCCCCTGCGCTACGTCACGAAGCGCGAGAGCGAGTGGGCCGAGGGCATGCTCGAGCGCGCGGGCCTCGCCGGCAAAGCGCGCGAGGACTTCCTCTACGAGCACTTCGGGCAAACGATCGTCGGCACGTTCACGCTGGCGCGGTACCAGCGGCTGATCTGGGACGTCCTCCCGCCGATCATCAACGCGAAAATGGGACACGGCGCCAAGCCGGCCGCGGTCACCGAGGACGAGTTCGGCGATCTCGCGGAGGCGGCACATGCGTGAGGCCATCCGCGTGAAGTGCCCCGCCTGCCGCTTGCCGTGCATCCGCCTCTTCGCGATGGGCCGCGCCCAGGCCTGCCGGGCGTGCGCTCGCCCCACCATCGCCGAGCAGCGGCGCGCCTTCGAGGAGGCCCGCCATGCGTAGCCGGTATGGGAGCTGCAGCAGCTGCGGCGCGCGCATCATCTGGCTGCGAACTGCTGCGGGCAAGGGCATGCCTTGCGAGCCCGACACGGTGCCACCCGGTGACTTGAACTTCGACGCCAAGCTCGGCCACGTCAGCCACTTTGCGATGTGCAAGGACAGGGACCAGCACAGGAAGCGGGAAGAGGTGGCGCCGGCCGGCCCGCGGGCGCAGCAGCTCGCGCTTCTCCCGGACCTGGCGGAAGCGCGGCCCGCTGACGGGTGGCCCGGGCTCGTCGAGGCGCCAGCCGACGAATGGGCCGACCTCGAGACGGCGCCGGCCGCGCCGGCAAAGTTCATGGACGAGGAGAAGATCGCGCGGATCGGGCAGCTGCTCGACTACTGGGGGATCGCCCGCCGCGATTTCCGCGCCATCCGCGAGGCCGAGGGCCTTGGCGCTCCCATCGAAACCTGGGACGAAGCCACCTACCACAAAATCCAGGCCCTCGCCGTTCAAACCGCCATGCGCCGCGACGAGGTCGCGAAGCAGCTCCACGAGAGGAAGGAAGCATGATCGAGCTCGCGAACCAGCTGACCCCGAATGAGGTGGGCCAGCTCCTGCACTACGAAGGCGTCGTCGCGACGAACCTGCGCGGCTTCGAACTCGCCGGCGAGGCCTTGGCCGAGATCCGCGATCGCCAGCTTTACCGGGCGGCGCACCCGACCTTCGAGGCCTACCTCGGGGCGCGCTGGAGCCTCTCGCGCCGCCGCGGCTACCAGCTGATCGAGGAGGCCCAGGCCGCTGGCGATGTGCACCGCGGTACACACGGCGAGGTTTTGGTGACGAGCGGCAGGGCCGCCCGCGAACTCGCTCAGCTCGACACGCCGGAGGAGCGCGTGGAGGTGGCGCGAGAGACCGCCGAGCGGACGGGTGGCGTCATCACGGGGCCTGAGGTTGCCGCGACCATCGCCCAGCGCGAGGAGAGCCGGGGGCGCGACGACGAATCGGCGATCGCCTTCCTGAACGACCACCGGAAGCGGAAAGGGGAGGGCTCGTCGGCTCCGGCCGCTCCGCCCGCGCCGGGCGAGGAACCCGAGAAGAAGCGGCCGAACGATGAATGGTACAGCATCGCCGAGCACGCGGACGCCGCGCGGCGGGTCTTCGGCGGCGTGATCCACTTCGACCCCGCGAGCTGCGCGCGGGCGAACGCGACCATCCAGGCGCCGCTCTTCTACTCGAAGGAGGACGACGCGCGCAACAAGGAGTGGTGCGCCCCGAACGGCTTCATGAACCCGCCGTTCTCGATGGTCGCCATCTTCGTCGAGCTGATGCTGCAGGCCTACGTCTCGGGCCTGGTGCCTGAGTGGGTCGTGCTGGTCAACGCCAACACCGAGACGGCCTGGTTCGAGGACCTCATGGACCACGCCACGCTGATGTGCCTGGTGAAGGGCCGGCCGAAGTTCGAGGCCGGTGATCCCGACCGCCTGGCCGTCGACGAGAACGGCAAGCGCAAGGCCGTGAACGGGTGGTCGGGTGTCGTGTTCTTCTACCTCGGCGAGAACCCGGATGCGTTCGCGCGCGAATACGCGCCCTTCGGCCGGATCCTTAGCACGACGGCTTACGAGCCGGAGGTGGCGCATGGCGCCTGAGGACGAGGTCGGGCGCCTCACGCGCGAGGTCGCGCGGCTGCAGCGCGCGCTCGATCTCCGCACACGCGAGGCGGAGCGCGCGCGGATCGACGCGGACGAGCAGCGCCGCCGTGCCGCCCGCCTGCAGGCCCAGTTCGACTTCGAGCACGGCCGGACGGCGGCGATCCGCGAGCGCGGTCAGCGGCTGCTCGCGATGTTCAAGGAGGTCCAATGATGCGGTACGGAGAAAAGCAGAGCCTCAAGCGGTTCGCGGCCACGTGCCCGGACGTCGAGCGCATCATGGGCGGCCTGAACGAGGCTGTCGGCGAGGCTCTGACCGCCATCAAGCGCGAGGTCACGGAGCCCTTCCGCGAGGCGCTGGCCGACGCGGAAGAAGATCTCGACGACCTTCGCGACCAGGTGAAGACCCTCACCGAGGAGCGCGATGACGCCCGTGCTGAGCGCGACGACGCGAGGGCCGACCTGGTCGTGGCCGAGCAGCGGATCGCCGACCTCGAAGCGGCGTTGCGAGAGAGGGTGGCGGCATGAGCGAAGGCAAGCTGTTCACGGCACTTCGTGACCGCTTTCCGGCGGCGGAGTATGCCCTCTTCCCCGGCGTCGCTGACGCGACCGGCGCGCGCCAGTCCCGGACGGCCGACGCGATGGCCATGTGCCTCTGGCCGTCCCGCGGCCTCGATGTCCACGGCTTCGAAATGAAGGCCAGCCGCGCCGACTGCCTGCGCGAGCTCCGCGACCCGGCCAAGGCCGAGGCGCTCGCGCGCTGGTGCGATCGCTGGTGGCTCGTCGTGACCGACGACAAGGTCGTCACCGCCGACGAACTGCCGCCCACCTGGGGCCTGCTCGTGCTCAAGACCACCAAGCTGCACCAGGTGAAGCTCGCGCCCAAACTCCCGGGTCCGCCGTGGGACAACGCAACCCGCACCTTCCTCGCGGCCCTGCTCCGTGCCGCCCAGAAGGTCGACCCCTCCCGCCAGGTGCTCGATGCTGTCCGGCTCGCGGGCTACCAGGCCGGCGTGAAGGACGAGAAGACGCTCGCCGAGCGCGAGCTGCGGAAGGTGCGCGACGCGCTCGAGGCGGAGCAGGTCCTGCGCCAGCGCTTCGAGACCGCGTCCGGCGTGCACGTCTCCCGGCACGACGTCGGCCGCATCGGCGCAGCCGTGAAGTTCGTGCTCGACGGCGGCGTGAAGGGCGCCGAGGTCGAGCTCCGTCGCCTGTCTGAGCAGGCTCACCGCATCGCCGCCGGCATCGACCGGCAGCTCGACCAGGTCGCCAAGGCGGCGCCCAAGGAGAACCAGCCATGCGCATGAGAACCATCAAACCGGGGTTCTTCCGGAACGAGGACATCCTCGAGTGCGAGCCGCTCGCGCGGCTCCTCTTCGCGGGGCTCTGGTGCGCCGCCGACCGCGAGGGCCGCCTCGAGGACCGCCCGAAGCGCCTGAAGATGGACCTTCTGCCGGCGGACAACTGCGACGTCGACGCGCTGCTCGAGCAGCTGGTGCGCGCGGGCATGATCCTCCGCTACCAGGTGGCGGGCCAGCGCTTCATCCAGGTGCTGACCTTCCGCAAGCACAACAACCCCCACCACAAGGAGGCAGGCAGCCGGATCCCGCCGCCCGAGGGGTTCCCCATAACGCCCGGTCCTGGCCCTTCTTCGGATGATCGGGACGAGAACCCTGGGCAAGCCCAGGGCCAGCCTCCCCGGGATCTTGGATCTTGGATCTTGGATCAGGGATCTGGGGAGGGGGATCCGGGATCCTCGCGCATGAGCGCGCGAGACGACGGCCCTCCTCCTCCCGACGAGCTGACGCTCGACGAGAGCGGTCGCGACGCTGTCTCGACAGGGTCTGATGCGACGGCGCAGCCGGAGCAGGGGCACGAGGACGTTGCGGCGGCGGCGGCGCCTGTTCTCGAATCGGACGGGTGGGCGTTCGGCGTCGACGAGCTCGCCCAGCTCGAGGCCGCGGCCGACGGCCTGGGCGTCGAGCCCCAGGAGCTGCCGGGCGTGATCGGTCGGCGCCTGTACAAGCGCGCGACGGCGCGGCCTAAGCCGGCGTGGTCGATGCGCGTCTCGGAGGCCTGGGACGAAATGAGCGCGGCCGAGGTGACGGCGTGGACCGCGGCGGCGATCGCGGCCGGTCAGCGCCAGGCGGCGGGCGACCCGGACCCGAGCCGAATCCTCGACCTCGCCGGCGGCGCGGCCGGCCGCGAGCTCGAGACGGGCGGGAACCTGCCCGCCAAGGAGCGGACCCGGTCAGGGCTGTCGGCGCTGCCCGGCGGCCGCCCGGCCGCCGGCGACACCGCAGGTTGGCGTGCCTGGCTCTCGAAGCAGGGGGGCATCGGCCACGAGGCTTTCGTGGTCGACGTCGCCAAGAGCTTCGCGAAATCGAACCGCGACGTGAATCCCGCCGAGTACCTGGCCCTGTTCTTTGCGACGCTCGAGACGGCGCGCAATGAGGCCGGCGGCGGCCCGCTGGATCCGCCGCTCGAGGAGCTGTGTCAGATGCGGGCCCGGGACATGGTCCTGCAGGAGCTGTGGGATGACCTCGCCGAGCTCAAGGGGGCGGCGAGTGGCTGAGAAGCCGGAGTTACGTACCTGCTGCGTTTGCAGCCGAAAGCACCGGCGAAACGAGCCCTACTGCGGCCGGCCCGAGTGCGAAGCCTACCGGAAGCCGTCTTCGGACGCGAAAAAGAAGGAGACCCCTGCGACATGAAGATCCTCGTCATCACGAGCCGAGAGCGCGCCGCGCGCGCCGAGCTCGTCCACCTGCACCTCGCCGGCCACCAGGTCGAGCGGCTCGCCGGCGGGGCTGTCGATGCCGGCGCCGCAGTCGACCTGCTCACGGCCGTGAAGCGCGCCGACCTGGTCGTCGCTCTCGTGCCCGGCGACGGCGACACGTACGCGGCGATCGGCATGGCCATCGCAGCTGGAAAGCCCGCGATCGCCTGGGCCGAGGGCGAGGCCTTCGGCGCGGCCGCGTGCTCACATCCCCTGGTCCACCAGCTCCGCGGCGACCTGGGCCTGCCCTCCAACCGCGATGTCCTCGCGCACCAGGTCGAGGTCGTGCTCGAGAGCCACCGCGCCGGTGAGCTCGGCCGCGGCGCCTGGGGGCACGCGCGGGCGGTCGCCCGGCGGCTCGGAGGGCCCACGGCATGACCACCCCTGCGATCGAACGACTGAAGCTGAAGCCTACTGGCCGCCGGCTGACCGAGGATGACTTCTGGCGGAGCGTGGACAAGCGCCCGTCGGGCTGCTGGGTCTGGGTTGGCGCTGTGATGGGCACGTCGAAGAACGGCCGCGCCCCGAGCGCGCACCTCGACGGCGAGCGCCTGCATGCGCGCCGGGCCGCCTGGATCCTGCGCCACGGCAGCCTGCCGGAGGGGCGGCTGTTGCGCTCGAATTGCGGCGATCGGTGGTGCGTGAACCCCGATCACGCGTACCTGAGCCTCACCGTGGAGGACTACCCCGTCCTCCTGGCCGCGGTGCGCGGCGGCGAGACGCACGCCGCGATCGCGGCCAGATACGGCGTCTCGCGGGAGACGGTCACGCGCAAGCTGGGAGAGGCGACGCGCGCGGCGGGAGGTGAGTCGCATGGCTGATATCCGCGCGCCCTTTCCCTGGTTCGGCGGCAAGAGCCGCGCCGCGCGTATCATTTGGGAACGCCTGGGCGACGTTCCGAACTACGTCGAGCCCTTCGGCGGCTCGCTCGCAGTACTCCTCGGCCGCCCGACGCCGGCGCGGGTCGAGACCGTGAACGAGCTCAACCCCTACGTCGCGAACTTCTGGCGTGCGCTCGCGGCGGACCCCGCGGGCGTGGCGGCCGCAGCCGACTGGCCCGTGAACGAGGCGGACCTGCACGCCCGGCACCGCTGGCTGGTCAACCAAGCCGACTTCCGCGAGCGCATGCGCGCGGATCCGCAGTACTTCGACGTGCGGATCGCCGGCTGGTGGGTCTGGGGAGTCTGCCAGTGGATCGGCAGCGGCTGGTGCACGCCGCCGGAGTGGCTGACGCGCGAGAATCGCCGGCGGCTCGCTGTCACGCAGAAGCGCCCGAACCTGAACAGCGGGAGCGGCGGGACGGGCGTGCATGCGCGCCGGCTGCGCCAGCAGCTACCAGACCTGAGCGGCGACAGCGGCGCGGTGGGTCGGGGCATCCACGCGAGCGGCCTGGTGCGGAAGCTACCGGACCTCGCTGGGGCCCACGGCAGCGCCGGCCGTGGCGTACTCGCAAGCGGCGTGGACTCCTCGCAAGGCGGCGTGATGGAGTGGTTCCTGCGCCTGCGCGCGCGGCTTCGTCCGGTCCGTGTCTGCTGTGGGGACTGGTCGCGCGTGGTCACGCCGGCCGTGACGACCGGCATCGGGCTGACGGGTGTGCTGCTCGACCCGCCCTACGCCGACACCGCCAATCGTGAGCCCAACATCTACGCGGCCGACAGCCTGACGGTGGCGCATGACGTGCGCGCCTGGGCTGTCGCCAACGGCGACAACCCACAGCTCCGGATCGCGCTTTGCGGCTACGAAGGAGAGCACGAGATGCCGCCAAGCTGGGAGTGCGTGGCCTGGAAGTCCCAAGGCGGCTACGGCAGCCAGGGTTCCGGCCGCGGCCGCGACAATGCGGCGCGCGAGCGAATCTGGTTCAGCCCAGCGTGCTTGCGGCTGCAGCTCTCCTTGTTCGACAAGCAGCCAGCGGGGGCAGCGTCATGAGCGGCGACGTGCGGCTCCTCGCGGGCAACCTCGGCACCGAGCTGCTCGGCTTCCATGAGCCCGTCATCCTCGCAGCGATCGCCAGCGCCCTCGAGGACCTGGTCGTCGATGGCATCCACCCGCCCGACGGCGAACTCGCGCTGGCGGCCCAGCTGCTGCAGCGCCTGGCGATCGTCGCCGCGACCGTCCGCCGGTGCCGGGCGTGCGGGTGCACGGACAACCACGCGTGCCCCGAGGGCTGCAGCTGGGTCGAGGAGGACCTGTGCAGCGCCTGCGGGCACATCGCGGAGGCGAACGCGTGACCATACATCGACGCCGCCGCCGCGCCCGCGAGAAGTCCCAGCGCCGGGCGCATGCGCCATCGTGCGGGTGCTACCCGTACTGCGACTGCTTCGGCGGCCCCTACTTCACATGGGAGACCCACGACCCGATGACCGGCGGGTCCTGGTAGGCCGCCTGCATACAGCCGCGAGACTACGTCCACACTTAGCATTGAGAGGATAGACCCGATGAACCTTACCGCCATGTCCGAGCGCATCGCCGACCAGGTGGTCTGCGCCCTGCTGAACCAGGGCCTGTTGAAGAACGCCATAAGCGACGAGGCGATGGACGTCGCCGAGGACGTGATCGAGGACCAGCTCAACGCCCTGCTGAGCGACGAGGTCGTCGCGATGCTGACGGACCGGATCACGAAGGCCATGCGCGTCCTGGCCGGCCCGAACCCGATGGAGCAGGCGGTGGCGCAGAACCGGCGCGGGCTCGGCCTGCCTCCGCAGTGCCTCTTCTGCGACTGCGCGCCCGACCAGCACCGCGACTACGTGCCGCCGGTCGACGCTGCCGCCCTCGCAAAGTCCGCGCGCAACGAGTTCTGGTCGGCGCCCGAGCGCCACGTATAACCGCGAGGAGACGCACACATGAGCTTCTACAAGCGACGCGACGTGAAGGCCAGCCGCCGGGACCGCCGGTGCGACTGGTGCAGCAGGTGGATCCTCGCGGGAACGCCCTACGCCTACATGGCGGGCACCAGCGACGGCGACTTCTTCTCGCTGGGCTACTGCCCGACCTGCTTCGCGGAGAAGGACGAGGCGCAGCGCCAGGAGGAGGAGCGCCGCAAGGCGCGGCAGATCGAGCACCAGGAAAAAGCCCGCCTGTTCCGCGAGCGCCTGGCCGCCGCGCAGGCCAAGTAACACACGGAATCTTGAAATTTGCTGGAACCGCTGGCTGGTTGCCGAGTCCGGGTTCAATCCCCGGTAGGGCTTAGGCCCGACGTTGGAATGGCGGAGTGCAGGGTTCGATTCCCGAGGTTCTAGCAAGGTTGGGTGGTGTGGCATGCGCGGGGTCCGCTGTGAACGTGACAGCGGGTCGCCCTGTCCGGGGTTCAACACCCCGGCACCCAGTACGGATAACATACCGAAGATGACCGCCCCGAGCGGGCAAGGAGGAATTTTGCAGACGACGGTCAAGCTATACGGCGACTCCGACGATCTCGTGTACGCGATGGTCGAGATCCCTGGCCTCGACGGGTCCGACGAGTACGGCCACGCAAGCGACGCGCCCGGCTACCTGGCGTGCTCGGACGGCACGGTCGTCCAGTTCCAGTACGACGACACGGGCGCCTGGCGCGTCCGGCGCGCGGTGGAGGGCGCGGCCACGTTCACGCTCGTCCGCGAGGGCGACGGAGACGCCGACGAGCATTCCGACCTCGCCGAGCTGACCGGGAACCTCGACTGGATGATCTGGTGCGGCACCGACCGGGAGGCGGCCGAGGCCATTGCTTCCGACCCCGCCGGGACCGACCGCGCCCTCGACGTGATCGAGGTGCTGGAGGGCCGCAAGGGCTTCGACCACTGGTGGCACGACATCGACGCGGCGGACAAGGCCGACATCATCGTGGCCTTGGCTGGCGCGCTGGCCCCGACCGAGGGTGGCGAGTGTGACTTCGTGTCCGACCACATCATCGGCGAAGGCTAGATTTGCATACTTGAGCACCTGGACGTCATGAAGGGCGATCGTTACCACGAGATCAACACCTTCAGGTAGAAGATGGACAATCTCAACCTCGTCCACCAGACGGGCGATTTCAACAAGTGTGCGACTCGCGGCCGTAGCGGTAGGCCGCAACGGGATTGCGCCATCAGTCCTGATCTGGCAGATCGCGTGTTCCTTGTGCAACTTGCTCAAGTTTACGCACCGGGAACAACGAAACTGTAAAGGGCATTCCGTATGTTGACGAAAATTCGGGCGGTGGTCAGGCGGCCCCATGCCCTGTGTTCGCCTGACTCTGTGGCGGAAATGTGACATGGATGTAGGCGCTGCCGTCCGTACGTGTCACTCCAGGCTCGTGATCGCCTGTGCCTTATAATAGTTGTAGAGGAGTCGGCTAACCGACCCCCCTACAACTCCCTTGCAGAACAGAAGCCCGAGGCGTGGAAACCAAAGCTTCTGATCTGGAGCTAATCCCTAAAGGAGGACCAGCTCATGGCATTTCCATTTCATGATGGCCGCGAGGACCGCGGCAAGTCAAGCATGTTGACCAAGGCGAAGCAGATCGGCGACGTTGTCGCCGCGAAGCTGCGCAAAGTGCTCGTTGTGCTTACGCCCTTGCAGCGTGCCCTTCTGCTGCAGCTCGCCTTTGTCGTCAGCTACTACACCTACATCACCTGGGTGCCGCCGACGTCGATCGCCGAGCTGATCAGGTCGGTGCTTCTCTCGCCGGTGACGGAAGCAGTGCTCAAACTGCTCTTGATCATCGTCATTTAGCTGCAGAGCTCCAGGGCTGGGGTGGTGCTGCCACCCCGGCCTTCTCCAGGAGCGATTACGGCGCCTTCCGCTACTTCGCCGATCTGGGAACATGAGCCTCGGAGGCCGCATGCACAACCCCGCTCGTGAGTTCCGCGCCGCCCAGGCGGCCGGCGAAGGTTTCCCCCGGGCCGAGCTGCCCGGGGCGGTCCGCGATGCGCTCGCCGACCTCCCCCCGAAGCAGTACGAGGTTGTCGCCCTGGTCTACCTTGAGGGGTGGACCGAGGAAGAAGCGGCGGCGTACCTCGGCATCACGCAACCAGCAGTCAACCAACGCCTAAAGAGCGCCAGAGCACGTGCCTCGACCTGGCTCAGGTGGTTGCAGGCCAACCGATTATCCCGTCCTTAATATATATTCACTAGCTCGCCTGCACATCGGAACCTTATAATACCTACACGTAACCGTAAAAGGGCTTCCCAGCCCCGGCGCCAGATGGCACCGGGGCTTTTCGCATGGAGGTGCTCATGCTTGCCACGACGGCTCCCCGCGGGTATTCCGCGGACGCGATCGAAGCCCGGTTGAAGAAGGTCCACAACCGCCGCTCGGATGCCGAGGCGGCGCTCGACGCGTTCCGCGGCCTCGAAGCTGCACGCCTGCGCGCGCTCCTCAGCTGCCCCGACGACCAGGCCGTCGACGCGAAGAGCTACGAGCCGCTCCGCTGGGAGGATCCGACGCGGGCGACGCTGGCGATCGCCACGATGCCGCTCGACGCTCGCGAGCGGACCGCGTTCTTCCGCCGCGGGAAGCGCGACGTCGCCTACATCGCCGGCGCCAACGACGACCGGGCATGCGAGGACGCGAACATCCGCGCGCAGCTGGTCGGCACCGAGCGCCTCGAGGCGTACGAGAAACAGCATGCCGACGAGCGCGGCCGCCCGCTCTACCATGGCCTCGGCTTCGTGAGCCGCCGCGGCGACGAGGAGTGGGGCCGCACCGAGGGCTGGGGCGTTCTGCTCGAGCAGGCCCGCGAGGTCAGCCAGTCGATTCTCTTGGGCGCGCTCTCCGCCATCCAGCGGCAGTGCCCCGACCAGTCCACCTCCGAGCGCTGGGCGCAGGCCGGCGTGACCGTGCTCCACGACCTCGCCAAGCCGTGGGGCGCGTTCGAGCGCTACGGCTCGACTGGCGTTCCGCCGCGCGGCGGCCGCCTGGAAGAGCGGTTCCCCCGCCGGCGCCGTCCGCGCCCTGAGGCGACCGTCGCCCGCCCCGGTTCGATCGCGTGGTTCACGCCGTAGGCGAATCGCCTTGGTCGGGCTCGAGCGGCTCGATCGACTCAAGGGGCCACGTTTCAGGCACCCCCTGTCCTGCCCACGTCTCCCGATGAGACGGGCAGAGGTGAATCCAGGCGACGAAACCGCCGCCCTGCCTGAATGTCGCCTTGTGCGTGGCGGCAGTGTCGCAAAATCGGCACCTGGCCGGAGTTGAGGGTTCGCCTTCTGACATGAATTCTCTTCGTGTGGGTGCCGCACGGCATGGATATCACGGTCGCCTGCCTCTTGGCAGCGAACTACGTCACGAAGCCGCGAGCCGCTGTCGCCTGTAATCCGCGCCACGCCGGGATAATGGTGATTATGCCGGCCAAGGAGGTCGCCATGCCCAACGCCTCCGCGGCCGCGACCTCGCTCGTGGAAGTTAGCCTGCAGGACGGCAAGGTCTTCGCGACCTGGAATCAGGACGCGCTCGAGGCCCTTACCCCGAAGCACCTGGTCGAGCTCGCCGCCCAGCTCGGGATGCTGGGGCGCTACGCCGGCCTCCTCGCCGAAACCGCCCTCCTCTTCGCGAAGCTGGCGCTCACCCGATGCCGGACCTGATCGCCGGTTTCATCGAGCGCCTGCAGCTGAAGAACTCCTCGATCCACACGGTGAAGGCCTATGCGCAGGACTTGCGCCAGGCCGCGCGGGCGATCGGGCAGCCGCTCGAGCTCGCCACCCCGGAGGAGCTCGGCGCGTTCATCGACAGCCTGGCCCGGGCCGGCCTCAAGGGCACGAGCATCCGCCGGAAGCAGGCGTCGCTCCGCGGCTTCTTCGAGCACCTGGTGAAGACCAAGGCGATCGCCGTCGACCCCACGGGGAACTTCGAGCCGCCGCGCCTCGAGAAGAAGCTGCCGATCTACCTGCGCGAGGCCCAAATCAAGCAGCTGCTCGGCGCGCTCCGCGGCGCGACCATCGACGAGCTGCGCGAAGCGGCGATCGTGAAGCTGCTCTACTTCACGGGAATGCGCGCCGGCGAGCTCGTCGCCCTGGACGTCGACCACGTCGACCTCGCCGAGCGCGAGCTCCGCGTGTACGGCAAGGGGAAGAAGGAGCGGAACCTGCCGATCGGCGAGACGCTCGCCGCCGCCCTGCAGGCCTGGCTCGCCGTCCGCCCCGGCGACAAGCGCCGCGGCCCGCTCTTCCTGACCAGCCGGAAGCCCCACGTGCGCCTGGGCTACGACGGCGTCGACGCCGTGGTGAAGGCCGCGGTCATCCGAGCAGACCTCGATCCCAGCAAGATCACCTGCCACAAGCTCCGCCACACGTTCGCTTCCAGGCTCGTGAACAAGAAGGTCGACATCTCGAAGATCTCCAAGCTCATGGGCCACGCGAAGCTCGACACAACCACGATTTACGCCCACATCGAGATGAACGCCGAGCTCCGCAACGACGTGAGCAACGCGCTCGAATAGAGGGAGAACGCCATGCAGCCCAAGATCACCTGCTTCTGGCTCGAAGACACGGGCAAGGTCCTCCGACAGTTCCGTCGCTACCGATCGAGCGCCGACAAGAACAGCCCCTGCCGGGGCCGCTACGGCTACCACAACGGCCATGCGCCGTTCGACGTCGTCCAAGGCGAGCCCAACCGAGTCATCAGCGGCGGCGCGATGCCCAAGACCGATCCGCGCTGGCCCACCAAGTGCGACGCCTGCGACTACATCTTCCAGCCGGACGACGCCTGGCAGATCTCCCCCACTTCGATTTACCGCCGGACGGACACGGGCGAGGAGATGACGCTGCGCGACGCGCCCTTCGGCGCGATGTGGGACGCGTGGTGGTTCGACGAGCACCGCAAGGGGCCTGACGGCCTGCACCTGATGATCAAGACGCCCGCCGGCGAGTGGAGCGTCGACGGCCCGGCGGCCTTCGGGTCGAACTCGCGCGAGCCGTGGAAGCGTGCCGGCGATCCGCGCACGCCGGGCAGCGTGAGCGCGCAGCCGTCGATCCTCTTCAACGGCCCGCCGTGCTTCCACGCCTGGCTCACCAACGGCGAGCTTCACGTCCTCCCGGACTCCGCTCCGTTCTGACCTTCCCGGGGTTTCCTCCTTTCCCCCGGGACCGCGCGATCGCTCCCCCGCCTGGCGATCGCGCCTCCCTGCCGGAATCACCCTCGGCAGGGCAGTTTGAGGCCCGCACCGCGTCGTTATCTCGGCCATCGCGCTCGAGGTCCTGACGCCCGGGCGATTTTTTCCAGACCCCCTCCTGGCGCTCGCCGGTTATGCCGGCCTACTGGAGGCCGCCGTGGCCGAGCACGACCCCCCTCAACCTACGCCCCCCGACGACGATCCTCATGCTGCTCACGGCGGCCAGGACGGGATAACGGGGGACGAGCTCGACGCAGCGCTCGAGGTGAGCCTGGACGTGTCCGACGTCGAGCTCGCGGAGGCTGAGGTGGTCCTGCGCGAAGACGCGCGGCGAACGGGTGAAGAGCTGGACATCTACCCGTACCTGGCGGAGGACGCGCCCGCGGGCAAGGTCATGCTCAAGGCCCGTTGTGGCGCGCGCACGAAGAGCACCGGCATGCCCTGCTCGAAGGCGGCCGGCTGGCGGACCGAGCACCCCGGCCAGGGGAAATGCTACCTGCACGGCGGGCGGACGCCCATCAAACATGGGCGCTACAGCATGGTCGAGCGGCCGCGCCTGCGCGAGATCCTCGACAGCCTTGCCGAGGCCAACGACAACCCCTTCGACATGCTGCCCGAGGTCCTGCTGCTCAGGGCCCTGATCATCGACTACGTCGAGCGCCACGACGACCTGATGGATGCGCTACTCGACTGGCACGCCTCCTGGCGTGAGGACGGCGTCGGCGCCGGCAAGCCGCGGCAGCTCCCCGACATCATCGCCGTGGGCAAGCTGATCGCCGACGTGAGCAGCGTCGTCGATCGGATCCTGAAGCACCAGCAGAAGGGCAGCATCACGCTCGAGGCCTTGGACCGCTACCTCGAGCAGCTCGGCATTGAGACCGCTGCGGCCGCGCGCGAGGTACTCGGCGATGGAGATACGCGTTCCGCGCTTCTCCGCGCGGTCGAAAAGCGATGGGCAGACATCCGGTTCGACCACCGGAGCGGTCCGAGGCCTTAAGCAGGCCGAGGGCGAGATCCTCGCGGCCGACGCCGCCGCTCACCGCTTCGCCGTCTACCAGGCGGATCCCGCCGGATACGCGCGCGACATCCTCGGCATCACGCCGTGGGCCGGCTGCAACGGCCAGCGCGGACAGCTTGAGCTCTTCAACGACATCGGCGAGAGCGTGCGCAAGCAGCTCGCCGGCCAGCCCGCGATCAAGAAATTCAAAATCGACGCGGGCCACGGCGTGGGCAAGACTTTCGGCTGCGCCGCGCTCGTGAACTGGTTCCACGACGCCTTCACGCCTTCGATCGTGATGACCACGGCGCCGGGCAAGGACCAGGTCCGGCTTCTGCTCTGGAAGGACATCTTCGCGCAGCGTGCGCGCGTCCCTGGCCTGCCCGGCCGCGCGCTCGAGGGCGCGTTGACGCTCCGGAAGAGTCCCGACCATTGGGCCGTCGGCCGCACGGTCGACGACAGCGGCGGCAAGGGCGAAGAGCGCTGGCAGGGCCAGCACGGTCAGTACCTTATGTTCGTGCTCGACGAGGCCGAAGGCGTCCCGGACCACATCTTTACGTCCACGAACGCGATGATGACCGGCGGCCTGGTGATCCTGTGGATCATGATCGCCAACCCGAAGACCCGCACCAGCACCTACTACCGCCAGGGCCTCAAGGCCGGCGTCGGCCGCTATCGCCTCTCCGTGCTCGACCACCCCAACGTGGTCCTCGGCCGCGACGTCGTGCCAGGCGCGACGGGCCGCGAGTGGGTCGAGACGATGATCGCCGACGAGTGCGAGGTCGTTCCCGCGCACGACGACGACGATTTCACGTTCCAGCTCGCGTGGCCCTGCCGCATTCCGGCGCAGGAAGGTGAGGGCTGGGTCGGCGAGCACCCGCCCGGTACGATCTTCCGGCCGTCGAGCGTCTTCTTGTATCGCGTCATGGGCATCGCACCCAAGTCCGGCGCCGGCGACACGATCATCAGCCCCGGCCGCTACGAGGCCGCGACGAAGCGCACCCCGTCCGGCGATCGCCCGACCGTCGCCTGGGTCGGGGTCGACTGCGCGCGCGACGGCGACGACATGGGCACGGTCTACGCCCGGCACGCCGGCAAGGTCTGGCGCGAGGCCCAGATCGCGCACGGCAACACGGACAAGTACTGGAGCACCATCAAGGATCTCGCGAAGCGGCTTAAGGTCGCCGGCGTCCGCCGCCTGGTGGTCCGCGTCGACGGCACGGGCGGCTGGGGTGCGGGCACCGTGGACAAGGTCCGCGGCGACCTTGAGATCAAGGCCTGGTTCCCCGACGGCGTGGTCGTCATCGAGGTGAACTTCGGCGAAGACGCGCACGACAAGCGCGCCTACGCCAACCGCGTGACCGAGCTCTACGGGGAGGCCAACGAGCAGCTCAAGGGCGTGGCCCTTCACCGCCCGCCGGCGGAGTTGGAGGAGGACCTGACGGCGCGCCGCTACAAGTGGGTCTCCGCCACGGTCCGCAACTCCGACGGGACGATCGACGTCGTCGACGTGAAGCAGCTCGAGCCGAAGGCGGCGTTCAAGAAGGATCACCACCGCAGCCCGGACGACGGTGACGGCCTGGTCTTGTGCGTCGCGCCGGACCGTATTTTTGCAGGCAAGGCGACCGATTGGTCGATCTGGGCCTGAGGAGGTAGCCATGGAGCGCCAGGACGGCTGGGCCAACGCCGTGACCGGCTACGGCCAGGAGAAGTACGACAAGCGGCTCTTCACGACGATGGGCGCCGGTCCAGAGATCAGCCAGGTCGAACTCGAGGAGCTCTGCCGCAACGACCCGATGGCCGCCCGCATCGTCGAGGCCTACCCGAAGGACGCCACGCGCGAGGGCATCCTCATCAGCACGCCGGACGACCCGGCGATCGGCCGCGGCGTGGTCGAGGCCTTCGACGCTCTCGACGGCATGGAAGCCGTCTACCAGGGCCTGGTCTGGGGCCGCCAGTTCGGCGGGGCCGTGATCGTGCTCGGCGTGAACGACGGCCGCGCGCCCGATCAGCCGCTCGACATGGCGAACATCCAGGAGCTGCGCTTCCTGAACGTGCTCACGCGCCAGGACCTCACGCCGGTCCGCTACTACAGCGATCCACGCCAGCGCAGCTACGGCCAGCCCGAGGTCTACCGCGTGAACCCGCTCACGGCCAACGCGCCTGCGGTGTTCGACATCCACGAGACCCGGCTGGTGCGCTTCGGCGGCGTGCCCGTCACCCCGCGCCGGCGCCTGGCGAACCAGGGCTGGGACGACAGCGTCCTGCAGCGCGCTTACGAGGCGCTCCGCGGCTACGCTACCGGCCACGACAGCGTGCCGATGATCCTGCAGGACTTCACGCAGATGGTCTACCTGCTGGCCGGCCTGCGCCAGCTGCTGGAGGAAGGTCGCGAGGCGGAGGTGAAGGCGCGCCTGCACGGCATCGACCTCGGCCGCAGCATCCTCAAGGCCATCACCCTCGACGCCGGCGACAAAGCTGAGCGTCAGACCACCAGCGTCGCCGGCCTCAAGGACATGGTCGACAAGGTAGAGGATCGCCTGGTCGCCGCGGCCGACGGCATCCCTCACACGATCCTGCTCGGGCGCGCGCCCGGCTCCGCCCTCGGCGGCAAGGGCGAGAGCGAGAAGCGCGACTGGTACGACGCCGTCGCGGCCTACCAGCGCATGAAGGTCAGGAAGCCGCTGTGGCGCCTGCTCACGGTGTTCATGAGCGCGAAGAGCGGGCCGACCGGCGGCAAGGTGCCCGAGGGCGCCGCGCTGACCTTCCCGCCCCTCTGGCAGCCGGACCCCAAGCAGATTGCGGACACGCGCAAGGCGATCGCAGACGCGGACGCCGTCTACCTCGATCGCGGCGTGCTCTCGCCGGAAGAGGTCGCACAGTCGAGGTTCGGCGGTTCCGAGGGTTGGAGTGCTGACACCAAGCTGATCGAAGGCACCGTGCGCGAGCGCCCGCAGCCCGCCCCGGCTGCGCCAGGCGAGGGCGAGGACGAGGAGGAAGAATTGGACGAGCACGACGGTAAAAAAAAAGAGCTGACGCAGCCGACCTGGTAGAGAGTGCGCTCGAGGAGCTCGCGAACACGCCAGCGGCGGAAGGCAAAGCGCTCGAACGACTCCGCGCCCACTTCGAGCGGGCCCGTCGCGAGATCATCGAGCGCCTGAACCGGCTTGCGCCCGGCGCCACGCAGATCCGCCCGCACCACCTGCAGCTCCTGCTCGTCCAGGTCGACGCCATCCTCGAGACGATGGTGCGCGCGCAAGGCCGCGAGCTCTCCGAAGTCTGCCGCGAGGTCCTCGAGGCCGGAGTGGCCAACACGTTCGAAGTCGTCCGGGAGTTCGAAGGCCGGTACGGAAGCAGCGCCATCGCCGAGCGCATCGCCGCCGTCCGGCCCGTCATCCCGATCGACGCCGTCGCCCGGATGGTCGACGCCCAGAACCTCATCGTCGAGGGCCTGGCCGAGCGCATCCGCGAGGGCATCGCCGCCGAGCTCGGCCAGTCCATCACCCAGGGCGAGGGCATTGCGAAGGCCACGCGCCGGCTGCGCCAGCACCTCGAAGCTCAGGATTGGCAGCTCGAGCGCATCGCCCGCACCGAGATTTCGAACGCCATGAACGTCGGCCATGAGGCGGCGATCGGCCAAGTGGCAGGCTCCTTCCCGGAGCTGGGCCTGAGGAAGCAGTGGTCGGCCCACCTGGACGGCCGCACGTCGGCGCGCTGCAGGAGTCTGGATGGCGACGTCGTCGACCACGACAAGGACTTCCACGCCGATGACGGCTGGACCGGGCCGTACGCGCCCGCACACCCGAACTGCCGGAGCCGGGTCGTGCCTTGGTCGGATCGCTGGGGCGGCAAGCGGCAGCGATCGCCAGAGGAGAAGGCCCGCGACGAGGCCGCGTACCAGGCGGAGGCCGCGGCGGCGAAAGCTGCGCGAGCCGAGGCCCGCAAGGCTCAGCGCCTGGTGGCAAAGAGCAAGCAGCCGAAGCCGAAGAAGGCCAAGCGGCCAGCCCCTGGCGCGCCCGTGTCAGCCGTGCCCACCCCCGCCAAGCGCGGCGGGACAGCGGTTGCCAGCGCCGTAGTGGTGTCGGCGGTCGACAAGACAAGCAGCGCCGCGCGGCGCGCGCTTGCGGTGATCGACCAGGTGCATGGAGACGGCGTACTCCCCACGATCCCGCTCGTCGTCACGGGCAAGAAGAAGACCCTTGGCGGCTACTCGTTTACGCACGGCGGCACCGCTTCGGACATCGAGCTCTCCAAGCACGGCAGCCACCCAGAGCTGACGATGGCCCACGAGGTCGGCCACTTCCTCGACCACCACGGGATCGGCAAGCCCGGCACCTTCGCCACAACGGACAAGTACGGCCAGGACCCTTATATGGCGCGCGTGATGGCGTCGATTCGCGGGACGGCGGCACATGCCCAGCTGGACGGCTGGCGTGGGCAAGTTGAAACGATCTGGCCTGATGCAACTGGCGCGCCAGCGCGGTATGGTATCAGTACGGCGCACACGGCCTATCTGCTCCGCGACGAAGAGCTCTGGGCGCGGGCCTATGCGCAGTACATTGCGACCAAGAGCGGCGACGCCACGATGCGCACGCAGCTCGAGAGCATCCGGGGCGAACTCTCGCCCTACGCGGCTCGCCAGTGGGCCGACGACGACTTTGAGCCCGTGCTCGCGGCGATGGATAGCTTGATGGAGAACCGCGGATGGAGCCGATCGACACCACGTCCATGACGGCCGAGGAAATGGCCGCAGCCACCGGCATCAGCCTCGATGCCGCCAAGTACATGGTCGCCGTCCGGGATGAAACCTGGGCCGGTGACCTCCTGGTCGACGAGAACGGCGTGAAGCGCCCGCTCCACCACGGCGAGAACTACCAGGCCGAGTAACCCCGGCCTCAACAACACCCCCGCGCCCGGCCACTGGCCGGGCCGTCGTGCGTGGAGGTCCTCATGACCCGCGACATGTTCGTCGAGCGGCTGTCCAACGAGACGCCGCTCGCTCCGACCTTCTGCTCGAGCGTGCTCGCCGTCCTAGTGGGCGCTGGCGTCGACCCCGCCGAAGGCTTCGCCACGGCCAAGGCGCTCGCGAACACGGGCGTCCTGCGCCCCGTCGAGCCGCGCACCTACCGGGAGGGCTGATGGAACGCGTTCAACGCTACGATCGCGGCACGGTCAAGGGGAAGAAGCGCACGCCGCAAGGCTTCCTTCGCGTCGACGGCGTGGCGACCCGGTCCGGCGTGTTCACCTACCGCCTGGCGGACGGCTCGACGCGCCGCGAGTACCGGCCGGCTGACGAGGTCTCGAAGGAGCTGTGCCTGCGGACGCTCGAGGGCTGCCCGGTTACGCTCCGGCACCCCGTGCAGATGGTCGACAGCACCAACGCTCGCGAGCTCGCCCGCGGCTTCACCGGCTTCGGCGTCCGCTACGACGAAGCGACTGGCCTGGTGCACGTTCCCGACATCACCATCACCGACGCGGCTGCGATCGCCAGCGTCGAAGGCGGCGAGACCCCCGAGCTGAGCTGCGGTTACACGTGCTGGCTCGAGATGACCTCCGGCGTTGCCAATGGCGAGGCCTACGACGCCATCCAGCACGACATCGAGCACAACCATCTGGCGCTGGTCGAAGAGGCCCGCGCCGGGCACCAGGCCCGCCTACACCTCGACGCCGCCGAGCAGGTCGAGGACCCCCAGCCCACCCCCAAGCGTGACACGGAGGAACCCCGAACCATGCTGATCACCATCAACGGCGTCCAGGTCGACATCCCCGATGCTGCCGCCGGCATCGTCGCTGCCAAGCTCCGCGAGGACGCGGCGACCATCAACACCCTCACCACCGAGCGCGACGGTGCGCGCGGCGACATCAAGACCGAGAAGGATCGGGCCGACGGCCTGCAGGGCAAGCTCGACCAGGCCGAGAAGGACCTCAAGGCCCGGACCGACGACGCCGGCAAGTTGCCGCTGCTGGTCCAGGCCCGGCTGAAGCTCGAGCGCGAGGCCGCCGCCGCCCTGCCCGCCGATACCAAGTTCGACGGCCTCACCGATCGCCAGGTGATGGAGGCCGTGGTCAAGGCCGCGGACGCCGACGCGAAGCTCGACGGCCAGTCCGACGCCTACGTCGCCGGCCGATACGACGGCGCGCTCAAGAGCCTGACCCACACCGACAGCACGGCCGAGGTGAATCTCGCCACCAAGCCTGACGGCAGCCAGCGCGTCGACGCCGACGGCGGCCGCGGCGCGATGATCGCGCGCGGCCAGAACCTCTGGAAGGCGTAGCCAGCCCCGAACCCTGCGACAGCCCCACCGTGATTCCCCTTCCCTCCCCACCCTTTCGGAGGTTCCCATGACCGCCCAGACCAGCTACCCCATCGGCTTCCCGGCTGGCTTCGCCGGCCAGCTCGTCGGCACGCGCGAGCCGTTCATCCGCACCGGCCTCGCCCAGGCGCCTTTCGACTTCGGCCGCGGCCTGGCCGTCGCGGCCGCGGGCGCTGCCAAGGTCCGCCTGCCCAACGTGAACGACACCGACGTCGTCTTCTCCGCCGACCTCGTGACCTCGAACAGCGTCATCGGCACGATCACCGTGACCGACAAGGACGGCGTCGCGACGGCCACGACCCTCGCCGCGACCGTCTTCGCCACCGACCACGCCACGACCATGGCGGCGATCGCGGCCCTGCTCGCGGCCGTCACCGGCGTGGCCTCCGCCACCGTCGGCGGCGCGAACAACCGCACGATCACCGTGCTCGCCACCGCTGACTACGGCCTGGCGCTCTCCGCCTTCGTGGTCACGCTCGGCGGCAGCCAGGCGACCGCGAGCTACGTGGAGCGCACGACCGACGCGTTCACGGGGGTCGCCCTGCACCAGCACAAGGCGCCCGCGACCATCAACGGCGTCGCGCGCTACGAGGCCAAGGACAGCGTCGATGTCGTCGAGCAGGGCGACATCCGCGTCTGGGCCGAGGGCACCGTCACCGAGACCGACCCCGTCTACTGGCGCTACCGCGCGAACGGCTCGGGCAAGGACGTCGGCCAGTTCCGCAAGGACTCGGACTCGGGCAAGGCCGTGCTGGTCACGGGCGTGCGCTTCGCCGAGGGTCGCACCGGCGCCGGCATCGTGACCCTGCGCGTCAACCGCCCGTAAACCCCTTCCCCGCCCTCCCCTCCCCCGGTGATCCCGGGGTCATCCCCTTGGAGGTTTCCCCATGATCACCGGCCCCGCCCGCATCGGTCACCTCGACGCCAACGAGTCGATGTACCTCAACCGCCAGCTCCAGTACGTCGAGCCGACGATCTACGCCACCGAATACCCCGACCTCCACGGCCGCCGCCTGGTGCCCGTCAGCAACGAGGCCGGCCCGGGCGTGAGCTCGATCGTCTGGCGGCAGACCGACAAGGTCGGCCTGGCCCGCATCATAAGCGCCGCCACGAAGGATCTCCCGCGCGTCGACATCACGACCAGCGAGAACCTGCAGGGCGTCAAGCACCTGGGCGTGGCCTTCGGCTGGAACTACCAGGAGCTGATGAAGGCCCTGCGCCAGCAGATCAACCTCGACGCCGAGCGCGGCCAGGTCGCGTTCGAGGCGATGGAGCTGCTAATCGACCTGCTCATCTGGTACGGCGACGAGGAGCACAACCTGCCTGGTGTCTTCTCAACCGCGGCGATCCCCGACACCTCGGTCGCCGCCGACGGCGCCGGCGGCGGCGGCAGCTCGACGCTGTGGGTCAACAAGACCCCGGACCAGATCATCCGCGACGTCACGACCATCGTGAACAGCATCCCCGAGACGACCAACGGCCTGCACACGCCGGACACGGTCGCCATGCCGCTCGAGCAGTACGGCTACATCAGCACGACCCCCCGCAGCGGCACGAGCGACACCACGATCCTGCAGTTCCTCAAGGCCAACCTGCCGCAGATCAAGCGCTGGGTGCCCTGCTACCGCTTCAAGGCGGTCCCGCAGTTCTCGAACCTCGACGTCTTCATGGCCTACAAGCTGTCGCCGAGCGTCATCAAGTGCCACATCCCGGTCGAGTTCAAGATGCTGCCGGTGCAGCCGCAGAACCTCGAGTTCGTGATCAACTGCCTGGCCGACTATGCCGGCGTGACCGCGTACCGTCCGATGGCTATGGCGATCGGCAAGGGCATCTGAGCACAGGGCAGCCGCCCGGGCGACGCGCGCCGGTAGCCAAGGCCGCCGGCGCGCCGCGCCTCCACGGAGAACCACGATGGTCACCATCACGAACAACACCGGCGGCATGAAGGGCTTCGCTCACGTGCGTTTTCCGGTCGGCGCGTCGACCCACAGCGTCGAGGCCCTGCGCCCGATCGCCAGCCACCCCCACTTCCGGGACGCCGTCCAGCGCGGCGACCTGACCATCAGCGGTGAAGCCGAGGGTGAGCCCGACGCCGAGGCTCCCGATGTGCACCGCGGTGCACACGCCGCGCCGCTCGCTCCGGAGACCGACGACGAGAAGTTCGAGCGCGAGCTCCGCGAGCTCGAGGAGGCCGAGGCCGAGGCCGCGCGCAAGGCTGCGGAGCAGTAGGCGGCCCGCCCGCCGGGAGGTAGCCCATGGCCTTCACGACCACCGAGCGGAAGCGCAAGACGCGGGTGCTGCTCGAGCGGCAGACCGCTGAGACGATCGACACGGCGATCGGCGAGCTCTCCGCCGAGGACCTGGTCGACCTCGATCTCTACCTCGCCGCGGCGGACTCGCTCCGGTTCCGGCAGGTCGGCGTCGCGGCCGGCGGCGTGACGGTCCAGCAGCGCGAGGATCGCGCCAGCCTGCAAAGGCAGGTGCGCGCGCTGCTCGGCCTGAGCTCCACGGCGCTGGGCGTCATGCTCGTGGATGACGACTGATGGGCCGGATCGCCTACCGCCACCTCCGGCGCATGCTGCTCGGCGAGCTGGCCGTCTTGCGGCGGTGCGCGCCCGGGCACCCCGGCTACTACGACGAGTCGATCTTCCAGCTGCAGCGCGCGCTCGTCGCGCTGAGGGCCGAGCGCCGGCGCCCGCTCCCGCGGGCTGTCCGGTTCCTGTGAGGGCGACATGAGCGAAGCCCCATTCGATCCCGATTTCCTCGCCGGCATCCGCGCGATCGTCGGCGAGGTGTGGGCGGACGTGCAGGAGGCTGGCCTGATGGTCGGCGCCGAGCGCCTGGTCAAGCTCGCGACCGCGAACCGCACCGGCGCAAGCGCGGCCCGGGGCAAGCCGGGCACGGCCGCGCCCACGTACAAGGTCCTCGTCCCGCGGCCGCTGCTCGACCTGCGGACCCAGTACCGGCACCGCGACGGCGCGGCGGTGAAGGTGGGCGACGCGATGATGACCGTCGCGCACGCCGCGTGCACGCGCGCCGAGCTCGAGGCGGCGGATTGGATCGACGTCGACGGCGAGCGCTGGTCGCTGGCTGAGGGCGCGATCAAGGACCTGGTCGCCACGCGCGAGGTCATCATCCGGAGGGCCCAGGCCTGATGGACTTCCGCATCAAGCTGACGCCCGAGCTTACGCGCCTGCTCTCCGCCCGCGACGTGCCGCGGGGCATCCGCGGCGAGGTCACCTCCAACCTCGAGTACATGCTCGCCCTCGAGTACGGCCACAGCTCCCAGGCGCCGAGCGGCTGGGTCAGGCGAAACCGGGACGCCTACGCCCGTCTTCTTCGCGGCGAAATCGAGTACGCGCTGCGAATCTACCCCAACGACCCGATCCGCGCCATCTACGGCGGCATGGCCCTCGGCACGATGGGCATCACGCGCCAGGTCGTCGACGGCGTGCCGACGGACGTCGGCACCCCCGTCGACACGGGCCGCGCCAAGGGCTCGTGGGTCGCCCGCGTGCCCGGGACGAACCAGCGGTATCGGCCCGCTCCGGAGGTCACCGCCGCGCAGCAGCGCGCCATCATCCGCCGCCGCAGGGAGGGCCAATGAGCCTCGCGCGTTTCATCTACGCCAGCTTCAACGAGGCGATCGAGGAGGCGTGCGCCGCCGGCGCGTCGGGCGTGCCGATCCGCTTCGGTCGCCCCACCGCCGACAACCCGATCCCCGCGAACTGCTTCTGGGTCTACTGGCTCGAGCACGCGAGCCCGCCCGGCAACCTTGCGGCCAACAGCCCCGCAGGCCTTATCCAGATCGCAGTGCGCGTGCCTGACGAGGACGTCGCCACCGCGCTCGACCGCACGAACGGCCTGGACGACGCGATGGGCCTCACCGCCGGCGCCGGCTACGGCCGGCTCGAGGTGAAGAACTACGACCTCGCGGGTTCGCCGATCATCGCTCACGCCGACGTCCGCAGCCAGGAAATGGGCTGGATCCCAACCCCAGAGCCCTCCGACCCGTCCCTCATTCAGCTCATTCGTACCGTCGAGCTCTCCTGGGCCGTCGACTAGCCGGCCACCTCGCCCCCACATCCCGGCTGAACGCCGGGCATTTCCGCATGGAGGAAACCACCCATGTCCTTCAACACCCTGAAGATCGCTGTCGGCGCCGGCGAGGTTCTCACCAGCTACCGCGGCGCTGCGCGCAAGACCGTCACGCCCAAGGCCGCGACCACGCCGACCGTGAACGGCTTCATCGTCACCACGGCCGAGCTGGCGGCGTCGACGCTTCGCAAGGGCGACATGCTCGTGCTCAGTTCGGCGACGCCCACCAACCTCGCGCTCGAGGCGTCGACGCAGGCGCGCGTGACGTCGATCGTCGCGTCCGGCGCGGACTGGCAGGTGAACGTCTCGCCCGCGCTGGGCAGCGCGCCTGCGGCCGGCTCCGCCTCGGTCACGATTCTCTACCACGATCGCGGCGCGACCGACGGCGACATCGTGCTCGAGATCGAGACCACGCTCACGGAGCAGGAGATCGACCAGAGCATGGACATCGTCGCTGCCATCCGCACGGCGCGGAAGATCACGGCGATGATCCCGCTGGCCGAGGCCACGCTCGAGAACCTGGCGCTTTCCGCCGGCCTGACGCCGCCGAGCTCGGGCACCGCGCTCGACATCGGCGACACCGCGCCGGGTGCCGCCCGTGAGGATCGCTTCCTGCTCATCCTGCCGGGCCCGGACAGCCTGCGCCGCTTCGTGAACTTCCACCGCGGCGTCGTGCAGGGCAAGGCCAGCCACAAGGCGAGCAAGAAGGACAAGAGCGTCTACGCGTGCGAGGCCCGGGCGATGCCCGACTCGACCATGACGCCGACGACCACTTCGATCGTCGACGCCGCGTAGTCGTCCGCGGGCCCGGGTGACCGGGCCCGCTTGTGAGGTCGCCATGAACACCGAACCCTCCTCCCTTCCCTCCGAAGCCGCGGAGCTGATCGCCGAGCTCGCCCTCAACCCCGAGCTCGGCGAGACGTTCCACGTCGGCGACAAGGAGCTCGTCCGCGCGCTCCTGCACATCGATGCTGACGAGGCCCTGCAGGTCGTCGTCGTCGACCTGATCACCAGGGCCGTGGACGAGGAGACGCCCCTGCGCAGTCTCTTCGCCGTGAGCACGGCCGAGCTTCGCCGTGGCGCCGCCATCATCCTCGCGGATCTGCTCGGTGAGACCGTGCCCGCGATGGAGGAGTGGATCCGAACCACGCGCGGCGTCCGCCAGGCGGACCTCATCGACCTGGTCATCGCCCAGGTCGAGATCCAGAAGATGGGGGTGGCGCTGGGAAAACTCTTCATGGGGCTCGCCCTGACCCGCGCTCTGACGGGCGCCGCGAGCCTCCCGCCCACGTCGGCCGCCACGCCCTAATCACCTGGGCCTGGCAGACCACCGGCCTCCACCCCAGCGCCATCCGGCGGCAGTACAGCTACGCCGCGCTCTACGTGCTCTTCGATACGTGGTGGTGGTCCAACGTCGGCCCGGAGGACGAGGACGACGCGCCCCTCATCGACGGCCGCGCGATGCCCCTCGGCGACCTCCTCGGCCACCTGAACCCATAAGGAGGCGACATGGCCTCTGCCCAGTACGGCATCAACATCCTGATCGGCGCCAACCTGGAAGGCTTCCGCAAGGCGCTCCGCGACAGCGAAGCGGACGTGGGCCGCCTTCAGGACAGGCTCGGGAAGATGGCGGCGATCAGCGGCGCCGCCTTCACGGGCCTCGCCGTGCCCGTCGGCTTGGCCGTGAAGGCCTTCGCCGAGCTCGAGGCGGTGATGCAGCAAATCCAGGCTGTGTCCGGCGTCTCCGCGCGCGAGCTCGAGACGATGAAGCGGGTCGCGCTCGAGCTGGGCGCGGCCACCAAGTTCAGCGCGCGCGAGGCGGCGCTCGGCATGGCCGAGCTCGCCATGGCCGGCTTCAGCGCTCAGCAGACCGTGGCCGCGATCCCTGGCGTCATGGCGCTGGCGGCCGCCGGCGGCGTGAGCGTGGCACAGGCCGCCGAGCTGGCGGGCGGCGCTCTTCGTGGCTTCGGCCTGGACGCCGCGCAGGCCACGCACGTTGCCGACATCTTCGCGCAGGCCGCGACCATGAGCGCGATCGGCATCAACGACCTGCAGCTGAGCATGAAGTACATTGCGCCGGTCGCACGCGGCGCGAACCAGAGCATCGAGGGCATGAGCACGGCCCTCGCGATCCTGGGCAACCAGATGATCAAGGGCGAGCAGGCCGGCACGACGATGCGCGCCGTGCTCAGCCGGCTTATCGATCCGCCCAAGGAAGCGGCCGACGCGATCAACGCCTTGAAGCTGCAGCTGGTCGACACGTCCGGCAAGATGCTGCCGCTCGCCACCATCCTGGACCAGATCCGGGAGAAGACGAAGGGCATGTCGGACGCGCAGCGCACGGCGACGATGGCGCAGCTCGCCGGCACCGAAGCGATGAGCGGCCTGCTCGCGCTGGTCTCGACGTCGAAGAAGGACTACGACGCCACCGCAGCCGCCATGAACGACGTCAACGACGTCGCCAAGGACATGGCCGAAACGATGAACAAGGGGCTCGGCCCGGCCTGGGAGCAGCTCGCCGGCTCCGTGGAGTCGCTCGCGGCGTCCTGGGGCGAGCGCTTCGCGCCGGCTGCCGAGAAGACGCTCGGCGCCATCCAGGGCGTCGTCGATGCCGCCGCGAAAGCGCCGCCGATCCTCCAAGACCTCTCCGTCGGCTTCGCCGCGGCCGGGCTCGCGGCGTCTGGCGCGGTAGCGGCCATCAGCTCGCTCGGCTTCTCCGCGCTCGCCCTGCGCGCGGCCGTGGCCGCGCTCGGCCTGACCCTTGGTCCGGTCGGCTGGGCGGTGACCGCACTCGGCATCGCCGCCGGCGTGGCTACGGTCGCCATGAACAGGAAGACCGAGGCGAGCGGCAAGTCGAGCGCGGCGATGCAGCGCGAGCAGGCCGAGGTCAACCGCCTCTCCGAGGAGCTCGCGGTGCTCGAGGGCAAGACCAGCCTCGCCGCGGACGAGGAGAACCGCCGGCGGGTGATCCTCGAGAAGATCACCGCGCTCGCACCTGGCGTCGTCGCCGGCATCAACAACATGGGCCAGGCGACAGAGATCGATCGCGCCCGCCTGATCGCGTGGAACGCGGAGGCCGAGCGCCGCATCGCGAACATGGCCCGCATCGCCCAGGAGCAGCGCGAAGAGACGCGGCGCTCGATCGCCCGCAAGAAGATCGAGCTGCAGGATTTGCGCGGAAACGAGCGCGGCCTGCGCCGTGAGATCGAGACCGGCAACCAGAGCCGCGGCTTCCAGGACCCGACCGGCCGGTACGCGAACACCGAGTCGCCGGAGGCGCGCCGCGCGCGCGAGGCCCTCGACGCGAACCGCGAGCGCCAGATGGCATTGGGTTCGAGCCTCGACGCGGAGGAAGCCCAGTACCTGAAGGAGCGGTTCAGCACGGGCAAGCAGTTCGGGCCGAGCCTTCCGCCGGCCGCCGCGGCGCCCTTCCGGCCCGTCGGCAAGGTGCCGCGTGCCAGGGGCGGCGGCAAGGGTAGGAGCGGCGGCAACGTTGCCGCCGTCGCGAACCAGGAGTTCCGGACCACGAAGGCCGCCGCAGAGGAGGCCGCGAAGGTTGCCGAGCTGGTCGCCGAGCGCGAGACCAAGGCGAAGCTGGCCGGTGTGGCCGTGCGCCTCACCGCCATCGATCACGAGAAGGCCATGGGCATCCTTGGCCAGCGCGATTACTTGCTGGCTGTCGAGGCCGCGAAGGCGCGCGAGCTAGACATCATCGCGGACGCCGAGCAGCGCAAGCTCGCCATCCAGGAGCAGAAGGTCGCGGCCGAGCTCCGATCCGTCCAGCAGTCGATGGCGAAGATTCGGTCGGCGCAGAAGAAGAAGGGGCCGACCGGTCTCGAGGACGACGAAGCGAAGCTGGTCCAGCAGCTCAAGGGCTTCAGCGTGCAGCGCGCGACGATCGAAGACGAGTGGCTCACCAAGCGCCGCGGGCTGAACAAGGAGACCCAGAACGCGATCGCCCTCGACGTGAAGAAGGCGAATGACGCGGAGGCGGCGCTGCTCGTGGACCTTGGCGACAAGCGCGCCGAGGCGGATCGGCGCGCTCGCGAAGCGGCGCTGGCACGCCTGCCGTTGCATGAGCGCGAGCGAGCGGCCATCGAGCTGACGCACGAGGAAGAGATCGCGCGAGCCACCGCCGCGCGCGACGCTGCGTACGACGAAGCGCAACGGCTCGCGAACCTTGGCGAGGCGTGGGCCGGCGTCGCCAAACAGAAGGCGGAGGCGGCCAGGCTCGATTTCCGGATGGCGGAGAACGCCGCCGATGCCAAGCGCGACCTCGACATCAAGGATGTGGCGGACAAGAACGCGGCAGCCGTGAAGAAGCTCCAAGGCGCGCTGATGGCTCTCGCCGCTGATCCGTCGCTCGAGCGAATCGCCAACTTCGCCCGCGATTTGGCGTCCGACCCGGAAAATCTGGAGCGACTACGTAGCGAGTTCATTCAACTCGAGAAGGCGGCTAAGGACGCGGGCGGCGGGATCGAGGGCGCCGGTGCCGCCATGAACCTTTTAGTTCGCCAGATGGACCCCCTCGGCAACATCAGCATCGGGCTCGCGTCGTTTGCGGCAATCGGAAACGACATTGCAGCCTCCTGGAAAGCGACGGCAAGGCACATCAGTGATGCAAGGGATCTTGCAGTCGAGACTCTGGCATTGCGCGCCCAGCTGGAAAACGATCCAGACAAGGCATACGACGCAGCAATCCAGAAGATCGACAAGGAGGAAGCCGACGCGATCCAGAAGGTGAAAGACGAGAACAGCATTACCGATGTGTCTCTGTCTTCCCAGAATCCGTTTCGGGACGAGACGCAGAAGTTCCTGGATGACCTGACGGCCGAAATCAAGGACAACGCCAACGCCAAGCGCGAGGCGGCGCTCAAGGCCTTGGCTCTCGCGCGTGACGATCGCACGAGCGACGAGCAGGACCGCGCCACGCGTGCCAATCCGGACACGGCCGAGCGCGCGCGCGCGATCTCCCAGATCACCGACCAGAACCAGCAGTGGGCCGAAGGCCTCGAGCGCCTTGTCGATCTCCAGGAGGAGCTCGACGAGGGCGAGCGCGACAACTATGGCGAGAAGATCTCGATCGCCGCCCGCCGCGACCTCGACCTCGCCAAGGAAGCGACCGAGTGGGCCAAGAAGAAGGCGGAGCTGGCCGAGCGCGAGACCAAGGCCGTCGCCGAGAAGGCGAAGATCGAGAAGGACCGCGACAAGGCGATCCGCGACATCGAGAACGGCAGCATCGCGAGCCGCGCGAAGAGCGAGGCCCAGACCAAGCTCGAGGCGATCGACAAGGTGCGGTCGGACGCCGGCGAGAAGCTCACCGCGCAGGACGCCGTGATCGCGAAGCTCAAGGACGAGCGCACGGAGCAGCAGACCAACCACAACGAGCGGACGGCGCAGATCCGGGCCCAGGCCCAGGAGCGGATCGACGCCATCGCGCGCGAGCGTGGCGCCATCCTCTCGACCCTGGATCCCCTCAAGGCCGAGCTCGGCTACTACCAGGACATTGCTTACTACGCGGAGAAGGCCGCTCGCGCTCGGCTCGCAACGAAGCTCTCGGACCTCGACAAGGGGAAGCCGAGCTCGTCAGGCTCGAAGGCCTCGACGAGCACCTCGCTGGCGGCCGGCACCGTGCGCGCCAACACCGGCGGCGCCGGCAACGTGGTGTGGGACGGCAAGTCGTGGAGTGTCGTGAAGCGCCACGGCGGCGGCGACGTGCCCGGCCCTGCCGGCCAGGAGCGCCCGATCGTCGCCCTGGGCGGTGAGCACGTGTACACGGCCAAGCAGCATGCCGAAAACCAGAAGCTCTGGGAGTGGATCCGCTACCGCCCCTCGGTGCCCACGGGCGGCACTGGTGGCGGCGGGACGATCGTCAATCTCAACGGCGACATCGTCGTTCAGGGCGACGTCGGGCGGAACCCGGCGGGTGCCGCGCGCAACTTCCGCGGCGCTCTCAACCGCGAGCTCGGTGGCGCCGGTCATCACGTTCGCGTGTAGGGCGAGACCTGCGAGGTGGGGCGCGACCGGGAGCCCGTACGGGTCAACGGCGGCGGCGGAGGTACAGGTAGGCGTACCCTTGGAGTAATAGCCCGCTGGGCGGAATCTCGGTCACCGACACGAGCTCCCAGCCCTTCAAGCCGTGGTCGTTCAGCTCGTACGTGATGTCCTTCTCACCTGCCCGAACCCGCTTGTACTCCCACGCGACAGCCCGCGCCTCCTCCTGGGCGGATTCCGCCGCCCGCGCCGGCAACGGCTGCGCCCAGCTGGCCCCCACCGCCCCGATCGCAATCCCCAAGGCCAGCACGGCCGCGTTCACGTTCACCTGCATCGTTCCTCCTCCGCGGTATCTGCCGCGCTGAAGGAGCTACCCGCGCGCGGGGCGTGCGGAACGGGAGGAATCCCATGACGCTTCAAATCGCCGGCGTCGCCTTCGACGACTGGCTCGAAAAGGCCAGCCTGACGCACGTCAGCACCTTCGGTTCCGAGCCCGACTCGCTCACGTTCGGCCTCGTGCCGCTGGGCTGGGGTGGCCTGGCGCTCACCGTGCCCGTGGCCCACTCGATCGTGGTCGCGAACGACGGCAGCGACGACTACTTCGGCGGCGTCATCACCGAACTGAGCGACGCCCCGGACGGGTTCCAGCACTGCAAGGTCTGGGTCACGTGCGCGGATTGGCGCGAGGCTGCGAACCGGGACCTCATGAACGATCGGTTCTGGGACCGGACGCCGGGCTACATCCTAGCCGCCCTCTTCGAGAAGTATGCGCCGGAGTTCGACCGCAGCGGCATCGACCAGAGCGGCGCGGCGATCGGCTACGTCTCGTTCCGGCGCGACTCCCACCTGACCGACGTGCTTGAGGCGCTCAGCAACGTCACCGGCTGGGTCTGGGACCTGACCCCGGACAAGCGGATCCTGTGGGCGCCGCCGGGCGCTGTCGCAGCCCCGTTCGAGCTGTCGGACACGTCCCGCAACTTCGAGAAGCTGAGCGTCAGCACGAACAGCGCGCAAATCCGGAACCGGGTCGTGGTCCGCGGCGATCGCTACCCCGACACCAAGACCACCACGGACACGATCAAGGGCGACGGCCTCACCACGCTCTTCCTGCTCTCCGGCGTGCCCTATGGCCTCGACCAGTACGAGGTGCTCAAGGCCGACTTCACGAGCGGCATCGACAGCGCTGTGTGGGTCGAGACGGACGTGACCAACGGCTCCCCGCCCGCCGGCCACCTCGCCGCTGACGGCTACCTCGTGACCACGCTCCAGCAGGGCTCGCAGCTCGCCGAGTCCGGCTGGCTCCAGGTGCTCGGCGGGAACGGCACATGGGGCCAGGTCCGACTCATGACGCTCGTGCCCCAGGCGCGCGCCGAGCGGCGCCGCTTCGAGTGGGAGGTCAGCCCGACGACCACGACAGGCGAGGGCCGCGTGGGGCTGTGGGATCCGAACAATCAGGGCGCGCTCGCGGGCGAGCTCTACGGTGTGTTCATGGACGACGGCGTCCTGCGGCCCTCCATCGGCGGCGTGGTGCAGGGCGCGACGACGTCGACGTACACCGCCGGCGGCGACTTCCGGGTCAGGATCACGCTCAAGGCGGCTGGCGGCGCCATCGTTCAAATCAACAAGGACGCGACGGGCGACACCGGCTTGCCCGCCGAAGAGCGCGTGGCCTGGCGCGCGTCGCAGTGGGTGACCCTCCTCGACACGGCGACCGGCACCGCCGCGAACCTGACCGTCAGCGCCATCTTCAACAAGGACTTCGCCGGCCGCGTCCGCCGCATCAGGGCTTTCGATCGCCTGTACAGCGCCGTCATTACGGTCGGCGGCGTCGAGAAGGTTGCGGGCCTCCTGGGCGTCGACGAGGACAGCGGGTGCGATGCGTTGGTCGGCTTCTCCGGCGGCGCGCCGGTCATCACCTTCTTCGGTGACACGAAGCCGGGCGCGGGCGTCAACGGGACCTTCGCCTTCACGAAGGCCTTGCCGATCCTGCTCGAGGTCCGCGACAAGGTTTCGATCGCCGCCCTGGCCGCGCTCGAGACTGACCCCAACGTGCCCGCCAACCAGCGCGGCGTGCGCAGCCACTACATCCACGACAAGACGCTCACGTCCGTGGCGATGGCGAGCGCCCGCGGCACGCAGGAGGTTGAGCAGTTCGCCAACGCGTTGCTCACGCTCGTTTTCCGGACCAGGGAGCGTGGCGCGCGCGCGGGCCAGCTCCTGCGCGTGAAGCTCTCGGCCATCCCCGGCCGCGGCGCGATCGACAACAGCTTCCTGATCCAGAACGTCACCACCCAGCTCGAATCGGGCGTCTACACGGCGACCATCACGGCCACGAGCCGCCTCAAGGGCGCGCAAGACTATTTGCTCGAGCTGCTCAAGCTGGGCAAGCGCCAGGACGTAATCGACGACGAAAACTCGCCGATCGAGGAGCTGCTGTATGCGGCCGACGAGCTGGTCATGTCGGACGTCGGCGCGGTCGGCGGGCCGCACTTCGTGGCAGCCGACGAGCTGGTCATCACGGATCTGGGCGCGGTGACCTCCGGCCAGATGCCGCCGTACCGCTACGCAACCTGCCTATTGTCAGAGGCCACTGAGCGGGTGCAGGACGAAGACGGCGAGCTAATTCTGACCGAGGAATCCCCCTCTACCCCCGCGCGCTATACACGCGCTGCCTACGCCTGAGGTCACCATGCCGAAGATCTCTGAGTACCCTGAAAACGCCGCGCCGGCGACGACCGACGCCTTCCCCACGGCGCAGGCCGGCACCACCCGCAAGACGACGATCGCTCAGATCTTCGCGCTCGCGGCCGTGACGGCGTTCAACTGGACGGCGCTCCAGACCAACACAGGCGCCGCGGCATCCACCGTGGTCGCCGACAGCAAGGTCACCGCCGACGTCGCGTCCCGCTGGGCGCGCACGGCGGACGGCAAGATGGAGTGGGGCAACGGCACCGACGCCCGCGACACCAACCTCTACCGCTCGGCCGTCGACACGCTCAAGACCGACGACAACATGCTCGTCGCCGGGACGTTCGGCGGCACCGGCGCGGCGACGTTCGGCTCGACGGTGGGCATCACGGGCGACCTGGCCGTCAACACGAACAAGTTCACGGTCGCCGCGTCGAGCGGCAACACGCAGGTCGCAGGCACGTTCGGCTCAACTGGCGCCGCAACCCTGTCGTCCACGCTCGGCGTCACCGGCCTGTCCACCCTGGCCGGCGGGCTGATTGCCACCGGCGCGCCGGCTACCATGTCGGGCCGCTCGATCGGTTCGCTGCACACCATCACCAACACCACCGGCGTCTGGGCCGGCGCTGAGATCGTAGCCCGCATGAACCCCGCCGGCACCATGTCTGGGCTCATGCACGGCGTCTACGGCTCCGCCGAGGTGACCAGCGCGAACGCACAGAACTTCACGGCTGGCCCGCTTGGTCTAGCCGGCGTCGGCGGGCAGGCGATTCACGCCGGTTCGGGGACGGTCACGGGCGCGGCGTCGGTGTACGCGAAGGCGATCGCCAACACGGGCGGCGGCACGATCACGAACGCCTATGGCTTGTATCTCGCGGCCCAGACGGCCGGCGCGACGAACTGGGGCCTTTACGACCTCTCGTCGCAGTCCTACCACGCGGGCAACGTCGGGATCGGGATGACGCCCGTTCGGAAGCTCGACGTCACCGGCACGTTCGGCGCGACCGGCGCGGCCACGCTCGGATCTACCCTCGCCGTCGCCAGCACCGTAGATGCAGGCGGCACCATCCGAGCCTACGGATCGACGGCCCCGGCCAGCGGCGCAGGCGTGGAGTGCCATTACACCGGCGCCAACGGGTACGTTCAGTCCTACGACCGCACCGGGGCAGCGTACATGCCGCTGAACCTGCGGGGCTCCACAGTCAACCTCGCGCCGAGCGGCACGACGGTTCTTGCCGCCAGCGCGGGCGCGGCTGCAATCACGGGAACTCTGGGCGTTACAGGTCTTTCCACCCTTACCGGCGGCGCTCAGATTGGTACGGCAGTTACTACGTTCTCTTCATCGTTTGCTGGTGCCCGTAAGGACTTCACGGACACGTCGGGCAGCCGCGGCGCCCTGGCCGGCATGATCAGTCCGGCCCCTGGCTCGGCCTCCACGGCCAGTTATTACGGCGCCTCTGGCAATGTCAACAACTCCAACGCTAATACCGCCGGGGCCTCTATGCTTGGTCTGCACGGTCAGGCCGTTTCTAGCACGGCTGTAACAACTCTGGCCGGCGGTCAATTCGCGACAGCCCTTACCGGCGCTGTCGCGGTGACCGATATCAAGGGCATTCACGTCACCGCTTCCAATTCGGCCGCGGGCACGGTGACAACCCAATTCGGTGTTTACGTCGATGCCCCGACGAACGCCGGCGGCGCTACCATTGACACTTACTACGGCGTGAGGGTTCGGGCCTCGGCCACCTACGGAACCTCTACCTGGGGCGTTTATGTGGACGCGGCTAAGTCGTATTTCGGCGGCGGCCTTGATTCGGCGGCCACGATCCGGGCGACCGGCGCGGCCACGCCGGCCAGCGGAGCGGGTGTGGAGGCCCTTTACACCGGCGGCGTTGGCTACGTCACGGCCTACAACCGATCGGGCAGCGTTCGCCTGCCGATGAACGTTCAGGGCTTGACCGTCACCCTGAACACCACGGGCGGCGACGCCCTGGTCGCCGACGCCACTACGACGGCTCTCAAGGCCGCCGGCACCACCGTCGCCACGTTCACGACGTCCGAAATGGTGCTCGCCAAGCCGGCCCGCCTGATGTCCTACACCCTCGCGGCGCTGCCAGCCGGATCAGCCGGCGGCACCGCCTACTGCACCGACCACACCGGCGGGGCCCGCCCCGTCTACTCCGATGGCACCAACTGGCGCGACTTCCGCACCGGGAACGTGGCCGCATAACGAAAGGATCCCCCCTATGAAGATCTCGTTCAAAGCCACCGCCGCCGGCGTCGAGCTGGTCGTCGGGAAGGAGCGCATTCCCCCGGAGCGGATTGCCGGCTTCGAATTCAAGGCGATGCCCGGCGGCGGCCTACCTCACGCCGTGATCACCCTCGTCCCCGACGAGATGGAGATCGACGCGGCGATGGCGGCCGTGACCCAGGTGCAGCCTGAGGCCGTCGCGGCCCCGCCGGCGCAAGCCCCCCAACCCAACCGCGCCGCACGCCGCAAGAAGAAGTAGACCCCGCCAACCCGCTCGACGCCGCGCCCCGCCTGGGGCGCGCCGCTGCATGGAGGTCCTCATGCTCGCCAACGACCAGCTCGCGCTCGCGGGCGAGTACCGCATCGTCCGCGTCGACTTCCGCCGCGAGATCGAGCGCTCCATTAATGGCCGCCCGGCCGCGGCGCCCCCGTGCATGCACCTCCCGCACCGGGACGGCATCTGCCCGCACGGCCTGCGCCACGACGTGACCGTCAGCGAGGGCCAGAACACCATCCTGACCAGCCTGAAGGAGAGCGTGATCGACCAGATGGAGGGAACGGCCACGCCGACCAACCTCCTGATCACCCGCATCAGCTACGGCACGAGCGCCGACCCGACCACGGCCGGTATGGTCGACCTGGTCGCCGAGTACGGCCGCGCCACTCCAGAGCTGGTGAAAGTGAGCGCCCTCGCCCTCCGCGCGTTCTGGTTCCTGGGGCCGACCGACGGCAACGCGCCTTCGACCTTGCAGGAGTGGGGGATCGTGGCTGGCGGCGGCACGGACACGCTCGGCAGCGGGGTGACGATCGCCAGGTTCTTGGACGACTTCGCCAAGGACTCGCTCACCACCTGCAACGGGCAGTACGACTACTCGATCGCCTGAGGACCTGACGATGACCATCACGCAGACCTCGCAGAGCGTCAGCCCGGCCGACGTCGTCCTGGCCGACGACCACAACACCGCCGTCGTCGACATCGCGGCCATCATCGCGGCGCTGGCAGCCCTCAAGGCCGTACCCAGGCGTCAGACCGTGCTCGCCGGCCCCGTTGCGCCATCCACTGGCCTGCCAAGCGCACTCGGCTACTCGGGCGGCAACGTGTCGATCGACGCCTCGCCCACGCCGATCGTGCTCGCGTTCGCCAACGGGTTCGCCGCCTCGGGCGCGCTGGACGAGGTCGAGGCCATCGCCGCCGACGTGGCAGCGGCCTGGTCCGGCCTGCAATCCTCGTCCACGTCATACCTCTACGTCGACCGCAACCCCAGCACGGGGGCGCTCACCTACGGGGCGACCGTTCAGCCGCCAATCTACGCCGGCGCAGCCTCGGCGTCCGCGGACGGCTGGCTCTCGCTCGCGATGACCAACTACACGGTCCCGAGCCCCTACGTGGCGAGCGCGAGCAACGACGGCGCCGCCGGCGGGCAGGCCTGGAAGGCTTTCGACGGCCCCGTCGACGGCACTCAATGGCAGACGGCCACAGGCAACTCGCCGCCCCAATGGCTCAAGCTCGATCACGGCGTCCCGTACATGGCCACCCAGTACCGCGTCGGCCGCGACGTCGGCACCGGCACCGGCCTACCAACCGCATGGACGCTGGAAGGCTCGAACGACGACGCTGCATGGACGACCCTGGACACGGCCTCGGGCCAGTCCCTCCCCGGAGGCGGCTACGTCACGCGCTCGATCGGCTCGCCGGCCGCGTATCGCTACTACCGGATCACCGTCACGGCCGTAAACAGCGGCACGTACGCCAACATTTCCCAGCTTGAGTTCTACGGCACCAGCGCCGGCTTCCACTGGTTCGACCTCTCGACCTGGACCATGAAGGCCTGGAACGGCACCGCCTGGGAGGCCAAGCAGCGCGTATTCATCGGCCAGGCGACAACCGACGGTAGCAGCAACGTGACCAGCATCGTCACCTACGCCTACCGCGGCGAGTACGATTCCGGCTGGTTCGGCGTCACCGACAACAGCAACACCGCGAAGGCCCACAACCTCGGCATGGTGCCCGGCCTGATCGACCTGACCGCCACAACCGCGGCCAGCGTCGTGTATCGCTGGTCCCCCTGGTACAACGCCGCGTACCTCGGCGGCTCGGTCGGCTCGATCACCGCCACCTCGCTCACAGTCTCAGCTCACTCGCTCTCGGCGATCGCCGCGGCGGACGCGATCGCCACCATCACCCAAGCCCGCGTCGTCGCCTCCCGCGGCTGGTAGCCGACCCCTCTCCGCTCTCCCACCCACCGCCCTCGGGCGGGCGTCCCCGCTTGGAGGTTCCCATGCGCCGTCTTCCCTCGCTCGTCGCGGTCCTCGCCCTCACCCTCGGCGCGTGCACGCCCGGCACCGCCCCCATCCTGGATCTGGGCCCGGCCCCGGACCTGACGCCCGGCAAGTCGTTGATCGTGACGCCGTTCACCTGGCCCAGGCAGGGGCCGCCCGACGGCGAGCTCGCCCAGGTCCTCGAGAAGCTCACGACCCCTCAGGCGATCGCCGACCACCTCACCGCGTCGTATCCGTGGCAGGACGACTACGACACCAGCCGGTTTCTCGCGCCGGCCGAGCTGGTCGCCCAGCGCCGCGGGGTCTGCACGGCGTTCGCCAGGTTCTGGTGCCGGGCGCTCGCCGCCCAGGGCATCCGCGCCGAGTTCGTCTCGTTCTGGGGCCCGAGCTCGGCGCATGCGGTCGCGATCTTCCGCGACCCGATCACCGGCCACTGGCGCCTCGCCAGCAACCAGGCCCTGTACAACAACGACCTGGGCCTCGAGCGCGATGGCGCGCTTGCCGGCGCCGCGGCCGAGTTCTACGGCGCCGGCTGGGGTGACCTCCTGGTCTTCGACGCCGACTCTGGCGCCGTCCGCCAGCGCATGCGCAACGCGAACGCCACCACCGCCCCCCTCGCCGCTCCGTCCCTCATCCCGGGCCGGAACCTCTTCACCGTCCGGAGGTAGCCATGCGCAAGCTCGCCCCCATCCTGCTCGGCCTGGCCCTCGCGCTCGGAGCCGCCCTGGCGCCGGCCTTCGTCCCGCCGGCGCCAGCCCCCCCGCCGGCCGCCGCGCCGACTGCAACCCCGCCGCCCCTCCCGCCCTGCCTCGACCACGACGAGCTGCCGGCGATCGTCCCCCTCGCGGGCCTGCGCCGGCCGGCGGCGTTCATCGTCATGCACCACTGGGGCGCGCCGCCGCCGAGCTCGATCACCACGATGCTCAGCGTCTTCGCCGGCATGAAGTACGACGGCCCGCCCTACAACGCGATGTTCACGGCCGCTGGCGTGGCGTGGCCCGGCCGCCCCGAGTCGAAGGCATCGGGCGCGACGTGGGGCCTGAACGACCGCAGCATCGCCGGGTGCGTGGCGATGGACCTCACCAGGCAGCCCGCGACCGATGCGGCCGTCGGCGCGTTTGGCCACTGGTTGATCGGCGCGCTCCGCCGGCACCCGGGTGCTAAGTTCATCCAGCACCGTGACGCCGGCAAGATGTTCGGCTACGGCACCAACTGCGCCGGCGAGGCCACGCAACGCGATCGCACAGCTCGCGCCGTCTGGCTCGTCGCCTGCGGTTACAAGGTGCCCGAGGCCCGCCGCCGGGCCCGCGCCGGCCTGTAGTTCCGACTCCGAAGTTGTCGAGTCGTCTGTGCACCGCGGTGCACATTCCGCGGCCCCGCCGCCGAAAGGAGCCCCCCATGGTCGCCGTCACCATCACCGTCCTGGCCGCTCTCGTCCTGGTCCTGGCCGCCATCGGCCTCGCCGCGCCGGCGTTCGCCATCCCCACGCCGGAGCCTCCGCCGGTGCAGCTGCCGGATCTGCCCTGGACCTGGACAGCGAACGACCTGGCCGGCTTGCTCATGGCGATGCTGCTCGCCGCCGCCGCGGAGCTCTACCGCCGGTGGTCGGCGGGCCGCCGCGCGGCCGAGCTCGCGGTGAACCTCGCCGCGGCCGTCGAGCCCCTCGTGCTCACGGCCGAAACGATCGGCGGGGAGGGCGTGGCGAAGTACGCGCGGGTCTACCGCCAGGCGCAGTCCTGGCTGGACGAGCAGGGCATCACGGGGCAGCCGCGCCGCCTGCTCGAGCAGGACCTGCCGGAACTGATTGAGGAGGCCGTGCGCCACCTCCCCAAGTAGGGCCGCAAAGCGCGCCCACCAGGCCGCGATGACGCGGCCGCGATGAACCCCCGCCTCCACGACGAGGCGGGGGTTCATCGTCTTCAGCCCCCGTGAAAGGTGCAGCGACCGTGGCCGAAGTGCCGGGTCTTCTCGCCGGCGGCCCGGCTGCAGGGGCCGCGGTCAGTGCGCGCGCCGCAGGTCGCCGGCGCCGGCGGGTCGGCCGGGATAGAGGTGATTGACGTGACCCGCGGCGTGGCCGAGTCGACCTGGGCGCCAAACCACTGCACCGGGCCCGCCTCGAGGCCCTCGACTCCTGCAACCGTCGTGACCCCTGGCTCCCACCATTGCTCGCCGGCGGCCGCACGCTCGTACAGCTCGGCGCCCGCCTGGCCGATCGCCTGCCGTCCGGTCACGCCCTCGCGCGCGAGTTCGTCCGCCCGCCGGGCGATCTCCTCCCTTGCCCGTGTCAGGGGGAGACCTGTCACCGCTGCGACCCTGGCCGAGACCTCGTCGAGGGCGCGAAGCTGGAGGTGAAGCGGGGAGCCGTGCGACGCGATCACGACCCCCAGCTGGCGCAGCGCTTGGCCCGCCTGCGTTGAGGGAGCCGACATCGCGCGGGCCATCGCGGCGAAGCCTGCAGCGAGGTCGCGAACGGCCGGCGCGAGGGCCCGGCCGACCGCCGCGAAGTCGGGTTCGATCCTGGACCTGCACATCGGATGGTCGAGCTGGCGTCGGCCGGGGCGCCGGGCCATCCAGTCGAGCGGTCCGCCGCGGCGCGCGGCCACGGCCGCCAGCGCGCGCACCAGGCCCGCGCGCGCATCGTCCAGCGCGGCCGCGTCGCCCCCGAGCGTCGGCGCGTCGCCGGCGAGTTCGAATACCTGCAGAGTGGGGGCGAGGTCAGGGCGCTCCATGCCCTCAGCGTACCCGCTCTGAAGTCGCACCAATACGGCCTGCGCTGGATAATTGCTATTATGCCGGCCTACCGTGCCGCCCGCGCAGCCTCGTCCCGAGCGCTCGCGGATCCGAGAACGGGCCAGGCGAGCATTATCGATTCGGCTCCCACGGTGACGCCCAACTCGGGCCCGTGGCAGGCTTCGATGGTGGCGTCATATCGCTCGAGGACCTCGGCGAGCTCAAGGAAAAATGCGCGGCGATCGCCCATCACGCCTCTGTCATCGCGTGGACCTGCAACGCGACCAGCCGGCACCGCAGGATCGACCACGCCGCGGCTGGCGGGTGCTCGTTTCCGACCGCGGCCAGAAGGCCGATCATCGCGCGCCACTGCACCGGCGTCAGGCGGGCGTCGCGAACGCCCTGGCTGGCTTGTTCGATCGTCATGTTCATCGTTCGGCCCTCCCTTCCGCCATTATAAGCGCGTCAGGGCGCGGGTTCTGAGGCTTGCCCGCTGCCCGGCCAGTTGCCGCGCCCGTCTCGTACCTCTTCGATGGTGCCAAGCTCCACCCACGGGCCGCCGCCGATGCTGAGCGAGAGCATCAGGCGATCGGGCGAGTCCGCCGGCGGCGCCAGCGCGGGCGAGAGGTCGTCGTCGGGAAGGGTTGGCTCGAGGTCGGGGGCTTCCATGCTCTCCTCATGCCCGCCAAATCGGCGGTAAAATATACATCGGGGACAGGGCGCGGCGGGAACCGCGAAATTAGCGCGCTGACGCGATCCCGCGCACGTATCGATTCGGGTAGGCTGCTCGAGAGCCCGTTCCATGGCCAGCTGGCCGAAGCGCCGCCGGGGGCGATCGCCGAGGCGATCGCGGACGCGCTGGACGGCGGCTGGATCGCGCGTTCCGGCGGCTTCTACCCGGCGCTGAAGCTGACGCCGCAGGGTGAAGGGCGCTTGAGCGCGCGCGACGGCGCGGGCATCTGCATGGAGGCGGCGCCGGAGCGCTCCTACAGGGTGTACCACCGCTGGCGGCAGGGGGTCGCGAGGCGGCACAGGACCCCCGCGTATCGCATCTTCCCGAACGTGATCCTCACGCAGCTCGCGGCGCGGCGGCCGCGGTCGCTCGACGAGCTGCTCCAGATCCCGGGCCTCGGCAAGCGCCGGGCCCTGCGCTACCAGGGCGAGTTGCTGGCCGTGGGCCGCGAGCTCGCCGACCAGGACGTGAACGAATAGCACCCCTCCCCCCGTGGCGCCCCCCAGAAAGGAACAACCCCATGACCACCGAATCCCGCGACCTCTACCGCCGCCTGCGCAACGACCTCCTGCGCGCCACACGCCACCACCGCCGCCATGTGGCGCATCCGGGCTTCGCGACCGACATCCATCGCACCCACCTCGAGGTCTGCCGCCGCCAGCTCGGCGCGCTCCGCCAGGCCTACCGCCGCACCCGCAACGCCGCGCGGTGGAACGAGTACGTCCGACAGCGTGCCGCCAAGGTCGGCTGAGGGCGGTCACAACGCCGAAATCAGCCATTTTTCTCGACAGTTAACGGCGCAGTGTAATTGGTGCAAGTCGGCTGGCCTGCATAATGCGATCTTCCCTATCCGCGGCCGCTCGGGGATTACATAATCGGCCCATGTCCGAGCCCCACCCTTCCATCCTGGCGAGGTCGCGCATGAGAGCCGACCAGGCCGCGTGGTTGCTGGTTTTCGGCGTCATGCTGTGCGCCTGTGGCGCGGCGCCCGAGCGCCTCGCGGATCGCTCGAGCCTGGTGCCCCGGCGCTTGCCCGGCGGTGACGCGGCAGCCTCCGCAAAGCCGGCTCAGGCCGTCGGCGCTGGCCAGATCGTCGCCGGGAGCGACAAGGCCAGCTTCGACTTCTCCGTCCTCGACGCGGCGCCGGCCGGCGAAATCGTGATCGACGGCGTGGTCGGCGACGCGGCGTTCCGCCTGCAGGGCACGATCAGCGAGGTGGCGATCAGGGACGACCTGGTGGTGCTCTCGGGATCGGGCAAGCTGAACGACACCTTCGCGTTCTTCTCGGTCCGGGCGCAGGACAGTGCGCCCGACTCGCTCTCGTTCGCGATCACGATGGACAGCTGGAACATCACGCTCGCGGGCGCCCTCGCGCGCGGCGACATCGCGATCAGCCCTGGGCGATGACGGCGGATTGGCGTCCTACTCGGCCGGTGCGAGGATGAGCGGCGCCGCGACGCTTTCGTCGAGCGGGAAGCCATGGCGCGTGAGCTCGGCGCGGTTGAAGCTCACGGCCTGCTCGCCCCAATAGGGCGCGTAGAGCAGCCAATGGCTCACCGGGATCGCGAGGATGGCCGCGGCACCGACGAAGGCGCCTTGCCCCTGCGTGCCATAGGGCATCGAGGCCGAAAGGCCCAGCACGGCAGCGCCGCCCACCAGCAGGCCCCAGTCCATGATCACCTGGCGGGTCGCGGCGCCGTTCAGGTCGTCATCGATGCGCCAGCTCAGGCGTCGCGTGCCGACGTAGCGCGCGGCGACGGTCGAGGCGAAGGGGATCATGCCGAGCGAGTAGGCCGTGTAAGGGTCCTTGAGATCGAGCGGCATCGCGACGACGGTCAGGGGGCGGGCGGCCTTGGGCGTGGTCGGCCGTGCGGAGGCGCCGACCACGGGCGTGGGCGTCGGTGCCCAGGGCGTCGGCGTGGCCGCAGGCAGCGTGACGCGCATGCCGGGCTTGCGGGGCGCCGCGTGCACAGGGGCCGGGGTCAGGGCGAGCCCGATCAGGACAGCGGTGGTGATCGCCGCCGGCAGCCGCTTCGCATGCCTCATGTCCGTCCCTCTCTGGCTTGTCTCACCGCGCGAGCGCCTATCATAGCATGGCCGCCCAGCGCCGCCACGCGGTATGCTGGGCGGCTATGACCCGCTTCGCCAAGCTCGTGACGACCCTCTTCGCCTTGCTCGCGCTTTCGGCCTTCGGCCTGCGCCTCATGAACTTGTTCAGCCCGCCTGCCGATCGGCCGCCCGATCGGCCGCCGGCCCCGCGCCACACCCAGCTTTCCGGGCGGGCATGACCTGGGGGCGATCGCACCTTCATATTTTCTTAGGGTGAAATTACCGTTTCTTAGCAAGTTCTTCATCGGGCCTTCGATAATTCCCTTACCAAACCTTGGCCGCCCACCCGCGAGGGACAAATCGAAAAGGAGCACCCCAAATGACGAAGTTCATGCAGCTGGTTTCGGATGAAGACGGTCAGTCGCTCGTCGAGTACGGCTTGATCCTGGGCCTGGTCTCCGTCGCGCTGATCGCCGTCCTGGGCACGATGCGCACCGAGCTCGGCAAGATCTTCGACGCCGTCGCGAAGTCGCTCAAGAGCGCCGCGTCGTCCGTCAAGGGCGGCAAGTAACTCAACCGGGTGGCCCAGCCCCTCTCCCAGCCGGGAGGGGGGCTTCCCCTTTGGCCCCTTGCGCGCGCTGGGTATGAAATCGGCGGTACTGCCCGCCCTATGCGTTTCTTGCTCGCTGCGCTCTGCGCACTCGCCATCTCGATCCCGGCTCCCGCCGCAGGGGCCGCGCTCGCGGCGGCCGAGCCCAAGCGGCGGATTTACACGCCGACCGACGCCGCGCGGGAGATGCGCTCGGCCTTGCGGCCGCCCAGGGCGGCGCCGCGCAAGCCGGTGACCGCGGCCAGGCGGATGGCCGTGAAACCGAAGAAGCCGATCATCAAGCGCGCGTTCGCCCCGGCGAAGCGCCCGATCTGGAAGGCGACTCGCTCCACCTGGCGCACGCGGCGCCACGCGGGTGCCGGGCGCCGGCGCTGGGCGCGCGGCCGCGCCGCGCCCGCGACGCTCGTGCGGCAGCCCTACGAGCCGCCGCCACCCGTGTTCATCGGCGATCTCCACATCCAGACGGAGAGCGCGCCGCTCTGGTCGAGCCCGGCGGGCGGCCAGCTGCTGGGCCGCCTGCCGAGAGCCACGATCGTGACAAACATGGGCCGCTACGGCGGCTATTACAAGATCGAGGCGCCGAACGGCGCCGTCGGCTTCGTGCCGATGCGGCAGGTGGGGCCGACGGCGCCGAGCTGGTGACCGCCGGCGCGCTCAGCGCGTGGTGGTCGGCGTGCCTGTCGGGGCGAGGATCTCGCCTGTGAAGTAGCGCGAGTCCGGCGAGGCCAGGAACACGTACGCCGGGGCGATCTCGGCGGGCTGGGCCGGCCGCTTCCAGAGCGTGTCCTTGCCGAACTCGGTCACGTGCTCGGGGTCGCGCGTCGAGACGATCAATGGCGTCCAGACCGGGCCGGGCGCCACGACGTTCACGCGGATGCCGCGCTCCGCGAGCACCTGCGCGAGCGACTTCGAGAAGTTGTGGATCGCGGCCTTGGTGGCCGCGTAGTCGATCAGCACCGGGTGGCCGTCCAGCCCGGCGACCGAGCCGGTGTTGATGATCGTGCCGCCGTCGTTCATGTGCTCGAGCGCCGCCTGGATCGTCCAGACATGGGCGAAGAAGTTCACGCGGAAGGTCCGCTCCAGCTGCTCGGGCTGGAGGTCGAGGATGTCGGCGGTCTCCCAGTGCGTGGCCGCGTTGTTCACGAGGATGTCGATCCGGCCGAACTCCTCGACCGTCTGGCGCACGATCTCGCGGCAGTGATCGCGGTTCGCCAGGTCGCCGCTGATCGCGAGCCCCTTGCGGCCGGCGCGCTCGATCCAGCGGATCGTCTCGGCGGCGTCCTCCTGCTCGTTGTAGTAGGCGATCGCCACGTCCGCCCCCTCGCGCGCGAAGGCGATCGCGACCGCCCGCCCGATGCCCGAGTCGCCGCCCGTGATCAGCGCCTTGCGGCCGGTCAGCTTGCCGGCGCCTTCGTAGGTCTCCTCGCCATGATCGGCCGGCGGCTTGAGCTGCCGCTCGTGGCCCGGCCATGGTTGCTGCTGCCTGGGGAAGCCGGCCTTGCCGGTCTTCTCCGCGTGGGGGTTCGGGTCTACGATGAGACCCTGCTCGGGGCGCTTGGCGTCCTTCATGACGGTCCTCCCTCGGCGCTGATCGCGTCGGGCCCATCGTAAGGCCGCAACCCGACTTCCCTAAGCGACGACCGCCCCTCCGGAGGAGGGGCGGTCGGTGCGGTCCGGGGTTAGGGGCCTTCGCCGGTCTTCTTCTCGGCGTCCGGGCTCTTGTGCGGCGGCGGGTGGTTGACCTTCGAGGCGTGCTGGATGCGCTCGAACTCGCCGGAGAAGGCCTTGGCGATGCCCTTGGCGTTGCGGAAGATCAAGAACGCCTCGTTGTTGTTCGCTTCGGCGTTCTGCGAGTAGTTGTAGGAGCCGGTGACGACCGTGGCGTCGTCGATGATCATCGCCTTGTGGTGCATCAACGCTTCGTTGCCGTCCTTGCGGACCTCGAGCTTGGCGTCGTGGAACTTGTTGTAGAGGCTGTAGGCGCCGGCGGCCAGCCAGCGGTCGAAGATGCCCGCCACCTTCACGCCGCTCTTGGCGCGCTCGAGCATCGCGTCGCCGGTCTCGACGTCGGTGAGCGAGAAGGTGAGGAACTGGATGCGCTTTCGGGCGCCCTTCACCTCGGCGACCACCGCCTCGCGGCCGTGGCCGGCCGGCGAGAAGAAGGCCTGGACGGTCGCGCCGCCGGGGAGCGCGATCAGATCGGTCGGCTGGGTCTCGCCGCGCATCGACTTGCCGAACTCGCGCTTGGTGAAGAGCCGCTCGAATTCGCCCGCGAAGGCGGTGGCGAGGCGATCGTTCTTGATCGTGAGCGCGTTGTTGTTGTGGCGGTAGAGGCTGGTGGGCGTCAGGTTGGTCGAGCCGGTCCAGACCGTCTGGCCGTCCACCACCATGAACTTGTGGTGCATGATGCCCGAGCGCTGGTCGTCGACGACCGGGATCTTCTCCGTGAGCATCCACATGACGGCCTTGCGCGGCTTGGTCGGCTCGGCCTTCTCCACCATGTTGTCGGTGTCGGTCACGAGGCGGACCTTCACGCCGCGCTTCTTCGCGCGGACCAGCGCGTCGGTCACGCCGAGGTCCTCGATGTCGTAGAATGCGCCGTCGATCGACGTCTTCGCGCCCTTGATCAGCTTCAACAGCCCCTTGTCGGTGTTGTTCGGGTTCTTGCGGGCGCGGGGCTCGTTCAGGTCGATGCGCTCGAGGTAGGTGTCGTTGAACGCCACCTGGACGCCGTTGATGGCCGCCTCGGCGCCGAAGGCGCCGGTCTCGATCGCCGTGGGCACCCGGGTCGGCTGGAAACCACCGCAGGCGGTGATCAGGAGCGCCGTCCCGAGGAGAGCGATGCGTCGAGCGGTCGAGAAGGTCGTCATTCGCGCCGGAGCCTTTCTGCGTTAACCTGCGGTTCAGGTAAGGTTACATAGGCTAAACCGGGGCAAATATTACGTTAAGATTGGATTAAGTAGGCCGGCAAATGGGCGTGATCCGGCGCTCCTCCGCCCAGCAGGTGCGATCAGGCGGCGAGGCGAAGGCTCAGAACAGGCGCGGCTGCTCCACCACGCCCTCAGGCTCCACCAGCGACGGGTCGTCTTCGCGCGCCGAGTTGAGCCGCTGGCTCACCGGCCGCGCCGACATCAGCTCCGCCGGGTACGGCCGCAACAGCCCCACCACGTCCCTGGCATCCTGCACGGCCGGATCCAGCCAGCGCGACCACGCCTCGCGTGGCAAGATCACCGGCATCCGGTCATGCACCCGCGCCACCACGTCGTTGGCGTCCGTGGTGATCAGCGTGAACGAGGCGACAGGCTTGCCCTCGGGCGGCGTCCAGAGCTCCCAGAGGCCGGCCAGCGCGAAGGGCCGCTCATCTTTCATGCGGAACCACCAGGGCTGCTTCTTCGCGGTCTTCGGCGCGCCCTCCGTCGGCGGCGCCCATTCATAGAAGCCGTCGGCCGGCACCAGGCAGCGGCGCAGCTTGAGCGCGTGGCGGAAGGCCGGCTTTTCGGCCACGGTGTCGGCGCGCGCGTTGATCAGCAGCGGGCCCTGCTTGGGATCCTTTGTCCAGGGCGGGATCAGCCCCCAGCGCAGCAGGTCGAGGTGGCGGCGGCCGTCGAGCGAGCGCACGACGCCCACGTCCTGGGTCGGCGCGATGTTCCAGCGCGGCAGCAGCAGCTGCGTATCATCGACGCCGAACACCTCGCCGAGCAAGGCGATCGCCGAAGGGGTCAGGGAGAAGCGCCCGCACATGGAAGGGACCTCCTGAAAACCGACACGAGGCGATCCAACCACCGGCCGAATGAGCCGTCAAGGGCCTCCGCGCGCGGTTTTCGCGATCTTGGTCAGGGGGTTGACATGGCGTCGACGCAATGTTAAGTTGTTCAAGACTTCATAAAAGTAAACACACGGGTGCGGAGACGCCCGAGCAGGACCGAAGTCGCCTGGCGAGCCTGGCCGTGCGAAACGCACGCCGGCGCCCGCCCGGTCACGCCGTCCAGGGCGCGAGGAGCCAGAGCGCCGGTCCGGCGAAAAGGGGCGAGGTGCCACGCACCTCGCCCCTTTTCCATAGCCCGGAGGCCCAAGCGAAGCGGGATCTAAGATCTCTCTCGTGGGGTGGGTGGGGCGGCTGGAAGGAGCGCAGCGACTAAAGCGCGTGGGTGCGGTCACTCAGGAGGCGCGCCAGCTCGTCGGGGTGGACGGCCAACAGGGCCGCTGGCCACTCGCCGCCCGGCAAGCCGGCGACCCGCACCTCGAGCTCGACGCACGGCGCGCTGGTCGCGAGCTCGGCCAGGAGCTGGCCCACGCGCGTGACGACCCACTTGTCGGGTTGCAGGCCCATGTTCGCGAGGTCGTCGCGGTACGCCTCGAGCTCGTCGCGCACGGGCATGGCGTCGCCTTCGAGCTCGTAGCGGTCAATCGCCCGCGTGAGCCTGCCCACCAGGACCTTCAGCCGGTCCCACGCGTAGAACCCGCCTCGCACCTCGAAGCCCTGGGCTTCGGCATGGGCGGATAGCTCCGCCAGTGCCAATTCGAATCGCTCGGTCTTCCTTGCACGCATGGGATCCTCCTTTGGGGGAGGCTCGCGGCCATCGCCGGGGCAACGATTGACGAGTCAGGACGGCGATGAGGAGCCGTGTCGGAGACGCCTGTGTCCCCGATGCGTTTTCATTGTACCTCCGGCAGCAAGCGTGCTGGTAAAGACCCCTTTAAGGCCATGACAACGGCCGATAAGGGGTCTGTGAAGATATGACATAACACGGGGAAATTCGCCCACGTTATGTAATAAGGGGTGCCGATTCGGCAGGTGAGATGGGCGATAAGACCTGACAAGGGGCAACCGCACAATTTACAAAATTTAGCCGCTTGTCCGCTCAGCTGGTCGGGCCCGCTCCGAGCTTCGAAAGCGCGCGGCGCGCGCGTTCGACGATCATCGGGTTGTCCTTGCCCTGCGCCAGGCAGGTGCTCCACTCGCGGATCGCGAGGTTGGTCTTGCCGGTGTTCTCGTAGAGCGTCGCGAGCTTCAGGTGCAGATCGACGTCCTGGTGCTTGAGCTGCGTCGCCGTGAGGTATTGGGCCGCGGCCTGATCGAACTCGCCGCGCGCGTGGTAGAGCTCGGCGAGCTGCACCATGCTCGCTCGGTGGTTCGGATCCTCGACCAGCGCCGCCTTGAAGGCCTTGATCGCCTGGTCCGGGTGGGCGTCCTGCTTCTGCACGAGCCCGAGGTTGTAGTAGAGGTCGGCGCTCGGCTCGCTCTTGAGCCCGCGCTCGTAGTATCCGGCGGCCTCGGGGTAGCGCTGGCGCTTGGCGTGGATGTTGCCGAGATCGAAGAGCGCCGGCGTGTAGTTGGGATCGATGCTCACGGCGCGCTTGAAGGCGCGCTCGGCGCCGGCGAGGTCGTTCATGAGGTACAGCGCCCGGCCCTGACGCGACTGGACATGCGCGTTGTCGGGGTTGTGCAGCGCCGCTTGCCCGAAGTGCAGCGCGGCCTCGGCGTAGAGCTTCTGCTGGAGGCAGGTCTCACCGATCTTCTCGTGCAGCGCCGGGTTGGTCGGGTCGTGCGTGACCGCCGCGCGCAGGACCCGGCGCGCCTCGTCGTGCCGGGCTTCCTTGTGGAGCTGCTCGGCGGCGAGCAGCGGATCGCCGATCAGGTAATCGCCCGAGAGCGTCCAGGCGATCGCGACACCGCTGACGGCCATCAGCAAGATCGGCAGGCCGATCGCCACCGCCCTGGGTGGCTCGCGCCGCGCCCCGGGTCCTGCGGCCGGCGGCTTTCGTGCCGTCTCGCGCACCGCCGCGACCGTGCGGTGCCACTCGCCCCGCGCGCGCTCGAGCAGCTCGCTCGCGGGGTTCGGCAGCCGGCTGAGCTTCTGGGCGCAGCGGCTGCACTTGGCGATGTCGAGGACGTCCTGCGAGCGCACGCGGTTCTTCGTGCGGCAGCGCGGGCAAAGCACGACCAGGCTCGCGGCGGCCGCGGTGGGGCGCTGCGCCTGGGCGGGCGCGCCCCGCGCGCCGGCGGCCGACGGGGGCGGCGCCGCGCCGAAGTAATGCAGGTCGTACTCCAGGCGGCGGGTCGGATCGCCCAACACCTGGTAGGCCTCGGTGATCAGCGCGGCCACCGCCGGATCACCGCCCTGGTCGGGGTGGTGACCGAGCTCCAGCAGGAGCGTGCGGTAGGCCTTCTTGATCACGGCCTGGGAGGCCTTCGGGTGGACCTGAAGGAGCTCGTAGTAGTCGGGCAGCGGGGGCATGGGCTTCGTGTCTTGGGACATGGCTGGCTACCTCACAGGGGGAGGTCCGAAAGGACCCCGGGGGCGCCGTGCACATCTACAGACTATATTCCCGGGGGCGCCCCCTCCGTGATCGTGCTCCCGCCCTCACGCGTGCGTCCTGTCGGCACCGGCGAACTCCTTTGGTGGATCCGCCGAAACGCCCGGGCCCCGCATCCCGTTTCATGAGCGGTGGGGCGATGCGGCACACGGGGCGATCGGGATCATCGAGCCCAGACCCTTTCGTGCAGTTTGCCCTACGGCAGTCGGTGGGCGTACCGGTACCGTGAAGGTTAACTTTTGTAAACCTACCTGACGGAGGTTGCGGCATGGAATCCGGCGCACGCTCGTGGGGCCTCGACGCCTCGCTCGGCAACGCAAGCAGCTTGTTCGACGGGATGCGAAATGCCCTCGGCCAGCTGATCGGCGCGCGTGAGCAGCGGCTCGAGGCCGAGTTCGACGGTGCTCGCACGCTCCGCATCGTCGGCGCGCTCGATCACCGGCTCGCGCGCGCCGTGAAGGCGAAGGCCCGCGAGTTCGCCTCGCAGCCCGCGGGCCTCTGGACCATCGATTTAGCGGCCGTGGACCTCTGGGACAGCGACGGCCTCGCCGCGCTCGTCTACGCGCTCGACGTGAGCGAGCTCAACGGCCATTCCCTGACCCTCGTCGACCCTTGCGCGGAGCTCCGCTTCACGCTCGAGAAGGCCCAGCTCCACCACCTCTTCGCGATCGAAACGCGCGACCCGTGAAAAACGCCCCTCGCGGGCCCATGTAGCCGCCCTTACCGGGGCAACCCACCACCCCTCGTCGTAGGAGTCCCCTATGCAAGCCTTCGTCCTCGCCGCCGCCGGCGGTCCCGAGTTCGGGCCGCTTTGCCAGGCCAGCCCCAAGGGCATGGTGCCCTTCATGGGCCAGCCCTTGCTGGCGCGCGTGATCCATTGGCTCGAGCGCCACGACGCGCGCGACGTGACGGTGCAGCTGAGAATGCGCCCGTACCAGGTCGAGGCGTACTTCCACCACAACCCGCCCGCACAGGCCCGGTTGCGCTTCCGCCTGGAGAACCACCGGCTCGGCACGGCCGGCGCCGTGAAGCGGATGGCGGGTGGCGCGCGCGAGACGATGGTCGTTTGCATGGGCGACCTCGTGACCGCGATCGACCTCGACGCCGCGTTCGCCTTCCACAAGGCCCGCGGCGCGCTGGTGACGCTGGTGTTGGTGCCGGGCAGCCGCGCCGCCCGCGCAGGCCGTGTGGAGATCGACGGCGACGGCCGCGTGCTTTCCTTCGAAGAAGGCAGCCTGGATCAGACGCGCTTCACGTCCGCCGGCATCTACCTGATCGAGCCGGAAGCGCTCGTCCATGTCCTGGGCGAGCAGTGCGACTTCGGCCGCGACTTCTTCTCGGACCTCGTCGCCAAGAACCTGCCGGTCTACGGCTACGCGACGCGGGACTACTGGATGGACGCCGGGCAGCCGAGCGGCTACATGCAGGCGCTCACCGACGCGCTGCACGGCCGGATTCCGGGCGTGGCGCCCACGGGCACCGAGGTGGCGCCTGGCGTGTGGGTCGAGCCCGGCGCGATCGTGCACCCCAAGGCCAAGCTTCACGCGCCTTGCTGGATCGGCGCCGGCGCGCGCGTGACCATGGAGGCCCAGGTCGGCCCGGTGGCCGCCGTGGAGGGCCTCGGCGAGCTCGCCCGGGGGGCCTCGGTGGCCGGCGGGGCGGTCTTCCCCGGCGCGCTGGTCGGCCGGGCCACCCACTGGGAGGGCGCGCTGCTCTACCCGGACGGCTGGATCGACCTCGCCACCTGGCCGCCCACCGCCCATGCCTCCGACGAGCCGGAGGTGCTCGGCACCACCTGGCACGAGCCGCTCGTCGAGCGGATGCACACCTGGTTCGATCAGCTCGTGGCGTTCCTCGGCCTGCTCGCGATCGCCCCGTTCCTCGCCCTGCTGGTCCTCGCGATCAAGTTCGACTCGCCCGGGCCGGCCTTCTTCACCCAGCTGCGCGTCGGGCGCGATCGCCGCCCCTACCGCCACGGCCTGCCGCGCGGCGAGATCTTCGAGTGCTTCAAGTTCCGCACGATGCACGTGGACGCCGACCAGAAGGTCAAGGAGCTGATGGCCCAGAACCAGTACGGAAACAGCGCCTTCTTCAAGCTCGAGAACGATCCGCGCGTCACGCGCGTCGGCGAGTTCCTGCGCAGGACCAGCCTCGATGAGCTGCCACAGCTCATCAACGTGCTGCGGGGCGAGATGCGGCTCGTGGGCAACCGCCCGCTGCCGGTCTACGAGGCCGACGCCCTGCACGAGGACTGGCAACGCACGCGGTTCCTGGCGCCCGCCGGCATCACCGGCCTGTGGCAGATCAGCGGCCGCTCGGACCTCTCGGAGAAGGAGCGCCTCGCGCTCGACGCCTATTACACGGTCACGCGCACGTTCATGGGCGACCTGAGCATCCTCTTCCGCACGCTGCCCGCGCTGCTCGCGCGCCGCGGCGCCCGCTGACTTTCTCACCGACACCACCACCACACGTAGACAGAACCCGGCGCAGACGGCCGGCATCGGAGAAGGGAGAACGAGATGTACAAGCGTTTGTTCGCGACCACGCTGCTCGGCCTGGCCCTGCTGGCGCCGTTGGGGGGGGCGGGACCGGCCTTTGCGGCGAGGGCCGGGCTGCCGGCGGAGCCCCATAACTTCACGCTCGAGGTGGCGCTCAACCGCGCGATTCGCCACAACCCCGCGATCCAGATGGCCGAGGCGCGCCTCGTGCAAGCCCGGCTCGAGAAGGAGAGCCAGGACCTGTGGTGGGCGCGGACCATCCGCGCGAACGCCAACTACAACGTGCTCGGCAACAACCCCCAGATGGGCAACGTCACGCCGGACGGCACGATGTTGCCGGTGGCCGCGGTCGGCGTCGGCCTGAACCTCGGCGATCTGCTCGCCGCGCCGAAGACCGCCGCTCGCGCCGAGCAGGCCGTGGTGATCGCCGAAGCCGAGCTGCGCCGCACCGCGATGGAGGTCGCGAACCAGGTCACGGCGGCCTACCAGGAGTACCAGGCGTCGAAGCAGGTGGCCGGCTTCGCGGACGAGGCGATCGAGGCCGCCGAGACCGATCTGCGCGTCTCGGAGCGCCAGTTCGCGCGCGGAACGTCCGCCGCGAACACGCTGGTCGGTGCCCGGCTCGCCGTGCACCGGGTGCGGGCGGACTCGGTGCAGTCCGTCGGCAACGTCGCCAAGGCCTGGGCCAACCTGATCACCCTGGTCGGCGATCCGACGCTCTCGATCGTGCCGGGTGCCGGTGCCCCGACCACCGAACAGAGGTAAGCAGCCATGAACGACGAAAGCCAGTCGCCCCTCAGCCCCGACGCGGAAGCGTTGGCCCGCTTCGAGGCCTACCTGCCGTTGCTCGAGCGCGTGGCCAGCCAGCTGCTCATGAACGGCTCGGGCTCCGTGCGCGACATGATCTACCTCGGCGCGGCCGTGCTGCTGCGCGCGGCCGCCGAGTGGAACGAAGGCTACGGCCTCACCTTCAAGGAGTTCGCCGAGGTGACGCTCACCGGCGAGCTGCTTCACCACATGCACTACCCGGTGCCGGTGCTGCGACTGCCGGCCGAGCTCGGGCCCTACCAGCCGCGCCTGAACGCGATGGCCCAATCCCTCGCCTCGCTGCACGCGGGGCCGACGGTCGCGCTCGCGTCCTACCAGGCGATGGCCATGCGCCACCCCACGATGATGCCGCAGCCCTCGATGGCCCTCGCGACGGGCGCCGAGTTCTACGGCCCGACGCAGGCCCAATACGCGGCGGAGGCGCCTGGCGCGGGCTCCGTCGTCAAGATGGTCTGGAAGCTCATCAAGAAGCGCCTGCCGCTGATCGTCGCGCTGGTCGTGGCGACCGAAGGCGGCATCGCCTACTACACGATCAACAGCCCGAAGACCTGGGTCGCGTACACCACGATGAACTCCGGCATCGGCGTGAAGGATCCGCTCGGCGGCGGCGGCGACTGGTTCTCCCAGGGCACGATCGTCGCCAACATCACCGAGCTGCTCAAGAGCCGCACGGTGCTCGAGAACACGATCGCGACGCTCGGCCTCAAGACCAACGCCGAGGACCTCGCGGACCGCATCACGGTCTCGCGTATGGGCCAGGCCGGCCTGCTCAAGGTCGAGGCCGAGGCCGAAGGGCCCGGGCAGTCGGCCGAGCTCGTGAACACGCTCGTGCGGGAGTTCATGCAGTACTACGCCACCAGCCAGTCGCAAGACGCCCGCTCGAACAAGTCCTTCTTCGAGAGCCAGGTGAAGGCGGCCGAGCGCCGGCTGCGCCAGGCCGAGTCCAAGCTCAAGGGCTTCAAGGGCGCGTACGTGCCCGAGATGCAGGCCGACGTGCCGGCGCGCGTGGGCGACCTGATCGCCCAGCGCGACGAGGCCGCGCGCAACCTCGCGGCGGCGTCCGCGGCGCTCGCCGTGGTCTCGCGCGAGCTCGGCGCGATTCGCCGCGATCCGTTGCTCTCGCAGCGGATCCTGAACAACGGCAACGTGTTGACGGCGACCGAGAAGGTCCGCGAGCTCCAGATGAACCTGATGGACGCGCGGGACATCTACGGCGCCGACTCGCCGGTCGTGAAGAACCTCCAGAACCAGATCGCGCGGGCCAAGAGCCAGCTGCGCACGACCACCGTCGAGGCGGTCGACCAGAACCCGGCGCTGGCCGACGCGAGCGCGCGGCTCGTCGGGTTGCGCGCCGACGTCGCGATGAACTCGGCCCGCCTCGCGAGCCTCAACGCCTCGATCGCGCAGATGAAGCCGATGGCCCGGCAATCGAGCGTGAACCAGGTGACCTACGAGCAGCTGCAGCGTGAGGTGAAGATCGCCGAGACGCAGTACGTCGACTTGCAAGCGAAACACGGCCAGTCGAACCTGGTCGCGCAGGGCGCCGCCAACCTCAACGTCTCCGTCGTCGATTCGGCGGTGCCGCCCAAGGACCCGCTCAGCTCGAAGCTCCTGCTCAAGTTGATCCTCGGCTTCCTGCTCAGCTTCGGCCTCGGCGTGTTCATCAGCTACCTGATGTCGCTGCGCGAGCACGACGACGAGCTCGCCGAGACCGGCGCACCTGCGTCCACGCGCGGTGCTTCCGTGCTGGGCCGCGGCGTGGCGTGAGCCCGCCCAGGCCCCCGAGGTACGCCCCATGACCGCCAACATCCTCCAGCGTTCAGCGCCCTCGAAGGCGCCCGGCCAGGTTCAGACCCTGGGCTGGGTGCTCTTCGCCCTGGCGCTCGCCGCCCTGCTCGTCATGAGCGTCGTGGAGATGAACCGGCTCGCCATCATCGGGCTGGTCACGCTGCCGCTGCTGACGCTGGTCGCGGTGAACGTCGAGTTCGGCATCTACTGCCTGATCGGCTACTCCACGATCCTGGCGTTCGTGATCCGCATGATGCCGCCCTCGAACACGGGCCCGATCGGCCTCGCGCTCGACGGCCTGCTGCTCATCATGACGGTCAGGCTCGTGCTCGACCTCGTGATGCGGCGCGACTGGAAGATCTTCGCCTCGCCGCTCACGCTGGCGGTGGTGGCCTTCCTGGCCTACCAGTGCGTCGAGGTGTTCAACCCCTCGGCGCCTTCGATCATGTTCGGCCTGTATGGCCTGCGGGTCACGGCGCGCATCGTGGGCTTCTTCTTGATCCTCTATTACTTCCGCACCAAGCGCGCGATCTCGCGCCTGGTCTGGTTCTGGCTGGCGCTCCTGATGGCCGAGGGCGCCTACGGCATCTTCCAGCACCACCACGGCCTGCTCTGGCAGGAGATGGCCTGGCTGCTCGCCGAGGGCAACGCCAAGACCCACATCCTGGGCGGCTACACCCGCGTCTTTTCGACGGTGGGCGACGCCGCGACCTTCGGCTTCCTCATGATCATGGGCGTCCTGCTGGCCTTCGCGATGGCGCTGTCCGCGCGCGGCTGGATGCGGATCCTGCTCGCGCTCGGCACGCTGCCGATGCTCTACGGCATGACCGTGAGCTACTCGCGCGGCCCGGTCGTCGCGCTGGCCGCGGGGGCGCTGGTGATGATCCTGGCGTCGCGCAGCTGGAAGCTCGGCGTCTCGCTCGTGCTGGTCGGCTGCCTGGGCCTCGGCCTGCTCGCCGCCTCCGGCAACACGCGCTTCCTCGACCGCCTCGCCACCGCCACCAACCCGACCGAGGACGCGAGCTTCAACGTCCGCACAGGCTACATGACGCTGTACGCCCCGGAGATCGCCAAGCGGCCGTTCGGCTTCGGCATCAACACCTCAGGCGGCGGCGCGCGGCGCGTTTCAGGCGGCCAGTCGGTGCGCAAGTCCGTGGTGGGCGTGCCGACCGACAACTACTACTTCAAGGTGGCGCTCGAGATGGGCTGGGTCGGCCTCGGCCTCTGGCTGTGGATCTGCGGGCTGGCGCTGGTCCATGCGTACCGCGTCTACCGGGAGACGGTCGACCCGCAGCTCAAGGCGATCGCCCTCGGCTGCCTCAGCGTGCTCGCAGCCTTGCTCGTCGGCGCGTTCTCGAACGACATCATCGCCCAGAAGCCGATCAGCGAGTTCTTCTGGCTCTCGCTCGGCCTGATCGTCCTGATCGGCCAACACCGTCCGGCATCGTCGCCCCCTTTGTAAGGAGCCCGGCATGAAAATCACCATCATCGCCTCCGACGAAATCTCGGCCCCGCTCTACCGCGTGCGGCTGCTCGCCAAGATGCTGCAGCGCCGCTTCGACGTGGAGGTGCTCGGCTTCGTGATGGACCCCGACAAGCTCGATCCGGGCGCCCCGCGAGACTTCCCCTACACGCCCGTGATGGTCGGCGGCGGGCGCTCCTACCAGGACGCCGAGCGCGAGCTGCGCTCGCTCATCACGGGTGACGTCATCTACGCCATGAAGCCCCGCCCGAGCTCCTACGGCGTCGCGCTCAAGCACCGCTTCGAAACGGGCATCCCGGTGGTCGTCGACGTCGACGATTGGGAGCTCTTCATGGTGCACCCGTGGAGCAAGTACACGCTCAAGAACATGGCCTACGCGCTGCCGCGCCTGCAGGAGCCGAACAACTATCTCGCGACCTGGGCGCTCGACAAGCTGATCGCGTTGGCCGACGGCCGCACGGTGGTGAGCCGCTTCTTCCAGCAGCGCTACGGCGGCCTGATGGCGCCCCAGTATGTCGACACCGACCTCTTCGATCCGTCGCGCTACCCGCGCGAGACGCTGCGTAAGGCCTACGGCCTGAACGACTACCAGCTGATCGTCTTCGCGGGGATCGCGCACCCGAGCAAGGGCGTCGGCGACATCATCGGCGCGCTCGCCACGCTCGGCGAGCAGCGGCGCGACTGGCGGCTCGTGATCGTGGGGCCGGTCACGCCGTACGCGCGGGCGATCGCCGCGGCCGACGACCGCGTGGTGCTGATGGGCACCCAGCCGCCGACGCGCACGCCGGAGTTCCTCGCGATGGCGGACATCGTGGTGCTGCCGCAGAAGCCCACGCACGCGTCGGTCGGCCAGATGCCGATGAAGCTCTACGAGGCGATGGCGATGGGCCTGCCGGTCATCTCGACGACGATGTCGGACATCCCGCGGCTGCTCGACGACTGCGGCGTGGTGGTGCCGACGGACGACCGCGCCCAGCTCGCGATGGCGATCGAGGCGTTGCTCGACAACCCCTCGCTCGGCGCGCGGATCGGCCGGGCGGCGCGCGAGCGGATCACGGAGCGGTATTCGTGGAAGGTGGGCGCGGCGGAGCTCGGGCTGTTCTTCAACAGCCTCGCCTCGCAGCGCGCGAGCGTTCCGGCGGCGCCCGCGCCCGCGTCCGGCTGGGGGAAAGTCGGCCCCGCGAGCTTCCACTGAGCCACGGCGGATCGTCGCACCGGTGCGACGGGTAGCGCCTGCGGCTCAAGGCGAGCGCCTGCGGCTCAAGGCGATGTAGAGGGCCTTCGTGGCCGCTGCGGAGGGTAGCGCCTGCGGCTCAAGGAGATGGAGAGGGCCTTCGTGGCCGCTGCGGAGGGTAAAGAACATCCATGCGCCTCACGCTCACCCTCGTGCTCCTGCTCGCCACGCCGGCCGTGGCCGCCCCCGGCGATCCGATCCCGCTCGCCCAGGGCTGGGCCGACCCTGGCGGCAGTCGGGAGACCCAGACCTGGCGCGGGGAAGGCGTCCACATGGGCGGGACCCATGACGGCGACGCGCTCGCCGGCGCTGCCGAGTCGTTCCGCCAGGTCGCCACCGCCTGGCGCGCCAACGACGCCCGCCGCGCGGCGATGGCGCTGCAGCTCGGGCGCAAGTGGCTGACCAGCGTCAGGCGGCCCGAGGTCGCGGTGCTCGACGAGCGCGCGAGCCGGCTCGGCCAGGACCTCGCGCTGCGCACGCTCGACGTGGTGCCGGCCGCCGAGGCCCTCGCGCGCGACGCGACGATCCTCTCGCACCACCTGGGCGGCAGCGTCGTGACGCCCTGGCCGACGACCCGCCCCGTGCGGACGCCCGCGCCAGCCGCGCCGATCGTGGCACCGATGGGCGCCCCGGGCGCACCGGTGAAGCGCCCGCCGGGCATGGGCCCGAGCTTTCAGTTTTGAGTTTTGAGTTTTGAGATTTGAGTTGGGCAGCTGAGTATTTGGAGCCATGCGCCCTGGGTTGGGCAACGAACACCGACCCAACTCAAATCCCAAAACTCAAAACTCAAAACTGGAAGATCGGGGGCCGTGTTATTTTGGTAAGCAGTCCCCCGTGCACCTGGAGGCCTCTTGACCGCTCGCCCGCTCCTCCTCGCCGCGCTGTTCGCCGCCGTCGCTGCGAGCGGCTGCCCGGCGCCCACAGGCACCCCGTCGCGACCCGCCCCGATCCCCAGCGTCCCCGCCGGCGACTACTTCCCGCTGGCAGAAGGCATGCAGTGGAAGTACGAGGTCGTGACACAGGGCGCGAGCGTGCAGGGCACCATGACCCTGACGGTCGGCAAGGTCACGAAGAGCGGCGCCGACACCACGGCCGAGGGTCAGCGCACGCTCCAGCTCAAGCTCGCAGACGGCAGCGCGCATGGGTCCCAGGCCAGGGTGACCTGGCTCAAGAACCGCGACGGCGTCTGGGAAACGATCGAGGGCGAGGGCGACGAGCGCCAGGTGCTGCAGCTGCCGCTCAAGTACGGGGGCGGCTGGACCTTCGGCTCGACGTCGATGACCGTCAGCGACGTCGACGAGGTGACGATCAACGGCAAGGCGTACAAGACCACCCTCAAGGTGCGGGCGGAAGACGGCGATCGCCTCGGCTACGCCTACTTCGCGAAGGACGTCGGGCTGGTCTCCTGGTGGGGCCGCAAGCTGCCCGTCACCGGCGACCAGCAGATCGGCTTCGGCCTGCTCGAGCACGTGAAGAAGGGCGCGACCCCGCCGCCCGAGCCCCCTTCATCCACGCCTGCGCCCACGCCCACCCCAGCGGGCGCGAGCGCGAGCCCCGCTCCCGACGCCTCGCAGGCCCCGTCCGCATCACCAGGGCCCAGCGCCACGCCCAGCGGCACGCCGTCGCCGGCGCCCTCTCAATTCACCTTCTCCTGAATCCGCTGCCACGACGGGACCCGCCAGGCAAACTTAGGCGATTCGCACAAGCCCCCTCCTGCGGCTTTGGCTATGCTGAGGCAGGAACGCCGCCCGGGCGGCACACGTAGCAGAGGAGGTCGGCATATGGGCACCCCCGTGCTCTCGATCGTGATCGTCAACTGGAACACCCGCAACCTGCTCCGAAACTGCCTCACGAGCGTGCGGGAGGAGACCGTGATCTCCCATGAGGTCTGGGTCGTCGACAACGGCTCGACCGACGGTAGCCAGGCGATGGTGCGGAAGGAATTCCCGGAGGTCCGCCTGATCGCGAACCAGCGCAACCTGGGCTTCGCCGCGGCCAACAACCAGGCGTTCCCGCTCTGCCAGGGCGAATACGTCTTGCTGCTCAACTCGGACACGGTCGTGCTCGACGGGGCGCTCGACAAGATGGTCGCGCACATGCACGCCCAATCGCACATCGGCGCGCTGGGCTGCAAGCTGCTCAACGCCGATGGCAGCCTCCAGCCCTCGGCCCACAACTTCTACTCTACGCTGGGCTCGATGGTCGAGAACCGCCTCATGACGATGCTCTGGGCCAAGCGGTACGCGCGCACGCCCTTGCTCGAGTTCTTCGACCACTCGGTCAACCGCCGCGTCGACTGGGTCTGCGGGGCCGTGATGATGGTGCGCCGGAAGGTGCTGCACGACGTGGGCATGCTCGACGACAGCTTCTTCATGTACGGCGAGGAGATCGACTGGCAGATGCGGATGCGCAAGGCTGGCCACGAGGTCTGGTTCATGCCGCACGCGCGCATCGTGCATTACGGCGGCGGCTCATCGCGCAACGCGGTCACCCAGATGAAGAAGATGGAGATCGAGAACCGGGCGCGGTTCGTAGCCAAGCACTACCCGCCCGCCTCGCAGGCCCTCTACCGCGCCAAGGCGGCGGCCGGCCTGACCTTCTGGCGCGCGCTCGGCGCGCTGCGACGTCGGCCGGTCCAGGTCCGCTAGGGCCGCGGAGGTCCCATGATCACGACCCTCGTCGTCGCCCTCGCAGCACTCGGCTTCGGGCTCGCGCAGGTGCTCGTCCTGTTCCAGGCCGTGTACCTCTATTATCCGCTCGTGGGTGCCCTGCTCGCGCGGGCGTACCCGCCCGCACCCGCGGAGCCGCCGGCGGCGCCGCCCCGTCGCATCGCCGTGTTGATCGCGGCCCACGACGAGGAAGCCGTGATCGGCGGGGCGCTCGACGCGCTCGCGGCGCAGATCTACCCGGCCGACGGCTTCGACGTCTTCGTGGTGGCCGACAACTGCCACGACCAGACCGCGGCGATCGTGCGTCGCACCGGCGCGACGGTGCTCGAGCGGTTCACCGATGGCCCGAGCACCAAGGGCCAGGCGCTGGCCTGGCTCTGGCAGCACGTCCGTCACCGCGGGCACCTCGGCGTCGTCGTCCTCGACGCCGACAACCAGGCCGCGCCCGACTTCCTGGGGGCGATCGCGGCCGAGCTCTCGCGCGGCCATCCGGTCGTCCAGGGCATCCGCAAGGCCAAGAACCCTGACGGCGGCACGGCCGGCCTCGACGCGCTCACCGAGCTGTGCACGCACCGCGTCGGCGCCGCCGGGCGGATGCGGCTCGGCCTGGGCGGCCCGTTGATGGGCAGCGGCGTCGGCTACCAGGTCGCGCTCTTCGACAGCCTCATCGCGGAGGTCGGCCAGACCGTGGTCGAGGACTGCGAGTGGCAGGCCCGGCTGGCCCTCGCGGGCACGCCGGTGCGCTGGACGGACCACGCGGTGGTCTATGACGAGAAGACCGCGCGCGCCGAGGCCATGGGCACCCAGCGGAACCGCTGGATGGCGGGCCGCGGCCAGGTGGCGCGGGCCTACTTCGGTCCGCTGATGCGGCGCTTCGCAGCCACCGGCGACGCGCTCGCGCTCGACACCGCGCTCTTCCTCGTCGCCGCGCCGCGTAGCCTGCTGCTCGCCGGCATGGGCGGCTTCCTGCTGCTGGCGACGATCCTGCCGGGCCTGCCCGGCCTCTGGCCGGCCTGGGTGTGGCTCGGCGTCTGCCTCGGCTTCGTGGCCTACGTGCTGATCGCCATGTGGCTCGACGGCGCGAGTCGCCGCGACTACCTCCGGCTGCTGCGCGGGGTGGGGCAACTGCCGCGCTTCACCTGGCAGATGGCCGGCGCGACGTGGAAGGCGCTTTCAGGCGCCGCGGTGCGCTGGGTGCCCACGCCTCATGGCCGCTGACCCCGAGGGGAGGAGACTCGCATGACCACGCACGCCGTCAGCCCGGCCACCTTGCCGCGTGACCCGCGCCTGCTCGCCCGCCGGGCCGTGCAGTACCTCCTCAAGCGCCTGATCGCGCCGATCGCCCTGCGCGGCTGCACGCGCGTCGGGCCGGGCGCGCGCGTGCGCGGCTTCCCCGTCGTGGAGAACGAAGGCGGCGAGATCGTGATCGGGCGTGCGTTCTGCGTCTTCTCCTACCTCGCCAAGGTGCAGCTCTACGCAGGCCCCGGCGCGCGCCTGGAGATCGGCGACGACACCTTCGTGAACAACGGCACGACCCTCTCCGCCTCGCTGCACATCCGCATCGGCGACCGCGTGAACATCGCGCCCCACTGCACGCTGATCGACAACGACTTCCACGGCACCGACCGGCGCGACGGCCCGCCCAAGGTGGCGCCGATCGTGCTCGAGGACGACGTCTGGCTCGGCACGCATGTGACGGTGCTCAAGGGCGTCACGATCGGCAAGGGCGCGGTGATCGCGGCAGGCGCCGTCGTGACCCGGGACGTGCCGCCCGGCGTGCTCGCGGGCGGCGTGCCGGCGAAGGTGATCCGCAGGCTCACCTGACGCCGCGCCCGCCGGGCGAGGCTGGAGGCAGACATGGGCGACAACATCCGGGTCGGGAGGCTCTTCGGCATCCCCATCGAGATCAACGCGAGCTGGTTCCTGATCTTCGGGCTCGTCGCGCTCAGCCTGGCGACCCGCGTCTTCCCCGAATGGCAGGCCGGCCTCCAGCCTGGCCTGTACTGGCTCCTCGGGCTCGTGACCGCGCTCGCGTTCTTCGGCTGCGTGCTGCTTCACGAGCTCGCCCACGCCCTCATGGGGCGCCGGATGGGCCATCCGGTCACGCGCATCACGCTGTTCCTGTTCGGCGGCGTGTCCGAGGCGCCCGACGAGATGCGCAGCCCGTGGGCGGAGTTCTGGATCGCGATCGTCGGCCCGCTCACGAGCCTCGCGCTCGGCGGCGGCTTCTTCGCGCTCGCGGCGTGGGCCGGCGCCGCCGGCGCCCCGGCTGGTCTGGCCGAGGCGCTCGGCTGGCTGGGCGTCATCAACGTGGGGCTCGCGCTGTTCAACCTGCTGCCGGGCTTCCCGCTCGACGGCGGCCGGGTGTTCCGCGCGGCGGCCTGGGCCTGGACGCATGATCTCCGCAAGGCGACCCGCTGGGCCTCTTACGGTGGCAGGGCCTTCGCGGCCGTCCTGATCGGCGTCGGCCTGGCCCGCTTCATCGGCGGCGATTGGTTCGGCGGCTTCTGGATGGCCTTCCTCGGCTGGCTGATTTACCAGGCCGCGCAGGGCAGCTACCTCCAGCTCGTGGTCACCCAGACGCTGAACCGCGTGCCGGTCGGCCGGCTGATGATCGCAGCACCCGTCACGCTCGACCCCGCGCTCACGCTCCGCGAGGTCGTGGACGAATACTTCCTGCCGCAGCCGTTCAGTAGCTACCCGGTGGTGCAGGACGGCCGGGTGCTCGGCATGCTCGGCCGCGGCGAGGTGAAGGCCGTGCCACCTGACCGCTGGGACGACCTGACGGCAGCCGACGTGATGGTGCCGGCGGCGGCGCTGCCGGCCCTCACGCCCGCGATGGGCGTTGGCGAGGCCCTGCCGCTGCTGGCCAAGGACGGGCGCGGGCGGCTGCCCGTGATCGCCGATGGCCGCCTGGTGGGGATGCTCAGCCAGACCGACGTCTTGCGTTACCTGACCTGGACCGCGGATGGGAGCGAGCTCGGCTGAGGCGAGAGGCTCAGGCCGTGACGCGCGGCAGGCCTTCGACGAGCACGGCCTCGGCCGCGCCTTCCTCGCCCCAGACCTCGGCGCGCATGCCGGGCTTGAGCTCGTGAAAGGCCGCGCGCTTGCGCTGCCAGACGCCGCGGTCGTCGAGCCAGTTGAAGCTGAGGTAGGTGTGGCCGCGCTCGACGAGGAAGTTGCTCTCGGTGCCCTCGTCCGTTCGGAAGCGGATGCGGCCGAGCGCGAAGCGATCGCCCACGCGCGACGGCCCGACCTCGAGGATCGTGCCCCAGCGGTCCAGGCTCATGGTGGGCGCCGGCGCCGGGCGCCTGGGCCTCTCGGTGGTGGCCTTGGCGGCGGGCGCCTCGGCGAGCAGGCGGACGAGGTGGCGGGCGGCGAAGCTGCGGATGTCGGAGACGTTCATGACGGTTGTACCTTCCAGGAACGGCCTTCGGCTTGTGTTTAACCGAAGCATAATCCGTTCATAGCAATGGTATAACCTCAGGGCATTACGGTCAAGCGACGACCGTCACGCCACGCGACGAGGATTCAGTTGCTGAGCGGCGTCGGCGCGTAGTAGTGGGTGAGCCGGCCGTAGCGCGCGAAGATCGGCGAGAACCGGGCGGCTGCGATGTCGGCCTCCGCGACCCAGGCGGTCTTGCCCGTGAACGAGTCGTGGATCTGCAGGCGCAGGGAGCCTGGCGAGCCGCTTGCGGCGATCGCCAGCATGAAGTGCGCGGGCCCGTCCTCGGTGGGCGGCGGATCCCAGGCCAGGCGCAGCGGCACGTCGTAGCCCGCGGCCAGGCTCTCGGCGATCGCGGCGACCGCCGTCGCCGTGTCGTCCACCGGCGCGACGGCGTAGCTGGCCTTGGTGATCGGGCTCAGCTTGTCGTTGAGCAAGTAGAGGATGCCGATGCCGCGGCCGCCGGTGCCGCCGCGCTCGACCGCCAGGCCGCCGTATTCCTCGAGCCAGGCCTTCTGCTGGGCCGCGAGCGCCTCGTTGCGCCCGTACGGATCGATCTCGGTGACGGCGAAGGCCTTGTTGATCTCCCAGGCATAGCGCGGGTCCACCTCGCCGGCGGCGCACATGAGCAGCGAGGGGCCGCAGGAATCCTCCCACTGCTGCACGAGGTCGAGGTCGTCGCGCATCGTCGAGCCCGCGATCAGCGTGGCCTCGTCGTAGCCGCGGATTTCGGCGGCGTAGGCGGCGACGTAGGCATCCGGCTCGCCGGCGGCCAGCGCCTTGAGCACGAAGACGCGCTCCACGTCGCCGCGCGCCGCCGTGAGCAGGCCGTCGAGCGCGGCGCGGCGGCTGGCGTCGAGCGTGGGAAGGTAGTAGCGCAGGAGGTAGGCCTGGTTGGCGGCGAGCAGGTCGCGGCGCAGGCCCGCCGCGATCACGGCCTCGACGTCGATCGCCGCCGGCACAGGCGTCGGCGTCGCCACGGGCGTGGTCGGCCGCGCGGTGGGCACGGGCGTCGCGACCGGCGTCGCGATCGGCGTGGGCGCGGCCGAGGGCGCGGCCGTCGGCGCAGCCGTCGGCGCGGCCGAGGGGAGGGACGTCGGCGCCACCGAGGGGGCGG